>NZ_OY762269.1:1742500-2342500 GCF_963665245.1 uncultured Paludibaculum sp.
ATACATAGGCGTACGAAGCGAACCCGGGGAAGTGAACCATCTCAGTACCCGGAGGAAGAGAAATCAACAGAGATTCCGATAGTAGTGGCGAGCGAATTCGGAACAGCCCAAACCGAGCGATTCGAAAGGAGAGCTCGGGGTTGTAGGACCACAATTACTCTCTCGATAGCTAGAGTGTTCGAAAGGATGCTACTGGAGATTGAGAGAGTAGCAAACGGAGATAGGAAAGTGTTAACCGAACGGTCTGGAAAGGCCGGCGATACAAGGTGATAGCCCTGTAGGTGAAAATGCAATCCTCTTCAAGTGGCTCCTGAGTACAGCGGGACACGAGAAACCCTGCTGGAATCTACCGGGACCATCCGGTAAGGCTAAATACTCGATTGTGACCGATAGTGAACTAGTACCGTGAGGGAAAGGTGAAAAGCACCCCTGCGAGGGGAGTGAAATAGTAACTGAAACCGCATGCTTACAAGCAGTGGGAGGGCTATGCCGCAAGGTATGCCTGACCTCGTGCCTATTGAATAATGAGCTGGCTAGTTTTTTTCAGTGGCAAGGTTAAGCGAAAGCGAGCCGTAGCGAAAGCGAGTCCTAACTGGGCGTTTTAGTCGCTGGGAAAAGACGCGAAGCGGGATGATCTACCCTTGATCAAGGTGAAGTCAGTGTAACAGCTGATGGAGGCCTGAACCGGTGTTGGTTGAAAACAGCTCGGATGAATTGAGGGTAGGGGTGAAAGGCTAATCAAATTCCGTGATAGCTCGTTCTCTCCGAAATAGCTTTAGGGCTAGCCTTGCGTGGACCGTCCTGGTGGTAGAGATCTGAATGGACTAGGGGCCTTCCCAGGTTACCGAATCCAACCAAACTTCGAATGCCGGGCACGAATGCGCAGGAGTCAGACAGCGGGGGCTAAGCTTCGTTGTCAAAAGGGAAAGAGCCCAGACCGCCAACTAAGGTCCCCAAATGTATGCTAAGTGGGAAAGGAAGTCGGGAGGCTATGACAGCCAGGAGGTTGGCTTAGAAGCAGCCATCCTTTAAAGAAAGCGTAATAGCTCACTGGTCGAGCCGCCCGGTACCGACAATCCAACGGGGCTCAAGCATACTACCGAAGTTGCGGGTCACTAGCGATAGTGGCGGTAGGAGAGCGTTCCTTTCAGCAGTGAAGGTGGACCGGAAGGACCACTGGAGCGGAAGGAAGTGACTCTGCCAGCATAAGTAGCGATAAACCAGGTGAGAACCCTGGTCGCCGTAAGACTAAGGTTTCCTGAGAAAGGTTAATCCGCTCAGGGTTAGTCGGAGCCTAAGGTGAGGCCGAAAGGCGTAGCCGATGGACACACGGTTAATATTCCGTGACCTCCTAAGGAGATATCGATGCGGGGACGCAGCGTAGAGCTTGCAGTGGGCAATGGTTTCCTGCTGTGGGGGATACGAGGACCGGAGAGGCAAATCCGCCGGTTCGTCTGCCAGGAAAAGCCGCTAAGAGCCAAGGGAGTCCGTACCACAAACCGACACAGGTGGTCGAGATGAGTATTCTAAGGCGCTCGGGTGATAGGTTGTTAAGGAACTAGGCACATTGACCCCGTAACTTCGGGAGAAGGGGTGCCCACCTAAGACGTGGGCCGCAGAGAATAGCGCAGGGCGACTGTTTAACAAA
This sequence comes from uncultured Paludibaculum sp., assembly GCF_963665245.1. Taxonomy (NCBI): domain Bacteria; kingdom Pseudomonadati; phylum Acidobacteriota; class Terriglobia; order Bryobacterales; family Bryobacteraceae; genus Paludibaculum; species uncultured Paludibaculum sp. The sequence goes on from NZ_OY762269.1 coordinate 1,744,149, forward strand.
AACACAGGTCTCTGCAAAGTCATAAAAACGACGTATAGGGGCTGACGCCTGCCCGGTGCCGGAAGGTTAAAAGGAGAGGTTAGCCGCAAGGCGAAGCTTCGAATTGAAGCCCCGGTGAACGGCGGCCGTAACTATAACGGTCCTAAGGTAGCGAAATTCCTTGTCGGGTAAGTTCCGACCTGCACGAATGGCGTAACGATCCTGCGACTGTCGTGACAACCTGCCCGGCGAACTTGTGGTTCCGGTGAAGACGCCGGATGCCCGCCACTAGACGGAAAGACCCCGTGCACCTTTACTGCACCCTATCAATGAATTATGGGTCGGTCTGCGCAGCATAGGTGGGAGGCTTTGAATTCGGACTCTTGGGTTCGAAGGAGCCACCATTGAGATACCACCCTGATCGTTCTGTGATTCTAACCTAGCTCCATCATCTGGAGCAGGGACATTGGTAGGCGGGTAGTTTGACTGGGGCGGTCGCCTCCTAAATTGTAACGGAGGCGCTCGAAGCTTGGTTCAGGAGGTTTGGAAATCCTCCTTTGAGTGCAATGGCATAAACCAGGTTAACTGCGAGACCAACAAGTCAAGCAGGTGGGAAACCAGGACATAGTGATCCGGTGATTCTGTATGGAAGGGTCATCGCTCAACGGATAAAAGGTACGCCGGGGATAACAGGCTGATCGGAGTCAAGAGTTCACATCGACGCTCCGGTTTGGCACCTCGATGTCGGCTCATCGCATCCTGGGGGTGTAGAAGCTCCCAAGGGTTAGGCTGTTCGCCTATTAAAGCGGTACGTGAGCTGGGTTCAGAACGTCGCGAGACAGTTCGGTCCCTATCTGTGGTGGGCGTAGGAGATTTGAGAGGGCCTGCCCTTAGTACGAGAGGACCGGGGTGGACGAAGCTCTTGTGTTCCAGTTGTCACGCCAGTGGCACGGCTGGGTAGCGAACTTCGGTCAGGATAAGCGCTGAATGCATATAAGCGCGAAACCTTCCTCAAGATGAGATCTCCCAAGCGAAAGCTAAGAAGGGCCGTGATAGACGATCACGTTGATAGGCCGGGTGTGTAAGCACAGCAATGTGTTTAGCTTACCGGTACTAATAGCCCGTTCGGCTTGACCATAAAATTTACTCTTTGCACAGAGCTCCCGCTCTTATGGCAACATAGTGGACCCCGTCAATATTCAATGAAGAACCAAGCTCAAACGAGTTTTGGGTGACCATAGCGAGAGGGACCCACCCGTTCCCATCCCGAACACGGAAGTTAAGCCTCTCAGCCCCGATGGTACTGCGTGCGCAAGTGCGTGGGAGAGTAGGACGTTGCCCGAATTAAAACGAAAGCCCCGGATTCAACCCCGGGGCTTTTCGCTTTTGCTGCCCACTTCTCGGCCTCTCCGCCCAACTGGCGCCGCCCTCGCCCCTCAACTTGAGATACTTGACCGAAGCAAGGAATATAGTTGACTATGGCAACTAATTCCATAGCGCAGTTTGCCGTCACTTTGCGGTCGTTTTGCCGGCGCCGCGCCAGCCATTCCGACCCCGACCGCAAGAACCTGCGGATTCCGAGCGATGCCGATCAGCGTTCCGATCTCAAACCGATCACGATTCCGAACTTATGCCGATCACCATTCCGAGGTGATGCCGATCGCCGTTCCGAACTGATGCCGATCACCTTCGGCTAGGCTCGGACCGGCTAGGGCTCGCCGGAACGGACGGCGCTGGACAATCGAACCCGCGGTTTGCCAATCCTCCTTCAGGAGGTTCGGTTGCCGCAGAAGAGGTTGTCTATGAATAAGTTGAAAACCGTCCTACGGTTGGCAGACCAAGGGCTCAGTCAGCGTCAGATCGCTGCCAGTTGCGCTCTCGGGCAAGCCACCGTCTCGGACTATCTCACACGGGCCAGGGCCGCCGGCCTCCGCTACGAGGACATCTCCGGCTGGCCGGACGAGCAACTCCTGGCCGCGCTTGGAGTCCCACAGCCCACACCTCGTCAGTGGCGCCGGACTGCGGAACCCGACTTCGCTTCCATCCAGCGTGAGTTGCAGGCCAACAAGAACGTCACCCTGCAATTGCTCTGGGAGGAGTACCGCGAATCGCAGCCCGGCGGCTATTCGTATAGCCGTTTTTGTGACCTCTATCGCCGCTGGGCCAGGCGCCGGGACCTAGTCCTGCGTCAGGATCACCGAGCCGGCGAGAAGCTCTTCGTCGACTACGCCGGCTCCACGATTCCGATCCACGACCGCGTCACCGGAGCCGTTACCCAGGCGGCTCTCTTCGTCGCCGTGCTCGGCGCCTCCAGCTACACCTTTGTCGAGGCCACCGCCTCGCAAAGCCTGCCGGACTGATTTCGCTAGCCCGGCCTGGCCCACTTCGATGCTCTAATTTGGCCCACCTGGTTCCTCTAGTTTGCCCCATCTCCTGCCCTTCCGGTTTTGCCGTCCCGGCGGGAGTGGAGCCGTAGGCGGAACGGACGACGGGACAGCAAAACCGTGCGCCCCGGCGCCCATTCCCCCCCTCAGCGTTTCTTTCGCCCCTCCACCGTTCGCCGGAATCGAAACGACTCCGTGCCCGTCTCGATGATGTGCGCCCGATCCGTGATCCTGTCCAGTAGCGCCTTGCACAAGCGCGGATTCGGAAACACCGTCGTCCACTCCGAAAACGGCAGGTTCGTTGTCACTATCAGTGCTGCCCGCTCTGCCCGGTCCGCAATCACCTGGAAGAGAAATTCCGCCCCCATCTCCGCCACTGGTACGTAGCCAACTTCGTCCAGCGCGATCAGGTCGTACTTCATCCACCGCGCCACTACCCGACGCACCTGGTTGTTCTGTTTCGCCTCCACCAACTCAGTCACCAGCGCTGCCGCCGTCGTGAATCGGACGCGCCGTTTCTGCCGGCAGGCCGCCACGCACAGTCCCGTTGCCAAGTGGCTCTTGCCCGTCCCGCATTCACCGATCAGAACCACCGGTTCGCTACGCTCGATGTAGCCGCCCTCAGCGAGTGCCCGGATGCTGGCCACCGGCACCTGCGGGGCCTGTGCGAAATCGAACTCCTCCAGCGTCTTCAGCCTCGGCAGTTGAGCCTCCCGCAATCGGTTCTCTATCGCGTGCCGGTCGCGCTCTTCGCTCTCCATCGCCAGCAACGCCTCCAGATACCGGATGTGGCTCTGTTTCTCGCGGACCGCCTGCTCGGATAGTCCAATGAAGTTGGCGCCAATCACCGGCACTCGCACCGCCTTGCAGTACTGCTTCACGCTGGCCTGCTCCAGCGCCTCGCTCTGTGCCGCCGGCTTCATTGCAGCACCTCCGAACCACCCAGCAGCAGGTCGTATTCGTCCATCTTTGGCAGGGGCCGCTCGAATTGCGCCAGTTCTTCTTCCAAGGCCAGTGCGTAGCGGCGGCGCTCTTCCGCATCGGGCACTCGCATGATGTACAGCACTGTGGCTGCATCGCTGGTGCCCAGCTTCAGAGCCTCTTCCACTGCCGCGATCATTCGCGGCCAGCCCTCGTGAAGGCCTACCCGCACGAGCGTAATCATCTCTCTCGTACCGCCGCTTTTGCCGTGCCGCTCGTCCAGCCTCCGCCAAAGGCGATCGAGACACTCCGGCCAGCGGCCCGCCTGGCGCCACTGCTTCAGCGGCGTCGAACCGGCCATGGCGCCGGGCTTTTTCTCCAGCACGTCCAGATAGTGCTCCAGGTTCAGCACCTCATGGCCGCGCCCGTAACACCGCTCGTGACGCGCCACGGTCCGACCCTGACCCGCGATCAACACCTCGGTTGGCCACAGGCTCACCATCGCCCGCGTGCCCGGCTGCAACGGCGCCGAGTACCAGTTCGTCTTCACTCTCACCCGTCCTTTGCCATCGACCACGGGAAACAGCGTCTCTTCCAACTGGAAGCCCTCCTCGGCCAATGGTTGCAGGTGCGGTTGCTCAGCCCGCATCGCCTCGCCGATGGTCATGGACCTGCCCTCAATGGTGTGGGCCTGCATCTCGATGCAGCGCGCCAGCAGAAGATCGTTGAGCTTGGCCAGGTCGCCCGCCTCCGGCACCGGCACCAGCCAATTGCGCCGGTACCAGCCGAGGCCTTCCTCCACACCGCCTTTCTCATTGCCGCGTCCCGGTGTGCAGTACTCGCTGAGGAAACCCCAGTGAGAGCGAAAGGCGATAATGCGCTCGGTCTCCTCGCGCTGCCGGCCGCGCAGAATCTTCTTCACCGCCGATGCGAGGTTGTCGTAGCGCAGCGTGGCGAAGACCCCGCAAAAATAGTGAAAAGCATGCTCATGGCCTTCGAGAAACGCTTGTTGCGTGGCGCTGGTGTAGGCGCGATGAAACCCTCCACCACTGGCCATACTGCGCAGGCTGAAGAAATAGAGCTTCCTCGCCGTTCCGTCCAAGTGGGCCTCAGCCTCATACCAGTCCACCTGCGCCTCCTGACCCCATTCGTAGGACTGCGGCACAAATACCTCGCCGCGCCCTACGCCCATCTGTTGTTTGCGCAGGCGCACGTATTGCCGCACCGTGGCCTCGCCGATCGGGTGTTCGGGCAGTTCCTGTGTGAGCCGCATCCAGATGCGATGCGCCGTGTGGCGCTGCTTGCGCGGCGCCTGCCCGCCATCGCTCAAGATGCGGTCAATGAAGTCCCGCACCGGAGCCAGCTTGGGCTGCTCGCGGGGCGTCTGCTTCCTCTCTGGCGGAAGTGCGCTCGCCAGGGCCTGCCGTACGATGCGCCGGTGTACCCGGTGCTTGTTGGCTAAGCCTAGAATCGTCTCCCCCGCCGCATATTCCCGGCGGATCATCTCAAATAGTTCCACCTTGGCTCTCCTGTCCATCCCGGCATCCTGTCAAACAGGACTCCGGCCTATCCAGGTGGGCCAAATTAGAGCATCAAAGTGGGCCAAATCTGAGTAGCGAATTCACGGACTGGGTCGGCTCGCACCTGCGCGCCTTTGAATTCTTCGGTGCCGTGCCCAGCATCGTAGTACCCGATAATCTCAAGGCGGCCGTACTCAAGCCGTGCCGTTACGAGCCCGACCTCAACCGCACTTATGAGGAGATGGCCGCCCACTACGGCGTCGCCGTCATCCCGGCGAGGATCCGCAAACCCCGTGACAAAGCCAAGGTCGAAGTGGGCGTACAAGTCGCTCAGCGCTGGATCGCCGCCGCTCTGCGCAAACGCCGCTTCTTCTCGCTCGGGGCGTTGAATGAGGCCATCGCCGAACTGCTGCAGCGCCTCAACGACAGGCCCTTCCGCAAGCGCGAGGGCTCGCGCCGAAGCCTCTTTGAAGAGCTCGACAAGCCCGCGCTGAAGCCTCTACCCAAGGAACGCTACCAGTACGGCGACTGGGCTGTGGCACGAGTGAACATCGACTACCATGTCGTTTTCGACCAGCACTTCTACAGCGTCCCTTACCGGCTGGTGCATGAGCCGGTGGACATCCGCGCCACCGCCTCCACCATCGAGATCTTCCATCGCGGCAACCGTGTCGCCAGTCACCTGCGCAGCCGCCGTCCGAACCGTGCCACGACGCTGGACGATCACCGGCCGAAGGCCCACCAACGGCATTTGCAGTGGACGCCCTCGCGGCTGATCGAGTGGGCGGCCAAGACGGGTCCCTTTGCGGCGCTTCTGGTCGAAAAGATCCTGGCTTCGAAACTCCACCCGGAGCAGGGTTTTCGATCCTGCCTCGGCATCGTACGCCTCAGTGAGGAGTATGGCGCCGCTCGCGCCGAGTCAGCCGCTGAGTGGGCTCTGGCGCATGGCCTCTACACCGTAAGGGGTTTCCGGTCGATCCTTGCCAGCAACTCCGACCGCCGCCCCATCGAGCCCACACCCGTGCCGCCGCCTTGTCCTGATCATTCCAACATCCGCGGTCCTCATTATTACGAATCGACTGAAGGAGACAGCCCGTCATGCTGACCCAGCAAACCATCGACAAGCTTCACGCCATGCGCCTGCGCGGCCTCGCTGAAGCCTTCCAGCAACAGCTCGAACAGCCCGGCATCCATGAACTGAGCTTCGAGGAGCGGCTGGGGCTGCTCATCGACCGTCAGTGGGACTGGCGCCAGGATCGCGCCTTGCAGCGCAGGCTTCGCAATGCCCGGCTGCAAGGCAATGCCTGTGTCGAGGACATCGACTACCGCACACCACGAGGGCTGGAGCGATCCATTGTCAGGTCGCTGACACAGGACTCGGCCTGGGTGCGGGACCACTTTCACCTCTTTCTAATAGGCCCGACCGGGATCGGCAAGACCTGGTTAGCTCGGGCCATCGCGCAGAAGGCCTGCCGCGACGGCTTTTCGGCACTATTCCTGAAAGCGAGCGAACTGTTTCGCGATCTCGCCATGGCGCGAGCTGACGGCAGTCATTCGAAGGTGCTGTACATCATAGGGCGAGTCGATGTGCTGATTGTCGACGACTTCTGCATGGCACCGATGGGCGACGCCGAACGCCGGGACTTCCTGGAGATCTGCGATGCTCGCTACCAAACGCATTCGACGCTGCTGACGAGCCAACTGCCGGTGGCGAGCTGGCATGCGCAGATCGGCGACGCGACGATCGCCGACTCGATCCTCGACCGGCTGGTACACAACGCTCACCGGCTGGAACTGAAGGGCGAGAGCATGCGACGGAGGAAGACGGGAAAGGCCGCAACTCCGCCGTCGGAGGCGGAGCCTGCCTGACGGCCCGGAGCAGGAACTGACTACAGGACTGGCGGGGCAAGGGCGCTCAAGCCGCCCCTCGCCCACGCACCCCACTCCCCGGCAGAAGAAATGGCCGTTTGACTGAAGAGAACGGCTTGCTGAAGATAAAGGAAGTCCAGCGTCGCTTCGCTCCGATGGTGATCGGCATCAGATCGGAACACTGATCGGCATGAGATTGGAATGGGTGATCGGTTTCGTCGGAATGCGCAAGAACCCACTTGGTCCCACCGCCGACCAATTCAGTTTCGTTGACTGCTTAGTGTGGTTGAACCAGTTTAACTGCTGGCAGCCTGGCGAGTACTTAATTGTGAGACTCACGTGCTTTGAGTTGGCAGAGCCCGATTCGAGGAGCCATTGTTTGCCCGCCTGCGTGGCGGACGGCACGACGAGATTGTGATTCTTTCGCCACTACTCAACTACCTCGGGAATTGCCTCTGTGTCCGCCTTCGAGCTCCAAACCAGATCTTTCTCATCAGAGAGTCTTGTGTCCTCATCAGGTCGATCACGGAGCGGTGAGCTCATTTTTCTGACGATTTGGTCCGGCGAGGTATCAGCACAAACGTGATCACCGCGCACACGGCAAGGTACAGGATGATGGGTGGGCGCCACAACGGGAAGGTTAAGCGGGAGAGATTGGCGGTTATCAGAAGTACCGAGGCGAAGATCCAAAACACGGCGAAGCTCTTAAGGCGCGCGGCAGTCCAGCGGAACGGGGGCAGGATGTACCCTCCGTTCCAGGGAGGGTTGTTCGGATCCGGATTTCGATAGGTGGTTCGAGCGAACCAGATGACCACGCCGAAGAGCAGGAGTCCTAACACCGCCTGGACCAGGGAATGCAAAGGAGGCTGGTGGATCATTATTGCGGGGAAGGAGAAGGAGGGATGGTAGCGCTAAGGGGATTCGAATGCGGTAATGGCCTGATTCCAAGCCGCACCCTCCGCTAAGTAGTTGATTCTACGTTCGCGCAGTTCAGCGAAACGTGTCCCTTGGCACGGGTTTCGCGCCGGAGTGTAGCAAGAGTGTAGCAGCGGGCACGCCCTACCTCAGCCAGCGCGGCCGCACCGATCGCGGCGGCGAGCTGCAGGCCGTGGAGGACTCAGCCAGGCGGCCGCACCGATCGCGGCGGCGAGCTGCAGGCCGTGGAGGACTCAGCCAGGCGGCCGTGCCGATCGCGGCGGCGAGCTGCAGGCCGTGGAGGACTCAGCCAGGCGGCCGCACCGATCGCGGCGGCGAGCTGCAGGCCGTGGAGGACTCAGCCAGGCGGCCGTGCCGATCGCGGCGGCGAGCTGCAGGCCGTGGAGGACTCAGCCAGGTGCGGCCGTGCCGATCGCGGCGGCGAGCTGCAGGCCTGGAGGACTCAGCCAGGTGCGGCCGTGCCGATCGCGGCAGCGAGCTGCAGGCCTGGAGGACTCAGCCAGGTGCGGCCGTGCCGATCGCGCCGGCGAGCTGCAGGCTTGGAGGACTCAGCCCGGGCGGGCAAACGGATCTAGACTTGCAATGTATGCGCAACACGAAGGGCGAGACCCACGTCAGGCCGCAGCTCATGCGGGTTGAGACGATATCCGAACTCTTCGAGTACCTTGCGGGCTTCCCAGCCCCGAGATTAGAGTTTGACTTCGCTGACGAGTTGACCGAAAGCGCCTGGATCTTCAGAGGCACCTCCAATTCATTGTTCAAACTGGAACCAAGCATCGAGCGCTGCGCTAGCGAAGCTCGCATCGATTGGGCCGCACTAGAGGCAAAGGCATCCGAGGAGTTCAAGTACCGCGCACAACTGCATGTTGCTCCTCCCACGCCAGCGCAGGATGAACTTGCATGGCTCGCCCTAATGCAGCACTACGGTATCCCAACAAGGCTTCTCGACTTTACGCTGTCGCCTTTCGTAGCGTTATATTTCGCTGCTCGAAGCGCTGGCAAGAAGGGGAAGTATGCTCGCGTTTGGGCGCTGGACTGGCAGGCACTCAGTCAAGTCTCCGCGAATGTCGTAACCGCAGCAAGGCGTGCCGAATTAAAGCGGAAGAATGAAAAGTCTTCTTGCTGTGTAAGCCTCGACCCTCATGCTGCCGGAACTAACCGCGATTCACTCAGGAGTGAAGCCTTGGCGATGCGGCGGCACGCCGAGGAAGTGCTTGCGGCAACAGGGACATTCCGAGTCGAGCTCAACAGACGCGGCTGTGCCTGCGTGGCGTTACCCCCCTCATACAATCCTCGCCTTGCGAATCAGCAAGGACTGTTCCTGCTTAATGGTGCTGAGGATCTTTGCCTTTCGACATCACTGGCAATGATGATGACTGGGCGGAAAGATTGGTGCAGAGCGATCGACATACCCGTAAGCCTGCTGCCAGAGATCGAAAGGCGGCTCTACCAAATGAACATCCACGAGCAGGTGCTATTTCCGGATATGTCTGGCCTCGCAGGGCTCATAAGCCAGAGAATCCGACTGCACTGGACATAGTCCTGGATTCAGAGCCTCCTCGCCTGCGTTTCTCCCGTGTTTTGCTGTTCACCGATCCACTCACACATGGTGACTGGGGAAAATCCCCACTGGTCACTTGGCCGAGTGAGGCGCGACCTGGCCTAACTTGGCTTCGAGACGTAACCGCCCAGCTTGAGCACGCTCGCAGGGATCTCCTGAACGATGTAGATGTCGAAGCCCTGCATGCCCTCGGGACACCTGAACCTTCCGAGGGTCAAGGTTCCCCTTGCAGTCGCTGGATCCGGGCTAGAGAGGTGCGTGTGAGGGCCTCCGCAGATGGGGCACTTCAGCACCATTAATCCGCAGCGTCGAATGCCTGGATCCACCTCGGGAACGGCCACAAACACCGCTCCTGCAACGGGTACGCGCTTGTTGTTGCGCAGTACTCTCAGCGCGCCCTTCTGCGCACCCTGAATGTTCATAGTTTGCTCCGATTTCAGAGGCTTCGCGGCAGTCGAACAGCATAGCCGCCGTCTGTCCGAGGTGTACACGGACGGGTGACCCTGCCCCGGTTCTGCCAGTCGGCCGGATGGACGACTTGAAAGGCGGGCCAGGCGCGCGTCCTGCGCCTGGCCCGGTCAGCCCTCATCGAATCACAGGCAGAAAGGAAGTACCCGTTAGCGATAGGGCTGAAGCTCAAACAGCTCAGGATCGCCTCAGTCCGCGTCCGAAGATGAGCCGGCATGATCGAGGAGCCGCTTGTGAAGCGCATTGTACTTGTTCATGGCTTCCCCCTTGGCAGCTCCACTGATGCCGGAGCGGAGTTGCTTCGTCAGGGACGAAAACTCCTTCAGGTGGTCGACGATATGTTCGTCGAACTCCCGCTCTGCAGGTCCGTAAGCCGCCGGTGGTTCATGTCGCCCGTTTTTCATCGGCATCAGAGCACCCCGTCGATGAGAACGAATGCCTTCGGCTGAAGGACTTGGACGTCCGCGCGAGTGTAGACACGGATCCACACCTGCAGGTTGCGGAAGGCGCTGCCGGCGGCGTCCGATGCCTCGCGGCTCACCTCGATCATGAGCTCTGTTCGCATCCCGAAGGCCAGGCGCGAGAAGTCACCCACGTAAGCCTCTGAAGCGACGTTGGACGTCCCCTTGGTGAGATTCGTCGGAATCTGGGTGGTGCTGAACTTCTTCAGGCCCTCCCAGGACGCCGGCGGGCGCAAGGGCTGCCCCGTGGTGTCCTTCAATGCGTCAAGTACTCCCGCCGTTCGCGGTGCCATGATCGCGGCGGTCGCGGTGAAGTTGTAGTCCGCGCACATCCGGACGGCCTGGCCGAACTTGTCGTAGTTCGTCAGCGCCGCGCCGTTCTCGCCCATGTCGATGGTCTGAATGTTGGCCGTCTCCGCGATGCCCTTCGGTTCGGGTTCGACTCCCGAGCCGCGAAGCGCCGCGCGGTCCAACTCCAGGGCGATGCTCTGGGCGAAGGCGTTCCGGATCACCTCCTCAAGGCCGATCGCGTCCTCGAAGACTTCCATGGAGAGCTTCACGAGGCCGATCAGGACCTGTGCCTTGAAGGTCACGGCGTCAAAGGTCATGTCGCCGGCGGCGGCCGCTGCGTTCTCCGCCTTCCATCCGAAGCTCGGATCGCCCGTGATCCGCGCCATCTTCAGGGTTGAGGAATCCATCGGAACCGTCAACGCGCCGGCCTGCGTCACGGCGGAGAGACCTCGCGCCCTGTCGATGATACTGGTGCTCAACGGAGTGGGCACCAGGTGCGTGTAGTTGGAGACCGAACCTTGCGTCTTGGCCAGGAGTTCGCGTTCCGCGCCTTGCCAGTTGCCGGTCACCAGGCCTTTCACGTAGCGGCCAATGCTCAATTCCTCATCCGGCCTCGCGGAAGCGCGGCCGCAGATCCGCTCGCGAAGGGAGTCAGTTGGCCGCAGCAGGACGATATCCGAACTGGATCCGCGTTGGCCGAACACTCGCGCCGCATCCTGATCCGCGTCGGACTGCGCGGCGGTGATTTCATCGTTGAGCTGTTCCAGTTTTCCGATGAGCCGGTCGAAGTCCGCGATCTCGTCGCTTGTCATCAGCCGCTGCTCTGCCTGCGAGCGACTCGTGTACTTGTCGAGCTGGCCGAGCAATGCGGCTCTCCGCTCTTTCATGTTGTTTATTCTGTGCATGTCACACTCCACTTGCTGTTTGTGCTGAAGTTGGAGCTTCAGCGTCTTGCCGCCTGTCAGGCGAGCACGACGCCGGTTGCGCGACTGCGCATCGGTGGGTCATGCAGCAGAGGTATGCAGCGACCGCCGTACCCTCTGCCGACTGTTCCTGGTATCCCGAGTACTCGCGACCGCCAATACTCAGGACCGAACCACGAACATTTCCACGATATTGCAGGTCGGAATTCGGCGTCAATACATTTTCGAAAAAAATGTTCAGCCCCCTTCCCATTTAGACCCCCCCCCTACTCTGAAATCGCGGCTTATAGCGCTTCTGTGCTCCCACGGTCTAGAAGAGCGGGCCCCAGACTTTTCGGCCCCCCCTAGCTATTGGTGCCTCACCATTAGCGGACAGCCATGAGCGCCGCAGTCGATGCGAGCTGGTCCCAAACATCCAAAGCCGTCGCCGAACCTGTCCACAGATCGGGTTGTTTCCAGTGTTTCCAGTCCGTTTCCAGTTGTTCGAGCTCGCCTCTCCTCGTAACTCGTTTGGAATGAATACTGTTTCCAGTGTTTCCAGTTATTGCAATGATGTGAACATGCAGGCGCGCGCGTATGTGTGACTTCCCTGGAGAAAAACTGGAAACACTGGAAACAGTCATGATTCCAAAGGATTTAAACTGGAAACAGGACTGGAAACAGAACTGGAAACAGACTGGAAACTATCCCCAGAAACAGGCCGATAGCGCCAATCCGAGCCGCCACCGATGGCGGCATTGAATCTTACCCACCCATTTGATTTCAATATCTTTGCGATTCGAATCTTGTCACTCTGAGTCCACTGCCCAGACGGTTTGTTCAGGCAGTCCTCATCCTGCAGGATCTGACCGATGCTCACCTCCTTCAGTAGCCGGCCACTAATCCAGGGCATGATAAGTTCCTCCCACGCATCACCCTCGTATCGCGCCCGCTGTTCTTCTCCAGCCAGGTACCGGAGTTCTGGAGTATCGAGCCACCAGGCCGAACCAGCCCGGTACCGCACCACCGCCTCAGCCCAGAGCTGATCGCGATCGCGCCTCAGTTCCTCCAAGTGCGCCTTGGTGCAGACGACTGGCCAGAAGCGCCGGCCGCCCGTCTCGTCGCGTAGGTAGGTGTCACTGTTGACGGTCCCACCGAAAACACACTGGCGTGGCGCCTCGATCACGCGGCGCCCGTATGGCGGCCGGAAGCGATCGGTAGTTCGGGACATGAATGCCTTCACTCGATCAACGCCGCTCCGCGAGTAACTGGAGAGCTCGGCAAGCTCGATGATCCAGGCCCCCAAGAGTTGCAGGGATGAATCCTTCGACCCCATATCGTCGAGCTCGTCGGTATAGAACTCACCCCCGAGGATGCTCAACGCGGTTGATTTGCCGAGGCCCTGCGGGCCCTCCAGGATCGGACAGCAATCCGACTTACAGCCAGGCCGAAACACGCGGGCCACGGCTGACACAAGCCAGCGCTCGGCCACGGCGGCCGAGTAGGGCGAGTGCTCAACGCCCAGATACATGAAGAGCCAGTCTTGCAGGCGTGGCCGCTCATCCCAGACGAGCGACTCAAGGTATTCGCGCAGAGGGTGGAACTTGTGGTGGACCGCGACCGACTGAACGGCGGAGACCGCGATCGCTTCGCCGACGTCGATGCCGCGCGACTGGAGCCAGCGTAGGGCCTGCCGGTCGTGGTCGTCGGTCCACCGTGGGCCGAGAGAATCGCCCCACGGTGGCGAGCGCTTGGCTACCACGCGCATTCTGAACTCGTCGTAAGCTAAGACGCCCTGGAAGTCCGGCGACTCGCGTAGGGCCAACTCAGCGTTAAAGAATATGGGCTTCGCACGGCCGTCGCGCCCGAGCTTGAGGAACTTCGTCCATCCTTTGCGCTTCGCGGACTTGGCCTCTGGTGTCTGCTCAGTCAAGCGGCCTTCCCCTGCCGGCATTGTGCTTCGGTCAGCCAATCCACGATGAGGGCACACAGCTTCTCACTGAAGAGCACGTCCCGCTCGCCGTCGCGGACAAGAGCCTGCCAGCGTTTCAAATCGCGTTCGCGCGCCTGATTGCACCAGGTCTGAAGCGTGATCGCGTCTGATGATTCGAGGAGAAAGAGTCGGCGGCAAGCCCTCTGCCAGAGGAACCACTTGCCGCCGATGAATGACTCGCGCTTGGCTCGCTCCAGGTGCATCCGGAGACCAAGGGCCCACCGTGCGCAAAGCTGCGCTTCCTTCTCAACCTCGCGCCGGTGGCGTGCGAAGCTCCTTCGTTCTTCCGGTGTGTGCGATTCCTGCGGAATGCCGGTGAACCCGCACAGCCAGGCCGCGGCCGCGGCAGTGTCACAGCCGCGGGCCCGCTGAACCAGGTCAATCAAGCCGCCGCCCTCGTTCGCGGCGAAGTCGTACCAGACGCCTTTTTCCTCGTCCAGTGCGATGTTCCACCCATCACCCTTGCGCCAGAACGCGCGCCCACGGTGGTAGTGGAGTGGACCGCCGCCGAGAGCTCGCCAGATTGCGGTGATGGAGCCGGTGTTCATTGGATGGTTGCGGAGGACGCCGGAACACGATCAATTGCCCCAGAGTCCGCAGCAGAGTCCAGTGCCCCAAGTAGGAACAGCGTGAGGACGTGCGTACCCAGGAGAGCGGAGCACTTCACTGAGAACTCCACGTGCCGCGCAATGAATCGCGTCACAACCATTTGAACCGTTACGCCACCGCCTTGGTTTTCCTTGCAGAGATCCTCGAAACACTCGTCAAGAGTGCCGGTCAGACGCTGTTGGATCTCTTCCGGAAGTGCTTCGATGAGATCCTTGGGACGGAACGTCTGATCGGGCTCGCGCCACTCAGGAGCCATGGTGAAGCATCTCCTGAGCGCGACCGATGAGGTCGGGAAAGATCCGAGCCGTTCGCCTCGCGTTGGCGATCACCGACTCAAAGTCCTCACGGAAGCCGTCTAGAATATGTTGAGCAGCCTCCGGAGTAAGTGCGCCATCGGTTCGATCGTAGCGCCACAATAGATCGATGAGGAACGCCTCGACGGGTGTGGTGCATCCTTCGTGCGCATTCAAGACATCGACTGTGACGGCGGCGATTCGCCTATCGCCGTTGCCCAGGTCTTGAATCGCGCAGAACAGGCGACCTAGGTCTACGGCCCGATCATCAGTGGTAGATGCCGCTTGAAGTGGAATCGGCGCAGCCTGCACAGTGACTTTGCGAGCCCCTCGATTCGTCGATGGGGGCTTTGCTTGTTTCTTCCGGTGAACAGCCTGGGCGCTCATGCAAGAATGCCCTCCGACTCGTTCAGAGCTTTCTCCGTTTGGCGCTTCAGCCATTCCTCGAAGAGCCGCCGTGGAATGACGAACCGGCCTCGGCTTCCCTTACCCGCATTCCCAATGCGAAGACTGGGGATCTTTTTCTCTCGGAGGAGCTTATAGGTACTAGTGGTTCCGACTCCGAGTTCAGCAGCGATCTCGGGGACGGTGAGGTAGGAACGCGATCGGGTTCGAGCCGGATCATGCATTGTGTTTTCCTATTCCGTGGGTGACAATCGGGCAGATGTCTAAGTCTGACCAGTCACAGCATAACCGGACATCGCATGTCATGTCAAATATAAATGACAGGTCATCGAATGTCAATGTACAATCGGCTGTGCGTAACCTCCGCGCTCACTTCGGTGAGTCCCAGGAGGTATTCGCAAGACGAGTCTCACGCACCACCAGGACGATTGCCCGATGGGAAAGCACGATGCCGCCTTCTGGTCAAAGCCTAGTAATGCTCTTTGAACTTGCTGACCAAGAGGGATTGATTGACTTGGCATCCCAGTTCCGCCGGGCACTTGAGGAAAGCATCCAGATTCCGCTGCGTACGAACTGGGTGGAAGTGCAACTCGCGGCCGGTCAAGGCCTCAAGTTCTTGACCGAAGGTGATCTCGATAGAGTACGTGAGGAACTGGACTTTATTTTGAGCGCGACGAAGGACGTAATCGGCAAGGATCTCAATCAGGAAACCAAGTCGCGAGTTGTCGGAGGCGTGACACTGACCGATGTAGGAGAGCCAGAGAAGGAAGAATGAACGGCACTACCTATAAGCGTGGCAAGGGGAATTGGGCTTACTCGATCTACCTGGGGAAGTCCCCAGACGGCAAGCAGCATCGCGTGTTCAAGAGCGGGTTTGCTACCAAGCGGGAAGCCGATGACGCGAAACAGAAGGAATTTGAATCGCTCCGCGACAAAGCGGCGGTCGCGGCCGGTGCGCCCGAGACTCTCGGGCAGCTCATCGAGGTCTACCTGATCGATCACGCCGCGAAGCACTGCGCGCCAACCACGGCCGAGAGGTATCGGGCCCTGGTGCGCCATATTCACGCCGAAGTATTGGCAACTCCGCTCGAAGCCCTAAACACCCTGCAGCTTGAACGTGAGTTCGACCGACTAAAGGCTTCTGGCGGGCATAAGCGGAAGACCCTGGCCGTCCGGCCGCTGGCCGCCAAGACCGTGCGCCACGTTTGGGGCGTGATCCATGCCGCCCTCGCAAACGGCATGAGGCTCGGGTTTCTGAGGGCGAATGTCGCCACACCCTGCCATCTACCGCCGCTCGACCAGCGCGAGAGCAAGGCCCTTGATGCGACACAAACGGATTTCTACCTCAGCGCGGCCAAGGGCCATTATCTGCACCCCATCCTGGTGTTGGCCGTGGCTACAGGCTGCCGTCGCGGCGAGCTGCTCGCGCTCACATGGCAGGACTTCGATGCCGGCCGCTCGATGCTCACTGTGACGAAGAGCCTTGAGCAAACGAAGGCAGGGTTGCGCATCAAGCCGCCGAAGAATATGAAGCCGCGCCTGGTGAAGCTGCCTCAGATGGCCGTGGACGTCCTCCAGGCGCATCGCGTGGAGCAAGCCAAGCGCCGACAGACCTTCGGGCCCGACTATCAGACCGATCCGGACCTGATCTTCGCGGGGCCCGATGGCTCGTTCCTCCGGCCGGATACGGTCACGGCGGCCGCGTGCCTACTGGCGAACCGGGCAGGCCTGAAAGGTATCGGAATGCACTCCCTCCGGCACTCGCACGGCTCCCAGCTTCTTTCGGCTGGAGTGCCTCTGCCGGCCGTGTCGAAACGCCTCGGACACAGCTCCCCCCGTATTACGGCGGAGATCTACTCTCATGCCTTGCCGAACGACGAGGAAGCGGCCGCCGACATCTGGGAAGCCTTCATGAAGCCGTCGCTAGAACCACCTAGCCGACCGCAGTGAGAGCGGAGTGTAGCAAATTGTAGCAGCGGAGAAGCTAAGTTGTTGAGGAAAAAGAGGAGGGATGGTAGCGCTAAGGGGATTCGAACCCCTATTAGAGCCTTGAGAGGGCTCCGTCCTAACCCTTAGACGATAGCGCCACGCTACTCCTTCACTATATCAAACGAACGCTGGTTTGCGAAGTGCTGTGCGATCCCCCTAGATGACCGGGAGTTGGTAGGGGGCCCGGTGCTCCCGGCGGCCCAGGGCGGCGGCTTCCGGGTCGTTCTGGATTTGGCCCGACTGCGAGTCGATCTGAAGCGTCCGGCCCGTGCGGTAGGCGATGTTGGCGTAGTGACAGAGCGCTGCCGAGCGGCGGCCTTCTTCCACTTCCGCGTTCAGGTCTCCCTTCTTGCGGCTCCGCATGGCCTTGAAGAAGTTCACGAGATGCGGCTCGTTGGCCTCCGGTGGACGGGTGCCGACCCGGGTGGGGCCGGCTTTGCGGTCGCGGCCGAGGTAGGTGTAGTAGCTGATGTAGTCGGGCAACACCATGTAGCCTTCCGTGCCATAGAAGATGAGGCCATGCGCGTCGCGGCGGTCGCCTAACGTAAAGGCGATTTGCTCGCCCATGCCCGCCTCGCTGTTGGTGTAGCCGCTGCGGACCGAGTGTTCCAGTACGACCCGGCGGTTAGCGTAGTGAAAGACGCTGGTTTGGACGTTTGGCGCTTCCTTACAGTCGTCGAAGATCAGGTGACCACCCATGGATTGCACGCGATCAGGGAACTCGTGCAGGCCGAGCACCATGCGCATGACATCCAGACTGTGGACGGCGAGGTTGCCGACTTCGCCGTTGCCTGTGTCCCAGAACCAGTGCCAGTTGTAGTGGACCTGGTTGGGCGAGTAAGGCTTCATGGGGGCCGGGCCGCGCCACATGTCGTAGTTCAGCGTGGACGGCGGCGCTTGCGGAGCGAGTTGGCCGATGCCGGGGCGGTACTTGTGACCGATGCCTCGGGCCAGATAGATATCGCCGATGACGCCTTCGCGGAGGAGGTGCATGGCCTCGAGGATCTCGGGGCCGCTGCGGCATTGCGTGCCGTGCTGGACGATGCGATTCGTCTTACGGGTGGCAGCGACGAGGCGCTCCCCTTCGTCGAGCGTGAGGGCCAACGGCTTCTCGATGTAGGCGTCCTTGCCCGCTTGCAGGGTCCACAGGCCGCCCAGGGAGTGCCAGTTGGTGGGCGTGGTGTGGATGACGGCGTCGATGGACTTGTCGTCGAGCATGCGGCGCATGTCCGGCACGGTGGGGACCGGTTTGCCGGTGAGCTGCTGGAACTCGGCGGCGCGTTTGGCGAGCGCGCTGGCGTCGACATCGCAGAGGGCTGCAACCTCGACGTCCTCGGCGGCGAGGCGATGGATGCTCTTCATGAGTGAGTTGCCGCGCCCACTGACGCCGGCGATTCCGACGCGGATGCGGTTGTTGGCACTGCCTGGCGAGCGCGGCAGCGCGGGTGCGGCGGCAGCCGCGGAGGCGAGTATCGTCCTGCGTGTTACCTGCATGAAAACCTCAATATTTCGCTGATCGAAGCGTTTTGTTGCACCGGCGTGACGATGCAAGTTTGTGGACGCCGGACCGGCCTCGCGTTCTATCATGAATCGAAAGACGCGCATGCCGACCATATACGATGTAGCCAAGAAGGCCGGTGTATCGATCGCCACGGTCTCGGCGGTGATCAACCATACGGCCTATGTGAGTCCGGAGCTCACGAAGCGGGTGAAGGCGGCGGTGGAAGAGCTCGACTACACGGTGAACCAAGTGGCGAGCAGCCTGCAAACTCGAAAGTCGCGGACGGTGGCCATGTTGATTCCCGATGTGGCGAGCCCCGACCCGTTCTATGGGCAAGTGGTGCGCGGAGCGGAGGACGTGCTGCGGAAGAAGGGTTACCTGCTGATCCTGGGCCACACCTACAACCAGGTGGAGGAGCAGGCAAGGTATCTGTCGGCGTTCCGGTCGCGGCTGGTGGATGGGGTGCTGCTGTTCCAGGCTCCGGGTGAGGACGAGGAACTGCGGCGCATGGTGGCCGGCAAGCGGCCGCTGGTGTTCGTAGGCCGCATTCCGACGGATCTGGAAGGGGACGTGGTGGCCACCGATATCGGCGCCGGGACGAGGGCCGGGGTGGAGCACCTGGCGGCAAAGGGACACAAGCGGATTGCGCTGTTGACGGTAGACAAATCGATGAGTGTGCGAGAGGCGCGCATCACGGGCTGGCGGCGGGCCCTGAAGGCGCACGGGCTGACCGCTGACGAGGAGTTGATTGCGACGGCGGCCTTGTCCGTGGAGGGTGGGCGCGAGATTGCGCTGCAACTGCTGGGGCTGAAAGAGCGGCCGACGGCGCTGTTTGTCGACAACCTGGTGTTCACAACAGGGGTTTTGAAGGCGCTGCAGGAGCTGAAATTGCGGTGCCCGGACGATGTGGAGGTGATGAGCTCGGACGACGCGGAGTGGCTGGACGTCTTTCAACCACCGATTTCGACGATCGTACAGCCGAGCTACGCGGTGGGTGAGATGGCGGCCGAGATGCTGCTGAAGCGCATCAAGCATCCGAACCGTCCGATGCAGAAGGTGCTGCTGAAGCCCGAACTGCGGGTGCGGGTGTAGTGTCTTCATCGTGGGATGCCGCGGAGGCCGGCCTGGGCCATCGCTTGCTCCAGGCGCCGGTAGCAGAGTCTGGCCGTCTCGACAGGCTGGTAGCCCGGACGCTGGTGGATCATGGAGCTCACTTCAACGCCCACACCGCCGCCATAGCCGAGTTTGTCCAGGAGACGGAAATAGGCGGCGTAATCGGTGGCGCCGTCACCGGGCAGCAGGTACTCATGGTGGGCGGAGTTGCCACGGGCGTCCTTCACGCTGATGAAGGCGATGTGCGGTAGCAACGCGGTGAGGCTCGACTCCAGGGAATAGCCTTCGACAAGCATGTGGCTGTAGTCATAGATGAGGCGGAGCCTCGGACTATTGACCTGGCGCAGCAGCCAGAGGGCCCGCTGGGGACTGTTGAGAGCCTGGTCGGCATGGGGTTTGCAGCAGACCGTGAAATCCAGCGTGGCGGCTAGGCGCGCCCAGGCGTCGAGTTCGTCGGCGAAGCGGTCGCGGACGAGCAACCAGTCGGCGGCCTTCCCGCCCAGGACGGTATCGAGTACGGGTGGACAAAGCGGAGACAGGCCGTGGGCGAGCGCGGCGGCGAGTTTGAGCCGTTCGAGATTATAGGTTCGTTTTTCGGGCGTGCCCGCCAGGGGCAATCCCTCGAGTACGGCCGGCAGGACGAGGCCAGTGCTGTCCAGCAGGCTCCTGATCTCCCTGCGGGCCGAGGGCGGGAGTGCCGCCGGATCGCAGGGCCAACCGGGCAGAAGGCAGAGCTCCACACCGTCGTAACCGATGGCGGAGAGGGTCTTGAGGGCTTCGTCGGTGAGCAGGGACTTCATGCCGTAGGTACCGAAGCAGAGAGGGATGCGCGGTTTCGCGGCCCAGGCAAGGGGGGCGGCTGAAGCGAGTAGAAAGGCGCGGCGGCTAAGAGGGCTCATAGGACTCCCGGGTTGGCCGGACGGTCGGCAGTTGCGGGGTGGCGCCGAGGGGTGGGAGGAACGCGACCGCGGTGGCGCCGGCCAGGGCGAGCGCGGCGACCAGGACGACGCCGGAGTGGTAGTCGCCCAGGCGGTCGCGCATGAGGCCGAGGAGAAATGGGAAGCACGTCTGGGCGATGGAGTCGACCGGCAGGACAATGCCCATGACGCGGGCGAGGGAGTTGGCTCCGAAGAGCTGGGCGGCCATGAGGGGGATGAGCATGAAGTCGGCGCCGAGTCCGAAGCCGAAAAGGACGGCGAAGAGCTCCGGCGCACCGGGCTGTTCGATGACGAACAGGAGGGGCAGGGGGAGGGCGACGAAGAGATAGGCGGCGAGCATGACGCGTTTCTTGCTGAAGCGATCGGCCATCCAGCCCATGACGACGCGGCCGGCGAGGCTGGAGATGAGGATGAGAAAGGTAGTATCGGCCACGGTGGAGCCCGAGAGGCCGGCGTCCTGGAAGAGGAGCTTCATGTGCTGGTTGACTGAGCCGATGGCGCCGATGCTGCAGGCACTGCCAGCAGCGAGCAGCCAAAACGAGGGCTGACGGAGGAGCTGCCGAAACGGCTTGGATTCCAGGCGGGCTTCCTCGGGAGGCTGCGGATCGCCATCGGGATTGAGGCCGAGGTCAGAGGGGCGGTCGCGGACCAGGAAGAGAAGTAAGGGGACGAGGAGCACGAAGCTGGCGGCCATCCAAAGCAGCGCGGTGCGCCAACCGAAAGCCTGTATGAGCGGGAGGGCGACGCACTTCTGGGAGACGGCTCCACCGAGGCCGAGGCCAAGGTAGGCGAAGCCCATGGCGAGGCCGCGATTGCGGCGGAACCACTGGGAGAGGATGACCTGGTGGGGCAGGGGACCGGAGTAGACATAGCCGGTCATGAAGGCGCCCCAGGCAAGGTAGTAGAGCAGCAGGCTGCCGTTGCCGAAGCTGAAGCCGGCGAGGGCCAGAGCGAGCATGGCGGAGCCGAAGAGGATGAGGCGGCGGGGGCTGAAGCGGTGGAGCAGGAGGCCGGCGGCGGGCTGGATGAGGATGGTAGCCACAGCGATGCCGCTGGAGGTTTGGGCGCGGGTCCAGCCGAAGTCGCGGATGAAGTAGTCGTAGAAGAAGGGCATGCCGTAGAACGGCACACCCACCGTGATGAAGAGGGTTACGAAGGCCGCCGCCGCGATGAACCAGCCGTGGAAGATGCGCACCTGGGTTTAGTCCCGGACGCCTAGGGCTGGCGTGGATTGGCCGTTGCGGGCGGCCGTGTATTCGCCGATGAGGCGGATGAATTCGGGCATATAGAGGTGTTGGTCGTGCCAGGTGCGGCCGCTGACCAGGTTGCCGGAGAGCACGCATCCATTGTCCACATAGATGCCGCCGCAGAGTTCGATGTCGAGGCGGCACTTGGCGACGGTCGCCATGCGGCGGCCCTCGATGACGCGGGCGGCTGCGACGATCTCGGCTCCGTGGCAGACGCTGCAGACGGGTTTCTGCTCGGCGAAGAAGTGCTTGACGGTGCGCAGGAGGTGCTCGTCGTAACGGATGTACTCCGGGGCGCGGCCGCCGGTAAGGAAGAGCCCGACGTATTCCGAGGGGTCGATCTCGGCGAAGGCCTTTTCGGCGGCGAGGTGATAGCTGGGGGACTCGCGCGTGATGTCCCAGCCGGGGGGAATCTCGTGCATGACCAGCGGGTAAATGCGGGCGTCGGGGCCGGCGACGACACAGTGGTAGCCGGCCTCGCGCACGCGGTAGTAGGGGTATAGCGTATCCATTGCCTCAGCGGCGTCGCCGATGGGCAGCAGTATCTTATTCATTCGTTTCTCCATTGAGATGGGCGGACGCCGAGGGCATCCGCCCGGATTCAAAGTGCAAGAGGGCGGCCATTAGAAGCTATAGCGCAAGCCGAGTTGGATGATGCGGCTCTCGTTGCCTGGGGCGAGGGCTGTGATGCGGCCGAAGGCGGAGTTGCCTCGGGCCAGGTTGGGGTTGGCGAAATTGGGTTTGTTGATGAAGTTGAGCATTTCGCCGCGGAAGGCGAGCGCGTGGCCTTCGTGAATGCGGAAGTCGCGCATCACGGAGAGGTCCATGGCGACGGCGCCGGGCCCGAAGCCGACGGTCTTGCCGGAGTTGCCGAAGGTGTAATCGGCGGGGGCGGCGAAGGCGGCGGTGTTGAACCACTGGGCGATCTGCTGCGCGCGCGTGCGGTCGCCGGAGATGCTGGGATCGCCTACGACGTTGGGGCGGTTGGCCTGAGAGAAGGAGTTCGTGCGGTTGGTTTGTTCGGTGACGCCCATGGGAGCGCCGCTGCGGAGTTCGGCGATGTAGCCGAGGGACCAGCCGCTGACGAAGCTATTGAGGACTGAGTTCCGTGGCTGGAACGCGCGTTTAGCGCCGAAGGGGAGCTCATAGACCGAGCCGAGGACGAAGCGGTGGGAAATGTTGTTGCCGGAGAGGCCGCGATCGCCGGCGCGGTTGTAGTAGTTGGTGAAGCCGGTGCCGGACTGGCCGCCGAGTTCGACGCGGGACGAGATGTCGTCGATGAAGCGGCTCCATGTGTAGTTGGCCTGGAAGTGGAGGCCGGCCGAGTAGCGCTTCTCGAGGCGTAAGTTGAGGCCGTGGTAGTTGGAATTGCCGATGGCGGGGGCGAGGACGGTGACGTCGCTGAACTGCGGGAAGGGTCGGCGGAGCTGGGCGCTGCCGGCCGCCATAAGGTTGAGGGGGACCTGATTGATGCTCTGCGCGTTGGCCCCGGGTAGTTTGTGTCCGAGGTTGGCGATGTAGCCGGCCTCCGTGAGCCAGTTGGCGCCGAACTGGCGCTGGATATTGAGATTGAACGACTCGAGGTAGCCGTTGCGGCGGTCCTGTTCCAGGAAGCTGACGGAAGTGGTGGGCGTCTGTCCGAGAGGGAGAGTGCCGAAGCCGGGGCGCAGATCGGCCTCGGTGGGGAAGCTGAGCGCGGGCATGCCGTTCTTCAGGAGGAAGACGGGCGTGAGGCCGCTATCGGGCGAGACAAAAGAGCCTTGGAGCGAAAAGCCGAGCGAGGGGTCGAAGGTGACGTTATTGGTGTACTGGCCGAGATAGAGGATGCCGGCGCCGCCACGAACAACCCAGGCAGGTGTGGCCTGCCAGGCGAACCCAACGCGCGGGCCGAAGTTGTTGAGGTCTTTCGAATGGGCGTACGAACCGAGGCCGTTGCGGCCCGAGAAGGTGATGACGCCAGGAGTGCCGGAGACGGGATTGAGGGTGTAGCGGTCGAAGCTGCTCTGACGGTTGCCCAGTGTCTCGCGACGGGGCTGATCGTAGTCCCAGCGGAGGCCAAGGTTGAAGGTGAGGTTGCGGGCGACCTTCCAATCGTCCTGGAAGAAGGCGGAGAGAGTATCGGCGCGGCTCTTGATGGGGAGGTTCTCCTGGCGGGAGGCGCTGGTCGTCCAACCGAGGAGGAGGGCGGCGAGGCCGCTGCCGGCGGCGGTATCGGTGAAGGAGAAGGCTCCACCGGCGGTGCCGTAGAAGTAGTCGACATTGGAGGAGTAGCGGTAGTCGGCGCCCCATTTGAGCGTGTGTTTGCCGGAGATCTTGGTCATGGTGTCGACCAGGTAGTGGCTGAGGACGGGGTCCTGGCGGCGCTCCTGCCGGTTGGCGTTGCCCATTGCCTCGAGACCGGTGATGTTGACGCGGGGGAAGTATTTGGCGTTGGTGCCGGTGATGCCCAGTTTGGCGGCCAGCCCCTGATCGAGGCCGCCATGCCATTGGTTGGCGACGCGGCGGTTCCAGGCGTAGCGGGCTTCGTTGAGCCAGGTGGGGGTGAAGCTATGCGACCAGGTGCCGGCGACGTCGTAGTTGGTGGTTTTGACGATCTGGTTGTAGGAGTCGATGCCGGCCTGGGGAAAGATGGGGCCGCCAACCTGCGGATTGGTGCGGCCGAGGAAGCGGCCGTACACGCGGTCGCGATCGGAGAATACGTGATCGACGCGGCCGACGTAGATGTTGTGAGGGCTGTCGGTGAGTTGATTGGCGCGATAGTTGGAGCTGCCGGAGGGCCGGCCGGAGACGTTGGGGTCGGGGTAGAGGGCTGCGATGGCGGCGCCGACGGGGTCGAGGCGATTGGCGGGGATGATGTTGCCGGCGAAGGGGGCGCGGCCATTGGCGGGGTCGCGGACGGTGACGGAGGAGGCGGAGAAGTCGCCGCCGATCTCGGCCCGGCTGGGGATGTTGGCGATGCGGGTGGTCTCTGTCTTGCTGCGGATACCTTCGTAGTTGAAGAAGAAGTGAGTGCGGTCACGGACAATGGGGCCGCTGATGCTGGCGCCGAAGAGGTTGTAGCGGAGAGCGGGCTTGGTGGCGGCGAAGAACGAACGAGCGTCCAGGGCGTCGTTGCGGAGGTACTCATACGCGGAGCCGTGGAGAGCGTTGGTGCCCGACTTGGTGGTCATCTGGATGACGCCGCCGCCGGTGCGGCCGAGTTCGGCGGCGAAGTTGCTGACAGAGACGCGGAACTCCTGGAGTGACTCGATGGGGGGATCGAAGAAGAGCCCCGGTGTATCGACGGTGGAGTTCTGGACGATGCCGCCATCGACGAACCACTGGTTGTTGTCGGCGCGCCCACCGGCGATGGAGACGGCGCTGTTATTGGCTGAGCCGCCAGTGGGAAGGCCGGAGGAGACGAAGCCTGAGAGCTTGACGAGCTGGGCGGCACGGCGGTCTATCAAGGGCATGTTGGCGATGGTGCGGTTGTCGACCACGCCGCCGACGGCCGAGCTCTCCGACTGGAGGAGAGGGACAGATGCGGTGACCTCGACGGATTCCGAGACGGCGCCGAGCTCAAGGCTGATGTCGAGTCGGACGCGGGCTCCGGATTCGAGGATGAGGCCGGCGTGGTGGTGCTGTTTGAAGCCCTGGCTCTCGGCGGTGAGGATGTAGGAGCCGGGCTTGATCTGAGGGATGACGTAGATGCCGGAGTCGTTGACGGTGGCGTTGAGGGCTTCGCCGGTGGCGGTGTTGACGAGGTGGACTTTGGCGGAGGGGATGAGGGCGCCGCTGGAGTCGGAGACTGTCCCGGTAAGGGTAGCGAGGCTCGACTGGGCGAACGCGAAGGGGGCGAGGGCGAGCAGCAGAGCGAGTAGGGCGCCGGCTGACGCGGATCTGCGAGACATGGCAAGACCTCCAGGGTGAGTGGACAATGTGCAACTGAATCGCTTAGCTAAGCGCTTCGTTATGGTCGATAGTAACGATGGCGTGGAGGGATGTCAATAGGGGAGGAGAGGGTTTTACGCGCCTGACGGGCGTTGTGCGCGATACAATTTGGGACAGCGAGGTTTGAAACTATGTCCGATTTCTATTCCGCATCGCGGCGCGGGTTTCT
Source organism: uncultured Paludibaculum sp. (assembly GCF_963665245.1). NCBI lineage: Bacteria > Pseudomonadati > Acidobacteriota > Terriglobia > Bryobacterales > Bryobacteraceae > Paludibaculum > uncultured Paludibaculum sp. Next base: position 1,769,628 of record NZ_OY762269.1, read on the forward strand.
GGCCGCGGCTGTGGCCGCGCCCGCGATCCTGAGGGCGCAGGACGCACCCAGCCGGATCAAGGTGGCCTTCATCGGGGTCGGCAACCGCGGCGGGTTTCTCCAGAGGCAGATGTTCGAGGTGCAGGGTGTCGACATCATCGCGATCTGCGATATCGACCCGGAGACCTTGAAGAGGGCCGTGGATGCGGCTACGGAGAAGGGGCACAAGCCGCAGGGCTATGCGGACTACCGCAAGATGATCGAGCAACGGAAGGACATCGAGGCGATTGTGATCGCCACTCCGGTGGACACACATATCGGTCCGACGATTGCTTCGCTCGAAGCGGGCAAGCACGTCTACTGCGAGAAGCCGATGGCGTTGAGTCCGGAAGAGTGCAACACGATTCTCAAAGCGACGGAGAGCGCCAAAGGCATCTACCAGGCGGGTTTCCAATTGCGGCACGATCCGAACCGCGCGGCCTCGATGAAGTTCCTGCACTCGGGCGGCATGGGCAAGATGCTGTATGCGCAGGGCTACCGCCATACGGGAGACCTGCCCCGAAATGAGCCGTGGCTATTCGACCGCGTACGCAGCGGTGACAACATCGTCGAGCAGGCGTGCCACATCATCGACCTCTTTGTGTGGGCGGTGGGCAAACCGCCGTTGCGGGCCATGGGCTCGGGCGGGATCAACCTCTACAAGAATGTCCCCGCGGGCCGGACGACCATGGACAACTACTCGGTGATCTACGAGTTCCCGGATGACATTCGCGTCACGTTCTCGCACATCTATTTCGACCCGCCCGCTTTCTCTGGCATCAAGGAGCGGGTGTACGGCAGTGAAGGCGCCGTCGATCTGGCTCAGGCGAAGTGGGTGAAGCTCGAGCAGAAGGGGGAGATTGCGCTGGAGGTGCCGGATGCCGGGCAGCGGAGCGATCTGTTGAGCGTGAAGGCGTTCATCGAGAATGCGCGGGCCAAGAAGTTGCCTCTGAACAATGCGCAGTCGGCGAAGCGGTCTACTCTCACGGCGATGATGGGCCGCAAGGCGATCTATGAGAAGCGGATTGTCACCTGGGAGGAGATGGGCGGCTAGTCAGCGGGTTTCCCGATATTGGGTTGAAAGCGTAGAGGGCGCTCCGGTGTCAGCCTCCATGTGGCTGGTGCCGGGGCGCTTTCCTGTTTTTGGGAGAGGTTGGGCCCGATGTAGTCGTCGTTTCGCCAGTCGCTGAGTATGGGGTGGTCCATGAGGACATAGGTCAGGAAGCGACGGAGTTTGTAGTTGGCCGGGCCGAAGCCTTGCAGGGCTATGGAGCCCGGGGGCGCCTGGTGCTGAAGGGTCTCGAACTGCCGCCAGCAGTCTGTTGTACACACGAGTTCCTCTTGCATGGTGGAGAGACGAGGCTCGGCCAAGCGGTAGTTCTGGATGAGTCCGGCTCCCACCCAAAGAGTGAGGACGGCTCCTACGATGAGCCGGAGGCGGGCGTTCTTTCGCCAGCAGATGGCGAGTCCAGCGGCGATCAGGGTGAGCGTGGGATAAGCAGCGTAGGTTGCAGCTCGGGCCTGGTGCCATGGGTTGCCCATGGTGCCGTCCCAGGGGTTGCGCTCGCCGAAGCGGAACCAGAGCCAGGATAGCGCCAGGATGGTGGTCACCGCGGCAAGTGGCAGCAGGGGTGCGAGCCGAGTGGCTCGGCGCAAGCCCCAGGCAGCCAGGCCCAAGACGACCAGGCAAGCGAGCAGGTTCAAATGAGGCTGGAACAGGAGGCTCATGCGGTCCTGCCACGGACCGGCGTTGAAGCCGGTGGCGTGTTCGAGTGCCTCGTGGGCGGTGAAAGGGGCGTTGACTCCAGCGACGGCGGTGACTTGGTAGGCGAGGCTGCGGATGAGACGGGGCCACTCGGGGGCGGCTAGCAGAGCTGCGGCAGCCAGAGTGAGTAAGGCGACCGGACGGGTGACGCGATGGAGGAGCAGGACCAGCAGGGCCGCTAGGGTGAACGGGACGGCCTCGGGGTAGGTGTAGACTTGGGCGCTCAGGCAGAGGGCGGCTGGGAGCCATTCTGTTGAAGACGCCGGGGCACGACCGGCTTCCGCTCCCTGACGGTCACGGCTCGGTCCGTTTGCGTGTTCCTGCCGACTGGCGGCCTGCGGGGCCATGCGGGACTCCGTTGAAGACGCGTTCGCAACCGGTGCCCGCTCCTTCCCAGTCGCGGTTCGCCGGACGGTGGAGGACCACTCCCTCACGGTCGTGGTTCGTAACGCGGCTTCATCCCGACGGGGCTGGCCGGACGGGCGCTGCCGCCCGCTTCCACGCACGGCTCCGGCTGCCAGGACTAACGCGGCCAGGCTGAAGGCTAGGCCGAAGGACTGAGGGAGGAAGCCATGGACCGACCCGAAGGTAATTCCGGAGAGCGTGAGGCCGGGGAGGAGACCGAGGAAGAGGAGCAGGCGGCGGTGTGCGGGCGCTATCAGCGCTACGGCTCCGGTGAGAGCGAGGCCGCCACAGGCGAGGGCCAGTGCCACGACGGCCGGATAGACGTCGTGCGGCCAGGAGTGTCCGCAAAGAGATTGGGTCCAGGCGAGGAGGAACGACGCGCCCATCCGGTGGTGGCCGCTCTGATAGAGATAGACCTGCGAGAGAGCAGGCTGAAGGACGTCGCGCGTGACGGCCTCGTGAAATGGATGAGTCTGCAGCCAACGGGCGTGGACGAGGTACGTGTAGGCGTCGTTGAAGGGGTTGAAGCCGCTAAAGCGGGCGAGGCAGGCGAAGAGGCTGAAGCCCCCAGCCAGGGTGGCGGGGGCGAGCAACTCGATGCGGCGGAAGAGAGAGCGCCAGCGGCGGTGGAGGATCCAGGCGGAGAGGGCGAGGAGTCCGGCCATGGACGCCAGGGCGGCGGGCCGGGGGAAGCCGCAGGTCCAGGCGAGGAGGGCGGCGGCGTGGATCCAGACAGCCAGGCCGGTGATGGGTGCGAACCAGAGAGTCCGGAGTGGTTTCCGGAAAGAGGAGCCGAGGGCGAGAACGGCGTGGCCGGTGAGGGCGGCGGCGAGAGTGAGTACGGACAACAGCAGGACGCTGCCGGCCAGCCACACGGATCAGGTTCTTCCTTTCACTTCGGAACGCGTTCGGCCCAGCATGCGGCCGGCGGCGCGCCAGCCGAACTGAGAGGCCCAGTCCTGCAGATAGCGTAGCGGATGACGATGGTTTGTCGCGAGACCTTCAGGCAGGCAGCCAAAGTAGGCCCGGAGCGAGGGCTGCAGGGGCTCAAAGAACTGATCGCGGCCATCGATGCGGTGGACGCGGCGGGCGTAGATCCAGGAGAACGGCACGTAATCGAAGTGGCGCCGCAACACTTGGGCGCCTTCCTCAAAGGCCTGCTGGCGTTGGCCCAGGCTCTTGTTGCCGGGATGCATGCGAGACCAGGCCCATTCTCCTGGGATGTAGACCATGGGGCCGAGGCGGGCCAGGCGGATCCAGAGATCGTAGTCGAACGCGGAGTGAAGCGTGGGGTCGATGCCGCCGCAAGCGTGATAGGCATCGGCGCGGAAGAAGCAGGCAGGCTGGCAGATCAGGCACTGCTCGGAGAGACGCCGAGCGGCGTCGGCGACGACGGGGTAAGGGCGGATGAGGCGGAGGTTCTGGTCGACCCAAGAAGCTCCGCCGAAAACGGCGACGGCGTCGGGGTAACGTTCGAAAGCCTGGGCCGCCTGAGCCAGGGCCCCAGGGAGCAGGATGTCGTCGGCGTTGAGCCAGCCGAGGATGGATCCGGGCGCTTCCCGAAAGGCGCGCTGAAGGGCGGCAGCGGCTCCGCCATCGTTCTCCGAGCGCCAGCGAAGACGGCCTTCGAAGCCTCGGAGCAGGTCCACCGTGCCATCGGAGGAGCCTCCGTCCGCGACGAGGTAGTCCAGCGACGCGAAGTCCTGGCTCAGCACGCTTTCGATGGCGCGACCCAGGTATTCGGCCATGCCCAGCGTCGGAGTGACGATGGAGAGAGTGTTTTTCAAGAAGCCTATTCCAGTATGTTACGGTGAGAGCGGAATTTGAACCCCGTTTACCCAGATCATGCGCATTGCCGTCAACGTCCGACACTATCTTCAGGGGCGGATTGGCGGCCAGGAGAACTACCTGCGGGCGATGGTGGCGGGGCTCGCCGGCCGTGGGCATGAGCTGACGGTCTTTGGGCAACAGTCGCAGTTTGACGCGATTCGGGCGATGGCCCCTTCCGGTGTGTCGCCGCGGGCGGTTCCCGAGGAAGGCCGGTCAATGATGGCGGCCGTGGCCGGCGGCGGTTTCGATCTACTGTTCTGCCCTCTGCATATGTTGGAGCCGCTGCTGCCGCCGATCCCTTCCGCGGTGATGATGCCCGACCTGCAGCACGAGTACTTTCCCGAATACTTTGACGGCCGCGAACTGGCTCGGCGGCGCAGGAGCTACGGACCCAGCGCGGAGCATGCATCGGTGGTGCTCACATGCTCGGAGTTTACGAAACGGACGATTGTCGAGCAGTACGGGGTGGATTCGGAGAAGGTGGTGGTCTGCGGGCATGGAGTGGGGGCGGAGTTCCTGGACGGGTCTGGTGCTGCAGGGGACGTGGACGAACTGGCTCTGCCGGAGGAGTTCCTCTATTTCCCGGCTGTCTACTGGCCGCACAAGAACCATGCCAACGTGCTGCGGGCGCTCCGTTTGGTGCATCAACGGGGCAGCCGCGGATTGCATCTGGTGTGCAGCGGAGGCGAGGGTCCGGAGCGCGAGCGGGTGTTGCGGCTAGCCGAAGAACTGGGCCTGCCGGACCAGGTGAAGATTCTGGGCCGCGTGGATGCGGCCTTGGTGCCGGAGATCTATAGACGATCGCGCGGGCTGTTGTTTCCCACGCTGTTTGAGGGATTTGGGATCCCGGTGCTGGAGGCGTTGACTCTCGGCGTTCCGGTGATTACCTCCCGTGGCGGTGCCACCGAGGAGGTGGCCGGGGGATGTGCCGTGCTGGTGGATGCCGCGGATCCGGCTTCGATTGCGGAGGGCATTGAGCGAGTCCTGTCGGACGCGGAGTCGTGCGTGCGTCTGACAAGCAGGGGACTGGCGCGGGCGGCGGAGTTTTCCTGGTCGCGAGCGGTGGAGGAGACCGCCTCGGCGTTGGAGCGAGTGGTGCGGCCGGGATATGTGGCTCCGGTACGGGTGGAGGTTCAAGAGTGGCCGGTGATCTCCGTGGGTGTGATCGGGGACGAGGGGGCGGTGGCGGAAGCCCTGGAGAGTGTCCGCGCACAGAAGTATCCGCACGTGGAATACAGACTGGCCGGGGCCGTCAACGAGGCATTGCGGGCCACTCATGGACCGCTGTTTGGGTACCTGCGGCCGGGCGACCGGTGGCTGGAGGGGGCGGCGGAGGCGGTGGCCCAGTGCTGGCGGCGGAACCCGCGAGTTGGCCTGATCTACGGCCGGGCGCGGACGGCGGACGGCGTGGTTGGGTCTGTTCCTTATCTTTACGAGGATTGGAGCTATGGGCCGTTGTTCGCGGCTCCGGCGGCGCTTCTTGAGCGTGCGGCGGTGGAGCGGGCGGGCGGATTGGGCGAGGGGCCGGCTCCGCTGGATGAGTTGCGTTTGTGGCTGCGCGTGGCATCGGAGAATCCCGTAATTGGACTGGGGCAGGAGTTGGCCTTTTGGGCGGAGAGGGATTCGGTGCTGGCGGGGACCCCGCGGCAGGCTGTCGAACTGATCCGGGCCCAGTTTGGGTATGTGCCCGCGACTTGGTTTGACGGTCGGGCCTGGCGAGTTCTGGTTGGTGAGCAGGGCCGCATGAGCGGACGGCTGTCGAGTCTGTGGCGGGGACTAGTGGCGAATCCGGGGTGGCGCAAACGCTATTTGCGCGAGTGGCTGCGGGGTGGGGTTGCATGACGGAGCCATGCCTGCCGCTCGTGACGGTCGTCACGCCGTCGTACAACCAGGCGGAGTTCCTGCGGGCCACGATTGAGAGCGTTCTGGGGCAGGACTATCCGCGGATTGAGTATCTGGTGATGGACGGGGGCTCGACCGACGGTTCGGCGGAGATCGCGTCCGAGTATGGCGGGCGTCTGACGTTCGTCTCGGAGCCGGACCGGGGGCAGAGTCATGCCATCAACAAGGGGTTCCAGCGGGCCCAGGGCGAAATTGTGGCGTGGATCAACTCGGACGACGTGCTGCTGCCAGGGGCAGTGTCGGCGGCGGTGCGGGCGTTTGCGGAGAGCCCCGGTGTAGGGGCGGTGTACGGGGAGGGGTACTGCATTGACAGGGCCGGACAGGTGACCGGACGGTTTCCGGCTACGGAGCCGTTCAATCTGTGGCGACTGACCTGGGTTTGCGATTCGATTCTGCAGCAGAGCACGTTCTTCCGGCGGTCGGCAGTGGCCGAGGTGGGATGGTTGCGGGAAGAGCTGCGGTGGTCGATGGATTGGGATCTGCTGGTGCGGTTGGGGCGGCGGTATGGGCTGAAGTATATCCCTGAGTATCTCGGCTGCCTGCGGGAGTATGCGGAGACGAAGACGGCATCGGGGGGTGGAATCCGTTTCCTGGAGCTATGGCGGTTGTTGCGAATGCAGACCGGGCGGTGGTGGGGCCCGGGATGCTGGTATTACGGGCTGGACACGTATGACAAGATCTGGAGCGGAGTGTTGCGGCGATGGGGGGCGGAGTGGCTGGCCACGAGGGTATTTCATCTATGTCGGTGGAAGATCGATCGGGTAGCGTTGCGGGCGCAGGGCTATTATCCGGGAGGTTGGGTGGCGCGCAGGATGTACTGGATGGTGCCGGCAGGCACGCGGCGGCTGGTGGTGCGTGGGGAGGCCGCCGAGAGCGTGGGGGCTCCCGCCGAGCAGCGGATTGAGGCGAGTGTCGGGATTTCGGTGATAGGGGCGGTGGTCGTGCGGCGTGGTGAGTTCGAATGGGTGATGGAAGTGCCGGAGGGCCTGGCGGATGAGGCTGTGACGATTGTGTTCACGGCGGGCTGGAGTGTGAAGGGGCCGACGGGGCTGAGGGTGAGCTGGCGGTTGCTGGGGATCGAGACGTCCTAAAGAGGTTCCTCATACTCGCGCGCCAGGATCCGATATGAGGCTTGTGACTGGAACTGCCTGGTCCACGAAGCCGGCTGCGTGCGGTTTCGGTGCGACGACCAATCGGCTCGAGGGGAAGCGAGCGTTCTTGACCGTCCTGGTGGGGGTTGCACTCTGGGGCGGACCGGCGGTTTGGGGGGCTCCACAGGTTGGCGGCGGTTTTCTGGCGCCGGGATTGCCGTTGACGTTCCAGGAGAGCGGCGCGGGCGAGTGGACCGCGCGCGGAGGGTCGGTGCAGGCCCGGATTAATGCGTCGGGGCTGCAACTGTGGGATGGCTCACACTCGATGGGTGTCACCTATGAAGGGCGTGGAGCGGGCGTTCGCGTGGAGGGTGGGGCTGTCGCGTCGGGTACCGTGAATCTGCTGCTGGGCCGTTCTCCGGACGGGTGGCGGACGAATGTGGCGGCGTACGATTCGCTGTGGATGCGTGGCCTGTATCCCGGGATCGACTTGCATCTGAGCGGGGCTCGGGGGTGGTTGAAGTCGGAGTACGTGGTGGCGCCCGGCGCGGATCCGCAACGGATCCGTATTCGCTACGCGCCGGCGTATCGCGTGATGGTGGACGCCGGCGGGGCGTTGCGCATCGAGACGGAGACCGGTGTGTGGCAGGAAGCGGCACCGTTGATCTATCAGGTGATGGGCGGACGTGTGCGGACGGTGGGCGGGCGTTATGTCGTTCGGGCGGATGGGACGGCGGGCTTCGAGGTGGATGAGTACGACCGGGGCCGGCCGCTGGTGATCGATCCGGTGGTGACGTTTAGCTCACTGGTGGGTGGCAGCGGGGCTTCGGCGGCGACGGGGGTGGCGGTGGATGCGGCGGGCTATGTGTACCTGGCGGGATATACGGACGCGGCGAACCTGCCTGTGCAGAGTCCGGTGGCGGGGCGTGCCAGCGGCGTGGATGCCTATGTGGCGAAGATCCAGCCGTCGACCGGGCGGTTGATCTATGCAACCTATATCGGCGGAACGGGGGATGACCGTGCGTTCTCGGTGGCGGTGGATGCGACAGGCGCGGCGTATGTGACGGGCTGGACGACGTCGACGAACTTTCCCGTGGCGAGCGCGGCACAGGCGGCGATCTCGGGCTATAAGGACGCCTTCGTGCTGAAGCTGAACCCGGCTGGGAGCGCGTTTGTGTTCAGCACCTACTTCGGCGGGACTGGCAGCGAAGCGGGTAATGCGGTTGCTCTGACCGCGACGATGCTGTGGATTGGCGGGGACAGCAGTTCGGCCAGTCTGCCCAGCGGCAATGGCTGGCGCAATACCAACGGCGGGATGCAGGACGGCTTTCTGGCGCGCTATTCACAGACGGGTACGCTGCTGGGCTCGACGATGCTGGGTGGTGGTGGGGATGATTCTGTGAAGGCCGTGGTGGTGGACGGGCAGGGCAATGTGTTCGCGGGCGGGGCGACGGGTTCGTCGAACATGAACTTCCCGCTGGGCGGCCTGCAGACCTCGTTGAAGGGTTCGCAGGACGGGTTTGTGGTGAAGTTCGACGCGACTGCCGTACAGATGGTCGCGGGGACGTATCTGGGCGGCACGCGGGGTGACGTGTCGAATCCTGAAATGGTGTTGGGACTGGCCGTGGATACGGTGGGTAACGTGTATGCGACCGGAATGACGCCGTCGTCTGACTTTCCGCTGGTGGCGGCCTGGAGCGGAACGCTGTCCGGGCTGCAAGACGCGTACGTGGCACGCCTTGTGAATGGATTGAACGCACTGACCTGGAGCACGCTGGTGGGTGGCTCGGGGAAGGAGTCCGGTACATGTATTGGCGTGGATGCGTCCGGAGTTGTAGTAGTAGGGGGCTCGACCACGTCGTCCAACTTTCCGGTGGTGGGCGGGACGCAGACAGCGACGGGCGGTGGGTCGGATGGGTTTGTACTGCGCATGAGCGCGGACGGCACGTCGGTGCCGTTCTCGACGTATGCGGGCGGGAGTGCGGCCGATGGTGTGGCAGCGTTGGCCCTGGGGCCGGCCGGGACGATCCATGTGGCGGGGCAGAGCGGATCGGGCGACTACCCGCGGAAGAATCCGGCGCAGGCTGTGACCGGCTCGGCCCTACGACTGTTCGCGACCAGGATTGCGGTGGGCGTGCTGCCGACGCTGGTGTCGGTGTCACCGAACGCCGGCGCGGGTTCGTTACAGGCGTTCACGTTTTCCGCGACGCATCCTTCGGGCGCGGCGCAGATTGGGACGCTGGAGTTGATGGTGGGGCCGGCGGCGGGCTCGGCGCAGGTGTGCCGCATCCGGTATGACCGATCGACCGGCCTTCTGGGGTTGGCGACCGATACCGGTCTGACGTGGACTACCGTCGCGGTGGGCAGCGGTGCGGCGGTAGGTAACAGCCAGTGCACGTTGACCGGCAGCGGCGCGACCGTTGTGAGCTCCGGCAACACGCTGACGGTGACCGCGACAGTGAGCTTCGCGGCGGGGTTTGCCGGTGCCTGGCAGACGTACCTGAATGGGTCCGCGGTGAGTGGGGAAGAGACGGGTTTTGCGCCGGCCGGCATGTGGACAGCGGTGGCGATGACGAATCAGGCTCCAACGGCGAGCCTGGTGACACCGTCGAGCGGCACCGGGGCGAGTGGCCAGTTCTCGGTAGTGTTCTCCGATGCCAATGGCGGGGCGGACATTACGACGGGCCGGGTGATTGTCCACACGTCGGCGACGGATGTCAACAGTTGCTCAGTCCGCGTACAGCGGGCGACAGGGCTGATTGAACTGGCGGCGGACGCGGGCTCGAGTTGGACATCGGGGGCGGCGGGCAGTCCTGGTACGTTGCAGAACAGCCAGTGCCAGGTAAAGCTGGCCGGCTCGACGATTACCGTGTCGGGCAGCACGTTGACCGTGCTGTTGGACATGGTCTTCCAGCCAGCGTTTGTCGGAGGGCGCACTGTGTACGGGATGGCCACTGATGCGGGCGGCGCGTCGAGCACGTGGAAGCAATTGGGTTCATGGACGGTGCCGGGCGCGGTGGCAAACGTGGCTCCTGTGGCCGCGTCGGTGAGTCCCGCGAGCGGTAGCGGGAGTGCGCAGGTGCTCACCTTTACCTATACCGACGCCAACGGAGCTACGGACATCGCGGTGGCGCGGGTGTTGGTCAATGCGCAGCAGACGGCGTCGGCGGGGTGCTATTTCGAGGTGGACCGTGCCGCCGGTGTGGTGTGGTTGGCTGATGACAGCGGCAATGTGTGGGCGTCTTCGGCCCATCTGGGGACGAGCGACGTAGCGAGCAACAGCCAATGTTCGGTGCACGGCGAAGGGTCGTCGATCGCGGTGAATGGAGTCACGCTGACTCTGACTGTGAACGTGAGTTTCCAGGCGGCGTTCAACGGAGCGAAGAGCGTCTATGCGAATGCCACGGATAGCTCGGGGTTGACGAGCACCTCGCCGCAACTCGGCGCCTACACGGTGGTGGCGGCGAACCTGCAGCCGACAGGGCCCGTATCGGTGTCGCCGGCGTCGGGCAGCGGGTCGAGCCAGATATTCACATTTGTCTTCGCGGATCCTCGAGGGGCGGCGGACCTGACATGGTTGCGAGTTCTTGTTCACGCGCAGCAGACGGCGGTGAGCGGCTGCTATGTGGAAGTGGATCCGGTGGCCCTGGTGGCGTATCTGTACGACGACGCGGGCGCGGGGTATACGGCGGCGCGGTTGGACAGCAGCGACACGGTGCAGAACAGCCAGTGCAAGATTTCAGGCACGGGCAGCAGCGTTGCGTTGACCGGCACGCAGGCGACGCTGTTGTTGAATGTCACATTCCAGCCGGCGTTTGCCGGGATGAAGAGCGTCTGGGCGAATGCGAGCGACAGGGCCGGGTTTACCAGCGCGTCGCCGCAGTTGGGGACGTACAGTGTGGCGCTGCCGGCCGGCCAGGCGTTAGGCGCGGTGTCGGTATCGCCGGCGAGTGGCAGCGGCGCGTCCCAGGTGTTCAGCTTCGTGTTTGCCGACCCCAAGGGTTCGAACGACCTGGCCTGGATGCGAGTGCTGATCCATGGACAGCAGGTGGCTGCCGACGGGTGCTACATCGCGGTGGAGCGGTCGACGAGTATCATCTACCTGGCCGATGACGCGGGCGTGAATTGGACGCAGGCGCGCATGGGGACCTCGGACGTGGCGACGAACAGCCAGTGCAGCGTCAGCGGAGCTCCGTCTTCGATGACACTGAGCGGGACTTCGGCCACGGTGGTGTTGGGTATCTCGTTCACGGCGGCGTTCAATGGCGGGCGAAAAATCTGGGCGAACGCGACAGACAGTACGGGCGCTACCAGCAGTTCACCCCAGATTGGCACGTACACCGTGGCGGCGACCGGCGGGAACCAGGCTCCGCTGCCGGTATCGGTGACTCCGGCGAGTGGCAGCGGATCGAGGCAGGTGTTCACGTTCATTTACAGCGACGGCAATGGGGGGACTGACATCGAGACGCCAAGGATGCTGATTCACTCAGCCCAGACGGCGGAGCATAGCTGCTACTTCCTGCTGACGAGATCCACCGGGAGGTTGTCGCTGGCCGATGATGCGGGCGTGAATTGGACGCAGGCACGCCTGAGCGCGAACGAGACAGTGCAGAACAGCCAGTGTGTCCTCTATGGCGCGACTTCCTCAATGTCGACGGCGGGCAACAGTCTGGCGGTCTCGGTAGACGTGGGCTTCAAGGCTGACTTCACCGGCGCCAGGAATGTCTGGGCGAATGCGACGGATCTGGCCGGCTTGACCAGCGCGTCGCCGCTGTTGGGGTTGTATACGGTCACGCCGTAGACGCGGCTAGACTGAGTACTTGTGCGTCAGGCTACGGAGTTCGGCGAGGCCTTTGGGGACGGCGATGGCGCTCGGCTCCTTGGCTTCGTATTCGAGCGAGAGATAGCCTTTGTAACCGCCCGCGCCGATGAGTTTGATGACGCGATCCCAGTCCTGCGGCCCGGTCTTGCCGTCGTCATAGGTCATCTCGGCTTTCACCTGGACGTTGACGGCGTGCGGTAGGCATTTCTGCATCTGCTCGAAGGCGTGATCCTTGAAGTTGCCGGTGTCCAGGTTGATGCCGACCCACGGAGAGTTCACCTTGCCCACCATTTCGAGAATGCGGTCAGCGCGCGTGCAGATGCCGCCGTGATTCTCCAGACCGAGGATGATACCCTTGGCGGCGGCAAGGTCGGCTCCGCGCTTCAGGCACTCGACGACCCAAGGGACGGCCTGTTCTTCCGTGGCGGTCTTGGGGACGGTGCCGCCGAAGACGCGGATGTGGGTGGCGCCGAGCATGTCAGCGATGTCGACCCAGCGACCGATGGAGGCGACTTCGGCGTCGCGATCGGCCTGATTGGGCTTGGTGAGTTCGGTGCGGACGGCGATGGAGTAGATGGAGACGCCGTTGCGGTAGGCGAGGCGGCGGAGATTGTGGAGCCACTCCGGACTGGTGTTGGGGAACCAGTAGACCGTCATGTCGATGCCGTCGATGTTCCATTCGACGCACTTGGCGATGAGGTCCTCGTAGGTCATCGACTTGTCCTGCAGTTCCTTGCGGAAGGAATAGGCGCAGATAGCCGGCTTCATGCGGGCGTGGCCGGCGGGGGCGGCTTGGGTGGATTGAGGCACGAGGCTTGCGGCGGCCGCGGCGGAAGTAGAGGAGAGGAAGGCACGACGGTTCATCGGTATCGATGGTATCGCAGCGCGCCGGCCCTGATTAGCGGATCGGAGATGGCGCCTTGGCGTTTGGGGGCGGTGCTATGCCCAGAAGGTCGCTGATGAGGGGGGCGATCTGGATGGAACGGAGTTGGGGCCACTTCGTCGCTGGCTTGATGCGCGGACCTCGCAGGATGCAGATGGCCAGCATGTCGGAGCGGGTGGGGAGGAAGCCATGGACACCGCGGGGCTTTGTGTTGGCGTCGAAGATCGCTGGATTCGGCCGGCCGGAGGCCGCGTAGCCGGGGGCGAGATCGAAGTAAAGATCGCCACCGGCGGGGCCTCCGATGCCGTACTTCGCGCCGTCGTGCTCCGGCGTGAAGAAGGACGTGAAGACCGGTTTGCCGTTCTCCTGAGTTGCGGCCAAAGCCTGACGCGCCTGTTCGACGACTTTGGGGCGATCGGCAGGGGTGACCGTACCGCCCTTCCAATCCATTGTGTTTACCAGGATTGAGTTGTATAGGTAGACGGCCTTGTCACCGAGTCCGGCCTGCTTGAGTACCTGGTGTATGGAGACATAGCGCGTTACAGGGGCCATGCCGTGGTCGGAGACCCAGAGGAGGTGGTCGGATTTGCGGGCGAGTCTGGCGAAGTCGGCGGCTCCGCGATTGACAGCGATGTAACCCCAACGGCGGTATTGGTCCACGGCTTTGTCGCCGTTGCGGGCGCGGCCAAGCCAGGCATGCTCGAACTCGTCGGGGAAGGGGAGGTAGCTCTGGAGGAAGCGCGGCTGGTAGTGGGCGTGGAGCCAGGCGGCATGGCGGGTTAACTGGCGGATGACGAGCTCGACGGCTTCGAGGTACTCGGGTTCGCTGAGGCCGCCCTGCTGCATGAGCGCTTCGGGGCCATTGCCGATGAAGCCTCCGGCGTCGTGGAAGAGGGCTGGCAAGGTCTCCGTCATGCCCAATTCCTGAAGCGGCGAAACATAGAGACGGAACGTGGATGGGCTGAGTTCGAAGAGGCGGAAATAGAGGACAGCGGGCACCGGTTGGGCGATGGAGAGGCCGGCGCTGAAGTAGCGCGCGAGCGGACGGCGGCGGGGCAGTTCCGTTTCGACTGGGGCCGGACGGACGTCGACAAACTCCTTGGACCCAGCGAGAGAGACCCGCAGGCCGCCGCTGCGGCGTTCGGCTCGCAGGGAGAGGGGGCCGTGTTTGATCTGGATGGCTCCGTCGGGGAGGACGCCCGTGTTCTTGGGGGTGAAGAGACCGTGAGGTGCGAGGAGGCGTGTCTGGTATCCGTTAAGGACAACGGCTCCGTGGCCGGAGTTCATCGGAGTGAACGGGTAGCCCTGGGTTGGCTGATGAGCGACGGCGGAGCGGCCTTGGCGGGCTGCGGTGACCCAGATGGCTTCGGAGTCGAGTTGGGTGGAGAGGAAGCCGTTGCCCCGTTCGAGGATGGTGTGAGCGGCGCGTGGAAGGATCGGCGGATTGTTGGTGGCGATGTGGTTGACGTCGCCATAGCAGCCCGTCCATAGGGCGGCGTGCGAGTTCGCGGTAGTGGAGGGGAAGGCGGCCTGCATGCCGGCGGAGATGGCTCCATGGGCGGCGGTGTCGCGGAGGACGGTGAGTTCCTGGGCGACGGGTTCCGTTGTGAGGGCCTGATAGCCGAGGCCGTCGAAGGAGACCATGACGACGCGTTGTCCGTGGAGGGCTAGCGAAGAGATGGAAAGGAAGAGAAAGGAGGTGAGGATGGGACGTACTTCTTGGAGCATGCGCGCTGTCGATTCCCGCCGAATGGGGCTACCTTCTACGATAGCTGGAGCGATGGGATCCAGGTTGGAAGATTGTGCTGATGCGGAGAGACCCGTCCTTCGCGGCAGCGTCAGATTGTGGGATGGCCGGACGGTGGCGCGTTGCTTCCCGCTGCTTCCCTCGTGAGGCTGGTGGCCTGGCGGTCGCCGGTCGCAGCGTGCCTCGCTGTACCGGACTCAGTATGGGCGTCTTTTTCACTCCCCCACGCCTGCCGTGGCGTATGCGCGAGGCGTGGCAGATGGAACCCACTTGTTCCGACGGTGTCTATACGATTGGCTTGGCAGAGCGCCAATGTGCGGATCGGTCCCGCCGTTCGCTCCGTCATCCCGGGAGGGCGAACATGAGCGTTCCTGCCTATTATCCATACCGGTCCTTGGCCGTTAGGGATGAGTACTTCGCGCACTACGATTCACTGGCCGCCAGGGATTGGCCTGTCGTTTCCGAAGAGCGCATGGTTCCCACGTCGGGCGGCGCCACGTTCGTCCGTATCAGTGGCCCAAGCGGAGCCCCTCCTTTGGTCTTGTTGCCGGGCGCGGGGGCGACATCCCTGATGTGGGCTCCGAACGTCCGGAGCCTGTCGCAGGCTTACCGCACGTTTGCCGTTGACCAGATGGGGGAGCTCGGCCGGAGCACGTGTACCCAGCCAGTGCGCAACCTCGACGACCTGGTGCGCTGGCTGGATGAACTGTTCGACGGGCTGGAGCTGAGCGGCGGGATCAACCTGGCGGGGCTTTCCTACGGGGGCGCGCTGACGGCGCAGTACGCGCTGCGATTTCCCAAACGGCTTCGCAAAGCGATCCTGTTGGCCCCTGGAGCCACGGTGTTACGGCTCGGCGCGGGCTTCGTGATTCATCTTGTCCTGGCTGCCGTCGCCAGCCGCCGTGGATTGCCGCTGCTTTTTCGATGGCTGTTCGAGGACATGATCCGCAAAGACCCCGCCTGGCTGGACGCGACACTCAAAGAGATCTTCATCCTTATGCACGAGTTGCAGCGGCGCAAGACCCCGATTCCGCCAGTGATCAGCGACGCGGAATGGGGTGGGCTTTCGGTGCCAACCCTGTTTCTGGTGGGTGAACACGAGAAGATCTACTCGGCGCGGAAGGCCGTGGAGCGTCTGAAGCGAGTGGCTCCTCAGGTCCGCTCAACGATTGTGCCTGGCGCCGGGCACGATTTGACGTTTGTGCAGGCGGACGTGGTGAACCGGCTGATCATCGAGTTTCTTGACGGCTGAAGGCGTCACAGAGGTGGGATCGAGATGCCAACAGCCATTGCGTTGGCTATGCTAAACGCATGGAGCTGATCTTCGAAATTCGCGACGCCGAGGAGGGCGGTTTTTACGCCCGCGCCTTGGGGTACGCGATTTTTGCCGAAGCGGAGACGTGGGACGAGCTCCGCGCCAACGTATTGGAGGCTGTGTCGCTGCATTTTGAAGATGCTGACGAGCGGCCTCGGCTGGTGCAGATGCACTACGTCAAGGACGAATTGATACCAGTGGAAGCCGCGTGAAGACGCCGCGACGAGTTTCCGCTGATGGTCTGATTCGTACTCTGGGGTACTTCGGGTACCTGGTGATTCGGCAGAGAGGAAGCCACGTCCGGTTGCAGTACCCGGGACCTCCCGTACATTCTATTACGGTGCCCCTTCACGATCCCCTGAAGGTCGGCACCCTTCATGGGATTCTCTCTGAGGTGGCAGAGCGGCGTGGCGTCACAATGGACGCTCTGATTCAATCGCTCTGAAAAGGAGCGGCAGTGTCGAACAGTTCTCGCCACGAGGCGTCCAGGGTTGTCCAGCGATCGGGACCCGTGTTGTCTCTTTCGGATAGCGACAGTGAGCCATGGCCTCCGGCGCAGAGGAGTTCGGTGGTCGCGGGCTCGAAGACACTGCCCCAAGAGCCTACCGATACCGGCATGTCCAGCAAACGCAGACAGACCGGGCAGCGGCGGCGCTGATCGGTGATGCACCAGCGAGTGGCCGCTCCGAAACCGGCTACGAAGACGATGGCCAGGACCAAGCCGCCGCCCAGAACCCTGAGCGCTTCCGGACGCAGCACGGAGCGAAGGGTGGATCCGCCTTCAAACCACAGGACCGTCAGGGCAGTCTGGATGGACATCGTCTTTAGCAGCAGATGCGTCCAATAACGCCAGCCGGATTGAGGAACAGGCAGGCGGTTGAATACCAGCAGCATGACAGCGATGAGGACGGCCAGCGCGAGCGGGGCAAGATAGGCCGCGACGACGTCGCCGCGCGGGTCGTAGTGGATGTGCGGGCGGAGCGTCACAGGTAACGGCCTGGCGTTCAGGACTAGATCGGCCACGCGCCGGATGACCTGGAAGCCTCGGGAAAGAACGCCGGTTGATCCGATGATGAGAAGCGCGGCGAAGATGGGGCACCAGGGCCCGCGTAGGGCGTGAAGGATCTGGTCGCGGCGGAACCGGAGTTCCAGGGCGTCGGCCCAGGCTCCGCGGCAATAGCGTGCGGCCAGGGCGGCGGCTTCGTTGGTAAGTTCGCCGCGCTCGGCGAGGATCCACCAGTCGTGAAGGCCCGACTGCCATTGTTTCCGCCAGGCGGTACGGAGAGGGGCCGGGCACAGGAAGCTCGCCAGACGCAGAAGGACGCGGTATACGAGTGGTGGCGCGGGCGAGCTCATGCGACCTCCTTTCCCGGTACTGGTCTCCGAGATAGACGCCGATGGGCTGTTCGAAGTTCCTGGCTCGACGGATAGAGATTGAGACGTGCCGGATTAGCCGACTCGCCGGTAAACAGTCACTCCCAGCGGAGGCAGGGTGACCGAGATGAAGTTCTCGCGGCCCTGGACCTTGCCCTGGTTGGCGTAGATATCACCGGAGTTGCCAACGCCGCTGCCGCCGAAGTGCTGCGCGTCGCTGTTCAGGATTTCGCGGTAGACGCCGCCCGTGGGCACGCCGACGTTGTAGCTGTTGCGGGGCACCGGAGTGAAGTTGCAGACGACCACCAGGAAGTTGTCGTGGTTCTTGGCGCGCCGAACAAAGCTGATGACGCTGTTGTCGACATCGCGGAAGTCGATCCACTCGAAACCCTGCCAGTGGTAGTCCACCTCGTAGAGGCTGGGTTCGTTCTGATAGAGGAAGTTCAGTTCGCGGAGAAAGTCGCTGAGCCCGCGGTGGAGAGGGTATTGCAGCAGGTCCCAGCGGATCTGTCCCTGCCAGTTCCATTCCTCATACTGACCGAGTTCGCAGCCCATGAAGAGGAGTTTCTTGCCGGGGTGAGCGAACATGTAGGCGAGGAAGGTGCGCACATTGGCGAAGCGTTGCCACTCGTCGCCGGGCATCTTGCCGATGAGAGACCCCTTGCCATGGACGACCTCGTCGTGCGAGATGGGGAGGACGAAGTTCTCGGTGAAGGCGTAGAGCAGGCTGAAGGTGATGTGGTTGTGGTTGAAGCGGCGGTAGATGGGGTCGCTCTTGAAGTAAGCGAACATGTCGTGCATCCAGCCCATGTTCCACTTCATGGTGAAGCCAAGGCCGCCGGAATAGACGGGGTGGGAGACGCCGGCGTAGGATGTGGACTCTTCGGCGATGGTGACGGCTCCTGGGACGGTGTGGGCTTCCTCGTTGAACTTGCGGAGGAAGTCGATGGCCTCGAGGTTCTCGCGTCCACCGTATTTATTGGGGATCCACTCACCGGCCTCACGGGAATAATCGAGATAAAGCATCGAGGCGACGGCGTCCACGCGCAGGCCGTCGATGTGATACTCCTTCAGCCAAAACAGGGCGTTGGAGATGAGGAAGTTGCGGACCTCGTTGCGGCCGAAGTTAAAGATGAGGGTGCCCCAGTCCTTGTGTTCGCCCATGCGGGGGTCGTCATGCTCGTAACAGGCGGTGCCGTCGAAGCGGGCGAGGCCGTGGGCGTCCTTGGGGAAGTGGGCGGGGACCCAATCGACGATGATGGCTATGCCGTTCTGGTGGCACTGGTCGACGAAGAAGCGGAAGTCGTCGGGGTTGCCGAAGCGGGCCGTGGGTGCGAAATAGCCGACTACCTGATAGCCCCAGGAGCCGGAATAAGGGTGCTCGGCGATAGGCATGAGCTCAATGTGGGTGAAGCCCATGCGCTTGACGTAGGGGATGAGGTGAGCGGCGAGTTCGCGGTAGGAGAGCGGCTCACCGTCGGGGTTGCGCATCCAGGACTCCAGGTGGAGTTCGTACACGCTAACCGGCCGTTCGAGCCATTGGGTGCGGCTGCGCTGCTCCATCCACTGCCCGTCGGACCACTGGTAGCGGGCGAGGTTCCAGATGACCGAGGCTTGCTTGGGGGGCTTCTCACTGGCGAAGCCATAGGGATCGCACTTCAGGCCGGAGACGCCGTAGATGCGGGAGCGGACGAAGTATTTGTAGACTTCGCCTTCGCCGACCTGCGGGAGGAAGAGCTCCCAGATGCCGCTGTCGCGGCGGCGCATGGGGTGGCGAGCGGTGTCCCACTGATTGAAGTCGCCGGCGACGCTGACCATTTCCGCGTTGGGCGCCCAGACGGCGAACCGCACGCCGGGGATGCCCTCCACCTCAGTGAAGTGAGCCCCCATGCTGCTCCAGGACTGGTAGTTGGTGCCCTCGGCGTGGAGGTGGAGATCGAAGCTGCTAAGGAGCGGGGCAAAACGGTAGGGGTCCTCGATTTCGCCCGAGCCGCCACGCTGGTAGTCAATGTGGAGACGGTAGGAGCCGGGGTCGTCAGTGACGCGGGCGGCGTAGAGACCGCCGTCGTGGATGCGCTCCATCGGGATGGTCGCGTCGTCGGGGAGCCGGACCGCGGCGCTGGCTGCCTGGGGCAGCAGGGCGCGAATGATCCAACCGTCCTCTTCCTGGTGAGGACCTAGGATGGAGAACGGATCACCGTGGTAGCCGCCGACGAGGGCATCCAACTCACCTGGCTTCATGCGGCTATTATGGCAGTTCATGGATCTTCGTTCACTGAATAAGGCGGAGTTGCACGTTCACCTGGAAGGATCGGTGACGCCGGAGACTTTACAGGAGATCGAACCCGCGCTGTCGCTGGACGAAATCCGGTCTCACTACGAGTACGAGAACTTCCTGGGGTTCCTGCAGAGCTACAAGTGGGTGAACCTGCACCTGAAAGCTCCGGAGCATTTCGGACTGATCACGCGGCGCCTGCTGGAAGATCTCGCGCGTCAGGGTGCGCGGTATGCCGAGATCAATGTGAGCGCGGGGGTGGTGTTGTGGCGGGGTATGGAGCTGGCGCCTGTGTTTGATGCGATTGCCGGTGCGGCGGCGGACGGGCCGATCCCGGTACGCTTCATCTTCGACGCGGTGCGGCAGTTTGGCCTGGAGCACGTCTGGTCAGTCGCGCGAGCTGCCGTCGGGCTCAAGGACAGGGGTGTGGTCGGGTTTGGAGTGGGGGGCGACGAGGCCGGCGGTCCAATTGAGTTGTTCCGCGAAGTATTCGACTATGCGCGGGCGAATGGGCTGCGGCTGGCTCCGCATGCGGGGGAGACGGTGGGTCCGGAGAGTGTCTGGGCAGCGCTGGAGTGCGGGGCGGAACGGATCGGCCACGGGATCCGGTCGATAGAGGACCCGGTGCTGGTGAAGCATTTGCGTGACCGGCGGATTCCCCTGGAGGTTTCGATTTCCAGCAACGTTTGCACGGGGGCGGTGCGTTCGCTGAAAGAGCATCCGGTACGGAAGCTGTACGACGCGGGCGTACCGATCGTGTTGAACACCGACGATCCGCCGATGTTCCACACGACGCTGCTGCGGGAGTATGAGATCGCGCGGGACGAGTTTGGATTTGCGGAGGGAGATTTGCGGGCGGTGGCGGAGAACGGGTTCCGGTTTGCGTTCGGGCCGGTGGCGGAGTTCTCATTTCCGGAATAAGTCGCGGTTGGCTGTCGAATTTGGGACTAGAATATCTCTTATGGCGACTGCAACTGAACTTGAATTTGCGGAGGTCCAAGTGGCCGCCGCCCTCGCTGTTCAATTGTCCAACAGGTGCGTTCCCGATCCGGCCTCGATCAGCGCCGCGATTCGGGCCGGATTTGAATCGCTGATGAACTTTGTGACGCGGCATGGGCTTTCCATGAACGGCCATCCGCGGGCGATCTACACGGATTACGGCGCGGCCGGAGTCTCGTTCACGCTGGCGCTGCCGGTTGCCGCCGGTCCGTCAGAGCCCGTGGACGAGCCGTCGATTTGTGTGGAGACGCTCGGCGCGGCGAAGGCCTACCGTTTCACGCACCACGGCCCGTACGAGAAACTGGCGCTGACTTACAACCAGATCGCCGGGTTCATGAAGGAGCAGGGCTGGATGCAGTCCGAGGCGGACTGGGCACGGTACATGCCGATGTGGGAGGAGTACCAGAACGACCCAGACTCCACCCCTGCGTCGGAGCTGGTGACCCACATCTATCTCCCGCTGGCTTGAGCCCTGCTCGCGCCAGCACCCGCTTCAGCCCAATTGGTCCGAAGCGCGGCCTTTTCGCCGGCGGCGAGCTGGTGGACGAGGACTTCCAGTTGCTGGATGCGCTGGGAGAGTTGGTCTATCGCCTGGCCTTGCGGGTCGGGCAGTTGGGCGTGCTCCAGGGTTTGGTCGTTGTCCGTGCGGTTGCGAACGACGCGGCCGGGGACGCCGACCACCGTCGAGTGAGGTGGCACCGCTTTCAGCACCACCGAGCCGGCGCCGACGCGGACGTCGTCTGCTATCAAGATGTTGCCGAGGATCTTCGCGCCACTGCCGACGATGACCCGATTGCCCAATGTGGGATGACGTTTGCCGGATTCCTTGCCGGTACCGCCGAGAGTGACGCCTTGGTAGAGCAGGCAATCGTCGCCGATGATCGTGGTTTCCCCGATGACCACACCCATGCCGTGATCGATGAAGAAGCGGCGGCCGATGCGGGCTCCGGGATGGATCTCGATGCCCGTCAGCCAGCGGGCGCACTGGCTTAGAAAGCGGGCGATGGTCGTGAAGCCGGCGGCATAGAGACGGTGGCTGGCGCGATGGATGACGATGGCGTGGAAGCCCGGGTGAACTAAACCGCTGACGCGGTATCTCAGCCGGGAGTACAGCTTGCTCGCAGATTCTCCGGGTCCGGCGGATCGGGCGATGGGATCACACTCGACTAGGTTGTTCCAGACAACCCAATCGACCAAGTGAAGGAGTCCCTCTTGACCCCATTGCGCCAACGCATGCTCGAAGACATGCGCCTGCGGAACCTCTCCGCCGAGACCCAGCGTAGTTATATCCACTACGTCGCCAATTATGCAAATCATTTCGGCCGCAGCCCCGAAAGACTGGGGCTCGACGACATCCGCAACTACCAGCTTTTCCTCGTCCAGCAGCGCCAACTGTCGCCCGAGTCCATCAACTGTTTCCTGTCCGCCGTCCAGTTTCTCTACACCGTCACCCTCGACATGCCCTGGAGCAGTGCCCAGTTCCCCCGCATGAAGGTGCCCCAGAAATTGCCCGAGGTGCTCAGTCTCGACGAAGTCGCCGCCCTGTTCAGCCACATCCACATCCTCAAACACCGCGCCGTGCTCATGCTCTGCTACGGCTCCGGGCTCCGCATCTCGGAGGCCGTCGCACTCCAGGCCGCCCACATCGACTCCCACCGCATGCTCGTCCGTGTCGAGCACGGCAAAGGCGCCAAGGACCGCTACACCGTGCTCAGCGCCCGCCTGCTCACTCTGCTGCGTGCCTACTGGAAATTGCAGCGGCCCGTCGACTACCTCTTCCCCGGCACCAAGGCAGGCACACACCTGCAGCCGGCCACCGTGCGCGAGGTCTGCCACCAGGCAGCACAGATGGCAGGCATCACCAAGCGGGTTACGCCGCACCTGTTGCGCCACAGCTTCGCCACCCATCTACTGGAAAACGGCACCGACACACGCGCCATCCAGGTCCTGCTGGGCCACCAGCGCATTGATACCACGGCTCGCTACACCGCTGTCTCGCCGCAAACCGTGTCCCGCCTGAGCAGCCCTCTCGATCAGTTACCCGAAGCAGCGCCGCCCAAACGCAAACGCGGCCGCCCACGCAAGCACCCTGCGCCGGAGCCTCAAGGCTGAAGCCTTGCCCCGGCCACTTCTGGAAGTGGCTGACATCTTCCGCCGACACGGCCCCGCCTTTCGAGCCCGGCATCGTTTGCCCCTGCAGCAACTGCGCCTGATGGGGGCCATCGAGTCGTGCCGGACCGCCACTCTCGGCGGCCACGTGGAGCGCTGCAGCCACTGCCCCCATCAACGCATCAGTTACAACTCCTGCCGCAACCGCCACTGCCCGAAGTGCCAGAATCTGGAACGCAACCGGTGGCTGGAACGCAGGCAGGCCGAACTGTTGCCGGTCCCCTACTTCCACGCCGTCTTCACCATTCCGGACCAACTCAACGCGCTGGCCTTGCGCAACAAGGCCGTCGTCTACGGCATCCTGTTTCAGGCCAGTGCGCAAACTCTGCTGACCATCGCAGGCGATCCGCGCCATCTCGGCGCCCGCATCGGTTTCTTCTCCATCCTCCACACCTGGGGTCAGAACCTGCTACTGCACCCGCATGTGCATTGCGTCGTGCCCGGCGGCGGCTTGAGTCCGGACGGGCAACGCTGGATCGGCTGCCGCCCGGGCTTCTTTCTCAGCGTCCGTGTGCTGTCGCGCCTCTTCCGGCGGCTGTTTCTTGAGGCCCTCCGGCGCGCCTTCGACAAAGGCCAACTGCAGGAAGCCGGCGATCTGTGTCCACTACTGGCCCAACTGTCAAAACGCGAATGGGTCGTTTATGCCAAGCCGCCCTTTGGCGGTCCCGCCCAGGTGCTCGACTACCTCGGCCGCTACACCCACCGCGTGGCCCTCTCCAACAACCGGCTCCTCGGCATGGACGGCGAACAGGTGAAGTTCCGCTACAAGAACTACCGGGCTCAACACAAAGACCGGCACCGCACGATGACGCTGGAGGCAGGGGAATTCATCCGTCGTTTCCTGCTGCATACCATTCCGCCGGGCTTTCCGCGCATCCGTCACTATGGTCTGCTGGCGAGCCGGCAGAAACAGGCCAACCTGGCCCGTTGCCGCCAACTGCTGACCGGGGCACAGCCACCAGAAGAGCCGCTTGCCCCGCCAACCCAGGCGTCGAGCGGACCGGACCTCATGGCTCCGTACCTGCGCTGTCCGGCCTGTGGGACCGGCCAGATGCAGAGGGTGGAAGTCCTGCTGCCTCGCCTGTACCGCTTCCGGGAGATGAATTCCTCATGAGCCTGCTCAGTCCGCCTGTTGGTCCAGAAACGACCCGACATCGGGCCGGAACCCGCAGTGTGTCCGGAGCCGCCCAACCACAAGAAACAGGAGTCCTTCAGCCCTCATTGCCGCCAACCCAAGCCGCTCGAAGACGCCCCAGAGCCATCCTCGGTGAGCCAGCGCACCCCTGCCAATCCGCTAGACCAACCGTCGAACCAAGCAAAACCCATAGCCCCAAGGACTGAGCCCCGCGGTTTGAGTTCATCGAACGTTCTCATCACCGGGACGGGGCAAGGTCCGCCCCCACCACCGCGTTTCTGCCCCGTCCCGCCGATGAGAACTTATGCGGTAACAGAGGAAAATTTCCAGGACGCCCTTGGCGGCCGGGTCTTCACGGAAGATCGTATCGATCTGCTCCCGGATCGTGCGAAACATGGCTGGTCAGTTTGATGCACGTCGAACTAAGAACGACGCCACCATTTGCCTGTTTCAGGTGCAACAAATCCGGCCATGCGGTCGAGGAGTTCGCCCGGATCGGTCCCCACCAGAATCATGTCGACGTGGTCCGGGTGGATGAAACCATCGTTCACGGCGCGGCGGGCGAACGCGAGCAGACCGTCGTAATAGCCGTCTATGTTCAGCAGGCCCACTGGTTTGGTGTGGAACTTGAGCTGCGCCCAGGTGAGCGTCTCGAACAACTCGTCGAGGGTGCCGAAGCCACCCGGGAGGGCCAGAAAGGCGTCGGAGAGCTCGTTCATGAGCGCCTTGCGGACATGCATCGATTCGACAACGTGCTGTTCGGTCAGCCCGTTGTGGGCGACCTCTTTATCGACGAGCGACTGCGGGATGACGCCGACCACACGGCCGCGCAGGGCAAGAGCGGAGTCGGCCAACGCACCCATGAGCCCGACGTGAGCTCCTCCATAGACAAGGGTATGGCCTCGTTCGGCCAGGATCTGGCCCGTGAGGCAGGCGGCATCAAAGTAACTTTGGGCGGCCCGGGCGCTGGAGCCGCAGTAGACGCAGACGGATCGAATCATGGGCTGTCTTCCAGGATGCCATGGGTCCGATGGTGCGAACGTCGCAGGTTACCGCAAGTTATCACCGGCGATGGCATGTGATAAGATTCCGCTTCGCTCGGGCTTATCCCACCATGCAGACTTGGGTTCAAAATTATAACCCTCTGAACAACGAAGTGCTGTCCACTGTTGTCTCAGCGCTTCCGGTGCTCGTCCTCTTCTATCTCCTGGCCGTCAGGAAAGCGGCGGGTCACTGGGCCGCGATTTCCGGGCTGGTCACCGCGGTTTTGGTGGCCCTTCTCGTTTTCCGGATGCCGCCTTTGATGGTAATAGGAGCCACGGCACACGGGGCGGTTTTCGCCGGGTTCTGGATCGCCTGGGTGGTGGTGGGTGCGGTCTTCGTCTATGACCTAACGGTGGAAAGCGGCCACTTCGAGACGATCAAGGGCTCCATCGGCGGACTCACCGACGACCGACGTCTGCAGTTACTCCTCATCGCCTTTGCCTTCGGCGCGGTCCTGGAAGGAGCTGGCGGCGGCGGCGCTCCGGTTGCTGTTACGGCGTCGATGATGATTGGACTGGGGTTCCGCCCGTTTGAGACGGCGGTCGTCTGCCTGATGGCGAATACGGCCCCGGTGGCTTGGGGCGGCATGGGGAATCCGGTCAGGACCTTGGCTTCCGTAACGGGCTTGCCCGAGTCCGACCTCAGCGCGACGATGGGGCGGATTCTGCCTCCAATTGCGCTGATCCTGCCCTTCTGGATGGTGAAGACCCAGGTAAGTTGGAGGGACACGTGGAAGGTGTGGCCGGGTTGCCTGGCGGCCGGCGTGGGGTTCGCCGGGCTGCAGTTCTTCTGGTCCAACTTCATTGACGCGGCGCTGGTGGATATTGTCAGCGGCATGGGCGCGCTGCTGATCTGTGCCGTGTTCTTCAAGTTCTGGCAGCCGAAAGAGGTCTTCCGCTTCCCCGAGGAGCGGAGCCAAGCCAAGACCGTGTGGAAGAAGTACACTCCGGCCCAGGTGGTGCATGCGTGGTCGCCCTTCCTGTTGATCGCCGGGTTTGTCATTCTATGGGGCCTGCCTTCGGTGAAGAAGGCGATCAGCGAAACCAGCGTGAAGATGCCGGTTCCTGGGCTTCATTTGCTGGTGACCCGGACGGCCCCTGTGGTGACGACGGATGTTCAGGAACCGGCGGTTTTCGATTTCGCCTGGCTGGCTTCCGTGGGGACGGCGACCTTTCTGGCCGGTGTGGTGGCGGGGCCGGTGTTGGGGCTGTCGATCCCGGTGACATTCCGGGTGTTTCGCAAGACGTGCTATCGCATGCGGACTGGGTTCCTGGCCATTATGGCGATGATCTGCCTGGCCTATGTCGTGAGGTACTGCGGCATGGACGCTGTCATGGGCCTGGCCATGACAAAGACGGGTGTGTTCTACCCGATTTTCGGAACGCTCATTGGGTGGATGGGTGTTGCGTTGAGCGGGACGGACGCGGGTTCCAACGCGTTGTTCGGGAATCTGCAGGTGGTGACGGCGAACAAGCTGGGATTGAGCCCGGTGTTGATGGCCGCGGCCAACTCGACGGGCGGCGTGATGGGCAAGATGGTCGGCGCGCAGTCATTGATTATCGCCTGCGTCGCGGCGGGGATTGAAGGCAGGGAAGGCGATCTGTTCAGGGCTGTGTTTAAGCATGGGCTTGTACTGGCGACGCTGATCGGGTTAATTGTGACGCTATATGCCTATGTGCTGCCCGGAGTGGTTGCCCACAATCATCATTTCTGGTAATCGGCCGCCATGCGGCCTTGGTTCTTTTGATTTCTTAGACAGGAGAAGCAGGCAAGTATGAAACGACTCGCACCGCTTGCCGCCGCTCTAGCGGCAACACTGGCATGCCCGTTGTTCGCGCAGTTGGGCATGTTCAGCAAGGAACAACGCACAGATCTGACACGGGAGTGGAAGGGGGAGCGGTTCCCCGACGGCCGGCCAAAGGTACCCGATGAGATCGTTCAGCGGCTGAAGAACACCAGTGCCGAGGAGGCATGGGGGACGATGCGCGGGGCTGGCTACCGTTTGCAGTTCGAGGGTGGCTGGAAGACCCTGAACGTACAACCGGGCAAGCGGCTGGTGGGCCGCGTAGTGACGGCTCAGTTCATGCCGATGCGGCCCGACGTGAACAACTTCATCAACGATCACGGCAAGCAGGAAGGGCGCGTGGGCCGCGGGCAGAACTCCTGGGTGATCGACACGCTGGTGAAGGACGACGTGATGGTGGTCGACCTCTACGGCAAGATCAAGGACGGCACGATTATCGGCGACAATCTTGCGACTTCAATCATGACGAAGACCGGGACGGGCCTGGTGGTGAACGGCGCCGTGCGCGACCCGACCGGCATCCTGGAGATCCCGGGCTTCCAGGTGTACACGCGCGATTTCCATCCCAGTGCGATTGCCGAGGCGATGCTGACCGGCATCAACGTACCCATCCGGATTGGCGAAGTGACGGTGCTGCCGGGCGACATTGTGTTGAGCGATCCCGATGGCATCACGTTCATCCCGGCCCAACTGGCCGAGAAGGTGGCCGATGAAAGTGAGTTGACTCAGTTGCGGGACACTTGGGGCCACCAGATGCTCCGCGAGCAGAAGTATACGCCTGGCGAGGTAGACGCTGGGTGGTCGCAGAAGATGATCGACGAATTCAACAAATACGCCGAGTCGAAGGGTTCGAAGATGCGGATGAAGCCGCGAGGAAACTGAGATGACGAAGAAATGGTGGAAAAACCGGCGCGGCGTGAGCCGCCGCGGATTCCTGGGGGGCGCCGCCGGAACGGCCGCCCTGGGCACATTTTGGGCAAATGACACGATTGAGGCCTATCAGAACAGTGTGAAGACGGCGGGCAAGCCGTCGGACCTGAAGATCACTGACCTGCGCTTTGCCCATGTCATCGGGGCGCCTATGCGCGCGCCCATCATCCGGATCGATACGAACCAGGGCATCTCCGGGTACGGTGAGGTGCGCGACGGCGCGAGTGTCACGTACGCTCTGATGCTGAAGTCGCGGCTGATGGGCAAGAATCCGTGCAACGTGGACAAGATCTTCCGCGAGATCAAGCAGTTTGGCTTTCACGCCCGGCAGGCCGGCGGCGTGTGCGGTGTCGAGATGGCGCTATGGGACCTCGCGGGCAAGGCCTACAACGTGCCTGCCTATCAGATGCTGGGCGGAAAGTTCCGCGACAAGATCCGGCTGTATTGCGACACTACGGAATCGCACGATCCGAAGGTATATGGCGACAGGTTGAAGAAACGCCGCGACGAGGGATTCACCTTCCTCAAGATGGACCTGGGTGTGGATCTGGTGGAAAACATCCCGGGCTGTGTAACGGCGCCCCTGGGCACCAATCAACGCAGCGCCACGCTGGTGCCCCATATGTTCACCGGCATGGAGATCACTGAGAAGGGCATCGGCCTGATGTGCGACTACGTGGCGCAGATCCGCGAAATGGTGGGTTGGGACATTCCTCTCGCTGCCGATCATTTCGGACATCTTGGTGTCAATTCATGCATTCGTCTGGGCAAAGGGCTGACCAAGTACAACCTGGCTTGGCTGGAGGACATGGTTCCGTGGACTCAGACGGAGCTCCTGAAGCAGATCACGAACGCTGTGGACATTCCCATCCTCACGGGTGAGGACATCTACCTGAAAGAGCCGTTCATCGAACTGTGCCGGAATCACGCCGTGGATATGATCCAGCCCGATCTGGCGACCTCCGGCGGTCTTTTGGAGACGAAGAAGATCGGCGACGCGGCGATGGAGTTGGGGCATGCCATGGCGATGCACTTCGCCGGTACGCCCATTTCGTTCATGGCGAACGTCCACTGCGCGGCGGCCACGGAGAACTTCATCGCACTGGAGAACCACTCGGTGGATGTGGCGTGGTGGAAGAATCTGGTGACGGGCAACGACCAGCCGGTCTATGAGAAGGGCTGGGCGGTGGTTCCCGATAAGCCGGGTCTGGGTGTCGAGCCGAATCCGGACGAGGTCAAGAAGCACCTGGCACCGGGTACGGGCTATTTCGAACCGACCGAGAACTGGAACAACGAGCGGAGCTGGGACCGGCTGTACAGCTAGCCCCTCGCCGTGCGGAAGCGCCCCGCGCCAGGTTCGCGAGGGGCGCTTCCGCTATATCTTTCGCCTCGCCTGCACACTCCCACCCTTCTTCGCATTTCTTGCGCCCCTCGCCATGAGTAAGCTGGAAGTGTGAAATACGCCCTGCTGATCCTACTCGTGTTGCTGCTGCTAGGGACTCCAGCGACTCTCTTCTTCCTGTCGAGCTCGCCCGTGGTGGAAGTGACCCCCACGCCGAAGGGCTTGGGCGTGGACAACCAGATCCAGGTGAAGGTGACGAGCCCGCATGGCATGCGGTTTGTGACCGCTGTCCTGACACAGGGGCAGGCCCGCAGCGTGGCCTCGAAAGAGGAGCCCGCGGACCGCTGGATGTTCTGGAAGAAGCACCTTGCGCCCACCACCCAGACTCTCCACGTGACCGCAAAGAAGGAGCAGGGCTTCCAGGGTGGCCCAGCGAAACTGGTGGTGGAAGCCGCGTCGAACGACCTGCGGGCCTCTAGCGACACCAAGAGCTATGACGTCTTTGTGAGCATGGAGCCGCCGCGGTTGAGCGTCGACGACCTGGAGCACATCATCAACCAGGGTGGCGCGGAGTTGGTGACATTCACGGTGAGCGGGTACTACACCGAGGCCGGGGTGATTGTCGGAAACTACCGCTTCCGCAGCTTTCCCATGCCGGGCGGGAAGAACGAGAACGACCGGTTCTGCCTCTTTGCGTTTCCGTGGGACACGCCGGCCGATACGCGGCCGCTGGTATTTGCCAGGAATCCGGGCGGACAGGAGGTGACGGCTCCGTTCCGGGTGAACTTGCATCCCAAGAAGTTCCGGCAGCGAGAACTCGACTTGAGTGATGAGTTTCTGGACAAGGCCGTAAGTGAGATTGACCCTGGCGGGACCGGCGACAAGCTGGACCGGTTCCTGCGCATCAACGGCGAGATTCGCAAGCAGAATAACAAGACTCTGGCCGATCTGCGGGACCAGACGGAGAAGCGGATGCTATGGACGCCGCCGTTCCAGCAGTTGTCGAACTCGAAAGTGGAGGCGTTCTTCGCTGATGTGCGGACGTACAAGTACAACGGGAAGAAGGTGGACCAGCAGGTGCACCTGGGCTTCGACCTGTCAAAGGTGAAGCAGGCGCCGGTGGTGGCATCGAACTCCGGCAAGGTGATCTGGGCCGACCGGCTGGGCATCTACGGAAACTGCGTGGTGGTGGACCATGGATACGGGCTGCAGTCCATCTACGGGCATATGAGCAAGATCGATGTGACGAAGGGGCAGATGGTGGAGCGCGGCGGCGAACTGGGGCGCAGCGGCGCAACTGGTCTGGCTGGAGGCGACCACCTGCATTTCTCGATGCAGATCGACGGAGTGCAGGTGAACCCGATTGAGTGGTGGGACGCGCACTGGATCAAGGATCGGGTGCTGAGCAAGTTGAGCCCGCCCGCGGCGAGTTCAGCCAAGCCTGCGGAGGGCGCCAAGGAAGTGCCGGAAGTGGCGCCCAAACAGGCGGGACATACGGCCAAAAAGCACCACAAGCGGCGGTGATAGACTGCGAGGCATGAAACGTTGTTTGTTTCTCCTTCCGCTTGCGATCGGATTGTTTGCGGCCGAACGCCCGTACGATCCCAAAGCGAATCCGGCGGAAGATCTCAAACGGGCCGTCGCAGAGGCCGGCAAAACGAAAAAGAACATTTTGCTGGACGTCGGCGGTGCGTGGTGCGGCTGGTGCCGCCGGTTGGATCAGGTCTTCGACACCAACGGGGAACTCTCGGAGTTGCGCGATAAGAACTTCGTGTTTCTGAAGGTGAACTTCAGCCCGGAGAACGAGAATCAGGCGTTCCTGAGCCAGTTCCCGAAGATCCAGAGCTATCCTCACCTGATTGTGCTGGACGCGACGGGAAGGCACCTGACGTCGCAGGATACGGGCGTTCTAGAAGAGGGAAAGGGCTATAGTTTACAACGCATTACGGCGTTCCTGGAAGAGTGGGCGCCCAAGGGGAAGAACTAGGCCGATTCCGCCATCAGATCGGTGTAGCGTTCGAGCAGTACATCTAGCTCCGAAACCCGGGCCGTGTTGGCCAGCAGCCATTGGGCCTGGTGGTCGTTGATGCCGCTGTGGCCCAGGAAGCGCGACCCGCGCAAACCGTTTTGAGGAAACCACTTCTCAGACGTGGCGTCAAACTCCAGGTGAATGCGGGGAAAGGCTGCCTGCAGGCCCTGACGAAGGGCTTCTCGAGCGGAAGTGCGGAGCAAATTGGCCTGATCCATCGAAAGTGCCTATCCTCCGGTCAAGTCGAGGATATCGAAAGTGACCCTCACTTATCAAGCGAAAGGGTGGCGGCGATTCGACTTCGAGGGTGGGCGGCTTTTAGGGTAAAGAGATGAAGATTGTGATCAGCGATCTGGACGGGACGCTTCTGGACCACGACAGCTATTCCTGGGCAGAGGCCACGGAAGGGCTGAGCCTGTTGAAATCACAAGGGGTTCCGCTGATTCTCTGCACCAGCAAGACGGCCGCCGAGGTGGTCGAATGGCAGCGCCAGATGGGACTGCGGGCACCGTTTGTGGCGGAGAACGGGGGCGCCGCCGTGATTCCCGGTGGTCTGCTGGGGGCTCCCGATGGCGGCGAGGTGCTCGTGCTGGGCACGCCCTACGACCGCTTGGTGGCCGGTCTGCGGGCGGCCAGCGAGGAGAGCTGCTGCCGGGTGGAGGGATTCGCCGATTGGAGCGTGGCGCGTATTGCGGCGGAGTGCGGCATGCCGAACGAAAGAGCTGCGCTGGCCAAGCGGCGGGAGTACGACGAGCCGTTTGTCGTGAAGGACCCCGGACGGGAGCCGGCGCTGTTGCAGGCGATCCGGAACCGGGGTTTCCGGACTACCCGAGGTGGACGATTCCATCACATTCTGGGCGAGAACGACAAGGCGCGCGCTGTCGAGCTATTGCTGGCACGCTACCGGTCGCAGTCCGGCGCGGTGGAGACCGTGGGGTTGGGCGACGGGTTGAACGATGCGGAGTTCCTGAACCTGGTCGACCACCCTGTGCTGATCCGGTCACCGCGCCTGGAGCAACTGCGGCCGTTAGTGCCGCGAGGCCGGGCCACCCGGCAATCGGGCCCGGCTGGCTGGAACGAAGCCATTCTGGAGCTGTTCAGCGGTAGATTCTAGAGATGACGCCAGAGCGGCTCTTCGGGTTCGGCGGCGTGGCGCTGATCCTCTTCGATGAAGCGCTCGACCGTTTGCCGGCCGCCCAGGCCGACGGCGAGGCTGGCGGCTAGCGCGGCTCCGCCGACCACGATGATGAAGGCGGCGAGAAAGACGTTTGGCGCGAACCCAAGTGTGTCGGAGGCCGCCACAATCCCGATGCAAACCACCAAAGCGCGGACTCCGGCGGCGATACGGCGCGCGTGCGGCAGGGACTCATTGTGGGCCCAGACCAGGATGCCGCGGCCGAAGTAGCGGCCCAGCCAGATGCCCGCCAGGACAATGGCGGCGGCGGTCACGACCTTCGGAAACAGGAAGACGGCGGTTTCCACAAATTGAGTGGTCAGTTTAGTGTCGAAGACGCTCAGGGCCGAGAGAACGCCGCCGGCGAAGACCAGCCAGAACATGCAGCGCGCGGCGATGGGCACGCCATGCAGGTGGCCGGAGTCGTCGACGACCGAGCTGATGCCGGTTTCCCGCAGGAACCGGTCGAAGGCCACGCCTTTGAATAGCCTTGTGATGAGCCATTGACTGAATTTGGCCAACACGAACGCAAGGACGAGGATGGCGGTGGCCACAATGAGCGGGGGCACGTAGGTGGTGATCTGGTCGTAGAAGCGGGCGATTACCCGTTCGAGGACTTCCTGCAGGGTGCGGATCATGGACTAAACCTCCAATTCCTTTTGCTCAGCCGCGACGGGCTGGAGAGGCGCCGGCTTCGGCGCGGTTCTGGCGGGTTGGCCGGACCACTGCGCCATGAGACGCGGCTTCATCTCCTCGAAGGTAAGGCACAGGTTTTCGATGCGTTGGTCCACCTCGGAGGCGGTGAGGTCGCGGGTTTCGACAACGAATGAAGCCACCCGGCCGATGTACAGAGGGGTGAGGGAGCGCAGCAGGGTGCCACGGTCGAGGCGGCGCCGGTGGTGGGCGGCGGCGAACTCGAAGATGACGCGGACCCAGAGGTCGTCCTCGAAGTGAAACGTGGCCGGTGAAGTTGAGGCGGCGGCCAGGGCCTCCACTTGCTCAAGAGTGTCTGGTGCCAAGGCGAGTTGCCACACCTCGCTGAGTTCAGAGCAGCCTCGACGGAAGTTGACGAGCATGCGGTCCAGGTTGACCTCAATGGGATCGAGGCCCACGTCGTAGCGGAAGCCGAAGAGATCGATGTCGCGGCTGCCGGAGATCTGGCTCCAGGCGGGCTCGTATTCCTGCATCAGGGTGAAGACGCTGCCGACGACCTGCTGGAGCATGGCGCTGAGGTCGGAGCCGGGGTCCTTGGCGTCGTGCAGTTTGGCGCCCAGGAAGCTTTGGCAGACCCGGAAACCCTCGGCGACGGCAACGGTGGTCATCCAGATGTCGATGCCATAGCGCGCGACGTCGGTTTCCCAGTCGTCCCGTTCCAGATAGCGTCGAAGGAGCCGCTGGGAGACGCCAAAGTCACCGCCAATGGGCTGGCGCAGGCGGTGGCCGTAGAGAGCACGGGTGAGCGGATAGACGATGCTGTTGGTGATGGTGCCGTCGTATTTATGGCGGTGATAGTAAGGCGCGACGAAGTCGTATTCGGCATGGACGACGGGGCGCAGAAGGAGATCGATCCACTCGGGCGTGATGGAGCGCAGGTCGGAATCGACGACGGCGCAGGCCTTGGCCCCGAGGTTGGAGGCGATCTGGAAGATCAGGCGGAACGCCGAGCCCTTGCCGGGGATTCCATGGTAGGGCAGCGAGAGCCGGTTGACGGGTTTGATGGGCGTGGAAAGCATCAACAGGCGGGCATCCTGCATCGAGGCGGAGAGCACGACATCGCGGGTGCCGTCACTCGAACCGCCATCGGAGTTGACGATGACCGAGGTGAATTCCGGGAAGTACTTCAGGAGGCCGGCGTGGGCGGCCTGGACAACGTGGCCAATGGTTCGCGCGTTGTTGTAGCTGGGGATACCCACGACGATGTCGGCGTTGCGAATCGTGGTGAGCGCTTCCTGCGCGGACTCGGGGATAACGATTTTGGCCATGGTTTCGTATTAAGGGGCGTCACGGGACAACGCCCCCTCTCCCCTAGTGTTGCGGCTGGCCTGTGCCGCGGGTATCCCGGTTAGGGAGTAGAAGAGGGCAGGAAACCCAGTATGTCCAGGACGATGGGAATAAAGGGCGAAAAAAGAGCGGCGGATGTGACTCCGCCGCTGGGAAGGAGACTCTCAATCAGGCTATGAGCTGTTTTCTAACCGCGTAGAGGATCAGTTCGGGCACGCTGTGTAGATTCAGCTTCTCGAGAATATGGCCGCGGTGGGTGTCCACGGTGTAAACGGAGAGGTTGAGGGAAGTTGCGATCTCCTTGCTGGTCCGGCCCTCGGCGACCAGATGGAGGATCTCCCGCTCGCGGTCAGTGAGCAGATCGTAGGTGTCTTCGGCGTTCATTCTCTGGAGCGCCCGAACGTAATCCTCCTGGAGAATCTGGCTGACCTTGTGGCTGAAGAACGACCGGCCGGAAGCGACGGCCTGGATGGCGGAAAGGAGATCCGCCTTGACTGAGTCTTTCAGGAGATAGCCACGAGCACCGGCCTTGAGGGCGCGCAGGACGTAACTCTCGTCGTAATGCATGCTGAGAATTACGACACCTGTACGGGGACTGGCCGAGATGATGCGGCGGGTCGCTTCTATGCCGTTCAACTTCGGCATGGCGATGTCCGTGACGACGACGTCGGGATGGAGTTCAGCGGCCATGTCGACGGCCGCGATCCCGTCGGCAGCCTCGCCGACGACAAGGAAGCCGGGTTGGCGTTCGAGCAGTAGGCGCAGCCCGTCCCGGAGGACATTGTGGTCATCGGCGAGCAAAATGCGGATCGGATCCATAAAGTCGAGACTTTCTAAAGGCGAAACCAAACCTGGCATCGCGCCCCCGGGCCCGGAGCGGCGTGGAGCCGCCCTGTTCATCCACAGGATAGAGTCTGTGGCGGAGATTTGCCATCCCGTTGTCACGGTATCCCATGGTTTGCCTGATACCTCGCAGACGGTATCGCCGCAAGATGCGGATTCGCTCTAATATAGGAGTAGAACGTCCTCTCCCGAAGGAGCCTTTGATGAAGTTACATGTTGTTACCTGCCTCGCTGGAGCAGCCTTGTGTCTGACGCTTGGCGCTTGTGCAAAGAAGACCGCCGCGACGACGCCCCCGGCCCCAACCGTGGCCCCTACGGCCCCGGCACCGACACGTGCCGCGACTCCGGCGCCAGCCGCTGCTGAGCAGCCCCGGCAGGTTGCCAAAGAAGCCAGCCGGATGCCCGATGCCGCGACCAAGCTGCAGATTCAGGACCTCCTGAACAAGATTCAGGATGCCTATTTCGACTTTGCGCGGCACACGCTCCGTCCGGATGCCGAGACGGCTTTGCGCGCCAACGCCAAGACGTTGAGCGAGATCATCCAGCAATACCCGGATTTCCGGTTGACTGTGGAAGGCTACTGCGATGAGCGTGGCTCTGATGAGTTCAACATGGCCCTGGGTGATGCCCGTGCGAAACAGGCCAAGGATTACCTGGTATCGCTGGGTCTGCCCGGCGCGCAGCTCAAGACCGTAAGCTATGGCAAAGAAAAGCCAGTTTGCACCGAGCATGATGAGAACTGCTGGCAGAAGAACCGCCGCGCTCACGTGACCCAGGCGCAATAGACAGCCACGTCCGATTGATTGAGAATCCGCCGGCCGCCTGAAATCGGCCGGCGGATCCCGCCCTCTCCTCCCCCCTCCGTCCGTCCATTTCCACCAGAACCCAGTAACCATTTATCCATTCCGCTGTATACATGAGTGAAGGCAGGGACAGAACGGTTCCAGCCGAGCTTCGAGATGCAGAGCAGGGAGCGGATGGCGCAGACCGATGAAGAGTTGATGTCGGGTGTACGGCAGGGCGACCTGCGCGGCCTCGGCCAGTTGTTTGAGCGCCATCACGTGCATCTGTACAACTTCGTGCTGCGGCTTACGGGCGACCGTCCTCACAGCGAGGACTTGGTACAGGAGGTTTTCTTCCGGATTCTGCGATACCGGCAGACCTACCGCGACGGGACTTCGTTTACGACCTGGATGTACCAGATCGCCCGGAACGCCAGAGTGGACGCGCTGCGCAAAAAGCGGCCGGAAATAGGAGTGGAACTGGAGACGATCTCTCCGGCGGACGGGCGCCCGACGCCTGCCGCGCGGGCGGAGTCGACGCAGCAGGAAGAGTTGTTGCGGCGGTCGCTGGCGCTGCTGCCGGAGGAGAAACGGGAGTTGCTGGTGCTGAGCCGGTATCAGAATCTGAGGCACGAGCAGATCGCGGAATTGCTGCACTGCGAAGTGAGTACGGTGAAGGTGAGGGTGTTCCGAGCCGTGCAGGAGCTGAAGAAGATCTTCAACAGCCTGCAGGTGGAGCACAAGCGGACAGGCCGTGGTGCCTGGGCGCTGCCGGACGAGGGACATGGCTATGAAGTGTGAAGAGATCCAGGGGTTACTGCCTGACTATTGGGCCGGATCGGCGAGCGCGGAGGGCCGTGGGTTGGTAGTGGCCCATCTGGCCGACTGCGCGGA
The DNA here is from genome assembly GCF_963665245.1 of uncultured Paludibaculum sp. NCBI lineage: Bacteria > Pseudomonadati > Acidobacteriota > Terriglobia > Bryobacterales > Bryobacteraceae > Paludibaculum > uncultured Paludibaculum sp. The sequence goes on from NZ_OY762269.1 coordinate 1,806,201, forward strand.
TTGCCGGGCGGTGTCGGAGTTGTGGTCGCAATTGGGCGAACTGCCGGAGGAGTCACCGAGACCTGAGGTCGGCGCACGGTTCCGGACGATGCTGGCGGCCTACCGCCATGGATTGGAACAGGCGGAGCAGCCCAAGGTCCGGAAAGCATTCTCGTTGGCGGAGTGGCTCTACGGCTGGTGGCCGGCCAAGCTGGAACATCAGGTTGCCTTGGCCGCCGCCTGTCTGGCGGTTGGGGTGGCGATTGGGTTCGCGGCGAGTTCCAAAGGTCCGTCGGCGCAGGAGTTCGCCCGGTTGCACGACGAGTTGCGTGGAACGCGCGAGATGGTGGCCGTTTCGCTGATGCGGCAGCAATCGGCCAGTGACCGGTTGCGCGGCGTCAGCTGGAGTACTCGACTGAACCGGCCCGATGAAGAGGTTCTCGGCGCGTTGCTGGCCGCGGTGGACCAGGATCCGAGTGTCGATGTGAGGCTGGCGGCGGCCGATGCTCTGCGCCGGTATTCGAACGTGCCGGAAGTGGGCCAGGGCATGGTGACGGCGTTGGGCCGGTCGGATTCTCCACTGGTGCAGATTGCTCTGATCGACGCGCTGGTGGACATGAAAGACCGACGGTCGGTGACAGTGTTCAAGAAGTTGAGCGCCGACGGAAGCGTGAACGAATCTGTACGGCAGCGCGCGAATTGGGCGATCGGTCGATTCTAGGCGAATTCTAGTTCAGCGGAAGATATCGAGGTATCGAGATATGACGATACGTGTGTTCGCACTTTTGGGGCTCGCACCCATGCTGATGGCGGCGGGGCTGGAAGAGAAGCAGACCATCCAGAAGACGCTCCCCGAAGCCCGGAAACTGGAGGTCGACACCGTCTGGGGACCCATCCGAGTGACGGGCTATGACGGGCACGAGGTTCGGGTCAAGGCCGTGGAGACGGTGCGCGCGGACTCCCAGGAGGATCTGGAACTGGCCCGCAAAGAAGTGAAGCTGGAGATTGGACAGCAGGGCGACACGGACCGGATCTATGTCGACGGGCCGTTCCGCTGCCACTGCGACGATGGCCGCTGGTCTGGGCAGCGAAGCCGCCGGCACTATGTGGTGCATTACGACTTTGAGTTGCAGGTGCCGCGGCAGATGGCGGTGAGTCTCTCGACGGTGAACGAGGGTGGAATCTCAATGAGCGGCGTGAACGGTGATTTCGAGATCCACAACGTGAACGGAACGGTGGACCTGAGCGGGCTGGCGGGCTCGGGCACGGTACGGACCGTGAACGGCCATGTGAAGGCGGAGTTTACCCGGAATCCGAAGGGGCAAACGGCGTTCAAGACGATCAACGGTCCCATTGAGCTGTACTTCCGGCCCGGTCTGTCGGCGGATTTGCGGCTGAAGACTTTCAACGGGAAGATCTACTCCGATTTCGAGATGACCGCGCTGCCGGCCCGGCCGGTGGTGTCCGAGCGGCGGGAGGGGAAGTCGATCTTCCGGGCGGACAGGTATTCCGGAGGCCGTATCGGCGGCGGCGGTCCGGAGATTGAGGTGGATGGGTTCAATAGCGAGATTCGAATTCTGGAAAGCAAGTAGGTAAATGGAAATGACGAAGACGATGTGGGTGAGCGCAATCGCGGTAGCGGCGGTAGCCCTGCCGATGTGGGGGCAGGACAAACTGACGGTGCCGCTGAGTGATCCGTCGAGGCCGGCGACGCTGCGGGCGTCGCTGCTGACGGGTAGTATCCGGGTGAAGGGCTATTCGGGCAAGGACGTGATTGTCGAGGCGAAGACCCGGCAGGAGAAGCCCTCCGAACCGGCGCAGAAGGACGGCATGCGGAGGATCCAGATCAATTCCACCGGCCTCGAGGTCGAAGAAGAGAACAACAACGTGCGGGTGGGTGCGTCCGCCATGCACCGGGCCGTCGACATCGAGATCCAGGTGCCGATGAAGACGTCGCTGAAGCTGAAAACCGTGAATGATGGCGAGATTATTGTCGAAGGCGTGCAAGGCGATGTGGAGGTGAGCGACATCAACGGACCGGTGACGTTGACCGGCATCTCGGGGTCGGTTGTGGCGCATTCGCTCAACGACAAGGTGAAGGTGATATTCAGTCAGGTGGATCCGCAGAAACCGATGTCGTTCAGCTCGTTGAACGGAGACATCGACGTGACGTTTCCCGCCTCGGTGAAAGCGAATGTGAAGCTGAAGACGCAGCGTGGAGACGTGTACAGCGATTTTGACCTGGTGGTGACGGCCGCGCCGAAGGCCACGACGGAGCCGGCCAGGACGGAAAAGGGTAAGTATCGTGTGAAGCTGGACCAGTCGTTGTACGGCACGATCAACGGTGGCGGTCCTGAAATGCAGTTCAGCAACTTCAACGGTTCCATCTACATTCGCAAGGCCGGCAAGTAGCCGCTGACTCCTCCAGGCACGGCTCACTACAATCAAGCGAAGGAAGCCAATACGGTCCAGGCTGTATAGACACCCTGAACCCGGCCCGAGATGCTTGAATGAGAGTGAGTGTCTGGAGGAGTTCCGCTGTTGCCGATGACCCCCCGCACAAAGCCACCGCTGCTGTCCGGTGTCCGCCTGGTGCTGATGGCGGGTTTTCTGGGCTTATTGTGCCTGTTGGGCTTTGCCGGATTCTACTCGCTGCTTGCCTTGCGCCGCGTGGCCAGGACGGATGAGGAGAGCACCCGCGAGTTTGTCCGGCGCAGCGACGCCCTGGAGCTCATTCGCCAGAACGCCTACACCTCCACGAGCCGCGTGAGGGACTACCTGCTGGACCGGGAACCGGGCGCGCCCGGCGTCCATAAACGCGACGCAGTGGTTGCCTGGAACCGGGCGATGGCGGCCACAAATGCCTATAGCGTGGTGAGCCCGGAGTCGCAGCGGCCAGCCTTCCGCCAACTGCAGCTCTCCCTGGAGTCCTATTGGCACGCGGCCGTGCCGGCCCTGAATTGGAATGATGGCCAGCGCGAGCGTGCCGGCTACGATCTGTTGGCGGAGCAACTGACGCCGCGGCGGGACGAGTTTCTGCACCTTTCCGACGAGTTGCGCCGGGCGAACGAGGTGGACCTGCGTTCGGCGATCGATCACTCGGCTTCCCTAATTGAACAACTGCAGCAGCGTCTGGCGACCGTGGTGGTGCTGGCTCTGTTGATTGGCGTGGCCCTTGCGGCGATCACGCTGATCTACTTCGTGCGGCTGGAGCGGGCCGCCTCACTGCGGTATGAAGCCTCGTTGGCGGACCGCGCTCAGATGGAAGCCCTGTCCGCGCGCCTGCTGGAGATCCAGGAGGAGGAGCGGCGTAGAATCTCGCGTGAGCTGCACGATGAGGCGGGTCAAGCCCTGTCAGGGCTGCTGGTCGATGTGGCGAATGCTTCGGCTGAGGTCCGGGATGGCCAACCGGTGCTGCAGGACCGGTTGGCGTCCATCAAGCGATCGGCCGAATCCACACTTTCTTCCATCCGCAATCTGAGCCTGTTGCTGCGGCCCTCCATGCTGGACGACCTGGGGCTGATCGCGGCGCTACGCTGGCAGGCGAGGGAGACCGCCCGCAGGACTGGAATGGAGGTGGCGGTGCTGGCGGAGGACTACAACCTGGAACTGCCCGACGAGTACCGGACCACGATCTATAGAGTGGTGCAAGAGGCGCTGAACAACGCGGCTCGGCATTCCGAGGCCAAGAACGTCTCCATCCTGGTCAGGGCCGAGCCCCGACGCCTGCTGGTGTTGATCCAGGACGATGGCAAAGGCTTTGATCCGACAACGACGAAGGGCATGGGGTTATTGGGCATGCAGGAGCGCATCGCCCATCTGAACGGGCAAATGGAAGTGGAGTCGGGCGTAGGGCAGGGCGTGATTGTGCGCATCGCTCTGCCGCCCGTGCCGGAGGGCAAAGCAGCATGAGCAAGATCAGGATCATATTGGCTGACGATCACACGGTGATCCGATCGGGGTTGAAACTGCTGCTGGAGCGGCAGCCGGACCTGGAAGTGGTGGGGGAGGCCGAGACTGGGCGGCAGGCCGTGGATCTTGCGGAGCAACTCACGCCGGACGTCGTGGTGCTGGACATCGCAATGCCCCAGTTGAATGGAATCGACGCGGCACGTCAGATTGTGGCGCGCAATGCGAGCGTTGCCGTGGTGATCCTGAGCATGCACTCGGATGAAGGCTATGTGATGCGGGCGCTGCAGGTGGGCGCCAAGGCGTACCTTTTGAAGGACTCGGCGGAAGTGGACTTGATCCGAGCCGTGCGTTCAGTCCATGCGGGCGAATCATTCTTCAGCCCGTCCGTGGGGCGGGTCTTGCTGGAGGATTACGTCCGCCAGATGCGGGTGAAGGGGACTGAGGACAGCTACGAGCTGCTAACCAACAGGGAGCGCGAGGTTCTTCAGTTGATCGCCGAAGGAAAGGCGAACAAAGAGATCTCCAGCCTGCTGAATCTGAGCCTCCACACGGTGGAGACGCACCGAACCAGGATCCTGCAGAAGCTGAACCTGCACTCGGTGCCTGAGTTGATTCTGTACGCCGTCCGCAAGGGCATCGTGACCTGACCCGTCACGAACCGGTACAAAATACAGTCCAGGCCGGATCGTTCCAGCGCGGCGATATCCATAGGCTAGTGGATGTGGTGCATTCCCGACCTGCCAATCATCCAGCCGCAAGCTTGAACGAACTCCTTTCCTTCGACACTTGCAAGATCGCCAATGCCATTGAGGTCTTGAAGTTACGCCTGCGCAATGAGGGCTTCACGCAGCCCGGATTGCGGTGCGTCACCGGCGGGTTTCCCGCGATCATCGGCTACGCGGTGACCAGCAAAGTGCGCTGCGCGAATCCGCCGATGCGCGGGGCGACCTCACGGGATCTGACGGATTGGTGGGCGAAGCTGAGGGAGCGGCCGGTACCGCGCGTGGCGGTGATCCAGGATATCGACGACCAGCCAGGGCAGGGAGCGGTCCTGAGTCAGATGCACGCGGAGGTGCTCCGCTCGCTGCAATGCTGCGGCGTGGTGACGAATGGTTCCGTGCGCAATATACCATCGCTGGCGGCGATGAGTTTTCCGGCGTTCGCGTGCCATGTGACGATGTCACACGCATACGTTCACCTGGTTGATTTTGGCGTTCCGGTCGAGATTCTGGGGTTGGATGTCAGTCCTGGCGACCTGATCCATGCCGACGTGCACGGCGTCCTGTCCATCCCGGCCCAGCATGTCGACGACATCCTGCGGGTAGCGCGGGAACGGGAGCAGAGACTAACCAAGATTGTCGACCTCTGCCGGGGCACAGGGGTGTCCTTCGACCGGCTGAAGGCGGAGATTCACGAACTGGAGAACCTGCAATGAAACGAAGATTGTTACCGCTGCTCGCCGTGGTGCTGACTGGTGGGGCACTGGTGGCCTATTTAGCGGTGCGGCCGCGGGCCGTGGCCGCTTCCGCAACAGCCGATGCCGTCACAACGGTCGGTGTGGCGAAGGTTGTGCGGCAGGATATGGCGAAGTCCATGACCGTCACCGCCGAGCTGATTCCGTTTCAGGAAGTGGAGGTGATGGCCAAGGTGGCAGGCTACGTCCAGAAGATGTTTGTGGACGTAGGCGACCACGTGACGCAAGGGCAACTGCTGGCCGTGCTGGAAGTGCCGGAGATGCAGGATGACTTGGTGCGAGCGGCGGCGGCCATCCAACGGAACCGGGCTGAGGTGGCGCGAGCCCAGGACGAGTTGCGGCGGGCTGAATCGGCCAACCAGATGGCTCACCTGACCTACAGCCGTCTTTCCGGCGTGCTGAAGTCACAGCCCGGGCTGGTGGCGCAACAGGAGATCGACGATGCGCAGAGCCGCGATCTGATGGCGGCTGCGCAGGTGGCGGCCGCGAAGTCGGCGTTGGCCGCGGCGCAGGAGCAGATCCGGGTGTCAGAGGCGGAAGAGGCGAAGCTCAAGACGCTGATGAGTTATGCCCGCGTATCGGCGCCGTTCACCGGTGTCGTCACGAAGCGCTTTGCCGACAACGGTTCGATGATCCAGGCGGGCACGGCCAGCCATCTGCAGGCCATGCCGATTGTCCGGCTCTCCCAGAATCAACTGCTGCGGCTGGTGATGCCGGTACCGGAGTCAGCCGCCGGCCTCATCAAGAAAGGCGCCACGCTGGAAGTACGCATCCCTACGTTGCGCAGGACTTTCCAGGGACTGGTGGCGCGGACGTCGGACAAGGTTGATTCCGATACCCGCACGATGGAGACCGAGGTGGACGTGCCGAATCCCTCGGGCGAGTTGATCCCCGGGATGTTCGCCGAAGTCGATCTGACGTTGTCCGCGAGCAAGGACGCACTCGCCGTGCCGGTGTCGGCGGTGAAGGAGAAAAATGGCGCCCGGACAGTCTACGTTGTGGACTCTTCCGGCAGGGTGGCCGTGAGGAAAGTGGAGACCGGGATTGAAACGGCGCTACTGTCCGAGGTGCGCAAGGGCCTGAGCCCTGGGGATATGGTCATCGTGAGCAATCCAGGTCAGCTCACACCCGGACAGACCGTACATCCGAAGGTGGAAGGGGGCGCCGAGTAGTGTCCCGCTTCGCGATCAAGACGCCCTATTTCATTGTCGTCGTCTGCTTGGCGATTCTGATTCTCGGCATCAACACGTTGACCAGCATGCCGGTGGACATGTTCCCTTCGATGAACATTCCCGTGGTCGTGGTGGCGACGTACTACTCGGGTATGCCGCCGGAGCAGATTGAGACGGACATCACCAGTCGATTCGAGCGGTTCTTCACATTGGCCAGCGGGCTGGAGCACATAGAGTCGCGTTCGCTGCCTGGTGTGAGCATCATCAAGATCTACTTCCAGCCGGGTTCGAATCCCGACTCCGCGGTCACGTCGATCAGCAATCTGGCGATGGCGAATCTGCGGCGCCTGCCGCCGGGTACGTTGCCGCCCATCGTGCTGAAGTTCGATGCATCGAGCTTGCCTGTGTGCCTGGTGACGTTCAAGGGCGAGGGGATCCAGGAGACGGCGATGCGCGACCTGGCTCAGTTCCAGGTGCGCAACCAGATTGCGAATGTGCCGGGTGCGTCCGTGCCGCAGCCTTTCGGTGGCAGTCTGCGCCAGATCATGGTGTACGCAGACCCCTACCGTTTGGAGGCACATCAGCTCAGCCTGATGGATGTCGTCAGAGCCATCAATCTGGGCAACCTGATCCTGCCTGCCGGCGACGTGCAGGTGGGGCATCTCGACTACAACATCTACACCAATTCCCAGTTGCGCTCCCTGGATGACATCAATCAATTGCCCGTGAAGATGGAGGGCTTGACGCCCGTGCGCGTAGTGGACATCGGCGCAGCCAAGGATGCGCAGCAGATCCAGACGAATGTGGTCCGCGTGGATGGGCAGAGGTCTGTTTACGTGCCCGTGCTGAAGCAGGGCGGCGACACAAACACGATTGCGGTGGTTGACGGCATGAGGGCAGCTCTCAAGAAACTGGTGGATGTTCCGGCTCAGTTGACCAGCAAGGTGGTGTTCGATCAGTCGGTCTTTGTGAAGACGGCCATTGAGACGCTGCTGCACGAGGGCGCGATCGGCCTGTTCCTCACCTCATTGATGATTCTGCTGTTCCTGGGCAGCATGCGGGCCACGACGGCGGTGTTCTTCTCGATTCCGCTCTCGGCCCTGGCGACCTTCGTCATCCTTGCGATCGGCGGAAGCTCCGTGAACAGCATGGTGTTGGGCGGCTTGGCGCTGGCATTCTCCCGCCTAATCGACAACTCGGTGGTGGTGCTGGAGAACATCTACCGGCACCTGGAGTTGGGTGAGAGTCCGGCCGTGGCCGCGGAGAAGGGTGGGCGAGAGGTGGCGCTGCCGGTGCTGGCCGCGACCTTGACCACTGCCGTGGTGTTCTTCCCCGTGACGCTGCTCTACGGTGTCAGCAAGTTCCTCTTCTCGGCCCTGGCGCTGACGGTGGTGATCTCCCTGCTGGCTTCGTACATTGTGGCCCTGACCGTCGTGCCGCTCTTCTGTGCACGGTTCATTCACGGGCACTCGCAGGAGGCTGGCACCGGGTTCTTTGCGCGATTCAACGCCGGATTCAATGCGCGCTTCGAGCGGTTGCTGAAGTCTTATGACGGAATGATCTCGGGCGTGCTCGACAAGCCCATTCGCGTGCTGGCCGGATTCGGCGCATTCTTTGCCATCAGCCTGGCTCTCTGGCCGATGCTCGGGATGTCCTTTTTTCCCCGCACCGACGCGGGCCAGTTCATGATGAACATCAAACTACCGTCGGGCACCCGGATTCAGCGGACGGAATCCCGAATCGCTCAAGTAGAGCAGATTGTGCGGAAGGTGGTGCCGGCTGACGAGCTTGAATTGATCGTGTCGAACATCGGCATCAATTACGATTTCTCGGCGGTGTACACGCCGAATGCCGGTATGCACACGGCGTTCGTGCAGGTGAGTCTGAAGGAAGATCACAAGGTCAACAGTTTTGAGTATATGGCGCGGGTGAAAGAGCGGCTGGCTGAGGAATTGCCGGATGTTACGGCCTACTTCCAGTCCGGCGGCCTGGTGGATGCCGTGCTGAATCTTGGCCTTCCGGCACCCATTGATGTGCAGGTGGACGGTACGAATCTGGACCACTCCTATTCCACCGCGGCCGAACTGGCGGCGAAGATTCGCAAGCTGCCGGGCGTGGCCGATCTCTACATCCCGCAGGACCTGGACTATCCGGCGCTGCAACTCGATGTGGATCGCGTGCGCGCGGCGCAGATGGGCTTGGATCAGCGAGAGGTGGTAGGCAACGTGATCACGGCGCTGACGTCGAATGCGATGATCGCGCCAACGTTCTGGATCGATCCGAAGTCGGGCAACGACTATCTGTTGACGGTGCAGTATGGCGAGAACCAGGTAAAGTCGCTGGCCGATCTGAAGGCGATCCCTCTGCGCGGCCCCGGGCAGAAGAATCCGGCGCGGCTGGAATCGATCAGCTCGACGAGGCGAGTGGACTCGCCGACTGAAGTGGACCATTTCCAGTTGCGCCGCGTGATCGACGTCTACGTCCGGCCACTGAACGAGGACCTGGGCAAGCTGGCTGACTCCATTGACGGGATCATTGCCGGCACGCCGATGCCGAAGGGTGTTGCGGTGACACTGCGGGGAATGGTGCAAGGGATGCGCGCGTCGTTCCGCAGTTTCTCCATCGGCCTGGTGCTGGCCGTTCTGCTGCTCTACCTGATTCTGGTGGCGCAGTTCCAGTCGTTTGTGGATCCCCTGATTATTCTGCTCGCCGTGCCGCCGGGCCTGGCCGGCGTGCTGATCACCCTGGTGGCGACAGGCACAACTCTCAACGTGATGTCACTGATGGGCGTGGTGATGCTGGTTGGTATTGCAGTGTCGAACAGTATTCTGATTGTCGAGTTCACGCGCCATCTGCGGCATGAGGGCATGGATGTGCGATCGGCCGTGGCACTGGCCTGCCGCGTGAGACTGCGTCCGGTGCTGATGACTTCGCTGGCGACCATCATCGGGCTGATGCCGATGGCCCTGAAGTTAGGCGCGGGCAGCGAATCGTACGCACCACTGGCTCGCGCGATCATTGGAGGACTTACGCTTTCCGTGTTGTTGACAGTGTTTCTGGTTCCGGCGGGCTACTACATGTGGTACCGCAATCGTGACCGTCAGGAGCTACAGCATGCGTAGATGGCTGTGTCTGGCGGCGATTCCTTCGTTGTTGCTGGGGGCTCCGGGGGATCCTCCCCAGAAGATGACGCTGCGCGAGGCGGAGGAAACAGCGCTGAAAAATCATCCGGCGTTGCAGTCAGCGAAGGCTTTGGAGAAGGCTTCGTTGGAGGTCCCGAAAGAGGTGCGCTCGCGGTACTTTCCCTTGGTGGAAGGCAACGTGACGGGTTCCCTGGTGAACGACGATACGGCGCGTATCTTTGCGGGCGGCATCAATGCTCCGAGCCTGTACAGCCATCTGGGCTCCGGATTGTCAGTGAGCCAACTGATCACCGATTTTGGCCGAACCGGCAACCTGGTAAGCAGCGCACGCCTCCAGGCGCAGGCGCAAGGCGAGGCGGCCAATACGACTCACGCCGACGTGTTGCTGCGTGTGGATCAGAGTTACTATCGAGCCCTGCGCGCGCAGGCAGTTCTGCGTGTTGCGCAGCAGACCGTGAAGGCGCGGCAACTGGTGGCCGACCAGACTTCGACGCTGGCGCAAAGCAAGTTGCGGTCGGATCTCGATGTTACCTTCGCCAAGGTGAACCTGGAGGAGGCCCTGCTGCTGCTTTCGAACGCGGAGAACGAAGAGCGCTCCGCAATGGCGGAGCTTTCCACCGCCGTGGGCGAGAGCCAGCCGTCCGAGTACCAGTTGCAGGAAGAGGCCCTGCCCGGTGAACTGCCGCCCGATTCGGCGCCGCTGATCGCCGACGCACTGAATCAGCGTCCGGAAGCGCGTCAGGTACGTCTGCAGATCCAGGCGGCCGAGAAGTTCGCCAAGGCCGAGCGCGCGTTACGCTATCCCACGCTTTCGGCCGGCGCGAACGCGGGCGTTGCGCCCGTGCGGCCGGACCGGTTCAGCAGCGATTGGGCCGCTGCCGCCGTGAACATACAGATCCCGATCTTCAACGGAGGACTGTTTACAGCCAGGCGAACCGAAGCGGAGCTGCGCATGGAAGCGATGCGGCAGCAGGCTCGCGATGTGCAGAACCGGATCGCGCGCGACGTACGGGTTGCCTTTCTGTCCGCCACCAATGCCTACAAGCGGCTACAGCTCACCGCGCAACTGTTGGACCAGGCCGGGCAGTCGCTGAGGTTGGCACAGTCGCGCTACGATCTCGGGCTGAGCAGCATCGTTGAGCTGTCGCAGGCGCAGCTCAATGTGACCCGGGCGCAGATTGCGCAGGCAAGCGCGAAGTTCGACTACCAGGCGCAGCGAGCCTCGCTGAACTACGAAACTGGGGCGCTCAAATGACGAGCCGCCGGCCGCTGCTGTGGCTGATGGCTCAACTTATACTGCAGGGGCAGGACGGTCGCTGGCTGCCTCTCACCGTATACTCGGACCGCCCGGTTGCTTTGCAGCGGGCCGATATTCGGGTGCGCTGTGGGGATGCCGACGTTCCGGGGGCGCGGCTCAAGCCCGGCGGCGGCGCCGTTTCGGTGGGGATCGTGTTTCAGGGCAGCAAGGCATTGCTGGACAACACGGGTGATGCCCAGGCCGCTCTCCGCCAGTTCCTTCATAGCGCCCAGCGAGGTGACGAGTTCTTCACCGTGAATAGCGTCGACGCGCCGGTGTTGGGTGTCGGCTTCACGGCGGAGGTGAACACGCTAGTGTCCAGCATCTCGCTGCCCCCAGGCAAACGCCAGGCGCACCTGCTGGATGGGATGGCGTTTGCATTGCAGTATCTCGGCCATGCCCGGAATACCAATCGAGCCCTGTTGGTGATCTACGCCAACGACGACGCGGCCAGCGCGATCAAGCCTGGCGAGTTGGCGGCGAGACTGTTCTCGGCTCGAGTGCCCGTGTACGTAGTCAGTCTGTGTCCGCGTCCTGGAGAAGCGCGGCAGGCGCTCTTCCCAGACTTGCAGAAACTGGCCAAGGACAGCGGTGGAGACGCGTGGGGCGTGTCGTCGTTCGCTAAGCTGAGCGACACGCTAGCGCGCGTAGACGTTCGCCCGCAGTACCGCCTGGAGCTACCTTTCACCGCCCACGCAGCGTGCGCGGAGGCGAAGCGTCTGAGCATCGATTGGGTGTCGGGCGCGGATCACGGCGGCATCAACCTGCGGTATCAGCGGCAGTGGCCCAACGGGTTCGGCCTGGGCGGTTGGCAATCCAGGCGTTAGCGACGGCACGCGCTCAAGCCTCTGCGGTCATTTCCTCATCTCCCTCGTAGGACCGGTGCGGTCCATGGCGATATACTGGCTAATTCCGGGCTTTCAGATCAGCGGCTCTGGATTAGGTGGCGTCGCGCGGGCCTGCGTGGCTCGTGGTGCTCGAGAAGGAAGAGGAGTTCGCATGCGATTGCGTACGATGCCGGTGTTCCTGGCGTTTCTGGCCATGGGATTCGCCGACGCGGTGGGGCCGTTTGTCAGCCTCGCGAAGAATGAGTTTCAACTCAGCAACACGGTGGCCTCGCTGATCCCGTTTGTCGGCTTCAGTATGTTTGGCCTGTTGTCCGTGCCCGTAGGCCTGCTGCAGGACAAGCGCGGCAAGAAGTTCGTTCTGATGATGGGCCTGCTGGTCGCGCTGCTCGGCCTGTTGAATGCCAGCATTGGGTTGGGTTCGTTCGCTCAGTTCCTGGTGACGGTGATGTTGGTCGGCGCGGGTGCCGCCATCCTGCAGGTGGCTGGTAACCCCATCATGCGGGATGTCTCGGAGGAAGGGAAGTACGCTCGGAACCTCTCCCTCGGGCAGTTCATCAAGGCGATTGGCTCGCTCTCCGGGCCTATGATCCCTGTCATCGCGGCCAAGTATTTTGGGGCTGACTGGAAGGTCATCTTCGTGGTTTATACCGGAGCCCTGATTCTGACGATTCTGGCTATCGCTCCCATGAAGGTGGAGGAGAAGAAGGCCGATCACAAGGCCGCGACGTTCGCATCGTGCCTGGCGTTGCTGAAGAACGGCTATGCGCTGGCCATGGTGGCCGCGATCTTTGTCTATGTCGGCGCTGAGGTGAGTGTCAGCGCGGGCATCCCGCTGTACCTGAAAGAGCGGTTCAATCTGGAGATCGCCAAGGTGGGGTTGCTGGGTACGGGCCTGTTCTTTACGGCGCTTACCGTGGGCCGGTTTTCCGGTGGCGTCATCCTCAACTGGATGTCTCCGCGCAAGTTCTTCCTGGTTACCTGCGGCATCTCGATTCTCGGGCTGCTGGGCCTGTTTGTGCCGGATCAGAATATTGCCGTGGCCAGCTTCTTCCTCACGGGGATCGGCTTCGCGAATATCTTCCCGCTGGTGTTTGCCATTGCCGTGGAGTCGATGCCCACCCACGTGAACGAACTGTCAGGCCTGATGGTGACCGCCATTGTCGGCGCGGCCCTGGTTCCACCGCTCACCGGCGTGGTGGCTGACAGCAGCACGGTGCAGTTGAGCTTCCTGGTGCCCCTGGCGTGCGTTCTATATATCACCTGGACCGCCCTGCTGAGCATGAAAACCGCAAAGGCCTAATTCTCCATGTCGACTCTCTCGAAGGACAATCGCGTCGTCATGACGCTGGACGCGGGCGGTACGAACTTTGTGTTCTCCGCCATGCAGGCGAACGAAGTTGTAGTGCCGGGGTTCTCCCTGCCGGCGAACGCGGACAATCTGGAACGGTCTCTGAACACTCTGGTGGAGGGGTTCCAGCGTGTGCAGGCCGAAGCGCCGGCCAAGCCGGTGGCCATCAGTTTCGCGTTTCCGGCGCCGGCCGACTATTTCAACGGGATCATCGTCGGGCCGCGCAATCTACCTGCGTACAAGAATGTGGCGCTGGGTCCGATGCTGGAAGACACCTTCTCGCTGCCCACGTTCATTAACAACGACGGAGACCTGTTCGCCTACGGCGAAGCGACCAGCGGGTTCCTGCCCTACGTCAATGGTCTGCTGGAAAAGGCCGGTAGCCCCAAGCGCTTTCGCAACCTGCTGGGCGTCACGCTAGGTACGGGGTTTGGCGGGGGCATAGTCCGCGATGGGCAACTGTTCACCGGTGACAACTCGGTGGCCGGCGAAGTCTGGCTGCTGCGGCACAAACTGGATCGGGACATCAACGCTGAAGAGGGCGCGGCCATTCGCGCCGTGCGCAGGGTGTATGCGCAGAAGGCTGGTATCACACTGGCGGATACACCGGAGCCAAAGGTGATCTATGAGATCGCCGAAGGGTTGGTGGAGGGCAATCGCGAGGCGGCGCGGGAGGCATTCCGCCGCATGGGCGAGGTGGCCGGCGACGCGATTTCGGAGGCCATCACACTGATGGACGCGCTGGTGGTCGTTGGTGGCGGCATTGCGGGCGCCTATAAACAGTTTCTGCCGGCCATCGTTGACGAGATGAACGGCACCTACGCGTCCCCGCAGGGCGAGAGGTTCCGGCGGCTGATCCCACGCGCATTCAATTTGGAAGACGCCGCGCAGCGGGAAGAGTTTCTGCGCGGTGAGACCACGGAGCTTACGGTGCCGCATAGTACGCGTAAGGTGCGGTTCGACGGCCTGCAGCGCACCGGTGTCGGCGTCTCTCGGCTGGGCACCAGTCAGGCCACGGCGATTGGCGCGTACTCATTCGCATTGAGCCGCCTATAGCCGCGGAATTACTTCGCGTCCGGAGCGGCTTTGGCTACTTCGACGGCGAACGTATAAGTGGGGCCGAACATGTTCGAGCGAAACACCACCCATTTCTCGTCAGGCGTGAAGCTGACATTGGGCTCCAGCCGGTATTGGTGCTTCGACATGTTCACGAGCTTCTCGGCGCGGAGCACGCCCGGCTGTACGAATGACGGATCGTCGATACCGCGGTTCTGGATGAGCTCAGGGCGGAACAGGTAGATCCACCGGCCGTCGGGCGCCTTGGCCACTTGTCCGGGATCGCCGCCGTCGCCGCAGAAGAGCTTGCCGTCGCGGGTGACGTTGAAGTGGATCGACCACTCGTTGCGCTGCAGGTGATACCAGGTGCGGCGTCCTGTCTCCACCTCGAAACCGGCAAGCCAGAAATCCTCGCCGCGCGGGATCTGGAGGTCGTACCAGATCACTTTGCCATCGGGGCTCCAGAACTCATGCCCGAAGATCTCCATCGCCATGGTGCGGGTGTGGATCTTCGTGAGTTTTGTGCCGTCGGTGCGAATGGTCCAGATACGATCGATCTTGTGCCAGGGCCCCTCGTGACAGAACATCAGCAGCGAGGGATCAGTGGGCGAGAACTCGAGGTGATTCAGCCAGTCCGTCGCGCGATGGATCACACGCGTCTGACCGGTGCGGGCATCCACCAGGAACAGGGCCATGGGGAGCTTGGCGGCCAGACGCTGCTCCATCATTTCACCCTTGTTTCGGGGTTGGTCGAGAGTCTGCGGCTGGGCCGGGCGGTTGGGATTGTAGTCGGTGCCCTCGCCCTCGACGTAGGTGCCGGCCAGCAGCGTCTCATCGGCATTGACTGTCGAGATGGAGCCGCGGGCGGGTAGCTTGGCGATCTCTCTTGTCGCACCGCTGTCGACGTCGGTGGAGAACACCGCACCATCTCGGGTGTAGTAGACCTTCTGCGATTTGCGGCCGGTGACGATCACGCGGACGCGGCCGTGGACGACGGCCTTGACCGCGTGCGTGGCCAGATCGAGCACCGAGATGCCAGCCGGAGTGGTGTAGACCATCTTCTTGCCGTCGGCGGTGTAGCCGTTCTGGTTGAAGTAGAGGCTCGCGCTGCCGGGTTCGTCGGTGAGACGGACAATGCGGTGGCCCGTGTCCTTGTCGATCCAGGTGCGTGGCGGCTGCTCGACTGAAGGCGTCTGAGCGATGGCTGCCGCGGCGATCCATAGGCATCCGTACGGGCGGAGCA
This sequence comes from uncultured Paludibaculum sp., assembly GCF_963665245.1. Taxonomy (NCBI): domain Bacteria; kingdom Pseudomonadati; phylum Acidobacteriota; class Terriglobia; order Bryobacterales; family Bryobacteraceae; genus Paludibaculum; species uncultured Paludibaculum sp. The sequence goes on from NZ_OY762269.1 coordinate 1,821,673, forward strand.
TGCGAGCGTCCTCTCTACCCGGCTACTGGGCGGGCGGCGCGATCGGCTCGTACTGCACGAAGGCAAAGCGCTTGGAATCGGGCGACCACGAGTTCACATTGATGGTGCCCTGGCCGCCGAAGAACTCCATGAGTTTGGTGAATTTGGCCGGCTTGAGCTTCCTGCCCGGCGCAGGCATCACGCGCAGTACCACCCCGTTCATGCGGTCGTTGTGGCCCGCCGTGCCTTTGGGAAATGAGAACACCAGCATCCACTTTCCGTCGGGCGAGAAGTGGGGGAACCAGTCCTCTCCGTCGTCGTTCGTGACCTGCTCGGCCTTGGCGTCGCCGGGACCGCCGCCATCGGCCGGGATCCGCCAGATGTCCCACCCGCCGGAACGGTTGGAGTTGAAATAGACCCACTGGCCGTTGGGTGAGTACTCGGGGCCGTCGTCATAGGCGCCTTTGGACGTCAGGTGTTCCTCCGCGCCGCCGGTGGCGGCGACGCGGTAGAGTTCGTACTTGCCGCTCCTCTGGCCGACGAAGGCAAGCCATTTTGCGTCGGGCGACCAGCCATGGAAGTAACTGGGCGAGGCTGGCGTCATGAGCTTCACGTCCGATCCGTCGGACTTGGCCAGGTAGACCTGCGACTGACGCGATGCGGTGCTGGAGGCCGAGAAGGCCAGCAGACTCCCGTCCTTGGAGAGGTCGTGGTCGTTGTTGCAGCGATAGCCGCCCGGGCCGAGTTCGATCTTTTCGAGTTTGGGGTCGCTGACACCGAGGGGTAGCCGGTACAGGTTGCCGCCGGTGTTCACGAGCAGGAACTTGCCGTCGCGCGACCAGTTGGGCGCTTCCATCACGCCGTCCATCTGGTAGATCACCTCAGCCGCCTTCTTCTTGAAGTCGTAGACGGTGACCTTGCTGCGATAGGCGGGCTGACGCTGCACCTGCTCAAGGTGGACGTTCGAGAAGATGGCGGTCTCCAGGATATTGGCGTCGTGTGAGCAGACGCCCAAGCCGACATAGACCGGATCGGTCAGTGCCACGGTGACAGGGTCCGAACGCGTCAGTTCCGCATTCGGATTGCCGGCCGCGATGGTGAAGCGATTGCCACGGCGCTCAATGCGGATGCGCACCGGCGCATTCACTGTGGACCGCGCCTCTTGCGTGGCGGCTCCGGTCGTGGGGCGGTACTGCAGCGAGGTGAGTCCGTCACCGTGCAGTGCGACGTCGGCATAGGCGGAACCGGCTGTGAGGTCCTGCCGGATCATCAATACGGCCTTACGGTGGGCGACTGCTCCGGCACCCACGAAACGGACATCCGCGGTCATGTTGAAGTCGCCCGGCATGCGCTTCCATGCGAATTGGAACGCGTCCTCCGCCGCCCAGATGTTCGCGCCGCCGCCCGTGATGTGGTATTCGCCGCTGGCCGCGTCGTAGGTGGTGGAGCCCTGTTTGGGCGTCACCCCGACATCACCGCTGGACTCCAACTGGCCCAGTGGCGTGGCGGCGGGTTGAGCCTGTACGGCAGTGACCAGCAGCAGGGTGGCACCTAGCGCGGTGGCGCCAGAATAGAATCGGTTCAGTTTGGATTGCATGGCTTGGCTCCTGATGCCGGCGCACTCGCCGGCGGCGGCCGGCCGGTCGTGGGACGCCCCCGAACTTATCACGGATTGGGCGTGATATGCCAGCTTGCGGTTGCCTTCCGGTGTACATAGCATGGTGGACGGCTGCCGGGGTCGCGGCACGAGGAGGTGCTTTGAGAATCGCGTTATTGACGATCGTTTTCCTGGCGATACTGCCTGTCTCACTGCTTTTCGGACAGACCGATCATGCCGCGCTAAAGGGATCGGTTCAGCGCATCAAGGTCCATGGCGTAGGTCTGGAGAAAAATCTGGAGGGCGACTCGCCCGATCGTGACGTATCCATCTACTTGCCGCCCAGCTACGCCAAGCAGACGAAGCGCCGGTACCCCGTTCTCTACATGCTGCATGGGTTCACTGATAGTGACGAGCTCTGGTTCGGCTTCAGGAAGCACTGGATTTCGCTGCCAGCCATCGTCGATCCCGCCATGGCGTCGGGCGCCGCGAAGGAGATGATCATCGTGATGCCCAATGCCTTCACCGCTTACCAGGGCAGCATGTATTCGACCTCGGTGACGACCGGCGATTGGGAAGGATATGTCTCGCGCGAACTCGTTGCCTATGTCGACCAGCATTACCGCACTCTGCCGCGGGCCGAGAGCCGCGGCCTGGCTGGTCACTCCATGGGCGGCTACGGCGCGATGCGGATCGGGATGAAGCATCCTGAGGTGTTCTCCAGCGTGTATCTACTCAGCCCTTGCTGCATGAGTACGCGCTTCAGCTCACGGCCCCAAGGGACGCCTGCGCCTGCCGAGGCCATCAGGAGCACCGCTGAGGTGGAGAAAGCCGACTTCGGTACGAAGGCTATGCTGGCGTCGGCGGCCGCGTGGTCTCCGAATCCGGCCAATCCACCTCTCTACCTCGACCTGCCCACGAAGGGCGGCGAGCCTCAGCCAGAGGTGCTGTCGCGCTGGGCTGCCAACGCTCCGCTGTCGATGCTGGATCAGTACGTTCCCAACATCAGGCGGCTGCACGCGCTGGCCTTCGACGCTGGCGATGAGGACCGGATGATCGCGGGCACCAACGTGGTGCTGGACCGCATGTTGAGCGCGTACGGGATCGCCCACACCTATGAGGTCTACAAAGGGAACCACATCAACCATATTGCTGACCGCATCGAGAAGAAGGTGCTCCCATTCTTCTCGACCAATCTCGTGTTTGCGGCGACAAAGAAGTAGGACGGGCGAGTCGCGGTACCGAATCGCCCGTGTCGGATGAGGAAAACTACCGGCTGGGCAGAGCCACGGTGACGTTGCGGAACATCAGCCCGCCCGTGTGATCGCCCTGGATGTAGAAGGGGCCGGGTTCGCCTTCGTTGGCGTCAAGAGCGCCGCCGGTGATGCCTTCAATCTCCTGATGATCGATCGTGGTGACGCCATTGCGCACGACGGTCACGGTGCGACCCACCAACGTGACGTCGAATGTGTCCCACTCGCCCGGTTTGCGCGGCAACTCCGTCTTGGGGGCAATGCGTCCGTAGATGGATCCGATGCGTCGTTCCACCGGGTTGGCGCTGAGAGGTTCGGACTCGATCTGGACTTCATAGCGGCCGCGCAGATAGAACCCGCTGTTCGCATGGTCGGGGCAGTTCACCTCGAAGTGTAGCTTGAAGTCTTCGAACTTGCGGGTGGACTTCAGATTGGCTCCGTGAGCTGCATTGAAGAGCATGCCGTCCTTCACGGTCCAATGGCTGTTGGCCGGATCGCCCATGGGCTCCCAGCCGTCCAGCGATTTACCGTTGAACAGTGGTTCGGGCTTGCCCCACTTCTTCGGTTCGGGTCGTTTGAGTTCGGGCGCCCGCATGCCGGCCAAAGCCATGGTTGCGTCGCCGCGCTTCTGCATTCCGGTTAGCCTATCGCCGGCTGCGTCGAGCTCCCAGGTGACGGCGGGCCGGTTGTTCGCTGCCGGCGAAATGGTGGCGCTGAGGTGCGCACCCTCGGCCTTAAACTCTTTCAACTGGTAGACGTTTCCACCCGTGGGCTGGTACCACACTTCCAGAGTTCCGTTTTTCTCGGTGACACCTAACCAGGCCGCGCGCGGACCGCCCGGTGTCGTCACATTGAAATCCCATCGGCCCACCAAAGGGCTCTTCCCTTTCTGGCCGAATGCGGGCACAAGCAGCGAGGCGAAAAGGGCAATACCGGCGGCGATCTTGTACATGGTCGAAGTGTAGTACAAACCGGTTCGGCAAAGGCTCATCCTGGCCGTAAGATCCTCGATCGGGATGGCCCGCCGGCTGGCTCGATATGGTTCTGGACTGTAATGTTATAATTACGTAGTCGTGTTTAAACGTCATCGGACATTTCCAGCCCGGCTTCTCCAATTCGTAGTCTTGGGCCCAATCCTGTCTTGCTCGATCCACGCACAATCCACCAAGGCGGAGCTCTTTGGAGTAATCAACGACTCGTCGGGGCTGCCTGTCGCCCAAGCCGTGGTCCGGCTGACCAACACGGGCACGAACCTTGCCTCGACACAGTCGACTCGGACCGATGGCGTCTACCAGTTCCTCGCCTTGCAGGCCGGTTCGTACCGAGTCACCGTGGAGAAGCCAGGCTTTGCGCCGCTACAACGGGATGGCATTCTCTTGCGGGTAGGCGACCGTTTGGATATTCCGCTGGCTCTCAAGGTGGGCGACTCCAGCCAGACCGTGGAAGTGACAGCCGCGGCTCCCCTGCTACAGTCCAACCGGGGCAGCGTGAGCTTTATGGTGGAGCAGCAGAAGGTCGTCACTCTGCCTCTGGACGGTCGGAACTTTGTACCGCTGATTGCGCTGTCGCCTGGCGTTACGCTTCCACCCGGCAATCTGCTGCCGCGCGTAAACGGCAGCCGGCCACGAGTGAGCGAGTACATCTACGACGGAATCAGTGTGCTGCAGCCGGAGCCGGGCCAGGTCGCGTTCTATCCGATCATTGATGCCGTCGACGAGTTTCGTGTCGAGACAAACAGCTACTCAGCGGAGTATGGCCGGTCGAACGGCGGCGTGATCATGGTGAACCAGAAGGCCGGCTCCAACGAACTGCACGGGACGCTGTTCGAGTTCTTTCGAAACGAGAAGCTCAACGCGCGGAACCTGTTTGCCACCACCGGCGTCAAGCCGCTGTTCCGGCGGAACCAGTATGGGTTCGTTCTCGGCGGTCCGGTGCAGAAGGATAGGACCTTCTTTTTTGTCGATTGGCAGGGGACGCGGCTCAACACCGGTGTCGTGCGCACCAGCACCGTGCCGACGACAACGCAGAAGGCAGGCGTCTTCTCCAACTCGATTTTCGATCCCGCGACAACGCGTCGCACGGACGCGGGCCTCGCCCGAGACGCCTTTGCCGCGAACACAATTCCGGCCAGCCGGTTCGACCGCGCGACGCTCGCTGTGCTCGACCGGTACCCCGCGCCCAACGTCTTCACGTCCTCCGGAGCTGAGGCCACGGCGAACAACTATCGGCGCACGGGTAGCGACACCACCGCGGCCGACCAGTTCGATGCCCGCCTGGATCGTTACATGGGGGCGCGTCACCGGCTCTTCGGCCGTTACTCCTATCTGAGAGACGACAGCCGCCCCACTGCCCCTCTCCCCGACGGCAGCGGCAACCTCACCAGTGGAGTGATCGGCAGTACGCTGACACGGGCAGACAGTGTCGCCGCCGAACATACATGGAGCCTCTCCGCCCTCTCCGTGAACCAGGTTCGTTTCGGGTACACACGGCGCACCTTTGACCGCGCTTCGCTGCAGACCGGCCAATCCATATCGCAGACGACGCTCATTCCCAACATCCCCTTTTCGTCGTTTTCCGATGTGCTGCCTACGTACGACGTCGTGGGCTTCCAACAACTGGGGCCGCCTTCCAGCGGCAATGCGAGCTTCACCACCTCGGTCACGCAGATCATCGACAACTTTTCCTGGGTACGTGGCGGCCATAGCCTGAAGGCGGGAGCTGACATTCGAAGGGAGGCCCTGGATGTTCTACAGCCGCCCAGCCCAACGGGCAATTTCCAGTTCACTAACATCTTCACCAGCGGCCTGACACCGGCCGGCACGGCCGTATCCGGGACCGGCAACAGCGTGGCATCGTTTCTGGTTGGGCAAGTGGGCCGATTCAGTATCGATGCCCAACCACAGGTGATCCAGCCGCGAGCAACGGTGGCTGAGTTCTTTCTGCAGGACGACTGGCGCGCCACCCGCCGGCTGAGTCTGAATCTCGGGGTCCGCTACACGTTGAATTTTCCGTCCACGGTGGTGGATAACCGGGGCGCCGTGTTCAATCTGAATACGCAGAAGCTCGACTTCCTGGGGCAGAACGGATTCCCGCGTGGGGCCAGGGATCTGGAGAAGAAGAACTTCGCGCCGAGAGTCGGTCTGGCATTCAAGGTCACTGATTCGTTCGTGATCCGTTCGGGCTATGGCATGACATGGATCGAACAGGCGGGCATCACCACACCGTTCACCACGCCCCTGTTTCCGTTCATTCAGACGCTCGGACAGCAATCCCTGGACAACATCAATCCCGCGTTTGTGCTTTCGCAGGGGCCAACCGTCGCGCCGCGGGACCCGAACCCTGATTCCGGATTGGGGCAAGGCGTGTTCGGTGTTCAGCGGGGCAACGGCAGCGGCTATGCCCAGCAATGGAATCTCACACTTCAGAGGACCTTCGGTGAGGACTGGAGTGTGGAGGCCGGCTACCTGGGCTCCAAACTCACACGCCTGGGTGTGCCCGATGTGAATTTGAACCAGCTCACCGTGGAGCAGTTGGGGTTGGGTTCGCAGCTCACCCAGCAGGTGAGCAATCCCTACTTTGGGGAGATCCCATCGAACACTTCGTTGGGTACGCCCAGCATCGCGCGCGGCCAACTGCTGCGCCCGTATCCCCGATTCACCACCGTCACCTTGTACCGGAACAATACCGGTCACTCCACCTACCACTCCTTCCAATCGCGCCTGGAGAAGCGCTTTTCGGCAGGTCTGACGCTGAGTGTGGCCTACACGTTCTCCCGGCTTATCGACGATGCCGGTGCGGTCTTCGACTCTGCCATCCTCACCGGTCCAGTGGCCAACTTCCAGGCAGCTGATAGCTTCAACAAGCGGCTGGAGAAGGATGTCTCCACGGGCAACATCCCCCACGTCTTCTCCAGCGGGTTTGTCTACCAACTTCCTCTCGGACAGGGCCGGAAGAGGTCTTTGCACGGCTGGAAGGAGACGTTGGGTGGAGGTTGGCAGGTGGGCGGCGTCATTCGGGCCCAGTCGGGCAGCCCCATCGCGATTACGCAGGTGACCAACTACAACGCCTTCGCGGGCTTCGGTATCCAGCGCCCCAACCGGACGGCGGATCCCGCACTACCGGCGGACCAGCGCAGCACCGGGCGCTGGTTCAATACGGCGGCCTTCGTTCTCGCGCCGCAATTCACAATCGGTAGCAGTTCGCGCAATCCGGTGAGTGGCCCGGGATACCGCACCGTCGATCTCATGGTGGGGAAGAGATTTCCGATTGCGGAGCGCGTGTACGCCGAGTTCCGCGCCGAGGCGTTCAATGTGACAAACACACCGCCGCTGGGCAATCCCAACGGCAGCTTCGGCAACGCGGCGTTCGGCACCATCACGACGGCGCTCGATCCGCGGGTGTTCGAACTTGCTCTGAAACTGCAGTTCTGAGGTACTCATGCGTCGAATCTGTCTGTTCTTGCTATGTGCCTTGATCTCCGTGGTTGCTCAGCCGCAACCTGCGTCCGTGACCATAGGCGGTGATGTCAAGACACCCCTGACGCTCACCGCGCGCGACCTGGCCGCCATGCCTCGATCGACCGCTGTGGTGAAGGGGGAGAAATCCACCGTGACCTACACCGGGGTCCCGGTGTTTGAGCTGCTAGAACGCGCCGGCGCGCCGACTGGCACCGAACTGCATGGCAAAACCCTGGCCAGCTATCTGCTGGTAGAAGCCGGTGACGGCTATCAGGTGGTCTTCGCCTTGCCCGAGCTCGATCCCGCATTCACCGACAACCAGGTATTGCTTGCCGATACAGCCGACGGCCAGCCGCTGGGGCCTACACAGGGTCCGTTCAAACTGGTGGTTCCAAGGGAGAAGCGAGGCGCTCGTGGGGTAAGGATGGTGACGAAACTGCAAGTGGTCCTGCTTCGCAAGTGACGCGCCACCGGAAGCGCGTAACATCGAGAGAGCAGCATCCACATGTCCACGAGCATTCGGAATCAGTTGGGTACCATTCGCCGGGCACGCGGCGTCAGCGCCGTCGAGTTGGCCCGCAGTGCCGGTGTCAGCCGCCAGACCATCCACGCCATTGAGGCCGGTTCCTACACTCCGAATACCGAGGTCACGTTGAAGCTGGCACGCCGCCTGGAAGTCTCGGTGGAGGAGTTGTTCTCTCTCGCGCCGGACAACCCCGAGGCGCCTGCTGGTGTGGTGTCTGAACTCCTCAGCGCCGGGCCAGTGGCCAAGGGGCAGGCCGTCCGCGTGTGCCGGGTGGGCGATCATTTGGTGAGCATTCCGGTCCAGTCCGTGCCTTACTACTTGCCTGAAGCCGACGGCGTCATATCCAAATTGAGCCGGAGCCCGGGTCGTGTGGAACTGGCCGTCTTTGCGCCGGAAGACACGCACCACAGGAAGATGACTCTCGCCGGTTGCGACCCCGCCATCGGGCTGGTGGCGGGCATTGTGGAGAAGGTCAGCGGGGTGGAACTGGTTTCGGCCGCGGCTTCCAGCCGTCTGGCTCTTACTTGGCTCAAGGAAGGCAAGGTTCACATCGCGGGCTCACACCTGGAGGATCCCGCGACCGGGGAGTACAATCTGCCGTTTCTTCAACGGGAGTTCCCCGGTACTGACCTGGCAGTGATCACCTTCGCGCGGTGGGAAGAGGGCTTTGTGACGGCGCAGGGCAACCCGCTGGGGATCCGCTCGGCCGGTGATCTGGCTGGCGCCGCCGTACGGTTTGTGAACCGGGAACAGGGCTCCGGAAGCCGCGGGCTGCTCGACCGCCTGCTGGCCGAGGCCGGAGTGCCCGCGCGCCAGGTGGCCGGGTATGATCGTGTCGCCTTCGGGCACCTGGCTGCCGCCTACGCCGTTCTGGCCGGCGAAGCGGACTGCTGCCTGGCCACGCGCTCAGCCGCGCAGACGTTTGGACTGGACTTCGTGCCCTTGCGCAGTGAACGCTATGACTTTGTGATGCGCCGGCAAACCCTGGAGATGCCGGCTGTGCAGAGCTTCCTGGACGTACTGCAGCGCGCGGCCCTCCGGCGCAAGCTCGAAACATTGGCGGGGTACGATACGGCGCAGACGGGAGCGGTGCAGGCTTGACAGGATCAGCGGATCCCAGCCGTAGCATATGTCTCGGCTCGTGAATCTATTGCGGTCTTTCGGGTTTGAAACTATGATTTGAATGATTCATCCCCGAAGGGACCTTATGCGCCACCCATTTCTGCTGGCTCTCCTCCTCGTTCCGGGATCCGCGCTGTTTGTGGCGCCCGCCCAGAGCATCAAGAACGACACCGAATTCCGCGTGAAGTTGACGGCTCCGCTCAGCACGGAAACGAACAAGAAGGGCGATAAGATCACCGCCATGATCCTGCAGCCGCCCGACTTTGCCAACGCCATGATGGAGGGCGAGGTCAAGGAATCGAAGAGCGGCGGAAAGATCAACGGCAAGTCGATTCTGAACTTCACGTTTCAGAACATCGTGATTGGAGGGAAGACGATCCCGGTCAACTCCGACGTGAAATCGTGCTTCAACTCCAAGGGACAGGCGAACGTGGACGAAGAAGGCCGAGTGATTGAGAAGAAGAGCAACGTCGGCAAGCTGGCTGCGGTTGCCGGAGCCGGTGCGCTGATCGGTGCGCTGGCCGGTGGAGCCAAAGGCGCGGCCATTGGGGCCGGAGCCGGAGCTGCGGCCGGGTTGGTCCTGATCCAGGTCGGAGCCAAAGGCGCGAACGTAACTTTCGCATCAGGCAGCGAGATAGTCCTTTCCGTCCGGGAGCGGCGTGAAGCAGGCAAGTAAGCCTGCCCTCGATGCCGCTCTCTGATACGAACAAGGTGCCCGCCGCGAGCTACGCCTGGGACAGTCCGCAGTTGGCGCAGAATCGCTGGCCGGGATCGAGCACTGTTCCGCACCGCGAGCACAACTGGACCGCCGGCGTGGGCATCAAGCCCGCTTCCCGCGCGGTCATCCAGTTGGGCAGGTCCTGGTTCCACACCAGCGTCTCCGAGGGTAACGAGGGGAGCATCCTGAGCAGTGTCGGTTCGTCGACCGGGCCCCTGCTTTGGCCCGCGTGGATCACATACCAGTCCTTCGAGGGCAGCGGAGGAGGTGCGGCCGCCGGCTGCGCAGCTGTTGCCGCGGTGGAGACCGGTGCCTGCACAGCAGGCGGCGGGGTGGCTGGCTGCAGCGCCAGATGCAGCGTCGCCGCCAGTTCATCCTGATCGAGGGCGGCGATTGCACCGGCCTGTCCAGCCATGGCGAACAGGAACATGTAGTAGGCGCTGCGCACCAGCAGCACGATGTCCCGGCCCAGTTGCCCGTCGGCCTGTGGCTCCGTAACGCCCAAAGCCACTTTGCTGACTTCGTGCAGCACGCTGTCGGCGATGACCTTGCCTCCAGTGCTCAACTCATACCGGGCGACCCGGCCCTCCGACGCCGCCTCCATCAACCCGGCCCGCAGGAGCTCGCCCAGCGCCGAGGCCACCTCCTGGTCCGTCAGGGAGGTCACCAGTTGTCCGGGAATCAACTTCTCAACGAAGAGCAGGGGCCAGCGGAAGTCCTCACTGGCGGCATCGCGCAGTCGCTCCAGAATCTCATCCCGGGAGAATGTGACCTCGGACGCACAGTGCGTCAGCATGCCGTGCAAACGTGTCGCCTTCATCTGGTCCAGGGCGGCAAGGAACACGACCACGGCATGCGTCGAGAGCTTGCAGCCGATCTCGTCGTTGCTGAGCCCGCCGCCCGCCGCCAGCATCTTGCTGATCGAGGCTTTGACGCTCGCCTGGGTCCAAAAGGTGATGCGGCGCGGGTCCACCGTGCCGGCCAGCCCGACAATGGACTCCTCCACGCTGGTCGACCAGGCCAGCACCGCTCGGCTGACGGTCTCATCGGCGATCGTATGATGCCAATGCGCCATCTTCGAAGGCGCGCGCAGAATGCCGATGGCCACGGCGAGCCGCACTTGCAGTTCCGGACTCAACGCACGAAACGCGGCTGCGGCCTCCGCCGTACGAGGTCCGCCCGGGCCCGGCGGGATCAGCGAGAGCGCATTGGCCCGGGCGCCCAGCGAGTCGGCCAGCGCCGCCAGATCGTCGAGAGCGATGAGGAAGTCCTCTTCCTCCACTCGCAGCATGGATGTCGTCATTGCGGCGTTCATACTATTTGCCTCCTATGGCCCCGTGATACTGGGTCACATTCGTCCGGACTGCTTCGCCAAAGCTCTGTTCCGTGAAGCCGTTTTGCTGCAGCACCTTCATCGCCTGGCTGGGGTTGCGGTTGATCTGGTTCGAGATTTCGACGAGCTTGGGATCCAGTCCGGGTGGCGAGGTGGGTAGCCCCGCCGACGACAGTTGCCCGGCCTGCACCGGGTTGCCCGCCATGTTGTTGATTCTGCCGGCGAGATCCTGCTCACGGCCCATTGCCTTTGCCAGCGACTTCACATCGGTGTGTTCGGTCACCGACTTCACCTGCTGCGAGCTGAAATCCTTGAACTCGTTGGCTCCGAACTTTGTCGGATCCTTGGGCAAGTCGCCGGTGACGGCCAGCTGATTCATGCCATGCTGATCCACCACCGCCTGTCCGGAGATGTTATGCGAGCTGATGGAGCCATCACTGCAGGACTCGAACATCTTGCCCTTGCCTTGCGCCGCCATCCGGCTGCCCGTGAATCCAGGCGGATAAGCGTCCCCCGGGCCCGAACCCTTGCCGATGCCGTTGTAGGTCTTATAGTCAATGTCATTGACGCCGCGGCTAAAGCCGTCGGCCCGCAGGTTGCGGTCGACATTTTCAGTGAGGTGCTCTCCGAACTTCGCCTGCAGTTCGTTGTTGGCCTCTTCCATGCTGACGGTGCGGCCCAGATCCCGGCTCCGTTGTTCGGCATAGCCGGCCAAATCCGCCTTATCGAAGTTGGTTGTATGCGTGGCGTCAAAGTCAGTACGGGCCTTCGGATTCCCGCCCGGCTTGGCGCTCGACCCCGAGTCGCCGATCACGCTGCTCTTCACCTTGACTCCTGTCTCGGCTTCGAACGATCGCATGGTGTTGCGGACGCCATTGTCGACGTTCTGGCTCACCCGGCTCGCTAGGCGGGCATTTAATACCTTTGCTTCGTCCGCACTCAATGCCCCGGATTTCTGGAGTTGGGCCAGGCGGTCCATGCCTCCTTCGCTATATAGCTTGGCCAGGTCGGCCGGATCACCGGAAGTCAGCACGCGGCTGACCGCGGAACGTGTGGGCTGCAGCGTCTCCGGCACCGTAGTAAACAGGTTCGACATGCGGTTACTCAGCGATTTGCTGCCGGCCTGTACGGCCTGGTCCGCCGTCTTCACGGCTTGCCCGACGGGCTCCAGCATCTCGCCGACACCCCGCGCCACATTCGGGAATGCCTTCGGGAAGTAGTGCATCATGGCGCCGCCCAATACGGTCGGCCCCGCCTCGATGACGCCGGTCTTGAAGCCTGCCTTGAAGATCTCGGCGTCCGATGCGCCGCGCATGGCCGCGTCATGCTGCGCGTAGCCCATGTTCGCGGCTGTGTAGGCCGCTTCCGACCAGCCCGCCGTGGCTACGCCTGCCGTGAGCCGGCCGAGGAGGGATGCCGCCGTGCCGGCCAACGTGGAGTTACCCTGTGCATCTTTCCCGGTGACGATTTCACGTAAGGAACCGGAGGCCGCTTCCGACATCGTATCCATGAAGCCGGGTTGATTCCGCAATGAGGATTCCGGCGCGACAGCGCCGCTGATCGAGTCGCCCGTATACTTCCGCGTCGCATGGATGGCACTCCAGTCGATGGGTTTGCCGGCGTAGATATCCTTGATCAACTGGTCGGTCTTGCCGACGACGTCACCAGGGCCACCCGGGTTCCACAGATCGTGCTTCAACGCGGCCTGTTGGATGCGCCCAAGATAGGCGGCGGCCTCAGCCTGCTGCTTACGCTGGGCCGCCTGCTGGTCCATCTCCTTGCTGAACCAGTCTTCCCTCCGCCGCGTCTTTTCGTTCTCAGCATCCATGAACTGCCGGTTCTTCACCAGGTCCTGCTGCCAGCGGTCGAACTCACTCGGGTCGAAGTAGGTCCCACTGGCCGCATTTCGCCATTGGCCCGACTGAGGATCGTAGACGATCTCATATTCGCGGCCATCGGCTCCCTTCAGCACGCGCGTGTTTCGTGCCTGATCGGTCGCGGCCGCGATGGCTTGAGCCTGTGCATCGTTGGCCACGGCCTGCTGTTTCAGGTAGTCCATGTAGTCCTGATACTGCTGTCGGAGCCGTTCGTAGTTCGGGTCCGTCTTGTCCGCGGTAGCGTCCTGCTCGTCCCACTGCTTCTTCAGGCGATCGTACTCATCCAGCGCCTTGTCGCGGGCCGAGGTTGCCGCATCGTGCTCCGGTCCGTAGCCGCCCGGAGGTGGACCCTGTGTGGGCGGAATCAGCGCGGGGATCGTGCCCCCGACCGCCGAGCCGGCTCCACCGATGTTGGCGCGCCCCTGCAGATGCGTCCCGATCTCCAATTGGTGGCAGGAGACATCGGGGTTCGGTCGCCACATGAATGCCGGCATCTCGGTGACCGGCGCGACCTGATGCATGATCAACCAGCCGCCGGCATAGCCGCCGATCGCGGCCGCAATCAACTCGGCTGCGGGATAGGCGGCCTCTCCCATGGGCACTGCGCCATCGGCCGCGGAGGCCGCGCGCCGGAAGAACAGCTTCTTGAGGATCCCCCGGATGGCAGCCCGGAAACATCGCGAAAGCATTCCGGGACAGACGCCCATCAGCATCAGCGACGAGTAGGCCACGACGTATCCGCACATGGCGCCCCAGTAGTTCGGGTCGCCCCAGCCACGGGCGCCAAACATGTCGGGCAGCACTAATTTCTGTAGAAGGTCAGCGGCGCCGTAGACTCCGCCGCACACCAGGCCGAGAAACGGATTGAAGCCTGAGATGATGCCCATCAGCGGATAGACGATGGCATCCGTGCCGATGTGGCCCAACGGCGTGGTCTGTATGCCGCGCCACGCCAGGAACACCATGGAGAAGGCCAGCAGCACGGGGTGGCGCCTCGTCAGCGATTCGATTTCCAGCAGCCATTCGAGCTTGCGCAGCGCCGGGAATGCGTTCAGGGTCCCTCGCGCCAGGTTGACGACCGGCGCACAGATGAGAGTCGACATTCCGACCACAGGCCTCCAAAATGACTGCGCCTCCAGCCATCGCAGCAAGTCCGCCTGCTTCTTCGCTATCGACTTCAGGAACTCGCGCATTCGCTCACCACCTCCGCTGGCGCCGCATCTTGGCCGTTGCCAGTACCTCGTCCAACCGGCGGATGTGGCAACTGGGACAGCCCTCCGCCTCCTCGCCTTTGGCTCGCATCAACCCTCCCGCTCGCGCAGCCCAGTCCCGTGCATAGGCCAGTGGATCTCCGCCGCCGGAAGATCGCGAATCCAGCTCAGCCAGCTTCACTCCGCCCGCTGTCAGGACGGCATGTCGGCCCGCGGCCGTGGCTTCAATCGGCGGCGGAGTGATCTGCGCGTACAGTGCATTGAGGGCTGCGGCTGCCGACTTTGCTTCCGGCTCAGTGGCAAGCACGAGCATCGGCTGCTTCCTATACAGCACCGTAGCGGCGCCGGCGTCCGCGCGCCATGAGAAGGGTGGCGATTTCACCTTCACAAAGGACACGGCCCCTTGAGCGGCGGCAATGGCCAACGCGCAGATCGCTATGGCCGCGGCCCGCGCGGGCCACGCTGGTTTGGGCTGGCGGCAGCGAGTGCAGCGTTCCAGGCCCCGCCCATCGACATCCTCCGCACTCCGCGCCACGTTCATGATGCAGCCCGCGGAGCGGCAGTGTTTCAACCCATCCAGGTGCCCGCGCTCGTGTTCGATGACGTTCATCATCCGCGCGGCCAGACGCTGCTCTCCGTCCGCGCTCAGCCGGAAGGTGGATACGACCGCGACAGCCCGCCGCCGGTCGGCATATCCGAAAAGGGACTCACAGCCGCGCATCTCCAGATCACGTGGTGTCAGCAGAAGGAGTTGCTCCCCCTCGGCCGGACGTTGTCGGGCTAACAGCCGCGAAACGCAGAGCCGCCGATCCACTTCATTCACGAAGGCTCCGGCCTCATCCTCCGCGAGGGTCCTGATACGCAGTTTCGGCACGTCCCCCGCATCATATACGAGAAAGAGATCTGAATCTATTGGCGGAGATATACTATTTGCACCCCGCCCTTCGTGCCGCCTGTCTCATGCGGTTGGAGGGCCGGTCAGGAGCTGATGGACTTGTTTGACGTGCTGCGGGCGCGACGCCCCATGGCGGGCTCCCTCGCAGGAAAGGGACAACCAGAATGGGAGAGAAGATCGTTCAGGTGTTGTTGGGCCTCCTGGCTGCCGGCGTGCTATCCGCGATTATCATGCTGGCTCAGAAGCGGAAGAACCGCGATGCCTGGTCAGGCACGGTAAGCACGATTGAGAGGCGCTCCGCCGACTACGGCGACGGCAACACGCGCGAGTTCTTCCTCGTCCGCTACATCCGCGACGACGGAGAGATCCGCTCCTTCGAATGCGAGGCCAGTTCTTACCCGTTCTGGTACCAGGGCATGCAGCCAGGCGACCGGCTGGTCAAGCCCGCGGGCGCGGGTATGGCACAGCGTATCCCTGTCGCCAGATAAGCCCTCTCAACCCAGGCGGCCCGTCTTCCTCCATTCCACGATGCGCGAGAAGTGGTACTGGAAGTAGAGGATGCTGAAGAAGAACGTCATCACACCGCTCAGCCTCAGGCCGATGGGTTCCGTGGTGTTGTAGTAGCGGACAATCGAACTGCGCATGCCGAACACCGCCATGAGCCCGCAGATGATGATTACCACGTTGAGAAGCAGGATCACTCCGCTGGCCGTCGCGATTGATGACGATGAGAGCGAGCGCATCGCTGCGATGTACATCACGACCTGCGCGACCATTCCGAGCGTCGTGATCACCAGCAGCATCACTGCCTTGCTGGACGGATCGATCTTTTTCACGAAGGCTGCCTGACGGAAGGTCCAAACCAGCCCGGCCAAACCGGCAGTGACCCATGTGAAGATCAGCAGCACCAGCCAGTGCATGCTGGGTGGGGTAGGACCATTCACGGGCGCGGCCGAGGCAACGGCCGGGGCGCCGAACTGCGGTGCGGCCGGCGCCGGAAAGCCGGGCGGTGGTCCGAACGCGGGGCGAGCGGGTGGTGGAGCCTGGTTGAACCCCGGCGCAGGTGCGTTGAAGGCAGCCGGCGCCGCCGGCATGGGCTGAAACTGAGGGGGCGGCGCGCTGTAGGCTGAAGAGGCTGGCGCCTTCAGACCCACTTCCGTCGCAGGCTTCCAACTCGGTAGGCCCGGCTGCCAGACCAGCGTATCCGCGGGCAAGGTCTGCAGCGCGACCCGCAGCACCGATTCCGGCACGGGACCCTGCTGCTTCCCTCCCACTGCATAGAACCACTGCGCATCAGGCCGTTGCGCCGCCGGGGCCGGCGGTGGCGGCGGAGGAGGCGCGACAGGCATGAGGAACGGTGGTGGTGGTGGCGTCCTTTGCGGCGCCTGGAATGCCGGTGAGGGCGCCTGCTGCGCTCCGTACACCGGCGCTTGCGGTGGTCTCGGCTGGGCCGGGTAGGCAGGCACCGGGTTGGGCTGCGCCGCAAAAGCGGGCGCCGGGGCTCCTCCAATCGGCTTGCCGCAGCCGGGACAGAAACGGTCTTCCGCATCCGCCAGGGTTCCGCACGTTCCACAGTATCGGTTCACAGTTCCTCCTGAGTCAGTTCCCCAATCTTTGCCAGCGGATGGTGACCACCATGTTGCGGTCCGCGCGGCTGCGCAGCACCAGGCGTCTCCACCCATTGCCGGGGCCGGGCGCCTCGGCGACTCCGATCTCTTTCGGTTCGATCTCGATCATCACCGGCACGCCGGGCAGGGAGCCTTGCAGCGTGCCCGTGGATGCTCCTGTCCCGTCGATGGCCACCGCCTCGTTCTTCTTCAGCTTGCCTGACCAGGTCATCAAGCCCGCCGCGGGCACGGATGGTTGCGGGCGCTGCGGCGGTGGTTCCGTCCGGGCGGCCGGCGGCCGAGGCGTTTCCACGACAGGCGGCGCAGTGGCCGGCGGCGGCGCTTGCACGACGGGCGATGGGGGCGCTTGCTGGGGAGCGGTTGCTACTTGCTGTGCCGGCGCTGATACCCGCTCAGGCGGACGAACCGGAGTTTGTACGGCGGAGAGCGGCTGCGCCGTGTGCGCCGCTTGCCCCTGCGCATTGGAGCGGCTGATCCCAGGCTCAGGCACACCTGTTCGATTCGGAGCCTGTTGAGCCGACGCCGTTGGTGGCGCAGTAGCTTGCTCCGAGGGGCCGGGCATGGCAGTTGGCGCGGGTTGCACCGCTGCCGCGGAGGGCACCGCCGTCTGCGCGACCGGTGCGGCTGCCTGGGTGGGGGCAGGCTCGGAGGCCGCAGCCTTCCCGTGCTGGTAGTACCACCAGCCTCCGCCCGCGCACGCCAGCAGCAGAAGCACACCGCCGGTGATCACGAGACCCTTCCCACCGGATCCGGACGGAGCCGCGGTGGCAGCGGCAGGAAACTCAGGGGCCGGGCCGATGGGCGCTGTCGAAGGGGAAGCCGCCGGCGGGCGGGCACCGGGAGGCGGCGCCGCGAGAGGAGGAACCGGAGCGGCTGCACCAGGGGCCGGTCTTCCACATCGCCCGCAGAACGGCTTATCCGCCCGCAGCGGAGCACCGCATACGCAACTCCCAGGACCCGCCGGGGCCGCCGCCGGCGCGGCCTCCACCGTGCTCCCACACTTTCCGCAAAACGCGGCGCCGGGCCGCAAGGGCGCATTACATCGCTTGCAGGTCACGTTTGCTCCAGGCAAGCCTGTCCGAGGCTCTCAAAAATTCACGATAACTATATCTGAATATCGAGACGGATCACAATGGGGGAAACGCCAGCGGCACGTTGGGGTTGCCCGCCGCCCGAGTTCACAGGCCGGAAGTGCCGTTATCGGGCGGCCGTGAAAAGATGCGGCGGACGCGATCCGCGGACCTCCACACTAAACCCGGCCGGCTTCAGGTCGGCCGTCAACTGCTCAGGACTATATGCTCCGTGAAGCTCTCCGACGATGCCGCCCACACGGCGCAGCCACTCTGGACTCCCGGCCAGCAGCGCAACCTCGCCGCCCTCAATGTCGAGTTTCAACAGGTCCACGTCCCGCCAACCGAGCTTCGCAAGAAGGCTCGGCATGGACACCGTTTCCACTTCCACCGTCCCGGTGCCACCCAGCGGCATACCGGCAAGCAGGCTGTGTGCGGTCGAGAGCGCACCCTGGAACAGCGTCGCTTTGCCGTCCTTGGGTGTCAGCGCCGCCTCAATCACCGTCGATTGGACCGAATTGAGAGCCAGCGTCCGGCGCAATGCCTGGGCCAGCGCGGGATGTGGCTCCACTGAGCAGAGATCCGCCTCTGGAAATCGGCTGGCCAGCCACAGCGACGCGAAACCGCAGTTGGCTCCGGCGTCCACAATCGTCCGGGGCACACTGCCCCTCCAGCAGTATTCCTCTTCCAAGAACACCTGCTGGAAGGCGAGCCAGTCATCATCAGAAAAGCGGATTGGGGCGCGCAGAACTGAGCCGTGGCACCGGATGGAAGGCTCCAGCCCCAGCGGCGCGACAAGCGACGGAACGCGATAGCGGAGACTGTGCGCAACCTGGCAGGCCCACAGCACCAGGCGGTCACGAGGCGACGCAGCCAGGCGGGCGGCGCGCGTCGCTTCGCTCCAGAAGGAGGCGGGCGCCAGCTCCTTCATGCGCCACCCATCAGCCGTCGGCCGAACAGGATCACCGGCTGGCGCAACGCGTCCGGCAGCAGGGACGCCCCCATCGCGGCCGCCATCACCCAGGTACGCCGGTCACCCATCAGGGGCCACCCGCCCAGACGCAAAGCGGTGGAGAAGTGCTCGCGGGCCTCGGCGTAGGCCTCCTCCTCGAAGGCCAGGGCCGCCAGTGCCCGCCGGAGACGCGCCGTCGCTTGGCGCAGCTTTAGTGGAGTAGCGCGCCGAGTGAGCGCCGCGTGCTTGTCGACGAGTTGGCACCACCCCACGGCCTTCCGTGCGCGGTCCGCGGTGATCTGGCCGGGCCGGCGGCGGTAGAGTATCTGTGGCCGCTCGAGACCTTCCACGTTGAGGTCTCTGATCAGTGCCATGCGCAGGCACAGGTCATGATCGCTGCCCGTGGCAAGCGCCCCATCGAATCCGCCCGCCTGGTCGAGAGCGGAGCGCCGCACCACCCAACTTGACGTTGTCACGGGTCGGTACTCGAGCAGAAGGTCCTCGTAGGAGAACCGCCCAACGTGAGAGCTCACCGGTCTGCCCAGCGGCCTGCCCGCTTCATCGATCCATTTCACTGAGGAGAACGTCAGATCCACCTCGCGCCGGTTCCCGAGATGATCAATGTGCAGTTGCAGGTGCTCCGGGACCCACAAGTCATCCGCGTCCAGAAACGCGACGTATTTGCCGCTCGCCGCCCGTAGCCCCGTGTTCCGGGCCGCCGACACCCCTTCGCCTTTCGCGGCAAGGAGGAGGATGCGGGGATCCTGCGCCCTCCTGACGATCGCCACACTCTCGTCGCTCGAGCGGTCGTCGACAACCAGCAATTCGAAATCCCCCATCGTCTGGCTCAGCACGGAGTTCACGGCGGCGCCGATGAACTGGGCTGCATCACGGACCGGCATGACGATACTGCAGCACGGCCTCGTCATGTCAGTCGACGCCAGATCGACAGGAATGCCGCTTCGAGTTGGGCCCGCAGTGGAATGGGCAACAGGATACCCGCCAGCAGGCCGGCGCTGATCAGATAGCTGCGCGGCGTGGAAAGAAACAAGCCCGGGTCCGCCCGCAACGAATAACCCATCAGGCCGAGCCCGGCTCGGAACTCTCCGCCCTCGTAAGCGGCAGCGGCCAGGTAGCGGTACAGGTTGCACCGCGCCCGTGCCTCCAGCGGCACCACCCGCGTCGGATGCTGGCGACGGTACCTGTCCAGCACCTTCAACCAGTTGTCGGACATCAGGCGCCAGTTCTGTGTGATCTGTCCCGGCCGCCGCCGGTAGCACGTCAGGACCTCGGGGATGCAGTACACGCAATCCGCGCGTCGCAGCGCCAGCCGCAGCCAGACATCCAGGTCATAGGCACCGGTCAAGCCCTCGTCGAAAGCGCCCACCTCGGCCAGCGATGCCCGCCGGACCATCACCGCCGACCCGTTGCCGATGCGGTTGTCCACCAGCAGGTCTTCAAAACGAACCGGACCGGAGGCGGGTCTCGAGGTGATGCCCAGGTCGGAGGAATCCTCGCCGATCAGGCGCGAAAGCGAGAAGCTCAGGTCCGCGCCCGGATTTGCCTTCATAAACTCAAAATGCTGCGCCAGTCGGTGGGGCAGCCAGACATCGTCGCCGTCCAGGAATGCGATAAAGGGAGCTCGGGCTTGAGCTACTCCAGCGTTCAAAGTCGCTGCCGCGCCAAAATGCGCGCGACCGATGAATCGAAGTCGAGGATCGTCAATCCGCCCCACGATTGCCGTCGTTTCATCGGTGGACCCATCGTCTACGACGATGACTTCGATTTCCTGCAAGGTCTGTTGGAGGGCGGAGTGGACGGCGGCCTCTACATACGGGGCGACGTTGTAGACTCCCATCACCACGCTGACCCAGGGAGCTGACTTCACTTCTGGTTGGCAAGCCTGTATCAAAGCCGACGTTACTACTCACCGAAGAAGATAGCACGCCGGATTGAGAAAAGTTCACATGAGTGCCTATTACCGCCGCTCCTCAGTCAGGATGTGGACTGGCGGAACCGGAGACTCCGGCAGGGCTCCAACGGTATAGGGTGCAGACGTAACTCGGCGCCGGAACCTGTTCAATGTACACGAGGGAAAACGCTCGGCCGAAACGAGCAAGCAAGGAAAGTGGTGGCCAGGGACGGACTTGAACCGCCGACGCCGGCCTTTTCAGGGCCGCGCTCTACCAACTGAGCTACCTGGCCATCGGCTAAATGCTAGTTTACCAGACCCGCCGCTCCTTCCGCACTACTCATTCCGTAACGAAGCGGCCGGATCGATCCGCACCGCCCGGCGGGCCGGCAGCCAACAGGCGGCCAGGCTCACGGCCAGCATCGTTACGCCGATCACCGCGTAGGTTGCCGCGTCATTCGCGCGGATCTGATAGAGCAGACTCGTCAGGAACCGGCCCAGCCCCAGCGCCGTGGCCAAGCCGATCACCAGACCCGCCAGTGCTAGCCGTGCTCCGCCGGTCATCACATGGCCCAGCACCTGGCCCGGCGTAGCACCGAGGGCCATGCGCAATGCGAGTTCGCGGGTCCGGCGGGCGACCCCGTAGGCGACGACACCAGCGATCCCGAGCCCTCCTAAAATGAGGGCCAGCAGCGCGAAGGCAGCCATCAGCCCGGCGCGCAACCGGGGCTGGGCCGCATTTGCCGCGACTGCCGCCCGCATCGTTTTGACGTCGAACAGCGGCTGATCGGCGTCAATTCCACGGACGGCCGCCCGCAATGCGCCGGTGATTTGCACCGGATCGCCGGTTGTCCGCACGGCCAGCACCATCGTCGGCCACAGATACCACGTGGACGATAGATACATGGTTGGCGGCGGGTCCTCGGCCAAGCCGAGGTGCCGGGCGTCGCCGGCGATCCCGACGACCGTGAAGGTCTGCCCATTGCCCATCCGGACCTGTTGCTGGATCGGATCACGCCCGTCTGGGAAGATCCGCCGGGCGAGCCCCTCACTGAGGACGATCGGCTTCATCCCGGCACTTTCTGACTCCTGGAAGAACCGTCCTCGGCGGAGCTCGATGCCAAAGGTCTCCAGGGTACCGGGCGACGCGATGCGCCACGAGGCCTGGACGGCCCTTTCTTTGGAAGCAGTTGGCAGATCGGCCGGCTGCAGCGTCATGCTCGAGTTGTTGCCACTCATCGGCAACAGACTGGTGACGCCGGCGCTTTCCACACCCGGCAGTGCCCGGACGTCGGCCAGCAGCCGGCTGTAGAACGCCGCGGCGTGGTCGAGCGTCGGGTATTTGCCCCTGGGTAGATTGATCGAGGCCGTCAATATCCGGTCCGGCCGAAAGCCCAGCGGCGCGTCCTGCAAGCGGCCTAAACTCTGCAATAACAATGCGGTACCAATCACCAAAACGGTCGCCAGGGCCACTTGGCCGGCCACCAGCACCTGTCGCAGCCGCTGCCGTTCCGAGTGGCTGCGGCCGGACGCGCGCAGTGTCTCGTTCAACGCTGACCGGCTTACCATCCAGGCCGGCGCGAAACCGAAGAGGATCGCCGCGGCGACCGTCACGCCGGCGGTGAACAGCAGCACGGAGGAGCCCAGGGCCAGTTCGCCCGCGCGCGGTGTGCCGACGGGGAGCAGGCTCGGTAATCCCTTCATTCCGAAGACCGCCAAGCCGAGCCCCGCGAGCCCGCCAAGGATCGCGAGGACGAGGTTTTCGGTCAGCAGTTGGCGCAGGATCCGGACGCGGCTGGCGCCGAGGGCGAGGCGGACGCTCATCTCCTGCTGGCGCGCACTGGCCCGTGTCAGCAACAGGTTACCGATGTTGGCACTGGCGACAAGCAGCAGCAGACCGACGGCGGCCAGCAGCACCCAGAGGCTGGTCTGGAGGGTTGGACCAACAATCCAGTCCAGCACGGGCACCAACCGGGTTTGCCAACCGTCGTCGTCGCCGGGGAACTCACGGCCCAGCGCCGCGCAAACGCGGTTCAGATCCTGGTCCGCCTGGGCCGCGGTAACGCCCGGTTTCAACCGGCCCAGGACGGTCATGTAGTGGTTGCTGCGGCCCTCTTTCGAAAGATCGGCGGCCATCGGCACCCAGACATCAGTTTTGGAGGTGAAGCCCATCTGCTGGGGCAGGATGCCGATCAGGGTCCGAGTGCGGCCATCCAGGCGGATCTGCCGGCCGAGGATGGACAAATTGCCGCCGAAACGGCGGTCGAGCAGGCCCTGACTGATCATCACCACCCCATCGCGACCCGGCTGGTCTTCGGCAGCCACGAAAGCGCGGCCGGCCAACGGCTGGATTCCCAGCATCGTCAATAGGTTGCCGGTAACCGCGGCGCCCACGGCATGCTCCGGTGTGCCGTCGCCGGTGAGCGTCACGTCGATGGTATGAAAGGCGGCCAAGCCCGCGAAGGCGGTGGCTCGTTGTTGATAGGAGACGAAGTCCGGCACCGAGGTGGTGAAGTTGCGGATCCCCAACTTTGGAAAGGTGTTGATGACGCGGACGACCCGCTCCGGTTGCTGGAAGGGCAATGGGCTCAACAACATGGAGTGCAGCAGGCTGAAGATGACGGTGGTGGCGCCGATGGAAAGCGCCAGGGTCAGCAGCGCCGTCAGGCTGAAACTGGGCGTCTTCCTCAGCGCTCTCAGCGCATAGCGGATGTCATTGAAAAGAGTGGAGAATTGCTCTTTGGGGGCTTCCATCAGGACTCCTGTCAAGGCTTCGATCCAGACCTGCGTCCGGGTCCAGGGACTGCGGGCCGAGCGGTAGCGGTCGGCAAAGACCAGCGCCATCTCCCGGCCGTATTCGTCGCGAAAATCACCGGGGTAGCACCACAAAAGAGCTCGGAACAGACGAGACTCCGACGGCATCCGGATCACCCTGCCTGCGGCAACAAGCCGCAAGCCCGCGCGTCCGCCAGCAGTTGCTCCATCCTCCTCGCCTCGGCCATGGCCACCGAGCGCCCCAGCGGCGTCAGACGGTAGTAGCGGCGGCGCTCGTCGTCGTGTTCCGGATCCGGCCGCTCCGCCAATTCCTCGATCAACCCGTGCTCCAGCAACCGTTTGATGGCCGCGTAAAGCGTGCTGGGGCTCAGCCGCAGCTTTCCCGAGGTCCGCTGCTGAACATCCTGCATGATCGAATAGCCGTGCCGGTCCCGGTCCGCCAGGGACACCAGGATGTGAAAGGTGTCCTTATGAAGCGGCAGGAACGCCTGCGCTTGATATTCCATGACTCACTATACCCGTTTTTGCTATAGCGAGTTCCGGAATTATCTGTAATGTTTTAGTGACTGGGCGGCGCCGGCAGCATGTTGCGGATGGCGGCGATCTTCCAGCCGTCTTTGCCTTTGGTCAGGACGAAGCAGGTCCGCATCTTCCGGACGGACCCATTCGCCCCGGTCGTCTCATACGGACCGTCGGCGATGGCGACACCCGGCGCGAGGAACCGCACCGTATCCACGCCGATCAACCGCTTCCCGGTCTCCTTCTTCGAGCTGCTTATCGCCCCCTTCACCAGCGCCGCCCGTCCCTGACGCCACTCGCCCGAGGACACGAGCTGGTCCGCATCCGGCGTGAACAACGCCTCGGTGGCCTTGGCATCGGCGTTGTCGCGCGCCTCAGCATATTTGCGGATCGTGTCGCGAACCGCCGCTTCATCGGTGGGGTTCTGGGCGGAGAGCACCGCCGCGAACAACACGGCGGCGGAAAGGAGGGAAAGAGTGAGGTGGTGCGCCCGCATTGCTCGATTATGGCGCGAAAGGAGGCCAGCGGCGCCGCCAGCCTCCTCGCCAATCAACCGGACTACGCCTTCATTGTTTCCAGCACGTCGCCTGTAGCCTGCTCCACTTCGGCGTGCAGAGAATTGCCGTGGGCGTCCATGGTCACAATCGCCATGAAGTCTTCCACCTGGAGGTGCCACATCGCTTCCGGCACACCGAAGTCGAACAGATGGACCCCCAACACCTTCTTCACGGTGCGTGCATAGAACTGCGCCGCTCCGCCCACGCCGTGCAGGTAAACCGCGCCGCACTCTTTCAAGCCGGCCAGCGTCTTCTTGCCCATACCGCCTTTGCCGATCACGGCCTTCACGCCGTAGTTCCGCAGCACGTCGGCTTGGTAGGGCTCTTCCCGGCTCGACGTCGTCGGCCCGGCCGCCTTCACAAACCACTCGTCGCCCTGCTTCAGCATCACCGGACCGCAGTGATACAGTACAGCGCCGTTCAGATCCACCGGGGGCGGATTCTTCATCAGGTACGCGTGCACCGCGTCGCGGCCCGTGAACATCTCGCCGCGGATCAGCACCACGTCGCCCACCTTCAGCTGCCGCATCATCTCCTCGGTCAACGGCGGAGTGAGGATCACCTCGCGGCCCGTCAGCGGGAACCCGGTCTCCTTCGCCATCCGCTCCACCGGCCGCTCCGGATCGCGATATAGCCACTGCGTAATCACGCCGGACGAGGCATCCATCCTGATACCGAGCCGCCGGAACGCCCAGCAGTCATACGCCACCGAGACAAAGAACGACGCGGGCAGCCGGTTGGCCGCCGCGATCTTGCAGCCGATCAGTGCCACACCACCGCCCAGGCCCATCGCACCGATGCCCAGCCGGTTGGCCTCGGCCACAATCTCGGCTTCCAATGCCGCCAGTTCCGGATTCGGATTCACGTCGTCCAGAGTGCGGAAGAGCTGCATCTTGGCCAAGTCGTACCCATGCGCCCGGTCGCTGCCGATGCACACGCCCAACGCGCCCGGAGCACACCCCTGGCCCTGCGCCTGCCACACCGCGTGCAGAATGCACTTGCGGACACCCGCCAGGTCGCGACCGGCCTTGCCCAGGTGATCCAGTTCGCAGGGCAGGGAATACTGGATGTTCTTGTTCTCGCAGCCGCCGCCCTTCAGAACCAGTTTCACTTCGATCTCATCGTGTTCCCACTGCTCAAAGTGAATGACCGGAGTCTCGTCGCTCAGATTGTTGCCGGAGTTCTTGCCGGTCAGTGAGTCGACGGAATTGGGTCTCAGCTTGCCCAGCCGCGTCGCTTCGCCCACGGCCTCCCTGATCGCCTTCTTAATCACCATCTGATTCACACCCACTGGAGTGTGAACGACAAACGTCGGCATGCCCGTATCCTGGCAGATGGGACCGGTGTCCTCATGGGCCATGTCGATATTGGTGGCCATGATCGAAAGCGCCTGGTGCGATTGCGTACCGGGCGTCTCGGATTTGAGGGCCATACCCATGGCCGCGCGTACGTCGGGCGGAAGATTCGTGGACGTCTGAGTAATAAGTTCCAGCAGGCTGCTGAAGAGGAATTCCATGATGGTGAGCTCCTAAATGGCTACTCCCCCCATGGTACCCCTGGAACGGGCCCCGGCTCTCTGCTACAACAGATCCATGCCGAAATCGACTACTGGGGGCTGGCAGGATCGTCGGGCCGAGGGCAAGTCATTTCGCGACGCTGTGCCACGCGAGGCGCTGGGCGACTGGAAACCCGCGGCGGATCGGCCGGACCCGGTCCAGCTCATTTTGACGACGAACCAGGGCCGTCAGGAACGCTATGTTCCTCTCCGCATGGGCCGCATGGCCGAATCGCCTTTCGGATTCCTGCGCGGTGCGGCCGCCGTGATGACGGCCGACCTCGCCGCCAGCGTCACCAGCGGCATCCATGGCGGCATCTGTGGCGATGCGCACTTCGCCAACTTTGGCCTGTTTGGTACCGCTCAGCGTGATGTCACGCTCGACCTCAACGACTTCGACGAGGCTCGGCTCGGTCCCTGGGAGTGGGACCTGAAGCGGCTTTGCATCAGTATCAATGTCTATGCACGCCAGGCGGGCCTGCCTCGTAAGCAAAGGGCATCCGTGGTCGAGCGCTGTTCCCGGGGCTACCGGCAGCAGGCGATCACGCTGCAGGACAAAGGCGCGCTGCACATCTGGTATCTGAATCTCTTCCCCGGCGAAGGCGAACCACTGGATCGGCTGGATCCCAAGTACGTGAGCCTGCTCCGGCGTGCCCTGGACAAGGCACGCACCCAGAACAGTGATACCGCCCTGGACAAGCTGGCCGAGCGCGACGCGAAAGGAGCATGGAGACTCAAGCCCGCTCCACCCGTTCTCAGCCGCGTGGATGGCAAGACCAGGCATGCGGTCGAGGCGGCTCTGGCGGACTATGTCGAGTCGCTGCCGCGAGAACGGCGTAGTCTGATGCGCCACTACCGCGTTGCCGACATTGGCCACCGCGTGGGCGGAGTGGGGAGCGCCGGAGTCCGCAACTACGTGATTTTGATGTTTGGTGCCTGTGCGAACGACGGGTTGGTGCTGCAGGTGAAAGAGGCGACCGCGCCCGTCCCGGTCGAGGGCCTGCCCGGGCTGCCGCCTGATCTGGCCGCCCACCACGGCCGCCGGGTGGTGTTCTACCAGCGCCTCATGCAGGCATCCGGGGACATCCTTCTTGGCTGGACCTCCATCGACGGCCGCGCGTACTATGTGCGACAGCAGCGCAACCTGAAAGGTCAGATTCCGGTCGAGCGGTTCGACAGTGGCAACTGGCAGCGTTACGCCTACACTCTGGGTGGTCTCCTGGCCCGGGCCCATGCCCGCAGTGGTGACATCGCCCTGATTGCCGGTTATTGCGGTAGTTCTCAGGTCCTGGACGAAGCGATGGCGCGGTGGGCGGAAGCGTATGGAGACCAGACCGTGATGGACCATGCCCAGTTAGTTGAGGCCATTCAGCACAAAAAGGTGCGCGCGCTGGCCGGCTAGCGCGCCGCGGTCTCCGCCGGTCCGGGACGATATGACGACACCGGTGTCCGCTGACCAGCTACACTCGGGCAGCGGGCCAAGCGGGCCAGAGTGCGCGAATGGATCGAATCGCCATAGCGGGAGCTACGGGGTATATCGGCGGACGGCTGGCGCCCATGCTGCTGGATTCCGGTTACGTCCTGCGCTGTCTCGTCCGTTCACCACGCAAGCTCAGCGGACGCGATTGGGCATCGAATCCCCACGTCGAGATCCGGCAAGTGGACCTGGCTGCCGGGGCGTCCCTTGCCCGCGAGCTGACAGGATGTTCCTCGGCCTTCTACCTGGTGCATTCCATGATGTCGGCCGAGGGCGAGTATGCCCAGCGCGACCTCCAGTTGGCGCGCACTTTCGCCGAGTCGGCTCGGGCCGCTGGTGTGGGCCGCATCGTCTACCTGGGCGGCCTTGGGGAGACGGGACCCGGCCTCAGTGAGCACCTCTCTTCGCGCCGGGATGTCGAGTCTGCCCTGGGTTCCACCGGAGTGCCGGTAACGGTGTTGCGCGCCGCGATGATCATCGGCTCGGGCTCGGCCTCTTTCGAAATCCTCCGCTACCTCGTGCAACGCCTTCCAATCATGATCACTCCGAAATGGGTGAGTACGCGCTGCCAGCCAATCGGCGTGGAAAACGTGCTCGGCTACCTGGTGGGTGTTCTTGCTGTACCCGAGTGCGCGGGCAGCACCTTCGACATTGGCGGCTCCGAAACGCTACCTTACCGCCAGATCATGCGCGTCATGGCCGAAGAGCTCGGCCTCCCTCGCCGCTGGATCATCCCTGTACCGGTCCTCACCCCGCGTCTCAGTTCCTATTGGATTCATCTTGTAACGCCGCTCAGCAGCAAGATCGCCCGTCCCCTCGCCGAAGGGCTGAAGAACGAGGTGATTTGCCGCGAAGACCGTATCACTCATCTGGTCCCGCAGCATTTGCTCAGTGTGCGCGACGCAATCCGCGCCGCTCTCAGCCAGGTGGCGGCACGCCTGGTGGAGACAAACTGGTCGATGGCGGGGCCTATTCCCGGTGATCCGGACTGGTCGGGTGGCACCGTCTTTCGCGACCAGCGCCAGATATCCATCGACACCCCCGGGTGGGCGGCATTCCGGGCCGTATGCCGCCTGGGCGGCGACCACGGATGGTATGCCGATTGGCTCTGGGTGATCCGCGGCTGGCTCGACCGTCTGGCTGGTGGACCAGGGCTGCGCCGCGGCCGGCGGAATCCCGACGCGCTGCGCTACGGGGACGCGCTCGACTTCTGGCGTGTTGTTGGCCTCGATCGAGATCGTACCCTCTCTTTGCGGGCCGAAATGCGATTACCCGGAGAGGCGCTGCTCGACTTCCAGATCCAACCGGAAGGTGAGCACCATTGCGTGCTGCGGCAAACGGCTCTCTTCGAGCCGCGAGGTCTATTCGGCCTCATGTATTGGTACGCCGTCCTCCCGCTGCACGGTATCGTCTTCCGAGGCATGCTATTCGCTATCCGGCGCGACGCCCTCCGAATCGCTGCCGTCGAGCAGCCGGATTAGCGGCCATCATCCGGCAACCGGGGCGTTGCTCCCTTCTCGATCGGCCGTCCCGACACCATGCCGCTCACCGCGCCTTTAGCAATTCCACGCCACCGTTCCGGTTAGTGATCTGCAGCGGGCAGCCCCCTTGCCCGATCTTTCCTCGCACGGAGGACTGGTTCAATTCGCCCTGGACCGAGAGTGGAAAGTCCGACCGGATGCCGCCAAAGCTCGTGCTGGCTCTTACGTCGTAGTTCACTCCGCTCGGTAGAGTCAGCCGGATCTGCCCAAAGGATGTCTGGATGTCGGCCGGCTGGCAGGCCCGGCCCGCGAGCTGGGCCGACACCGCTCCGTTCTGCGATTGCACGGTGACCCCGCCCTTGGCGGCCCTGACAATCACCGCTCCAAACGAGTTCTTCACCGTAATGTTGCCGCCGCTGCTGTCGACCTTGACTGCGCCGTTGTTGTCGGTCACGTAGATCTCCCCGCCCACGGACTGCAAATCCACTTCCCCGAACGAGGTTTGTACGGTGGCCGATCCGCCGACGGAAAAGGCAGTGACCGCGCCGTTTCCGGACGTGACCTTCAGATTGCCCTTCACCTGCCGCGCGATCACCGAGGCAAAGGTCGTGGCCAGATCCGCCGCGGCAGCGTCCTCCAGGTAGATCTCGCCGTTCTTGTTGACGACCGTCGCGGTCTGGCCGACGTGGGCCAGGCTGACCTTGCCGAAACTTGTTCGCACATTCGCGGCTCCTGAGATCGCCGTGGCGTCAACGGCCGCGTTGGTGGAATTCACCGTCAGGTCGCCTTTGATCTGTCGCGCGGTCACATGCGCGAAGGAGTTGGTGAGATCGGCGGAGCCGCTCCCGTCCACCAGGACCTCTCCGTTCTTGTTCACGACCGTGGCAATCTTGCCGATTCTGGTCAACCGGACCGCTCCGAAGCCGTTGGTGACGTTAGCCCAGCCGGCGGCATCGGTGACGGTGACGGCGCCGTTCGTGCTCCTCACCGACACGTCGCCCTTCTGCCTGCTGACATCCACGCTGCCAAACCGGTTCTGGATCGTAGCCGTGCCGCCGCTGTCTTCTACCACCACGGCGCCATTGGCTCCGGAGATCTGGACATTAGCGCCCACGCCGGCGGCGTTGATCGAGCCGAAGGCATTCGACACGTCCAGCGCGCCGGACTGTGGCATCTCAATGTCGTAACTCACTGAGTAGGAAGTGTTGTTGCGGGACAACCGGCGAAAGATGCCCTGGGCCGTGTCCGACGGATAGACCGTGGCCACCCGGGCCCCTTCGGCTGTGGCGCCGGCGTCGATGCGGATCTCGTTGATCAGCGCCTCGGCCTGATTGCGGTCCTCCGCGGCCACTCGAATGGTGGCCCGGATCGAGACGTCGCCGCGCGCCGTCCCGTGGACGCGGACCGGGCCGAACTTATTCTCCACGCGGAGCCGCTGGCCCGCCTTGAGCGCCAGGGTCTTGTTGAAGTCGCGAGTGACCTCCTGCTGCGCGCCGAACATCAACGCGCAGGCCGCGAGGGCGGTGGCGCTACAGACGGTTTTGTTTCGAATTGGCATAGCTCAATACCTCTTGGAGTGTGCGCTGCTTCTCTTGAAGCAGCGAGGCGAGTTGGCCCTGCACCTGGGCATTCAGTCGGTTTCCAGCGGCGGCGGCACGAGTTTCACTGATGGCCTTGTCCAGCAGCAGTAGCTTGTCGCGATAGGCCGGCATCGCCTGCAGATCGTCGTTGTTGAGGGCCGGTTGCGCCAGTTTGTTCAGCTTGTCAATGGATTGCAGATAGGCGGAGCGGGAAGCTTCCACCTGCTGCAGGGTCTGGCTGGTGAGGAAGTCGCCGCTGAGCGGTTCACGGCTTTGGCTCTGCTGCACGTACCACCCAACGGGCAGCGCAACCAGTAGCAGAGCCGCGATCGCCGCCCAGGCCCGAGAGGGGAGGATGAACAGCCGCCTCCGCTGGACCGGCTCCCTGCGAAGCGTCGATTCGACCCGTGGCCACAGATCGGGCGACGCCCACTCGCGGTGACGGCCTGCCGCCCACTGGGCGACCTGATCCCAGGCTTCCAACTCACGGCGGCAGGAATCGCATTCCTGGGCGTGCAGGCGAGCCTGGGCCAGTGCCTCTGGGCTGGCCTCATCGAGAGCGGCTTGGAATTGGGCACAGTCGTATGGGTTCATACCGTCATTGCTCCTCTCGCCTCGTCCGAAGTGCTTGCCGCAGTTGGCGGCGCGCCTCGAACAGGCGTGTGCGCGATGTGCCCTCCTCGATGTCGAGGATGGACGCGATCTCGGGGTGCGAGAATCCTTCACTTTCGGCGAGCAGAAAGACCTCCCGTAGAATCGGGCTGAGGGTGGTCAGGACTTGCTCCAACACGAGCGCGACCGTGGGGTCGGTACGCGGGCCGGAATGCAGGTCCAACTCCTCGGACGAGTGCTCAAAACGCCGGCTGTGCCGGCTGGCCATATCCCGGCAGGTGTTTACCAGGATGCGGAATAGCCACGAGGCCAGACTGCAGTGGCCGTGGAAGGAGTCGATATGCCGATAGGCCTTAAGAAACGTCTCCTGCACCGCGTCCTCGGCATCCTGCTTTCGGCGCAGCAGATTCCAGGCCACCGACTTCATGCGTGGACTGTGGCTGCGGAAAAGCTCTTCAAACGCAGAGACTTCCCGCAGGCGGCAGCGCTGGGCCAGCGCGGCGTCCGATGGTTGGTCGGGCTTGTTGTTTCCTGACACTCGTTGGGCTGCCGTCACCGGCATGGCTAAAGTGACCATGCTCATCTTGTTCCGCCCTACAGACGGCTGAGCAGGCGGCACCGTTCGATCGGACCAGCAACTTTTCTATTAGCGCACGCGCCGGGGCCGGAACACAGGAGGCGCCCGGCGGGTGGGGCGAAAGGCCCTCTGGCCTTAGCCGAGCTGCGGCTGTGCGAAAAGCCCGCTCAACGCGTGGCGAATCGCGCCGTTCAGGAACAGTTCCTCCGCCGACATGCGCGCCGGACGAATTTGTGGTTTCCCCGGCAGCGTCGCAATCGCCCGTTCGATGGGGACGCGGATCACGTCCCAGACTTCGGTCAGCCGGCCCGCTAGAATGACGACCTCGGGATTGAGCACCATGACAATGTTGGAAATGCCCAGCGACAAGTGCGCGGCTGTCTCCTGAAACGCTTTGACGGCCTTCCTATCGCCTTTAAGGGCCAGTTTTGTCAAATCCTTGAAGCGTACGACGGAAAACTCACGGACCGGATCATAGCGTCTCCAGGTAGCGCGGTCACAAACAAACAGCTCCCAGCAGCCCCGGCGGCCACAGTTACATTTCGGCCCCGAAGACTCCACCACCATGTGGCCGAACTCCCCCGCGAATGTCGAGTTGTGGCCCGTGCAGAGTTCTCCATTCACAATCATCCCGGCACCCACGCCGACGTCGCCGACTTCCAGAAAGACGAAATTCCTCAGCTCGCCGGATGCGTCGTCCATCCAACGTTCGCAGGTTGTCGCCAGGTGGCAATCGTTGACGGTGGTGGCGGGAATGCCCGTGGCAGACTCCACCACATCCCGCAGTTTGAATCCGGAGTAGTTCGGTAGGGCATTCATCCAAAGAATCTCGCCGCTCGCCTGGTTCACCATGCCGGGTACACTGATGCAGATGTGATGGATGTCACCCAGTTTCCGGCTCGACGAGGAGCGCAGCCTCTCCAGAGATGCCTGGAAATGCTCCACCCAGACCTCCGGAGACTTTGGGGTACGAAAGGCCGTCGACTCAAGAATCCGGCCGGTGAGGTCCGCCAGGGCGGCCACTGTCTCTCCAGCACGTATGCTGATGCCGGCTACTCGGAAACCATCGGGATCCAGCGAGAGAAACATCGGAACGCGCCCGCGCCCCTGTGGCTTCCCTCGCTCCTCGCGCACCAGGCCCTCCTGAACCAGTTCCTCCACAATGAATGAGACATTGCTGCGATAGATCCCGGTGAGGACCGATAGCTGGATCCGCGAGACTGGCTGGTGGGTCCGAATGAGATTGAGGAGAATGGCACGGTTCACTTGCCGCACCGTCGCTGGTGTTGCAGTATTCGGGCTGACCATTCGCTGGGCCTCCTTAGACTGTTCAATCCAGTACTGCCAACGTTGCTCCGCCGGTCCGCTTCACTCGGCGATCGCCGCGAATTGGATACCGCCGTGATGTCGGAGATCCCGCCACGCACCCCAATGCACTGGCCGCAATGATAGCGTAGCAGCCTGTCTTGCCAGTTGTCACAGTTTTGTATTGACTCAGGACAAATTCGTTAATACTATTTATGTGCGAGTCGCACCTTAATGTCTCGCCACGACTGAAGGAATCCACGACGCGACTTCGGGAGGTATGTAATGAGTGCTACCGGTCCAACACTCAGCCAGAGGGGGCGATCGCCGTTCGGGCTGAGGTCCGTCCTCGCCGGGCTGCTAATTCTACTCGCGGCTGGCAACGCGTTCGCGCAAGGTTACCGCGCCAGCATCACAGGCAAGGTCACTGATCCCAGCGGAGCAGCCGTACCTGGCGCCACGGTCCGCGCCATGGACACCGCCACCAATATCGAAACCAAGGCCACCAGCAATTCGGAAGGCCTGTATGTGATCACATTCCTTCTGCCCGGCAACTACAGACTGGCCGTCGAAGCCACCGGGTTCAGATCATCCGTCCGCCCGGGCATCACGCTGCAGGTGAACGACCGCATGACCATCGACGTCGCCCTTCAGGTCGGCGAGGTGAAGGACAGCGTCACGGTAACAGGGGAAGGCCCGCTGCTGACCCCGGAATCCTCGTCCATGGGCCAGGTCATCAGCAACAAGACGATCGTCGAACTTCCCTTGAATGGCCGCAATCCACTGGCCCTGCAGCAACTCGTCAGCGGGGTGATCCCCACAGGCCAGAGCGGCAACGTGAACCTGACCCGTCCCTGGGATACCAACGGTGTCTCCGACGTCTCTGTCAGCGGAGCTCCGAACCGAGGCAACATGGTCACGCTCAACGGCGTCTACGCCAAGGGCGGCAACCAGGTCTCCTTCACGCCTTCGATTGACGCAGTAGAGGAATTTAAGGTCCAGAAGAACTCCTATGACGCCGAGTATGGCCACGCCGCGGGCGGCACCATCAACATCGCCACCAAGTCCGGCACCAATGAGCTGCACGGCGCGCTGTACGAATTCCTGCGCAATGAGAAGTTCGACGCCAACAGCTTCTTCGCGAACCGCACCGGCGCCACCAAAGCCAAGTTCCACATGAATCAGTTCGGCGCCACCGCCGGCGCGCCCATCTACCTGCCCAAGGTATATGACGGCCGCAACAAGAGCTTCTGGTTCTTCAACTGGGAATCGGTCCGCCAGAACACACCGCCCTCCACGACATCCACGACGGTGCCGACCGAGGCGCAGCGTACGGGCGACTTCTCTTCCCTGAGGACCGCCGCGGGAGCACCCATTCTGATCTACGATCCGACCACGGTGGCCCCGGTGGAAGGCAAGCCGAACACCTACATCCGCTCGCCGTTCCCCAATAATAAGGTCCCCACCGACCGGCAAAGCAGCATCGCCAGGAACGTGCTGGGCTACATCCCCACCCCCAATCGTCCAGGCGACCTGACGACCGGTGCGCTGAACTATGTCTCCACGGGCGGCGGCGTGATCAACTACGACCAGTACGGCACCCGCATCGATCACAACTTCGGTGAGAAGAGCCGCATCTTCGGCTATGTCGGCATCGCCAACTACGGCGCCGACAATCTGAACCTCTTCAATAACCTCACCACGGCCAGCACTTCCTTCCAGAAGACGCGCATCGCCTCCATTGACTATGTGCGCAGCCTCCAGCCGGACTTCATCCTGAATGCCCGCCTCGGCTATTCGCGCAAGTACGAAGGCACCTTTGCCGGCAGCCAGGGCTTCAACGTCGCTTCCCTCGGGTTCCCCCAATCCCTGGTCACGCAACTGCCCTTCCAGGTCTTCCCGCAGTTCAGCATCGGTGACGCCACCGGCCTCGGCTCGGGCGGCCCGTCCTACAATGCCTCCGACGGATGGAACGGCTACATCGGGTTCACTAAGGTGAAGTCCAAGCACACGATGAAATTCGGTATGTACGCTCTCGTCCTGCGCGAGTACGACGGCCGCGGCTCCGACTCCGGCAGCTCCGGCAGCTACAGCTTCGGCCGCAACTGGACCCAGGCCGATCCTTTCACCGCCAACGCCGCCTCCGGCTGGGGCGCTGCGTCGTTCCTGCTCGGCCTGCCTGCCAGCGGAACGGTGAGCGTCGGCGGCTACCAGGCCACCCAGACCACTTACTATGAGTGGTATTTCCAGGACGACTACAAAGTGAGCAGCCGCCTCACCCTGAACCTCGGCCTGCGCTGGGAGTTCCAGGGACCGACGACCGATCGTTTCAACCGCGTCATCCGCTCCTACGACTTCGGCTACGTGCCCACCATCGCCTCCGCCGCGCAGGCCGCCTACCAGAAGAGCCCCTATCCCGGCCTCGCCAACATCGACGTCAAGGGCGCTCCGGTCTTTGCCGGCGTCAACGGCCAGAGCCGCAGCTATCTTGATCCCGAGTACGACAGCTGGGGTCCCCGCATCGGCCTCGCCTATAAGCTGAACCAACGGATGGTGCTGCGTTCCGGCTTCGGCACGTTCTTCAACCCGCGCCTCACGGGCGTCGACCTCGGAGGCTTCAACACCAGCACACCGATGGTCACCACCATCGACAGCCTGACGCCCGCCAGCACGCTGGCCAATCCGTTCCCGTCAGGCCTTAACCTTGTGCCCTGCGCAACCCGCAACCCGGAGTGCCTGCTCGGCACGGGCATCACCTTCCGGAACCCGAAGGTCAAGACGCCCGCCGTCCTGAACTACTCGACAGGCTTGCAGGTTGAGTTGCCCGGGCGCTGGCTGCTGGACGCCTCCTATGTCGGCTCCACCACACGGCGCTTCAATCCGAACTGGGCGCCGAACGCCCTGCCTGCGTCGTACCTCTCGCTAGGGAACGCCCTGCTATCCGCCGTAGCGAATCCGTTCTACGGCCTCATTCCAGCTTCGGCCGGCACGCTGGGTTCCAAGACCTTCCCCCTGTACCAACTGCTGGCGAAGAATCCGAACTACCCGGTGACCACCAACATGGCCGTCGCCGGTGTTGGCCACAATACTTACCACAGCGCCCAGTTCTCGCTGGAGCGCCGCTTCGCCAACGACTTCAGCATCCTGAGCTCGTACACCTGGTCGAAGCTCATGGCACACTCCAACTACATGAACCCGGGCTTCTCCGATGCCTTTGAGAACATGGTGGCGGACATCGACCGCACCCAGCGCCTGGTCATCAACGGCATCTACAACCTGCCCGTCGGCAAGGGCAAGCGCTTCGCGATCAATTCCACCATCCTCGATCACGTCATCGGCGGTTGGCAGTTGAGTGGCGTCGGCGCCTTCCAGTCGGGCGCACCGATCAAGACCAGCAGCAATACGGTCGCCACCGGCCAATCGGTATTCACTTCCGACCGCAATGTCGACAAGTGGTTCAACACCGGCGCCTTCGCCGTCCAGCAAGGCATTGCGCAACCCTTCGGGCAGCGCACACTCACGCAGTACCTGAGCGAGTTCCGCAACCAGGGCATTGCCAACTACGACATCTCGGTCAACAAGTCCTTCCAGTTGGCCGAGCGCTTCCGGCTGCAGTTCCGGTCTGAGTTCTTCAACGTATTCAACCGCACGCAGTTCGCCTCACCCAACGTCAGCGTCACCAGTGCAACTTACGGCAAGGTGACGTCACAAGCCAACATCCCACGCCAGATTCAGTTTGGTCTGAAGCTGGTGTACTAACCAACCCACCCAGGGGAGCCGGTTCGCGACAGCGCGGCCGGCTCCCCTGGCCTTTTTCCACTCTCCTTTCCGGCTCTCGCTCGCAATCCACCGCATGACGCTTAGAACGACAATTCTTGTCTTTTCAGGGCTCCCGCTCCTGGTGGCCCAGACCCGCCCCGCGGCGCCGCAGACGCTCTACCTGGGAAAGGTGCGGACCTTCGCGGACACCCTGCTGGCGAATGGCATTGACCGCTACGGCAGCAAGTCCACACCAGCCTGGGTTTCGATGCTGGACATCAAGACCCGCCGCATCCCCGAGTCGAAGGACCCCAACTGGCAGCGCTCCTACGACGCCGAAGATTACATGCGGAATGCGCGAGGCAGCAATCTCTATCGCGACATTGCCACCATCCACACATTTCGGGAGCTTTCGGCCCTTACCGGTGATCCTCGCTATAAGCAGGCTGCCGACGCATACATGACCTGGTTCATGAAGACCTGCGCCAGCCCCACCACCGGCCTCTTCGCCTGGGGCGAGCACATGTTCTATAACGTCGTCCGGGAAGACATTGAGGCCAACCGGCATGAACTCGAGCGCCAGCTCCCGCCGTGGGAAGAGCTCTGGCGCCTGAATCCCGAGGCCGTCCGCCGCGAGATCGAGGGTCTCTACACCTACCACATCCACGACAAGGAGACCTTCAACTTCGACCGGCACGGCAACTTCTACACCGGCAAGTTCGACGACCCGCAGGTGCGCGGGCCGTACACCAAACATTCGGGGCTGTATGCCTACTCGTTCCTGTTCCTTTACACAAAAACCGGGGAGCAGAAGCACCTCGATTGGGCGCTGAAGGCCGGACAGATGTTCTGGAAGGTCCGCAATCCGCAGACGAACCTGATCGGCGGAGCCTGGGCTCCGGTGCAGAGCGGTCCCACCAATCTGCCTGGACACCTCTCGTGGTACCTGCTGCATGCTTACCGTCTGGACCGCCGGCAGACCGTGCTGCGCGACGTCGCAGCAGGACTAGCCAAGGCCTATATGCAGGCCTCCTGGGATCCAGTGGCGCGCCGCTACCATCGCGACGTGAATGTTGCCGACGCCAAGCCTCTACCCGGCTACCTCTCGCCGTGGAGCGACGGCCAGGGCGAGTCCGGCATGTTCGGCCAGGCGGCCCTCATGGCCTATCAGGAGACCGGCGACGCGGAGTTCCTGGAGTTCGCCCGCCGCTATGCGCAGGCCGCGCTCGAGGATCCGATCTCCTCCGGCATCCACCCGGAGACTTACGGCAAGAGCCTGGAGTTCCTGCTGGATATGTTTGAGGCGACGCACGAACCGGCCTACCTCAAGGCCGTCCGCCGCTTTGCCGCCAAAGCATGCGAAACACTCTTCGAGAACGGGCTCATCAAGGAGACTCCGGACGGCTACATCTACAACGCCTCCTCCGGAGCCGGCGACCTGGCCCATGCCCTGCTGCGCGCCGCGAAGATGGAATCCGCAGCAGGCATCCCGGCCTCCGATGAGGACCGCTTCCCGGCCCTGAGCTCCTGGTCCTTCCCGAAACTCGTCCAATCCGGCCAGACCGTATCCATCTCACTGAAGCCGGGCCCCCTGCCCAAAGGCGCCGAGGTTGTACTCATCGCCGATGCTGGCCAAGAGATTAGGCCGTCGTCCTCGGCCCAGGGCATGTACCGGTTCGAACTGCCGGCCTACAACGAGGGCGGCGCCCACCACTTTGCCGCGCGCTGCCGCGTTGCGGGCGCCATGCCCTGGCAGGGCTGGTCGGACCGGCAGACCATCTGGACCAGCGAGAGGGCTGCATTCCCGAACATCGTGATCGGAGGGCAGCCAGCACCGGGCGTCGAGAAACTGGCCGC
Source organism: uncultured Paludibaculum sp. (assembly GCF_963665245.1). NCBI lineage: Bacteria > Pseudomonadati > Acidobacteriota > Terriglobia > Bryobacterales > Bryobacteraceae > Paludibaculum > uncultured Paludibaculum sp. Next base: position 1,860,257 of record NZ_OY762269.1, read on the forward strand.
TGCCGCAATCACCGGCAAGCAAGCGCCCAATGCTCTGCCCTGGCTGTTCCGCCTGCCCGCGGCCGCTCCGCGTTCCGAAGTCAGCGTGCGCCTGACGCCGGAAGAGATCGACCCGTACCTGCCCAACTCGCTAAAGCTCTACCGTCAGGCCAACAACGCCTGGTTGCCCGTACCGACGAAAGTGGACCTCGGCGCCCGTTCGCTCAGCGCCCAGGCAGCGCCCGGTCTCTACGCCATCGGAGGCGAGCCTCGCCTGAACTGGCGCCTGCCCACCGACGGGGCACTGCTGATTTCGCCGGTCGTGGCCGACTTCCAACAGGACGGCAAGAGCCTTCAGATTGCCCTGGCCACGAATGACATCGACAGGTCGCTGCACCTGCTGCGCCCGGATGGAACGTCCCTGTGGCGTTTCCCGGCCAAGGGCGCGCTAGGCACGCCCGTTCTGGTTCGGACGAGCGGCCAACCCGCCATCGCCTTTGCCTCGCTCGATACGCTCTACCTTGTCAACGCCCAGGGCAAGCAAGTGTGGAGCCATCAGTTCGAGAGCCGCGTCCTGCCGCCCGCTTTCACGCAGGGCCGCCTCTACGTCGCTACGGCCGGCGGTGAACTGCTCGTGCTCGACGCAGCGGGCGCCGTGCAATGGAAACACGTGCTCGGCGCCGGCGTAGTGACTGCCCCCGTGGTCGCGGATCTCCTGGGCGACGGCAGCCGCGTCATCCTGGTGGGCGGCGCCGATGCAAAGCTCCATGCCATCGTCGAAAACAAGGGAGAACTCTGGGCCGCGGATGCTCGCGGGCCGCGCTTCCTGCCGCCCGCCGTCGGCGATATTGATGGGGACGGAAAGCCGGAGGTGGTCTTCGCGGCGAAGTCTGTCTCCACCGCGCACGAGGTAGCCGCCCTCAACGCGAAGGGCCTTCGCCTGTGGGCCCATGAGGCTCATCGGGAGGGCGAGTGGGCTCCGGTCCTGGCTGACATGCAGGGGCTCGGCTACAAGCAGGTGATCATCGAGACCGAACTCTTGCCCTGGCCCAAGTGCGAACTGACGATTCTCGACCGCGACGGCCGCCGCCTGCGCGGCATCCCGATTCAGAGCCGGGTCACGCTCATCCCGGTAGCCACCGATCTCGACGCCGACGGCAAACTCGACCTCGTCTTCCCGTGCAATGAAGACCGCCGCATGCACGCCGTCGCCAACTCCGGGACGGATCTCTGGAGCTTCGCACCCAAGAGCCTCAACTACACGGGCGCCAAGATGAAGGGTGGCGGGTCGCCCGCTATCGCCGACATTGACGGTGACGGCCGCCTCGAGCTCGTGGTGGGCGATGACGAGACTGTGTTGAACTGCATCCGCACGGAAACCCGGCTGCCGCCGCGCACCATTGTCATCGGCGAGTTCCGGCACTCTGGCGCACATACAGGCAATTGATGTTTATCTCTGTGTGCATGAGTCCGAGTGCGGGCTGAGGGCTGTGTCCCTCATTCAGAAGATTCCAGGAAAGGAACGGACTATGAATCAATCAGAAATATGGAGCCGGCGGAAGTTCCTCGGCACCTCATCGGCAGCCTGGATGACGGCCGCCGGCGCGCAGCGTGTCCTCGGCGCCAACGACAAGGTTCGCATCGCCGTCTGCGGCGTAAGGAAGCGCGGCTGGGATCACGTCCGGCAGTTCGCGAAACTGCCCAACGTCGAAGTGGCCGCCATCTGCGAGGTCGACGAGAACGTGCTGAACGGCCGCCTCAAGGACATGGAGAAACTGGGTCTGCCCAAGCCAAAGACCTATTTCGACGTGCGCAAGCTGCTGGAGGACAAGTCGATCGACGCCGTCTCGGTCGCCACGCCCACCAGTTGGCACGCGCTGATCGGCATCTGGGCCTGCCAGGCCGGCAAGGACGCCTATGTCGAGAAGCCCTGCTCCCACAACTGGTGGGAAGGCAAGCAACTCGTCGCCGCGGCGAAGAAGTACAACCGCATTGTGCAGCACGGCACACAGGGGCGCTCCCGCAAGTCGGGCATGGAGGCCATGACAAAGCTCCACGAGGGGCTCATCGGAGACATCTACATGGCGCGCGGCCTCTGTTACAAGCGCCGCGACACCATTGGCAAAGCCCCGGCCGAGCCCACGCCTGCCGGCGTCCACTACGATCTATGGACCGGACCCGCGCCGCTGCGCCCGTTCACCAGGAATCATTTCCACTACAACTGGCACTGGTTCTGGGACTACGGCAACGGCGACCTCGGCAACCAGGGCATCCACCAGGTCGACATGGCGCGCCACGGCATGCAGCTCAAGTTCCCGAACAAGATCACGGCCATGGGCGGGCACTTCGTGTTCGACGACGACCAGGAGACCCCCAACACGTTGTCGTGCGCTTTCCAGTACGATCTGCCGGGCGGCAAGCGCAAGATGATCGAGTTTGAGGTCCGTCATTGGATCACCAACCGCGAAGCCGAGATCGGCACTGACTTCATGTACAGCAAGGGGCAGGGTCCCAACACGATCGGAACGATCTTCTACGGTGCGAACGGCTATCTCGCCGTCGGCGACGAGGACACGCTGAACGGCTACCGCTCCTACATCGGCAAGGACATGATCCCGGGCCCGACCAACCACGAGGGCGGCGATCACTTTGCCAACTTCATCGATGTCGTCCGCAGCCGCAAGCAGGAGGACCTGCACGCGCCCATCGAGGAGGGCCACATCTCGTGCACACTGGTCCACCTCGCCAACGCGTCTTACCGCCTGGGCCGCACCTTGAACTTCGATCCCGCAACGGAGAAGGTGATCGGCGACGATGCCGCCAATCGCCTGTTGCGCGACGCCGACCGCGGCTACCGCGCTCCGTTCATCATCCCGGACAAAGTCTGACGCAGGTGTAGCTGGAGGATCCATATATGCGCGGATACACTGGTGCGTGCTTCGCCCTTCTGATGTTGCTGCCTTTCGCCGAGGGAAAACCGCAGCCTCTGCACGAAGAATTCACGGTGTTCCGCGCAGGGGATCAGGGCTACCATACCTTCCGCATTCCGGCACTTGCAGTTTCCAATCGAGGCACCCTGCTCGCCTTCGCGGAAGGCCGGAAGAACTCGCGCTCAGATAGCGGCGACATCGACACTGTGTTGACCCGCAGCCTGGACAACGGGAAGACATGGCTTCCGTTGCAGGTGGTGGGCGACCGCGGTATCGACACCATCGGCAATCCCACCACCGTAATCGAACGCCGGTCCGGCGCGATCTTCCTGCTGCTCTCCGGCAACCCCGGGCACGGTAGCGAGGATCAAATCCTGGCCGGCTCCGGCCCAGGCAGCCGCACCGTTTGGGTCACCCGCAGCATGGATGACGGAGCCACCTGGTCGCCGTTGAAGGAAATCACCGCCTCCGTCAAACCGAAGAACTGGGCCTGGTACGCCACCGGCCCGGGCAACGGTATCCAGTTGAAGGACGGCCGGCTGGTGATCCCCTGCGACCACACAGTGCTCGGCTCGCGGACGATGTACTCGCACGTCATCTACAGCGACGACCGCGGGGCGAGTTGGCAACTGGGAGGCACGACCGAAGGCGATTCCGATGAATCCGCCGTCATCGAACGCAGCGACGGCAGCCTGCTGCTGAACATTCGCAGCGACCACAACAAAGCGGGCCAAGCCAAAAAGCGCCGGGGCATCGCAATCAGCAGCGACCGCGGCCTCACCTGGTCGCCCTTGCATTGGGATCAGACGCTGGTCGAGCCGGTCTGCCAGGCCAGCATCCTCCGGCTCCGCACACGGCGCCGTGCCGTCCTGTTCTCCAATCCGGCCGATGAGGTGAAACGTATGCGAATGACGGTCCGCGCCAGTTTCGACGATGCCGCCACCTGGACCGCGTCCCGCGTCCTGTGGGAGGGGCCAGCCGCCTACTCATCCCTGGCAGAACTACGTGACGGCACGTTTGTCTGCTTCTACGAACGCGGTCTGAAGAACTTCCGGGAGACGATGACCCTGGCCCGCTTCAACCTGGCGTGGATCACGGCGGGACCGAGCCGTTCGGACGAGCTTTGATAGCGCTCCTCTTCGGGGGCCGTAGCCGCTCGCCAGGGGCCGTTGTTGAGCCGGGGACGACCGGCTCCACAACCAGTTCAGCCGCTTTGCGTGGACGACCGCCGCGTCCAGTTCTATTTCGAGAGAGCCATCTCTTCCTGTTGCCGAGCCTTGGCCCGCATGTCCGCGGCCGTCCTGCGGCAATGCTCGGCAAAGAACTTGCAGTGCTCGGCGCTGTTCGGGGCCATCGGATGTTTCGCCGCGCTCACCTGCGGGTTCCGGGTGTACTCAGCGGCCAGCGCCTCATGCTCCGCCGCTTCGGCGTCATGCCGTTCAGCCATAGCCATGAAGCTGCGAGCCAGCTCCATGTGGTCGGCCGGTGTCTTGGCGTTGGCCATAAGCGACTTCACCTCTTTGGGCTTCAGCGCCGTCTTCATCTCACTGGCTGATGCTGGCGATGGCCCGCTCATGACGAGTCCCGCCAAAACCACTGCGGAGGCGATGGCTCGATTCAAGCTCAGAATTCCACTTTTCATTTCCGTTTCTCCTTCTTGCTGGTTCAGCGCTTGTTGCGCTGTGACACTCTCACAGGAAGCACGACCCTGGCCAAATCGTGAAATTGACGTAAGTCATTGATGGCGAATGTGCTTCTTGAGGAGGCCCGCCGCTCGGTCAACTGGAAAAGGAGCACGAGGGACAGGCATTGGAGAATTTCGGACACGAAACGGCGGAGTAGCTCCCCATTGCCCCGGCACCTCCCCCGGCGTATACTCCGCCTGGACTGCCTTTCAATCAGGAGAATACGGTCGAATTAGGACAAACCATCATGCTGAGATTTGCCGTAGCTGCGCTTCTTCTGTTCGCGTTCGCCTTGCCCCTACACAGCAAGACGCACAAAGTGGCCTACCCCAATGCCTGCGGCGACGTGTGGACCGCCGTCAAGGACACCCTCGGCAATGCGGAGAACTACACAATCAAGATCACCGACGAGACCCGGATGATCGCGACCTACAGCGTGAAGCACTCGGCCCACGTCACCCTCACCGGAACGTTGCGCCAACGCCCCAACACCGTCTCCCTCAGCCCCCACGGCGACGGCTGCGACATGGAGGTGCAGTCGAACTACAGCGGCTTCGAACACAACGACGCGGGCGACTTCGCCAAACGAATCGGCGAATCCCTGGCCAAACGCAAAGAGGCGCCGCCTGCTGAAACGGCCAAACCGGACAAGCCGAAATAGGAGGGCGACTCAGGCCTCGGGACGAAGTGCGCCAACCATCTCAAGGCGGGCAGGCAGCAAACCACAGCGCCAGTTCGACTAAGAAGCGGCAGCGCTTCCGCCAGGATCAGACTGGACCCTCGCCAGTCCTCTCCTTACGGGCCCGGCCCCTCAACGCCCCTGCGTCGACATCGAGAACGGACGCTCGTTCGGCCCCGTAGCCCAAGTCTTGTTGGGCTGGGCGCTCATCACGAACTTCAACTCGCCGCCGGCCAGAATCTCTTCATGCCGGAGATAAGCCCGCGGCAGCGGCTTCCCATTCAGCAGCACATGCCCGGCATACCGGTTGGTATCGCTAAGCGCCTCGGCCGTCACCCGGAACAGCTTCCCGTTCGGCAGCCGCAGCGTCGCCTGCTCCACGAAAGGCCGACCCAGAATGTACTCATTCGAGCCCGGAGCCACCGGGTAGAAACCCAGCGACGTGAACACCAGCCACGCTGACATCTGCCCCAGATCGTCATTGCCCACCAGACCCTCTGGCGATGGCTTATACTGGCTCTCGACAATCTGCTTCAACCGCTCCTGCGTCCGCCACGGCTGGCCCGCGTAGTTATACAGGTACGCCAGGTGGTGGCTCGGCTCATTCCCGTGAATGTACTGCCCGATTAGCCCGGAGATGTCTTCCACGTGGGCATACTGCTTGGGATCCACCTTGGCGTCGAACATCGCATCGAGCTTGGCCACCAGCTTGTCATCGCCGCCCAGCAACTGAATCAGGCCCGCTTCGTCCTGCGGCTGATACCACGAATACTGCCAGGCGTTGCCTTCCGTGAATCCGCTGTCCTTGCCTGCCAGCGCCGGGTCGAACGGTTCAGCGAACGTCCCGTCTACTTTTTTCGGCCGGACGAACCCCACCTTCGGGTCGAAGATATTCCGCCAGGAGCCCGCCCGTTTCTCGAACGTCGCCGCCACATCCGCGCGACCCATCGCCTTGGCCATCCGAGCCAGCGTCCAATCGTCAAACGCGTACTCCATAGTCTGCGAGGCGCCTTCCGGATCCTTGTCCGTCGGCACGTAGCCGAGCTTCATGTAATCCGCCAGATGTCCGAACGGTCCATAGGTGGCGCTGGCCACCATCGCCTTCAACGCCGCATCGGCATCGTAGCCCCGGATCCCCTTCATGTACGCATCGGCGATCACAGGCAGCGCGTGATAGCCGATCATGCACCACGTCTCAATGCCCTGGAACTGCCAGATCGGAAGGATCCCATACGGACTCCGCTGCTGCGACGCGATCAGCGACCGCACCACGTCATTGGTCCGTTTGTCCGGCTGGATCAGCGTCATCAGCGGCTGCTCGGCCCGGTACGTATCCCACAACGAGAACGTCGAGACGAACGTGAACCCGCTCGCCTTGTGCACCTGGTTGTCCGGGCCGCGATAGCTGCCATCCACATCCATCGCCACGCTCGGGGCCATCAGCGTGTGATACAGCGCCGTATAGAAGTTCTTCAGCGTGTCTGCCGGAGCCGTCACCTCCACGGCATCCAGCGCCGCCTCCCACTTCGCCTGCGCCGCTGACCGCGCCGCCTCAAAGTCGAAGCCCGGGACCTCGGTAGTCAGATTCCCGATAGCGCCGTCTTCACTCACCGTCGACAGCGCGACCTTCACCACCAGCGGCGCAGCCAGTTCACCAAAATCGAAAACACCAACCAGCCCGCGCCCTTCGATCGCATCCGTATCCGCCGGCCCCGTCCCGGGTGTCTTGAAGCCGCGATACTCCACCGCCTGCTCCCGGTTCATCAGTTCGCGCTTCACCGGAGCCTTGGAGAACCGCATCGCGAAATAGAGCTGCCGCCCCGGGGCCCACCCGCGCGTCTCCCTCATCCCGGTCACCGTGCCGTCAGCGCGAGTACGAATCCGCGACCACAGCACCTTGCCCGTGTAGTTATAGATGGACGAACGCAGGTCGAGCAGAATCCGCGCCGGGGCGCCGGCCGGAAACGTATACCGGTGCACCCCCACGCGCGTAGTGGCCGTGAGCTCCGCGCGCACCCGCGAATCTTCGAGCGTGACGGCATAGTACCCGGGCCGCGCGGTCTCCGTCGAGTGGCTGAACCGCGAGCCGTAGCCCGACCCCGGCTTGTCGGCCGTCTGCGGATCGAGTTGGACCTTGCCGGAGATCGGCACCACCAGGAAGTCGCCGAGATCGGAGTGGCCAGCCCCGGAGAAATGGGTATGCGAGAACCCCAGCAGCGTAGTGTCTTCGTGCCGGTATCCGGCCGCCCACTTATAGCTCTGCTTGAAGTGGCGAATCTGTGTATCGGGGCTCAACTGGACCATGCCAAACGGCACGGTAGCGCCAGGAAACGTATGGCCGTCCTCGCCCGTCCCGATGAAAGGATCAACAGAGCGGTAAGCCAGGCCAGGATCGGCCGCCGCCGCGGAGGCAGCCAGGATGAAGGAAAGAGTAAGGAGTTTCAACGCGATTCCTTCTCAAGGTACCGCATTTCGGACCGCGCACTCGCCTTATCAGCCGTCCGGTCTTCGCCTTTCCTGTGCAGCAGTCGAGGCCGCTGTCATCGGCTTGGGCACTGCACGCGCGGTTCAGGCCGGCTTCCTCTTCCTCCCCCGCCCGGGGTTGCTATGGCCGATCAGAGAATCAAATACTTCTCCAAGGATCTCTTTGGCATCCGGTGAGTTGAGGGCGGGGTAGAACTGCTTTTCCAGAATGACAGCGCCTGGAACGCCTCGCATGATGGCGAATCCCATCATCGCCTTGTTCTTCTGGACGTCCGTGAGACCCTTGGCCTGGGATAGGAACGTATGAGTGGCCTCGTACAGGAGGTCGTAGAGTTCTCGCATCCTACGCGCGGAGGCCTGATTGCGCATCGCGAGAAGCTTGAACTCGAGCATCAGAATGTGCCAGTTCTCGTCGTCAAACGTAGTCACGAAGTACTCCCGAATGAGTGCGATCTGGCGCTGGAAGGGCAGGCTCTGGAGGGACTGCAGCAAAGCTTCCCGCCGGCTCCTCATTCGTCTCTCCGTCAGGGCAAAGAAGATGTCCTCCTTGCTCCTGAAGTGCGCATAGATGGCCCCTTTCGTGCGGCCGGCCTCAGCCGCGATGGTCTCGATCTGAGCTCGCTCATATCCATCCCGGACAAAGACCTTCTCCGCAGCCTCAAGCAACGCGTGGAGCGTCGCTTGCGTCTTGATTTGGTGCTTGGTTGGTTGTCCAGACGATTTGATCGTTTTCATACTCACTCACCGCGACGGCGGCACCGCCCCTCCAGGTCAACGTTGGAGGCCCTGGTCCACGTCAACACACAGTGCGAGTGGCACTGTCGGATGTCCGGGCGAAACACCAGGCACGCCTCCCCGCGAACCGTCGATTCTACCACCGCATCCGTACGCGTACGTTTTTATATTGCATTCGTTCGCGTACGCATTTATAATGACAGTGGACGCAATCGAAAGACCTCCGTGTTGCGTGCATCGCGCAGCTTGCCGAGCGCTGCGGATGTAGGGTGGGTGCTGTCCCATTGACGCTCGGCATCCGATCGCGCTGCTACAAAAAACGAGGTGAACCGTGACAAATACTTCATTCCGGCTGATACTCTTGTCCCTATCGGCGACATCGTTCGCCGCCTCTTCCGGCGGTGAGCAAATCGTGGTTCCATCGGGCAGCGTTCTACGCGCGCAGCTCGATAATACGATCCGCATAAAGTCAGGAGCGCCTGTGTCGGCCGTACTGATTGAGCCGTGTTATGTGGGTGAGACCCTGGTCTTGCCCCAAGGTACGACGGTGAGAGGGCGTATCACTTCGGTCGACGCCCTCCCGTTTGGCAAGCGCACAAGGCGGCTGTTAAGCGGCGACCTCACACCACCCAAATCGGCACAGGTGACATTTGACCAGTTTGTCCTGGCTGACGGATCGGTCGTGCCAATCTCGACCGTCTCCGCGGTTGCAGTCAAAGGCGTGCGTACTGCTACCTATGCGCCCAACAAACCGCGTCCGGGCGTTCGGCAAGTCCTTGCCGGTGCAGTCCGTCCTCTGACGGAGCCGAAGAAGTTGCAGCGATTGGGCCGGGCTGCCGTCAAGACGCTACCCTACCATCCCGAATTCCTCGAGCGCGGGGTTGTGTTTGATACGGCGCTTCTGACGGAACTGAAAACCTCCATACCGGTCCAACCAACGAACACCGAGCGAAGCGCCGGCACCGGTCTTGTGCATGTGCGCTTGCTCACCCCACTAAACTCTTCCACCGCTTCGGACAATACGGCAGTGCAAGCAGTCGTCCTTCGTCCCTACTACACCGCCGATGGCACATTGCGCCTGCCGGCCGGAGCCACGCTGGATGGCAGAGTCAGCAACGCCGCCCCCTCCGGGAAATGGCGCAAGCACGGAACTCTCGGCTTCGAATTCCGTTCCGCTTCCGTGCCTGGCACCGAGGCGGCCCCTTTGAGCGCAAGGGTCGCCGGTATTGAGGCGATGCACCCTCAGTCACTCTCAATCGATGGGGAGGGGGACATCACCGCGAAGAATTCGGTGGTCGGGCGGATTCTGGCAGTAACCTCCCTCGTCGGGCCGGTCACGAGCTCCGCGGATCCGAGCCTGAACAAGACAGTATTCTCTCGCGCCGGGCAGGGGCGATCGTTCGGTCTCATCGGAGCAGGTGCCGCGCAAGCCTCCTCATCCACCGCCACCGGTTTCGGCTTCTTCGGCGCGGCCATGAAGATCTACGATGCATTTCTGGCGCACGGTGCCGAAATTGAGCTTCCGAAAAACACCCCCGTCCTTCTGCGCCTCAGTGAATAACACCGTCTTGAGTCCTTCAACGGGGCCCCCCTGTCCCGTCAAATCGCAGAGAGCTGCCAGTGCAATCGCCCGTCACGAACTACGACCGTGAGGGAGTAGTCCCTGGTGGGTTGGTCTCCAACTGGGTCCCCCATGGCCGTCGCCTTGTCTTGCTTGCCATCCTGACTCATTGGCCGGGTATGGATGAGGGGCGGCGCCGCCAAGTCAGAAAGAGGTCAATGCTGCATTGCAGCAGCGGGACGGCATGCTACCTGTGGACGATGAGGAACGGGCCTGCCTGGGAGCCCGTCGCTCATGCTCCGGGACTGGGTGAGTGGACGGGTGGGCCGGCGAGGGGCGTGGGCACACTGAGGGCGCGGTGGCCGCGGCCGGGGGCTCCCCTGAAAGTGGCATACAGGTGTGATTGTCAAAGAGCATGGCCGGAGCGGACTCCGGCTGGGGGTGCGACTGGCGGCCGAGTTCGTCAGCGGCTTCGTTTCGTCAATGCGTGACGACTTTCCCGGACGGGCGTTCAGATGCCGGAAACGTTGTAGCTCAGGAAGGGTAGTCCATCTTCGCCGGTGGGATTGGCTTCGTTTCGCGGAACGCGAACCGGTTGGAGGTCGGCGAGTGGGTCCTGGTTGTCTTCGTGGTCAGAATCGGTTCCGGTGGTCAGGTGTTCGAGCGCTTTGCGCGGGCGGCCATAGCCTTCGTAGAAGAAGAGTTCCTCGGTGTTTTTCGTCAGGCGCGTGATTTCGGCCAAAGGCACATGTTCCCGGATGGCTTCGACCACGTCGGGGTGCTGTTGCTCGAGGGCTGCGCGTTCCGTTTGGAGCTTGCTGAGTTCCTTGATGGCGCGATAGAGGCCGCGTTCGAGATCGCGGCGGTAGCGGGCGTAGCGTTCGAGTTTGGCGCCCTGAGGGTCGGTTTCGGCCAATGGGTCCGTTTCGGCAAGGATGAGGCATTCGAAGGTTTCGATGCGGCGGAGGTTCCAGGTGTGGGTGAGGATGCGGTGGAAGATCTCCTCCTCCAGGCAGTCCGCGGGTTGGGTCCTGAGGCGCAAGGCGGCTTGGAGCGATTCGAATTCAGCGCGTTCCTCCGGGCTGATCTTGAGGTTGCGAGCGGTGAAGCCGTGATTGCGAGCGTTCTGGGCGGCGCGGGCCTTGCCCTCGACAGAAACGGGGCCAGTGGACCGTTTGGCGTTGGCCTGGTTGGCGGTGATCTGAGCTGCGGTAGCCATGATGTCAATCTCCTTGTAAATGAAAAAGGCCGGCATGAAGCCGGCGCGATTCCAGGGTAGCGGGGGGCGTCAAGGGGAAAAGAGTGTTTTGGAGAGGCGTGTATTGATAAGAAAGGAAATAAAGAGTTTCGGGTCTTGTGACTGAAGAAAGCTTAATGGAGAAAATAGGGGAGAAGTGGGGCGGGGGTGAGTGGATTTGGGGGCTGGGCTTCCATAGGAACGTTGGGATGGATGTTCGTCAGGGCGATTCCGGGCGGCTTGCGTGGGTTAACGTTCAGGAGAGCGCTGCTCGGGGCTGCTGGGATTCTGATGAGAGAGTGGGGACAGTCGCAGGCTGTCACGCATCGTCCACCAATCGGAGACCTAGTACTGGTGATTCTCGGTGGGACGGGTCAGGCTGTCACGCATCGTCCTCACGCATCGTCACGCGTCGGTTCACCACACTACTTCGCCCCACGGCAGTAATACCCCGTCCGAGCGCGAACCCGGGCATCCGGATGCGCCAGTCGCACCGCCGGAGCCAGTTCCACTCGAATGCGTCGAAAGGTGCCGGAAGGGGCGGGTGGCTGTGGATAGTACAGCGTATACCGAAGCCGGCTTCGCTCCAGAACCGGACGCAGCCCGCCAGGCTGTGCCGCGCTAAGCACGTCGCCGCCGGTGGACTCCGCCATTCGCCGGATGTCCTGAGCCACATACGGCGGGGGCCGCAGACTCCGTAAGTACTGCTCGATCGTAGGCCCGAGAATCATCGCATCCACGGTCGCATCGGCTTCCAGAAGGGCCCGAAGGGCACGTTGCTCGATCGTCGCGCGGCCGGCCACGCCGTCCGTCAGCATCAGAACAACTCGGCCTCTTCGTTCGACTGAGCCGTCGGCCGCGGAGCCACCCCGCTGCAGCGAATGGGCGGCATCGATCAGTGCCCGGTACAGGTTCGTCGTCCCGCTATGAGGTTGTTGGGCCACTTGCCGGATCGCTGCCGCGATGGCGCGGTGATCGCCAGTGAACGGCACGCGGAGCTTTGCCTTGCCCTCAAACGTCATGAGAGCGACGCGGTCGTCGGGGTGCACGGCGGAGAGCGCACCCAGCGCGGTGTCGGCCAAACCGAGGGCGATCGGCTTCATGCTGCCGCTGACGTCGAGCAGGACGATCAAGTCGATGGGTGCCGACTCATTGGCGAAGGAAACAATCGTCTGCCGCTCATCCTCGTCGTAGACAATGAAGTCTTTGGCCTCCAAGCCACGGAGGAGGCCTTGCCCATCCTGCACACGGGCAGTCACCTGGACCAACGAAGTGCTTACCTCAAATTGCGGATCCCCGTTGTTTCCGGGCATCTGCGGAGGTTGCAGCCCGTACGCCGCGCCCAGGACGAAGAGAAACCATGCCGGGCTGTTCATTAGGCGCCACCACTACACTCGCCTGGCGTCGGCGCGGATCGCGCGTCCTCCCAAGGCGCCCGATTGTTCGGATTCTCGAGGCGGTACACTTAGCGGCTCCGCGGCTTGGCATCCTTTGACGACCCACACTCGATGACGTGTGGCACTTGCATTGCCGTCAGACTCGAAATCGACAACAGCAGCACTACTGCGGCACCAAACATACTTATGATCTGGATCCTCAATCGGGCCGCCAACCTGCATCAGTCCGCGAGTACGCTACCACCTGTTATCTTCGCTCCAATGAATACTCGGCATCTGATCTGGCAACGCTGGCCTTACCCGCCGTTCTGAAGCCGTGTCGGCTTTCTTCTCGCGTCTTCAACGGAGTCAAACATCGCCCTGCGGGCCGCCAAAGTGGATGAAGACGCTACGAACCACGACCGTGAGGGAGTGGTCTTCCGCCGCCCTGCGAACCGCGACGAGGAAGGAGCGGGCACCAGTTCCGAACGCGTCTTCAACGGAGTCCCGTATGGCCCGACGGGCCGCCGGTTGGCGCGGCGACGCAATCGGGCCGAGCCGTGACCGTCAGGGAGCGGAACCCAGTTCATGCCCCGGCGTCTCCAACGGTGGCTGACCCGCGAGCGGTACCCCGGCCCCGGCCGGTCGCCTGTCTGCGATCGAGCTTCACCTCGCCGGAAATGGGCACCACCAGGAAGTCGCCGAGATCGGAGTGGCCCGCGCGGGGGAAATGCGTGTCCGAGGACCTCAGCAGCGCAGTATCTTCGTGCCGGTACCCGGCCGCCCGCTGGTAGCCTGACTCATCCCGGATGCCCTTCAGCGAAACCGCGATAGAGGGCGGATATATTGGTCCATCGAAGCGACTGCGCAGGCTCTGCCGCCCGAATGCAAATCATTATCGCAACACTGAGTACGAAGACGACGGGCCGACCTCGGATGGCCTTCTCACACCTTGCTGCCACCAAGAGCAATTATGCCGTTCCAGCTCGAGTAGTTAGAGGGCTGTCCAGTTCTTGGATCGCCATCGCAGTTCAGAAACTCCGTTTGTGCGGCCGGCCCTGGGGAAGGGAACTGGGTGATTCCCGGCAACTCGGCATCAGACCGATGAGAGATGTTGCAGGATAGACTCGGGAGCATTATTTCTGTGCTCGATACGATCCAGTGCTTGCAGCATTGTCGACCTGTGTACGAAATTCCTCGATCATCCACAGTACCTCATCATACAACCTCAAGACGTCGTCTAAATCCAGTCGAAGGAACTCGCCATGAGCGATCGTGTTGCGGACGTCCACGAGGCGTTCGTCAATAATGCTCGCCTTCGTTTCGAAAGGGCCAAAATCAAGACCAAGAGTATAGATTATGTCCCGCAAGACAAGTGAGGTCAGATTGCTTCTAGTCGAAACAGCGTCTTCAGGTAGGACACTGGCTTTACTCCTGTCATTTATAAGGAAGTTGGTGACTTCGAGATGGACACGAATCCGCGTACTCTCCTCCGCGGTTTTCAGTCTGCTTCGAGTCGCCAGTGCAACGAAGTTCACAGTAAGCTCTTCGTACCGCAATCGCTGAGATCGTAAGAATTCCAAATAAATGCGCGATGCAATCTTTACAAATCCCTCCCAGTGAGCGTAGATCAGCGTGACGGCACTCCTTAGATAAACCGCGTTGCGGTCTGGTTTCGCACTATGAGTGTTAATCAGAAGCCGTAGTGTTGTAAGCTCTCGTTTTCGCCATATCAAGTCGTAGGAAAGGGCCGAATTGACGTCGGCAACTGTTCGAATCTTCATTTGATAAACATCTTGCGCCCAAATGGAATAACCTTCGGCACACGAGATGATGCTCGAACTCCAGACCCGGAGTTGTCTACAAACTCCGGATTCTGCCACATTGCCTTGACTCGCTCAAGTAGCTTTGTTAATGCTGCCTTATTTGGATCGAAACCAATGCCGATGGCAACAGCCTCAAATGCCGAAACTGAGAAACCGCCGACAAAGCGCGTCCTTTGGGCGTCGTACCGCCTGAAAGCGTCGTCTCGAAGCGCATTTGCTATAATCTTAAAAGTATCAGTAAATGCTTTCTCCTCAATGTGCTGATCGAACTTCGCATCGAATGCAAGTATTTTTGCCTGTTCTGTTAAGAATTCTCCTAGGTCACCGACTTGTCCCAGTTGAGACTTGGACATTCTTCGAAAGACGATAAAGCGGAGAACTAGTTCCATATCGTACTGCTCCTCAACGGCGCGATCGGACAGGCCGATACAGTCGATAAAGAGTGCATTCTGCGAAAGAGAGCGAATCCACTGGTAGAAACTCCGATTCATCATTACAAGAATGCTGTTTCGTACTTCTTGATCTGACAGCATCGAGCCCCCAGTATTTAGCCGCTGAAAGAGCTCGTACTTTGCTTTGTCGTCACTCTCCTTAAGAATGATACTTACGCCGATCTTCGTTCGCTTTATCAGGAGCCGCTGCGCTGCCGTCAAGCTTTCCTTCGGTTTGGTCTCATCCTCCCATCGCTTACCACCCAAACTGGGAAGATACTTCGTCCCCTGCAGTGTTAAGGGATCTTGCTTGGTGTCATTCTCGTCCCTCAGCAGCCCGGCAAACTGGAAGATCGTCGAAAGTCTCTGTAGGCCGTCAACGACATCCCAGATGCCATCCGGACGCTGCGCCACGAATACTTGAGGTATCGGTATACCGAGAAGCAAGGATTCGATTAGGCGCGACTTCTGCTCTGGAGACCATCGAAAAAAGCGCTGAAATTCTGGATGAATGTCAAGTTCTCGCCGCTCGTAAATGCTCATCCACTCACCGACCGAAACAGGGTAACCGTCAGTGCGAATCTCCGAACGCGTCTTGTCAATCTCTTCTTGTAGTCCCATTATAGCCTCCGATCTCGTGTTCCCGGCAGCCAAATGTTGCACTCGTGCGTGAGTGCGCTTGACCACTTGAGGGAATTGCGATTCTATCACGCGATCCGGTCGCGCTGATGCATTCGATGGTGACCACCGTGGTGCTATCGGATGCCCGCCAGCCTGCCCCGTCTCACTGCGATCCACCAAATTCGGACCACCAAATGGAGGCATTCATCCAAGGATGGGCCCGCTTCGGCCCAATTCTCGGTCACATTCGGCCGTCCGCCCTTCCGAAACTCCGCGCCAACGCACTCCAGCCATCCAATCCTGCATCACACCCCATAAGAGGTGCACAATAGTTTGCTATCAGAACGGAGGAAAAGCCACAGGGATGAGTGCGACTGTACCCAACTCCGAGTCGCAATCCATCAGAAGCCTCGACCTCACCGCGCCTAGGAACGTGTGTGCCTGACCCGTCCCACCGCGGTTCGCCAGAACCAGACCCCCGATTGGGTCCATTCACCCAGGAGCACGGCTGCTTTATCCCGAACCTCTCTCTTCCTCCGAACCGTCTCCGCCCACCATGTCCGGAACAATGGGGCCCGCTTGGCTGGAGCGGACAATTCTGCGCCACATCCTGCAAAGAGTACTAAATAGTGCGCAATTAGGATGAGGAAAGTCCCCGTAGATGAGTGCGTCCCGATGTCCTCCGCGGTCTATGGGTTGGGAGCCATTGAGCGTGCTTTCGGCTATAGGTCATCGCCGTCGAAATCCACCCTGTGATCAGAAGATCCCGGACTCATTGAAGCAGGCTGGAGAACATGCCGCTTTCGGTTCATGCCTGTTCATGTGTCGTTTATGTGTATCGTTCCGTGATAACACGTGGTACTATACAGCCGCTCACTTTGAGGGGACCTATGAAGAAGAATCCAACGAAACGCCTTCAGGACGCAAAAGACACCTATGCGGTGGGCGATCGACGGCATAAACCGTCTACACTGCCAGAATCCCCGAGCTTGGTATCTCCTCCTCTACCAGCCGAGGAAATGCCGACGAAGAAACTATGGGTCCTTGGCGATGCCGTACAAGACGTAACCGTCGAAATAGATCTGGAACTGCTCCTACACGAAGATGCCAGCCTTCGGGATAGCATTCTGCTAGATGAGTCTCTTTCGATCAAGGATGGCGTGTGGCTGACGACCCAATCTGGTCTGCACCACTACTCGGCTCAAATGCGGGTTCGAACCCCCATTGGATCTCCTCAACAGAACGACGGCCGCGCTTGCTTAACCCCGGGAGAGAAATACGACCTGATGGGCGGCGTGTCGGAGTCACTGCCACAGTTGGATCCACAGGATCGCATGGTATCAGTCCGGTGCGAAGACGTTTCCTGGGGCGGGGGTGGTCTGAACGTCGTTCGCTACATACGTGCGCTCGCGCCTCTGCAGGAATCCGTCCCAATTGTCTACTCCGATATCGCAATGAGCCATCCGTTGGGGCCGCTCGTTGAGGAAGAACTGTTGCGGGGCAGCAGTGCAACTCATGTTCTCGCCACCTACTCGGCGGATCGCTATCTGGAAGTCTACCTGGATTCGTTGTCTGTAGAGGCAGTCCTACACCAACCCGTGCAACCTGAGTTCCGACGGAACTTTGTGATCAGCAGGGTCAGGACATCCAACCGGGAAACAGACAACAAGATTGTATGCCGGGGAAGTACTGTTTCCGATACGGCAGGAGCCGAGTCCGATCTTCTGGCACTGCTCAATGGACGTTCTACCGAGATCGGAGCGATCCTGGTTGATTCCATTAAGAGCAAGGAACTCTTCAATGCTGCGTACTCTCTCTGTAAGCTGAATCCCGACATGTTGGTGATCTTTGCCCTGACCAAGAGCATGCAGAAGATTGCAGACGCTCTGGTGAAGGACTTAAGGGGTGGTACTCCGCCGTCAAATTGCGTCCTACTGTTCAACGAGATGGAGGTTCAGAATTTCGCCCATCTTTGCAGTCCCAGCGACATTCTGGAGCCGTTTATGACCAAGCCCGAAGATATACCCAACTTGAAGTACTTCGCGCAGACTGTACACGCGATCTTGAAGAACTGCCCACAACCGCCCCGCGTCTACGTTACCCTGGGCCCACGAGGCAGCCTCGGAGTCGACGAGTATCGGCAAGTTGTCTACGTAGGGGCCTATACAAAGCAAAAAGCTACCGTCTTCGACACCAACACCTGCGGGGACGCGTTCTGCGGAGCGGTCTCACTTTTGGAGTGGGCCAAGCGGTTTGGACAGGGGCTCCAGCGTCTCGCCCCGGAGAATGCTGCGACATCTCCCTGGGAAGAAATGCGGTACTTCATGGCAGTAGCCACAGCGGCCGCTTATAGCCGCGCGACCAGTCGACTGGGCCGCGTTGACAGACGAGAGGTCGAGGACTTGCTCCGCAACAGCTATCTGGGGAGTGAGGTGCTTGGGCCGTTGGGCGGTGTTCGGGCGGGAAAATCGAAACTCTGCGATGAGCACGGGTTTCTGGTTAAGCCGTCCAACGCCTACTTCGTCGGGATTGAGTCTGGATTGGCCCAACTCATGACCGCCAACTGGGTCCGCACAAAACAGCCTCGGGTTGAATAGGAACCTCACTCACAGGCTTGACGTCAGCCCCCTTCAGCCTGACTCGTCCCACGGCGATTTGCTAAGGTGGGCCCCTGATTGGGCGCAATCACCGGGAGATCCCGCCTGTCCGGCGTCAACTATTCTTCCGGGTGGCGGGAGTTCTAGTTGTCGCCTGTCACCCGCCGTTCAAACCCGCCCATACCTGGGATCCGACGGGACCACCGTCTACGGTCAGCGCCGCGCATGCGTCCTCCTACGAAACAATCCCCTCGATCAGACGCCCGTGAACATCCGTCAACCGGAAATCCCGCCCGCTATAGCGGTACGTCAGCCGCGTATGGTCCAACCCCAATTGATGCAAGATCGTGGCATGCAGGTCGTGAACGTCCACCGGATTCTCCACGGCCTTGAATCCAAACTCATCCGTGGCCCCATACACCAGGCCGCCGCGGAAACCACCGCCGGCCACCAGCGAGGTGTACCCGTGATTGTTGTGGTCGCGGCCATTCTGCACCTTCACCAGTCCGCTCACCTCCGTAGCGGGCGTACGGCCAAACTCGCCGGTAACCACCACCACCGTCTCATTCAACAGCCCACGCTGCTTGAGATCCCGAATCAGCGCGGCAATCGGCTTGTCGGCGAGCCGCGCCAGCCGCCGGTGATCGAGAATATCTTCATGGCTGTCCCAGGGTTGGTCGTCGCCAAAATACACCTGGACCATCCGCACACCACGCTCCACCAACCGCGCCGCCATCAGGCAGCCGCGGGCGAAGTTGCCGTCGCCATACGCCTCGCGGACCGGCGCCGGCTCCTTCGAAATGTCGAACGCGTCCGCCGCCTCGGTCTGCATGCGGTAAGCGATCTCCATCGACTGGATGCCTGCCTCCAGTTGCGGATCATCGCCCTCACGCTTCGTCTGCAGATGGTTCAGCTGGCCCAGCAGATCCAACTGCCGCTTCTGATCCTCCGGCTTCCAGCGCGTGTTGTGCAAGTTGGGGATGAGCTTGTCGACCTCTTTCTCGTTGTTCGGAATGTAGGCGCCCTGATAGACGCCTGGCAGGTAGGACGACGTCCAGAGAATCGGCCCCAACACCGGCAGGCCCGGACACAACACCACGAAGCCCGGCAGGTTCCTGTTCTCCGTGCCGAGCCCGTAGGTCACCCACGAGCCCATCGACGGGTGGCCTGGCAACCGTTGGCCGCAGTTCGTCAGCAGCAGCGAAGGTTCGTGGTTGGGCCGCTCCGTATGCATCGAGCGGATGACGCAGAAGTCATCAATCACTGACCCGACTTCCGCGAAGATCTCGCTCACCTCGATGCCGCTCTGCCCGTACTTCTTGAACGTGAACGGGGAGCCCAGCAGATTGCCCGTCTTGCGCTCGCTCTTGAGGTTCGGCGTCGGCATTGGCTTGCCGTGGAAGCGCTGCAATTCGGGCTTCGGGTCGAACGTATCCACCTGCGACGGGCCGCCGTTCAGAAACAGGAAGATGACATGCTTCGCCTTGGCCGGGAAGTGCGTCGCCTTCGGAGCCATGGGGTCGTTCGCCACCTGCGCGAACGCAGCCATGGGAAAGCCGGCCCCCATCGTTTTGAGAAGGTCACGTCGTGTCATCGTTACTCCACGTATAGGAATTCGTTGGCGGCCAGCAGAACCTGGGCATAGCGCGGCCAGGCGTCGTCACCCTGCTTCAGAAACTCCAGGCCGAGGTGCAACTCCTCGGCGCTGGGCGGACGCGAGTACATCAACTCGTACGCGTCCTTGATCTTCTCCTCATCGGTGCCCTTCAGGCGCGCGGCCAGAGCGTCGGCCTCCCGCAGCACCAGCGGACTATTGAGGAAGAACAGCCGCTGCAGCGGTACGCTCGTCACATTGCGTTGCTCGTTCGTCGTGTTCGGATTCGGATGGTCGAACATCGCCAATAGCTGATCCAGCTTGCGGCGGCTGCGGAACCCGTAGACGGTCCGTCGCAGGTTCTTCTCGTCCGTCAACCGCAAGGCCGGGCCGCCCACTGTCGTCGAATCCAGGTTTCCGGCCACCGCCAGCAGGGCGTCCCGCATCGACTCCACGTCCAGCCGTTGCCGGTTCGCGCGCCACAGATACCGGTTCCCCGGATCCTTCTCTTCATTGGCAGCCGAGCGCTCCCACGCGCCGGCGTAGGTGCGCGACAGCAGAATCTCGCGGTGAATGGACTTGATGCTCCAACCGCTCTCCACAAACCTGGCCGCCAGGTAGTCCAGCAACTCCGGATGCGTCGGACGCTCGCCCAGTTGCCCGAAATTGCTCGGCGTCCCCACGATGCCGGTGCCAAAGTGGTGCTGCCAGATCCGGTTCACCATCACGCGGGGAGTCAACGGATTGCTGGGACTCGCAATGTCGCGGGCCAACTCCAACCGGCCGCTACCCTCGGTGTACGCCTTGGGTTCTCCCGTCGATAGAATCGATAGAAAGTGGCGGGACACTTCCGCTCCGGGATTGTCGCGGCTGCCTCGAATCAGAATATGGCCGTTCTTGGGCTTCTCCACGTCCTTCACCGCGTGGAGGAAGGGGTACTGTTCCGGCAGCGACTTCTTGATCTCGGCCGCGTCCGAACGCAACTTCGCCAGGTGTGTGCGGTGCAGATCGCCCAGCCAGCGATCCAGCTTGTCACCGGAATAATATAGGACGCTCTTTCGTGTGCCGAACAGCTCGTTGTAGAAACGGAACTTCGGCCGGTCCAGCGACAACAGTTCGGTCTCGCTGAGGTCGTTCCTTTGAGAAGAGCCGCCCAGCCGGATCAGGTTCTTCTGGTCGATCTCCTTCTTCTCCGCCAGCACATTCACGACGAGTTCCTGGAACCGGTCGGCGTCCTTCCAGTGGTCGAGGAAGGGGTGCTCATGCGTGTCGGGCTTCAGGTAGGTACGCCAGCGTTCCAGCGTCTCGGTATCCAGATCCTTGGCATCCCGCTCGCCCAGCACCGCTCGGACATAATCGGCCGTGCGCGCGGCGAGCATGCCGGCGACCGAAATCGCCTGCTCGTCCTGGAACCTCTTCAGCTCGGCTTCTTTGTCGTCCAGCTTCTTCTTGTGGGCCGTCCATCGCTCTATTTCTTCTTTGGGCGCCAGCGGCACTTCGTCCACGACGGTGTTGTTGAATATGCCTTGCAGCGAGTAAAAATCGGCCTGGGGAATGGGATCAAACTTGTGGTCGTGGCATTGAGCGCACGCCACCGTCAATCCAAGGAACCCACGCGTCGTCGCGTCCACCCGCTCGTCCTGCTGCTCCGGACTCAGCCCATAAAACGTCAACCCAGGTAGCAGCTTCGCCCGCTCGGGCTCCGGCATCTGGTCGGCCGCGATCTGCGCCATCACAAAACGGTCGAACGGCATGTCCTCGTTGAAGGCCTGGATCACCCAATCGCGATAGCGGAAGGCATTCGGATGCACCAGTTCCTTCTGCGACTCCAGGCGGTCGTCCGAATACCGTGCGACATCCAGCCAATGCCGCGCCCACCGTTCGCCGTAGCGCGGAGAGGCCAGCAGCCGGTCCACCACTTTGGCTTCGGCCTGGGCGGTGCCATCGTTCAAGTACGCGCGCACCTCCTCCGGCGTAGGAGGAAGTCCCGTCACATCAAAGGTCACGCGGCGGATCCACACGCGCCGGTCGGCGCGCGGCGCGGGCGTCAGTCCCTGCTCGTGGAGTTTGGAGTAGATAAACCGGTCGATCGCACTCTTGGACCACTCCATCGAAGACGCGTTCGCAACCGGTGCCCGCTCCTTCCCAGTCGCGGTTCGCAGCGTGTCTTCATTCGCTTTGGCGGCCCGTAGGGCCATGCGGGACTCCGTTGAAGACGCATCGGAAGCGGGCGCCCGCTTACTGACGTGCGCGGTTCGCAACGCGGAGGGGACCCCTCCCTGACGGTCGGGGTTCGTTGCGGCTTCATCCGCTTTGGCGGCCCGCTGGACCATGCGGGACTCCATCGTCTCCACCGTGGGCGGTGTCACCTTCCGCACCGGCTGAAAGCTCCAGAAGCCGCGCTGCTCCGGAGTGATCGTCGTGGCCTGTGCCTGCACCTTGGCGCGTTCCGGCCAGACGGCGCCGTCTTTCACCCATTCCGCCAGCGCCTCGATCTCTTCCGGCTTCAACTTGCCCATCGGCGGCATCGGCTTGATGGATTCATCAGCTTGCCGGACCGCCCGGATCAACCGGCTCTCCTCCGGCTTGCCTTCGACGATGACGGGTCCACCCTTGCCGCCTTGCAGCAGGGCATCGCGCGAGGTCATCGCCAAGCCACCCATCTTTGAGGCCGTATGGCAGGCGAAACAATTGCGGGCCAGAATCGGCCGGACCCGCATCTCAAAACGCTCTTCCGGCGTGTCCGCCAGCGCGGAAACACACAGCACAGTCAACAGTCCGGCACGGGGAGCCCAGGAGAACATTTGAAGGGATTGTATCAGAGCCTCGCCGCGATCAAACCCGTCCAGCCGGATCGCGAATCGCGGCAATGCACTGGGGGGCCGGCTTCAGCCAGCGCGGGGCTTTAGCTCCGCCTCTTCGAAGCTCCCGAAACGGCGCAGCTATTGTTGCGCGAGCCCGTAGGGAGTCAACCATGGCCTTCTGGGCCGCCAAGCGCATGAAGACGCGTCCCAAAGCCCAACGAGCTTCTGAGTTCGGAAGCTCGCCCCAGTGGACACAGCAGGAACATCCCCATGACCGAAGCCATTCAGTCCAAGCCCACCTCTTCCACCCTCCGCACCTGCCCGAACTGCTCCCCCACCATTGCCCCGGCCATCGGCCGGCGCCCTCCGCAACGGCGACGACGTCCGAACTAACCCGAACTCAACCCCAGCCAAATCTGCCCTCGTGAACGGAACAAGCGGGCAGTCGCTCGTCCCCACGGACGAAAATGCTCTCGCTTTCTGCGGCAGCATCTTCGGAAGAACCCAGCTCACCGACACACCGCAACCACCAGAACTGCTACCAGGCGGCTGCGAAGGCGTCCTCGTGGATGCGACGCGCTGTGAGTGCGCAGATTGTCAGGCTGCCGATGCGGATCTTCCGCTGTCAGTGTTCCGGGGCTGATGGCTTCGTTTCGCGAGCCGTGTGCGGCTGGGCGGTTGGTGTTGGCTTTGATCCCTCCGCAGCGGTGGTTTGCACCTCGGGTGCCGGGCCGGGTGGATTCCCTGTGTGGGCCTCGGGCGTCGTCGCTCTCGATCCTCTCTATCTCGACCGGCCGGTGGGCCCTCCGGATCGCTGTTCCTGTGCTTTCATTCATCGTTTTCACCTCGCTGTGAGTTGTACATGGCTGAACCAAGCGTTTTTGCGGGTTCCGGCTGTAGACGGCTGATTCCAGGGAAGAGGTAGTTTTTGGGCGCGTGAACCGGATCTGGCGGAAAGGACAAAACGAGGGAGAAGTGCGGACTTCGGCGGCGGACGGCCCCACGCCGGGTGGCCGTGGGGATGGGCTGCCTGATCATGCGGGCTGGAGGTCGCGGTGGCAGAGGGAAGCCCGGTTCCGTGGTCCGCTTGTAGCAGGCATGCTGTCATTGACGCGCGGCTGCGGACGGGGCGCCACGCCTCGATCATTGACAATTCAAACTCAATACCCCGCACAGCGACGCCTGGGGGCGGCCCCGTCACCCCGAAGTTACAATCCGCTCCATTCCCCAGGTGCTAGATTGCGAGAGTGTCCTCCCCCATCCACTGCCGGCAGGTCACCCGCCGCTTCGGCTCACTCGCCGCCGTCAACGACGTCTCTCTCGACGTCCCCGCCGGCGAGATCTGCTCCATCCTCGGACCCAACGGAGCGGGCAAATCCACGCTCATTCGGCTCCTCTGTGGACTCTCCAGCCCGGACACCGGCACCATCTCCGTCGCCGGCTTTGACCCCGCCAACCCCGCCACTCGCCTCGAGTTCCGCCGCCGCATCGGCGTCGTTCCGGAGAACCTCGCACTCCTCCCCGAATTGACCATAGAAGAGCACCTCCGCCTCACGGGCCCCATCTACGGCCTGGACGCGGCCACCGCCCGCACTCGCTCCGAGGAGCTCCTCCAGGCGCTGGCCCTTTCATCCAAGCGGCACACCTACGCACGTGAATGCTCGCACGGCATGCGCAAGAAGACGGCCCTGGCTATCGCACTGCTCCACAATCCATCGGTGCTCATGCTCGACGAGCCTTTTGAAGGAGTCGACCCGGCTTCCGTCGAAGTGATCCGCCGGCTCCTGGAAGCCGCCTCGCGCCGCGGAGTCACCATCCTGCTCACCTCGCACATCCTTTCGCTGGTCGATCGCATCTCCACCCGCATCGTCCTTCTGCGCGACGGCCGCATCCTCCACAACGCACCCGCCAGCGCGATGACCCACGCCAATGTCGAGGAGCTCTACTTCGAACTTGTGGAACAGCCCTCCGCTCCGGAACTCCCATGGCTGGGCTCGCGGCGCTGATCGCCGCGCTGGCCCGTAGCGCGCAACGCAGCTTCGGCCGGTTCGGCTCAGTCACTCACAACAACCTCTTCGCGGTCATCCTACTGATGATGGCCGAAGAGCCGATGGATCGTCCCAGCAGCACGGCCGTCTTCTACCTGCTCATCGGCGCCCTTGCCGCCCTCCCGTTGGCCGGCGACATGGCTCGCCGCATCCCGGAGGCCCGCATGGCCCTCTGGCCGCTGACCGCCTGGCAGCGCGCCGTGGTGTTCGCGTTCAACCTGCTGCTCAACCCCATGCTGCCTCTGGCCGTACTGTTCGCTCTGCTCAGCCGTCATCCGGCAGTGGGTACCGGACTCTTCGCCCTTGGCATCCTCGCACCGGTCGTCCTCGGAGCGTTCCGCACCTGGAAGAACCCGCCGCGCCTCTTGCGACTGGTTCCCAGCTTCCCGGGCCGGCTCGGCGGCCTCATCCAGAACCGTGTTCGGGAACTGCTCCAGACGCTGGACGTCTGGTTCGCCGCCCTCCTCAGCCTCGGCGGCTTCCTCTACCGGATCTTCTACCCCCACCCGGACCCGATGGCGTCGGTGGTCATCGGAGGCCTCATCGTCATCCTGCTCAGCACGGCCGGCCAGGCCAGTTCCGGGTTTGATGCGGAATCCGCCGTGGCCCGGCGCCTCCTGCTGCCCCTATCCGGCCGCGATGTCCTACTGGCCCGGGACCTAGCTTGGTTCGTGCCCCTGCTGTTCCTGACAGCGCCCTACGGCTGGCACCGTACCGCCGCCGCCGGCTTCGTGGCCCTGATCGCCGGCCATAGGACCATCCTCGCTCCACCAACGGAGCAGACTCGCTGGCAGTTCGCCGCCGGCCAACTGATCCCCACGGGGCTCTTTCAAATCTTCGCGGTCATACTCGCCACGTCCACCGCCCACCAGTTCGGCCCCGTCGTGACGCTAATCAGCGGAGGTGTCTGGTGGGCTTCCCTGGAATGGTTTGGCCGCAAGGCGTAGGGAGTCTGTGGCGGAAGTCCCGTCCACCGAAACGGCCCCGAGGCCAGCGACAGCAGCGCAAGCTGCTACGAACCCCGACCGTCAGGGAGTCCCGCATGCCCCCCCCCGGGCCGCCAAAGCGGATGAACCCGCGCTGCGAACCGCGACTGGGAAGGAGCGGGCACCGTTGCGAACGCGTCTTCAATGGAAGGGTCCCCCACCGCCCCAGCCTTCACACCGACTCTGCGCACACAGGCCCACTTGCACTTCGAGCCGGCAAAGAGCCCCGTCACACTCCGCGCTTCGGCCGCCGGATCGCCCTCACCTTTCCGGTCCCTCCACCCCCGCAGAACAACCGGTCGCCGCCATCCGACTCGAGCCCCGACACCCCCACTCCGGCCGGCATCGCCAGCCTCTCTAGCACCTCGCCCGATCGGGGATCCACTCGCCTCACATCGGCCTCGTCCCCCTCCCAAGTGCCGTGCCAAAGCTCTCCCTCCACCCAGGTGACCCCCGTGACAAACCGGTTGGACTCGATGGTGCGAAGAATCACGCCCGTCTCCGGGTCCACTTGGTGGATCTTTCGGCTCCGGTATTGCCCAACCCACAGCGTCCCTTCCGCCCAAGCAAGCCCCGAGTCACCGCCACCGCCAGGCGCCGGAATCGTGCTGAGCACCTCGCCCGTTTTCGGATCGATCTTCTGGATGCGATCCTCGGCGATCTGAAACAGATGCTGCCCGTCGAAGGCCGTTCCTGCATGTGCGGCGACCTCAATCGAACGCAGCATCGCCCCGCTCGCCGGGTCAAAAGCGTTTAGCCTCTCGCCAGCGGCAAACCAGACCTTCTCGCCGTCGTATGTGACTCCATGAACGCGCTCGACGCCCGGAAATGGGCCATATTCGCGCAAAATCTCGGCTGGTGATTCATTCATATCTCCACCTTAGTCAACCGGCAGCAAAGCAGGGAGTAACAACATCGTCGTGAATCCGGCCACCGGCGGAGTCATCCAGCGGCACGCTCTGCCTTGGCCGAACGACTGCACTTTGCCTGCCTCCGCCAGCGAGTCCAGTGCCCGCTGCACCGTCCGCTGGCTCGTGCCCAATGCCAGCGCCAGCGCGGAACTCGACCAGGATTCCCCGTCCGTGAGGAAGGCCAGCACGCCTGCATGCTCGTCCTCCACCGGTCGCGCCAGAACGGCGATCTCGCGTGCGCGGCTCGGTGCCATGGCAAACCCTCGCTTGGTGGCACTAACGGCGGCCAACGTCCGAAGAGCCCTGCGCAGCCGCCCGATCTCGACCCGCAACCGCGCACGATGCGATTCATCAGCGAGCCTTGCCCCGAAGGCCTGTGCCAGTAGGACATCCCTCGGCACATCCCCGGGCCACGCTTCGCCCAAAGCTCGTGCCAGCGCGAACAGCACCGGACGCCGTGCCAGCTGAACTTCGGTGCGTGCGTCTCGCACTGCAAGCCGGCACGCGTCCACCACCAATGCCTCCGACGCCAGCAACGCCTCGACCTCTTCCAGCAGGAGGGGCCTCTCCGTACCGCTCACAATCAGGCGCGCCGCCGGCATCTGCAGCACCCGGGCCGCGCTCTCCACCTCCGCCGTCAGTGTCGGGATCCTCGCCAGACATGCCGCCTCCTCAGCCCGGCCAAGCGCAGCCCGCGCCACATTCGTCCGCAGGCGGCGCATCGCGATGCCCGCAACGACGAGTTCGTGGGTTGCCCTCAATGGGTGCGGGAAAGGCGTCGGGTCGAGCTCGCCGAGCAAGCGCTCCGCCTCGTTCAGATGCCCGATCAACAGCAGGCGCCGGATCTCGAGATACCGTGCATAGGCGGCGTTCAGCCGGTCGCCGCGCGCTTCGAGCGTGACCCGCGCCGCATCCAGTTCCTTTGCAGGCCAGCCCAGGTCGCGCGAGACCAGTGCGACCTCTGCTTCGGCGACGATACACCGCGCGCGGGCCACCGCCTCTTTGGGGCCAAACGCGCGCACGGCGCTTCGCAGCAGGGCCTTCGCCCGTGCGAAATCGCCAAGCTGCGCCATCGCGATCCCTCGCAGCGCGAGCGAAGGCGCGTCGTCACGCAACGCCACCCGCTTCAATGCGCCAAGCGGGTCGCCCGCTGCCAGCGCCCGTGCTGCGGCCGTGATCAGTGAGTCCATCGGAATCCCGCCACGCTTGTCACTCCCGCCGTTTCAGCATCCGGGCCTAAGTTGGTCTTGCGAGCAGCGATTACTGAATTCTACCGAACGAAAAGGAGACAAACACAATGACGACACACAAGACCGGAACACGCGAAGAGTGGCTGGCAGCGCGGCTGCAGTTGCTCAATGAAGAGAAGGACCTGACCCGGTGCAGCGACGAACTCGCACAGCGCCGGCAGGAACTGCCCTGGGTGCGGATCGACAAGGACTACCAGTTTGAGACGGAGCAGGGAAAGGCCTCATTGGCGGACCTCTTCCGCGGGCGCTCGCAACTCCTCGTCTATCACTTCATGTTCGGGCCTGACTATCAGGCGGGCTGCCCTTCGTGCTCCTCAATCGCGGACGGCTTCAACGGCATCGCCGTCCATCTGGCCAACCACGACGTCATGCTCTGGGCCGTGTCCCGCGCGCCGCTGGCGAAACTGCAGGCGTACAAACAGCGCATGGGCTGGACGTTTCCCTGGGCGTCCTCCGTGGACGGCGACTTCAACTTCGACTACTCCGCCTCGTATACCAACGAGCAACAACGCGAGGGGATCGAGTACAACTTTCGCCGTGAAGCACCCTTCAAGGAGCGCGCCGGGCAGCCGGGTGGCGACGGGGGCGCGGTCGCTCAGTTTGCGGCGATGTGCGGAACCGACACGCCGGCGTATACGCGCGAGAGGCCGGGGCTGAGTTCATTCGTACTGGAGGACGGCGTCATCTACCACGCCTATTCCTCCTACTCGCGCGGCGTGGACGGCATCTGGGGCATGTACCAGTGGCTTGACCGCGCGCCCAGGGGTCGCAACGAGACGGGTGTCTGGTGGCGACGCCACGACGAGTATCCGCAACTGCCGGAATCAGCCGGGTGCTGCGCCCAGGAGAAAGTCGCGAAATGACCGGGTCGGGATGCGTATGCGGGCCGGCGCCGGGACAAAGCGCCGGCCGGCTCTCCAAGGTCACGGCATCGATACTGCCCGCGGCGTTACTGCTGATCCTGCCGAAGTGCCCGTTGTGCATCGCCGCCTGGCTGACGGTAGCGACGGGTCTCAGCATCTCGGCCGCCAATATCACCTGGGTGCGAGCGGGCATCCTGCTGTTGTGGATGGCCGCGGTGGCCCCGGTCCTCTGGCGTCGCGTGCTCCGGCGTGCGTCAGCCTCTCTTCGTCGCCGTTCATGAACCATCGGCCGTTCTCCAGTGTCGCTACATGACCCCATCGACACTGATGTGCTCGTCTAGCACGCAGGCCGCATCATTGAACACCAGCCGAACAGACACCCCACTCGGCCCTTGTCCGGATGGCTCGACGCCGCCAATGAAGAAGGCCCGTCCAAATCGTCCTCTGTACTCCTCACACGAGCTTTCCTTCACGTAGAGCCGGGACTCCAACCGGTGGACCGATACCTTTGGCGCGGCCCGATGTCCCCTCAGATCGGCAATCACAAGTTGGTTCTCACCCTTCCAGTGATCGCCAAACGCGAGGGTATTCTGCGCCCCGACCCAGAAGAGCTTGTTGGAGCCCCATGAATGCTCGCCCTCGTCAGCGGTCGCCGGATAGATCCGTTGGCCGATAGGAATTCTGTTGTCATGGCTCGGAGGGATGCTGCCCTTCACAAACCGCTGATTCAGGTTCGCAACATAGTACTCATTCGAAACGTCTGTGAAATGAAGAGGGTACACCTTGACATAGGCAAGCCAGGTCCCGTCTGGCGAGACTGATGGCACAAAACACAGGAGCGAGCCCAAGACCTGGCCGCTGCTGTTGTCCAGGACTGTGATAATCGAAACACTTCCATTCATGTGTCCCTCGATCAGAGTCCTCGATTGGCTTAGCAGCAGCAATCGGTCGATCTGCGCGGTCTCGTTTTGAAGCGTCAGTTGTGAGGTGGCGCCGGACACTCCCTCCTTAACTTCCAGTTGGAACCTGAAACCGGAAGGACAACCCTCGCATTCTGCCCCGTGAACTACTCGGGCAGACCCGAGGGGGCCGTCTGTGGACTTAGGCGTGTTGAGGTACTTGGCTGGATCGAAGCGATACAACTCCTGGTCGGCCTTTGTAGGTGGCGCGGATTTGAGGTCTTGTCCACGCGCGCTGTCAGCCGCAACAAGCGCGATGCACAGCAGGCCGCACAGCCTGTGTACCGCGGCGAATCGCTTGACACCAACCCAGATGCCCATGGTATTAGCCCCCTACTTTGCCCACCTCAGCCGTGCCGTTCGAGACAATCCCAGGCGGCCGGAGGCGTGTAACTTTCAAGCCGAAACCGGCGACCTGTGTACTCAGCGATGTCACATCCCAGAGGATGGCTTCGCAGCCACCTCGATCATTATCGACTCAGACTCAATGCCCAACGCCGGGGCTCCGCCCGTCCAACGGCGCGCAACTCAGTTCAGCTTCAGCGTGCCGACCGCCGTCATCCCCGGTCGAATCAACGTCGAAGGACTCGAAAACTCAACAATCACCTTGCCGCCGTCCACCGATTTCACCTTGGACGGCAGCCCGTTGCCCGGCAGTTCGGCAACCTGGACCAGTGCCTGCTGGCCGGCTCGCAATCGCTTCAGGATCGGCGGCTCCGGTTCCAGCACCAACTCGAGTTGGGAAAGATCCGTGGCGATGGTGATCAGATCCGGCATGCCCTTGCGCACCTCTTCGCCTGCTGACTTCCCGATGGAGATTACCAGGCCGTCCGCCGGCGCAAGCAAGTCCGCGGAAGACAGGCTGCTCCTGGCGGACTCCAGGTTCTGGACCTTCTCGGCCAGTGCCTTCTTGGCCAGATCGATGTCCTTGATGACGCCCTGTATGCGGTCCTGCAGAGTGTTCGATAGCGTCTGCAGCGTATCTGACTCCTTTTTGGCGACTTCATAGTCCTGCAGGGACTTCTGATACGTGTTTCTAGGTGTGGCGCCCTCGGCATTCAGCAACTGCTGGCGCTGGTAAGTCCGCTCCGCCCGCTGGAACTCGATGCGCGCCCGGGAGGCATCGGCTGCCGCCCTGGAATCCTCCAGTCGGGTGGCGATCAGCAGGCTTTCGGCGTCGTTCACTCTGGCCTGTGCGCGCTCCACCTCCAGTTCCGCCTCGCGGCTGGTCTCCTTCAGCGTTTCGTTGGAGATCCGGCCCAGGATCTGGCCTTCAAAGACCTCATCGCCGGGCTTCACCGGGAACTCCTCGGCTACGCCATCCACAGGCGCCGGCACCAGTACGAGATTCACCGCGCGGATCGATCCGGTGATATGAACCTCACTGCCCGTGGGCAGCACAGGCGCGGTTGCGGCCTTTGTGGGTTTGGGCGGCGGTTGCCGCAGGTAGTAGGTGAGGGCGCCGGCGCCGGCGGCGACAATCAGGGTTCCGCCAGCGAACAGTAGCCATTTGCCACGCATACTTCATGATAGGCGAGGGCGGACTTCCGGACGTAACACCAACGGGTAGGTGCCTTCCGGGGTCGATATTTGATAAAGTGTGGCTCTTGGGTAGGAGGCCGCATGTCTGGGATTCGCCTTGGCGACGACATTGATGATTACTGCATCAAGTGCAAAAGGATGACGAACCACTCAATCCTTTCGCTCGTCGATTCCGAACCCGCGAAAGTACGTTGCCGCACGTGCTACAACGAGGGCCCGTATCGTCGGGGAGAGATTCCGCCTTCGAAGAAAGACCTCAAAAAGGCCGCGCTTTTCAACGAAGTGCTGGGTGGCATTCCTGGTGCTACCCCCGAGGCCGAGGCCAAGGACAAGAAAACCAAGTAAACAAGGGTCTTCCAGGGCCGGCCGCTATTCGGGCGGCTCGTTCGGCGGGTTCCGCATTTCCTTCTTCAGTTCCTCGACCAACTCATTGTGCTGGCTGGAGTCCAGTTGACTCTCCAGGCGTCGCAGGGCCGCGCCGACGACATCCCTGTGGTGCAGGTTCGAGCCGAAGCCCTCTTGCGACGTCAGACGCAGCCAGATGTCATGTAGCCGGTCCAGATCTTCGGGCCACAACCGCGGAGGGTGCGGGCCGAGATTGACATAGGTGGACGGCCGGTCGGGCGCAATGATCTCCAGCGAAAAAGGGTGGCGCGGTTCAGGTAGTTTCTCCCAGGCGAGGCCGATGCGGCGAGCCAACTCCTCGCTGACCATCGTGTGCGAGACGCCGGTGACCAGTCGCGACGCCTTCAGATTATGGGCCGTCTGCACCATGGCGATGAACGGATCCGTGGCCGGTACCACCAGCAGGTCCACCGGCTTGCCCTCTTTCTCGGCCAGAGTCACTACACGGGAAAACAGCTCCTGCTCGTAGGAACTGAAGATCTGGTCTTCGGCTAGCCCATATTCGCCGGCGCCAGTGGAGACGGGCCGCACAGTGGCCACCACGATGTCATGCCGGCGCAGGTTGGTCTTCTCCAGCACGCGCCGCAGGTGTTCCATGTTGTAAGGGTCGCGCACCGCCACCAGGACACAACCGGGCCGCGCATGCATGCTGGTAGTCCCGATTTGCGGTTGGTGGTCGAGGTTGAACTCCTCCAACCCCTTCCCGTCCTTCGACAGCCGGTGCTTGGCGTTGAGGCGCTCGCTGATCGCAAACACGATGAACAGCACAATCGTGAAGCTGACGCCGTAGATTGTGGCGATCTTCTTCGTGAACAGGTTGGCAATCGCCACCAGGAACAGGGCCAGCGTAGTGACGCCGAGGCCGATTGGGATCTCCACCTTGCCGAAGTGCAGGTTGAAGGGCATCTTGTATTCCTGGTCGTGCCGCTGGAAGCGGAGCGCCAGCACGCCCATGCCCTTTAAGGCGAAGCTCCATACCACGCCGAACGCATACGCTTCGCCCAGCAGGTAGACATCGCCCCGTGAGAGAACGATTGTGGCCAATTGAGCCACCGTGATGAGGGCCACAATGCGCGATGTGGTTCCGTACGTCTTGTGTGGCTTGCGGAACCAGTCGATCAGCACGCCATCCTCGGCCACGCGGTTCAGCACGCCGTTGGCGCCGATGATCGACGTATTCACCGCGCCGGACAGGATCAGCGCACCCACGATCACGACGAAGATGTGGAAGCCGAGTTTCAGGATCTCCGGGCCCGCCAGGCTCATGGCCAGGCCGCCGATCAGGTTGTCGTAGTAGTTCGCGCGGACCCCGTCGGGAATAATCATCACCGCGAAGAGCGAGATCAGGCCCGTGGAGAGTAGCGCATACATGCACACAATGTTGGCCGTGATCTTCAGGTTCTTCATCTTCGGGTAGGCGATTTCCCGGTAGATCTGCGCCAGCGTCTCAAAGCCGCTCATGGCCAGCAGGGAATGGCCGAAAGCGATGAGCATGGCAGCGGCCCAGATGCTCGGCCACATCGTGCCGTGCAGCCAACCCAGCGAATGCGGCTCGAAGGTCAGGTTCTTGAGGGTCGGGGCCGGCGGCAACTCGACGTTGTCCTTCATCAGCAGCGTCAGCGGGCACCAGATCAACAGCACCACCACCATCACCGTGGTGATCTGCATGATGCGCAGCGCCTTGCTGGAGGACTCGTGGATGCCCTTGACGTTTTGCCACCAGAAGTAGATGGTGACGACGACTCCGAACACCGCCGCGAAGTAGTTCGGATTGTTGATACGGACCGGGGAGTGGGCGAACTCCAACAACTCGTTCAACAGGCGCCCCAGGTACTGTCCGGCGGATACCGACGAAATTGGGCCCGTCAGAATGTAGTCAACGACCAATGCCGAAACCGAGAGCTTGGCCATGCGCGGGCCGATGGAGTCGCGAACCACGACATACACGCCGCCGCGCACGAACATGCCGCAGCTCTCCATGTAGATGCTGCGGACCGCAAAGCCAAAGAACATCACACCCAGCACGAACCACGGGGCCGACTTACCGATAGCCTGTTCCGTAATGCCGCCGACGTAGAACATCGTCGACGCCAGATCGCTCAGGACGATGGAGGCCCCACGCCAGAATGAGATGAAGGACAGGGCTACGGTGGTGGCTACAACCACTTTCGTCGTAGCACTCGGCCGGTCAAAAGTATCAGCCATGTGTGATGAAGTCGCGCTCTAGTGATCTATTCTACGATCAAACGGGGATGTGGAATCCGCTGACAGCACTTTCGAGGGACGTGGCGGCCACGCTGCGACGCGCTGGCCGTCAAGTTTTCTATGTGGGTGGCAGCGTCCGCGACGGGCTGCTGGGCGTCTCCGTGCACGATCGCGACCTGACCACCGATGCCACGCCCGCCGAGCTCCTGCGGCTGTTTCCCGACGCCATTGAGGTGGGTGCGCACTTCGGTGTCATTCTCATCCGCAGGGATGGCGTCGAGGTCCAGGTGGCCACTTTCCGCACGGAGACCAGCTACCGCAATGGACGTCACCCGGAACTGGTTCGATTCGAGACCGATGTGCAGGCCGATCTCCGGCGCCGCGACTTCACGATCAATGCGCTGCTGGAGGATCCGTTCTCTGGAGCCATCCTCGACCCCCTGGGCGGCCAGGCTGACCTCCGGGCCGGGCTCATCCGTGCCATCGGCGATCCCACGGAACGGTTCGCGGAAGACCACCTGCGGATGCTGCGGGCGGTACGGTTTGCGGCCCGGCTTGGCTTCCGGATCGAGGACGCCACGTTCGCGGCCATTCAGTCGCTGGCCCCGCAGATTCAGCGGATCTCGGCCGAGCGGATCCGCGATGAACTGGCCCGCATTCTGACGGAGGGCGGAGCGCGCCGCGGCTTCGAGCTGCTGGATGCCAGTGGTCTGTTGATCGAGGTTCTTCCGGAAGTCGCAGCTATGAAAGGCGTGCAGCAGCCGCCCCAGTTCCACCCGGAAGGAGACGTCTGGGTTCATACCCTCGGATTGCTGGAGCGGATGGAGAACCCGCCACTTACGCTCGCCCTGGCCTGCCTGTTGCATGACGTCGGTAAGCCTGTGACGCAGACGTTTGAGGACCGCATCCGATTCAACGGTCACGACCGTGTCGGCGCGGCCATGACCCGGCGGATTCTGTCGCGGCTCCGCTTCCCCACCGAGGTCATCTCCGCCGTGGAGGCGATGGTCGATCAGCACATGCGATTCAAGGACGCCGGGAAGATGGGCGTGAGCGCGTTCAAGCGGTTCGTCCGCCAGCCGGGCTTCGACGAACTGCTGGAGTTGCACCGGCTCGACCTGCTTGCCAGCGAGAGCCCGCTGAACAACCACGAGGCCGTTCGCAAACGTCTGGCGTCATTGCCGGAGGAACAACTGCGGCCTGCTCCGCTGCTCACAGGGCGCGATCTCATTGACTTGGGGTACCGGCCGGGTCCGGCGATGGGTGAAATGCTGCGGGCCGTGGAAGAGCAGCAGCTGGAGGAGAAGCTGCACACCAGGGAAGAAGCGATCGCCTATGTCAGGCGAGTTTGGGCGCCAGCATCCACTTGAGGACGCCGCGCGGCCGCGGGCCGGGGCTCATCACGTCGATCCGCATCAACGCGCCCTTTTTGTAGTCGATCTCCAGGGAGGTCGCGCCCAGCAGATAGGCCGCCAACCGCCCGCACAGCGGTTCGTGCGAAGCACAGAGGATCTGCGCATGGTCGCGATGCAGCCTCAACTCCTCCCACGCGGCGGCCGGATCCGCATCGGGCGTCAGTGCCTGGGTCTGCAGAACGTCGCCCGTGAAGTGCAGTGCTTTCACGGCGATCTGCGCCGTCTGCACGGCGCGCTGATAGGGGCTGGTCAGAATCAGTGTGGGGGCGACCCCGGAGTCGAAGGCGCGTTTGAGCGTGGACTGCAGTCTCTTTCGCCCTTCGAGCGTAAGCGCACGCTCGGCATCCCGCTGGCCTGGAGCGGGATCCTCAGCGATGCCGTGACGGAGGATGTAGATCTGCATCGCGCTCTTCCGAATGTCATTGTGTCACACTGAGTTGCGTCGGACATGAAGCCAGATTTCCAGCGCATCGCCTACTGGTCCACCCTCGCCGCCGCGGCCTGCTGTGCCGTCTCCATCGCCGCCTGGCAGGTCCTGCTGGGGGTGGCTGTGGCCGCCATGCTGCTGGGCCGGTTGCCCTGGCGGCTGCCGCGATACTGGCAAGCCCTGGCTTTCTTCGCCGTTTGGACCCTCCTTTCGGTGGCTTTGAGCGATGCCCCGCGGACGGGCATGCCGCAGATCAAGAAGTTCTACGCCTGGCTCACGCTGTTCGCAGTCTTCGCCATGCTGGAGAAGGCGCGCGATGTCTACTGGCTGGCGGTGGCCTGGCTCGTCGGCGGGACTCTTTCGGCCCTCGACGGCCTGCGGCAGTTCGGCGTCAAGTGGGCGAAAGCCGCGGCGGCCGGCGAGGACTTCTACCGCTCCTATGTGGCCGATCGTATCACCGGGTTCAATAGCCACTGGATGACGTTCAGCGGGCAGATGATGATCGTCCTTCTGCTTTGTCTGGCCTTGTGGCTGTGGGGTCGTCCGGAGAAACGGCTGCGCTGGGCCTTCGCCGTTTGCCTGCCGCTAGTCGCTGTCGCTCTCGTTCTGGCCTTCACGCGCGGTATGTGGATCGCCACCGGCGCCGGTCTGCTTTACCTGCTTTGGTGCTGGAAGCGCTGGACGGTTGCCCTGGTGCCGGTGCTGGCCCTCGCTGCCTTCCTCCTCGGACCCGCCGCGCTGCGTGACCGTGTCCTCTCGTTAGTCCGCCCGCACGGTCAGATGGACTCCAATGACCATCGCGTCTACGTCTTCCGCACGGGGCTCGAGATGATCAAGGCGCATCCCTGGTTTGGCCTTGGCCCGCAGCGCGTCGGCCCGCACTTCAGCGAATACGTGCCGCCGGATCTGCCCAAGAAGCTGCCCGAAGGCTATTACGGCCACCTGCACAACATCTACATTCACTTCGCGGCCGAGCGTGGGTTGCCCGCGATGTTCGCCCTCATCTTCTTCTTCGCCGCCACTCTCTGGGACTGGCTCCGGCGGTTGCGGCGAGCCGGCCAGGAAGCTTGGGTGCTGCACGGGGGCGTGGCTATCCTGATCGGCGTCCTGGTGGCGGGCTGCTTCGAGTACAACCTGGGTGACAGCGAGATTCTCGGCATGACCTTGGCGGCCGTCGGCGCGGTGAGCGCCGTGGCCCGTTCGTCGTCGAATTCGTGACAACGGTATCCTCAACAGTAGGGGTCCGGCCCCAAGGGAGACATGTCAGAGCCTCATATACTCGTGATTGGTGGCGGCGCCGTCGGTCTGGCGTCGGCTGTTCGCATTCTGCAGCGCCTGCCCGGCGCCCAGCTCACTCTGCTCGAAAAAGAAGAGGGCGTGGGCCGGCATCAGACCGGTAACAACTCGGGTGTGATGCACTGCGGGTTGGCTTACCGCCCCGGAACCGCCAAGGCGCGGCTGGCCGTGCGGGGCATCCGCCAGTTGACGGAGTATTGCCAGGAGAAGGGCATCCGGCATGACGTCTGCGGCAAGCTGGTGGTGGCCTCCAAAGAGGAGCAGATCCCGCGGCTTCAGAATTTGCTGGAGCGGGGCACTGCGAATGGCCTGAAGGGTCTGGAGATTCTCGACCGGCCGCGTATGCGCGAGCTCGAGCCGCACGTGGGAGGGTTGGCCGGACTGCACGTCCCCGAAGAGGGCATCGTCGACTACCCGCGGGTGTGCGAGACGTTGGCGGCCGATATCAAGGCCCTGGGCGGCGCGGTCGAGTGCGGCGCCGGAGTGCGCAGCCTGACGCACCGCGGCGACGAGTGGATCGCCCAAACGCCCCGAGGCGAGTTTCGCGGAGGCTATATCGTCAGTTGCGCCGGCTTGCAGGCCGACCGTGTAGCCAAACTGGCGGGCGAACGGCCGTCCGTCAAGATCGTTCCTTTTCGAGGCGACTACTACAAGCTGAAGCCCGAGAGGGAGTATCTGGTCCGCAACCTCATCTATCCGGTGGCCGACCCCGCCTTCCCCTTCCTGGGCGTGCACTTCACGCGCATGATCGCCGGAGGCATCGAGGCCGGACCGAACGCGGTCCTCTCGCTGAAGCGCGAGGGCTACACCCGCACGTCGTTCGATCTGCGGGACGCGGCCGACGCGCTGGCTTTCATCGGTCTATGGCGGTTCCTGGGTAAGCACTTCTCAATGTGCGTGGCCGAGCTGCGCCGCGCGTTCAGCAAGGAGCTGTTCTGCGCCTCGCTGCAGACGCTGGTTCCGGAAGTCCAACCGGATGATCTGGTGGAGGCCGGTGCCGGCGTCCGGGCCCAGGCGATGAAGCCGGAGGGCTCGCTGGTGGAGGATTTCGAGATCATCGCCCGGCAGCGCGCCGTGCATGTGCTGAACGCGCCCAGCCCGGCGGCGACGGCCAGTCTGGCGATTGGGGAAGAGGTGGCGGACCGGCTGTGCACCGTGGTGCAAGGGGGATAGCCTCGGTAGAGGCCATCCCCGCCATGCGGGCTTAGTTCTTCTTCGCCAGTTGGCTGGCGAGCAGCGCGACCAGCGCCTCCGACGCCGTGGAGTTGGCGCCACCGCCACCCACCAGGACATCCGGAGTCAGGCGGATGCCCTTGTCGGCCAGGGCCGTGAAGATCTGTAGCAGGCCGTAGAATTCACCCATCGCCTCAACGCCCTTGCGAGCCGCCTCGGCGCGAGCCAGACCCACGGCCTGAATCGCCGTGGCTTCGTTTGAACCCTTGATGGCCAGGATCTCCGCCTCGGCCGTGCCGCGGCGGCGGATGGCTTCGGCCTCGCCGTTGGCGCGCGTCGACATGGCGGTCGAATCACCTTCCGCCTGCCGGACGGTGGCCTGTGCTTTGCGTTGCGCGATGAGGATGTTCTGCTCCTCATTCACCAGCTCCTTCTGCTTTTCGGCCAGCGCTTTCTCAGCCTCCAGCGTCTTGCGCGTCTCCTGCGCCAGGCGTTCGGCGTCGTAGGTCTTCTTCTGCTCTTCGGCGATCTTGCGCGCAATGAGCGTATCCATCAGGGACGGCGGCGGCGTGATGTCGCCGATCAGGCTGTCGACACTCTGGACGTCGTACTCGGAGATTGCCCGGCTGATGTGCTCGCGTGCCTCCTTCTGGCGGTCGGAACGAGCCGACAGGAAATCCAGGACGGTGTAGTTCTGAGCGCTGTTGCGGAAGTAGTTGCCTACCAGCGGCTCCAGCACCTGGTTCACGAGGTTGCGGACGGAACCCACACGGCTGATCACCCACGGCGCTTTGGTGGCGCCGATGTTGATGATCTGGCTGACGTCGAGGTTGAAGGTGAAACCGTCGCGCGAACGCACGGTGATGGTCGAGAGTTTCTCGTCCAGCTTGTGCGCTTCGCTGCGGGCGTTGGCCCAGTTCAGCACGATGTTGGTGGTGGGCACCAGTTCGATGCGCAGACACTCCATGTTCAACGGGTGCTTGCCGGGGTACAGGGGCTCTGACCAGACGCCCTTGCCGCCGCGGGGCACGATGTTGCCGTGCGTGAACGACTCGCCCGAAATGTCCTTTTCGTCGCTACCGACGAAGCTCACCACGACGCCGACGTAGCCGATGGGGACCTCAAAAAGGTCGGCCAACTTCACGTCGACAAACCAGGGATTCAGGTTGAACTGGCCGGCCATGATGATCTGCTCCTGCAGTCCTCTGTGGCCACCGGCCTGGATGAACGCGTCGGGGTCCTGGAAGTTCGAGTGTCCTTCCACGGTGGGCGCGGCCATCTGGCCCTTGGGCATGGGCGCGCCATCCATGACGGTGACGATCGCCACCTTGTCCGGTGGGATGCTGGTGAGATCGGTCTTGAATATGTCGAACAGGACCAGGTTGATGCGGTACATGCCAGCCGTCAATACGGCGGCCTGTTTGCCCTTCTGGCCGCCGTTGCGAAGGAAGGCCTCGGCGTCCTGGAAGTTATCGCAGGAGACCTTGCGGGCGAGGATGCGATCCATCGGAAGCAGTTGGCCGTCCTTCGCCAGGACCATGCCGATCTTGCCGGACTCGATGGTAAGAATGGGGCGCTTGTCGATACGGTACATCCAAGGCCAGTACCAGAAGTGCAGTCCGGGCGCGAGAGTGCGGGCCTGGTAGCCCGCTTCGCCTTCGAGAGCCACAATGCGGCCCTGCGGCAAGTCTTTCGAACCGAACTTCTTCACAATGTGGC
This sequence comes from uncultured Paludibaculum sp., assembly GCF_963665245.1. NCBI lineage: Bacteria > Pseudomonadati > Acidobacteriota > Terriglobia > Bryobacterales > Bryobacteraceae > Paludibaculum > uncultured Paludibaculum sp. Next base: position 1,899,995 of record NZ_OY762269.1, read on the forward strand.
CGACCTGGTCTTCCCGGATCAGCACCCAACCGAGGAGAAACTTACTTAGAATCAACATGCTGACGAGAATCAACGCCAGCAGAAGATACGGAACATAGGCGGACATGACACACTCCTTCTTCGAACTCAAAACGGAAAACTGGGGGGATCCCTTGCTGAACGCGGGCCGGATGGCTGCGTTCTATGGCAAGGTTTCGCGGTAGGTCATCTTGGTTCGACCAGCCTTTGGGGCCGGCCTCCATCAGCAATATACTCCCAAACACCCGGGTCTGTTCCAGAAATCGGATGGAAATCGGAAGCGGTGGCATCGGCCAAACTGGCCGAAATGATCAGGGAACATTCCGAGTTTCAACTCCGTAGGCACGGGCAGGATCGAAAGGACTTTTCCCAGCCGATGCCACTCACTCAATCCAAAACTATACGCCGTTCTCTGCTGCTGGTCGGCGCCGCCATGGCGGTGTTGTTCCTGGCCACTCCGTTTGTTGCACGCGCCTTTGTGGTTCCCACGGAATCCATGGCGTCCACCCTCCTGGTGGGCGATCATCTGTTTGTTGGGGTACATAGTGCCCAGCCCGTTCATGGCAGCCTGATCACGTTCCGTTCGCCGGCCGATCCGCGGCAGACGTTCATAAAGCGTGTTGTTGGCCTACCGGGCGACCGGATTCGCCTGATCAACAAGGTTCTCTACCGCAATGGTGAAGCCGTCAATGAAGGCTATGCCGAGCACCGCATCCAGTATGTTGACCAGTTCCGCGACAACTTCCCCTCGGCAACGAATCTGGAGCTGCCGGAATCCGGGCGTCAAATGCTGGCCGAGCACCGGGTGGGCGACGAGATTGTCATTCCGGCCGGACACTATTTCGTACTCGGAGACAACCGCGACAACTCCCTTGACAGCCGCTACTTCGGCTTCGTTCCGCAGGCGGCCCTTCAGGGGGAGCCGTTGTTCATCTACTGGTCCAAGGATCCGAAAAACGGGACCCGATGGGCTCGCACCTTCCGCGCAGTCCGATAGCGCCGCACACTTCAGGACGACGAAGGACGTCGTGGTCGTTTCGGTTCCGCCCATCGCCTGGGCCGTGTTTGTTAGGCTCACGGTGAATGAGCCATCAACTGCGATTCCGGCACCTGCCAGGCACATGGGCGGTATGCCGGCTTGGACCGGATGACCCGATCCCGGCATGGGCGGGTTCGAACCGGTTCGTTTCGATTACCCGGACTCCGGAGGAATTGTCGGTTGTCTGCCCGGCGCGGCAGGTTCCGGAAGGGATCCGGGCTCAGGCGGACTGGGCGTGTTTGCAGCTTGCCGGCCCGTTTGACTTCGCGTTGACCGGGATCCTGGCGTCGTTCCTACAGCCACTGGCCGAGGCGCAGGTGCCCATCTTCGCACTCTCGACGTTCGATACGGATTGGGTGCTGATCCCGGCCGGGCGCCTCGACCGCGCTCTGGCGGCTCTGGACAGCGCCGGGCACACCCGCATCGACTAGTGTCCCGGTGGCGCCAGCCAGACGCGCGTGGGCTGGTCGCGGTCGCAGGAGAGTTGCCCATCTTTGTAGTGCAGTTCCGCGATCTGCAGGACCGTATGCCGTTGCCAGTCCGGCTCGGCCGGTTCGGCGTCCGGGCCGCCCTGATGAGTGAAGTAGATGATGTAGGCCCGCTCGCCACTCACGACGATGTCGGCATGCTGCCCCTTGGCGCGGTCGGTGGGTAGTTTGCCCGGGTCACGGAGAATCGGCTCCGCTTGCGCGGTCCATTGGCCGGCGTCCGGGGAGGAGTAAACAGCCAGTCCCTTCCAGAAGTCAGTGATCATCCAGTAGCGGCCCTGCCAGCGGAAGACCTTGGCGCCCTCGCCGGGCCGGTCGTCGATGGCCACGCCACCTTGGGTCCACTTCACGAGATCGGGGCTGTCGGCATAGTGGATGTGGCTCTTGTCGCGCTCGTTTTTGTACCAGAGGCGCCAGGTGCCGTTGGTGAGGCGGATCACTGTGGCGTCGATCACACGGTCCGAGGCCAAGGGCAGCTTCTCGCCGTGGCTCCAATGCAGCAGATCGGCACTGGTGAGGTGGACGATGTTGCGCGGGGCGTTCCAGTCGGGAAACGTGCCGGGCACCACGGAGAGGAACATGTGGTACGTCTTGCCGTCGTCGATGACGTCCGGCGCCCACAGAGAGTAGTCCGGCTTGCCATAGTCGATGTCGGCCACGCCGCGGTACTTCCAGGTGGCGCCTTGGTCCGTCGATTCGGCGATGCCGATGCGTGTTCCGTGGACCCACGCCACGCCGGGCAGGTTGGGCACGTTGGCGCGGCGGTTGGTGTAGAGCATGAACCAACGCTGTTCGCCACGGTTCCAGACGAGGACCGGATCGGCCGCCCCGTCGTGGACAGGATCGCGAAACAGCGGTTTGGGTGCGACCTTGCCTGGCTGGGCCGATAATCCACTCATCAGAAACAGCAGGCCGGCGGCGGCCCCAAGACGATTCCACTTGACTGCGTTCACGCCGACTATCGTACTCCTGCCCGATCAGGCGAAACTAAGGACATGAGCGCTGTCTTTCCGCTGGTTGCGATCGCCATGCTGCTTCCCCTCACTGCTCCCGCCCAACAGCGGCTGTTCTCGTTCGGCGCCATCGCCGATGTGCAGTATGCGGACAAGGATGACGCCATTGGCCGCCAGTACCGCGCCTCCACCGCAAAGCTGTCCGCGTGCGCCAGCCTCCTGAATCGCGAGCAACTCGAGTTCGTCGTCGAACTCGGCGACCTCATTGACGAGGGAGCCGGCAACCTGGCGGTGATCCGGCGTTTCTATGATCAGATCCAGGCGCCGCGCTACAACGTGCTGGGGAACCACGACCTCGCCGTGCCTCGCAGTGGGCTCTTGTCAGCCCTCGGGCTGAGCAAGCCGTACTATGACTTCACACGGAAAGGCTGGACCTTCGTCGTGTTGGACGGGATGAACGAGAGTGTCGCGGGTGGTTGGCCGGCCGGAGATCCGCATGAGCAAGCCGGACGCGCCACCCTGGAATCCCTGCGGGCGCAAGCGGTCGCCAACGCGCAGACGTGGAATGGGGCCGTGGGGCCGTCACAGCGGGAGTGGCTACGTGGCGTGCTGGCACAGGCCGGCGCGGGCGGCAACCGCGTGATGGTGTTCAGCCACTTCCCGGTGCTCGCCGCGGCGTGCCGGCCCGAGCATCTGTTGTGGGATCACGAGGAGGTGCTGCGGATTCTGGAGTCGAGCCCGGCCGTGGCGGCCTACGTGAATGGACACGATCACCGGGGCGGGGCCGCCGTGCAAAAGGGCATTGTTCACCTGACTCTGCCGGGCATGGTGGAGCACACCGTGAACGAGAGCTGCCAGGTGGTGGATGTCTATCCGGATGCGCTGGTGGTGCGACAGGCCGGTGCGCAGTCCGGGCGGCGATACCCGTTGCGTTGAGATCAGCGTGCAGTGGACTAGACGAGCGAATACTGGAGGTGCTCGCCCCGGCCGTGTCAGGCGAATTTCTCACAATACGCGGCCCGTCCAGGATCACTACACTGAAGCCATTGGGCCGCAACCGGGCCCGAGTCCGACTGGGAAAGGAGTTCCATGAGCGAGCAATCTGTTTCCACTACCGTCACTATCCTCAGCGCCTGCCCCTACCTGCGGGTGCGCCGTGCCGCGGAGGCCGTCGAATTCTATGTGAAGGCGTTCGGAGGCACCGAAACGTTCCGCCTGACAGAACCCGAGGGCCGCATTGGCCATGCCGAAGTCAAGATCGGCGCGGCCATACTCATGCTGGCTGACGAACACCCCGAACTCGGTATCCGCGGACCGGAGTCTCTGGGCGGCACGACCAGTGCCGTCCACCTGCAGGTCGATAACGTCGACGCGCTGGTGGAGCGAGCCACGCAGGCCGGCGCCACTCTGCTCAGGCCACCGTCCGATGAGTTCTACGGCGAGCGCTCCGCCAAGATGCGCGACCCATTCGGACACGAGTGGATGTTCTCTCAAACCATCGAGGAAGTGTCGCCCGAGGAGATGCAGCGCCGCTTTACCGCACTCTTCCAGGAGTCGTAGGTGTTACCTTCCGGGTGCTGGATGCGCCTGATCTATACGATCAGCCGAAGACTTCATCTATTCATCTGGAGGCCCATCAATCCGTGCAGAATCAATCAGCTCTTATGACCGGCCGTCGTGGCTTTCTTCAAACTGCCACCGCCGGCGTAGCGCTCGCCGGCACCGCCAATGCCCAGATCGCGTCGGGTGTGGCACGCCCGCTCAATGAGAAGGAAAAGCTGGCGCGTCTCGCGTCCAATACGTGGCCAATGAGGACCCTGTTCAAGTCCCGGCCCTCCACCCGTCCGGTCAGTCCGGAAACCGAGGCATTCCGCAAGAAGTACGGGCACATCACCATGCTCGACTTCCCGCAGTTCACCAAGGACATCTTCCCCGGTGTCTGGCACATGGATCTGTGGTCGTCGCTCTTCGGAGACGTGACGGACCAAAGCATGTACGTCGGTTCCACCATGGAGATGAACGGAAACAAGCGGACAGTGTATGAGTTCGATCCCTCGACACCGTCCTCGAAGAAGTGGCTCGATACACTCGCCGGCAAGATGGCGGCCCTGGGTGTGCGCTGCCATCACATCTCGAACAACGCTCCTCGGGATATCTGCGACCTCGACCCGGAGAAGCGCAAAGCGGGCATCGACGTGGCCAAGAAATGGCTGGACGGCGCGGCCGTGCTGGGTGCGAAGACCATGCGTGTAAACACGGGCGGGCCGCGTATTGCGCCCAGCGCCGTGGCCACGGCCGACTATCCGCGCAATGACGAGGTCGTCAAGTACCTGAGCAACGCGATTGAATCTTTCAAGGAGATGGCCGACTACGGTCAGAAGGTGGGCGTAAAGGTCACCATTGAGAACCACTGGGGGCTGAGCGCCAATCCGTTGCATGTCCGTGTCATCCTCGACGAGGTGAATCACCCCTTCTGCGAAGCCTCACCGGACTTCTGCAACTGGGAACACGAGTACATGCTCTACCATGCGCTGGACGATCTCGCGCCCTACGCACACTCCACGGTTCACGCCAAAACGTGGGATCGCTGGAAGTCGGTCGACGTCCAGCGGTGTGTGCGCATCATGACCAACAACAAGTTCGAAGGCATCTTCGCGCTGGAGTACGAGGCGGGTCCTTGGGACGGCGTGGATGGCGCGCGCTACCTGATGAAGGAAGTGATGGCGGCGCTGTAGTTGGGCTCAGGCTGGGCCGGCAGGCAATCATCGCCTGCCGGCCCTCCCCTTTAGCCCATCAGGGTCGAACGGCCGGCAGAGTGGCCGATCCGCCGGTGCTCAGGCAGGCGGGGTGGCCGAAGCCGCTCGCGCTATTGCCTGTCCCGCCCGCGACGTTGGCAATAATGTCGAAGATGATGTTGTCGGGATGGGTGGGATCGGAGTTGAACAGGCTGGCCGGACCGGCCACGGCCGGGGTGGATCCGCTGGCGGCCATATGGTCGAGGTTCAGTAGGTTGCGCACGCGCCAGGCGATGTTGTGGTCGGCGCACGATGTATCACCGCTCACGCCCACTCCACCGACGATTGTATGACCTGCCGCGTACAGCGCCAAGCCGCCGCCAAACACGTTCACACCGCCCATCACTTCACCCACCAACGGATCGTTGGACGTCCCCTGTCTGGAGGCTGGCCCCTTGTAGCCGACGGATGGGTCCACCGGATTGCTGTGCTGCAATCCATAGAGGCTGCCGCCGGGCTGCGTTGCCGAATAAAGGTTGGCGGTGGAAAGCGCCAGGCCCGCCACCTGTCCGGATCCAGCGCTGCTGGATGACGGGTCCAGACTGAATGCGTTGGCGGTATAGGCCTTCTGCGCGGAGATGAGCCGGCTGCCGGGCCACTGTGCTCCGCGGTTGTCTCCCGAGAATGCCACGGCACATATCATGCCGTCGCGATTCACAATGGAGGCCCACATCTGATTGTTCAGGCCACTGCTCTCGGCCGCTGTCGCTGTCTTCAGCGCGGCCTTCAGCTCTGAATAACCGGGTAGACCCGAGCAGGGTGAATTGCCCCTGTCGTGATCATCATCGAATGGCGCCGCAACGGCCGCCAAGGAAAAGGTGAGAGCCAGACAAGGGGCCAGCCACGCGGCCGAACCAAGCTGTCGCTTCATATACAACCTCCGAACGTCATTGAGATGGGCTTCCGAATTCCTATCCGGAGCCTCGAAAAATCGGTGACCGGACCTCCCTCGGGCATCGTCCGCCCGCTCTTTATCTGGCGGGTCGGCCGACGCCGGAGCCAATTGACTATAACTCAAGAGTCCTGATTTTAGAAACAGATCTTCCGCCGCTCGCTGCGGCCTGGCGCGGTGGGGCGCGATTACTGACCGTTTCGTAGATCAGAGAGCGGCGCCGCGGCGTAGGCAAGGCTGCTGAAGTCCACCTGGCAGCCTTGGCCCATTGGCGATTGCACCAGGAATCCGGCCCGCACCGCCAGATCCGCCAGTCCGAAGGCCCGCACCAACTGCCACGGCTGCTGGCCGTCCATCGAGTAATGGAAGGCAAAACCACGGCCGATGCGGGCGACACGCAGGTACACGCGATGGCCGGAGATCGCTACGGAGTTGCAGTCGTCGGAGACCCCGTGCGTGACTACGGACACCACCATCGGCTGGCCCTGCGGCGAGTACTCGAAACAGAGCTTCGCCCAATTGGACTCGTCCTGGTAGAGGACCAGGACGCCGGCGTCGAACGTGCCCTGGAACGTCACGTCCACGCACGCGCTCAACGTGAACTCCGGATCCGGCTCGAACAGGAGCATGGCGGCATCCAATTTGCGAACGTCGCCAATCGGGTCGAGAAAGAGATCGGTGCCGGGCGCGGCGTTGCCCCGCAGTTGCGAGCCGGTGATCGCCCATACGCCATCCACACTGGACGTCAGTGTTCCAGGCAGACCAGCCATTGCCAGTGGTTTCTCAGTCATGCTTCCACACTCCCAGTCATCGAGCGGTCCAACCGCCGTCGATCAACATCGTATGTCCAGTGATCATGGAGGCTGCCTCCGAGGCCAGAAAGACCACGGCGCCGGCCACCTCCATGGGTTCGCCGATGCGGTGCAGAGCGGCGATGCGTTCCACGACGTCGGCGCGAAAGACGGGATCGGCCAGTACTTCCGCGTTTCCGGGCGTCGCAATGAACGTCGGGGCTACGGCGTTCACCCGGATGTTGTGACTGCCCCACTCCACCGCCAGGCACTTGGTCATGTGGACCAGGGCCGCCTTTGTCATGCAGTAGACGGAGACGCCCGGCAGTGTCACAAAGCCGGCCTGGGAACTCAGGGTGACGATGGATCCGCCGCCCTGCCGCATCATCGCGAGGCTGGCCGCCTGGCTGGCGAAGTAGGCGCTTTTCACGTTGAGCGCGAACTGACGGTCGTATTCTTCCTCGCTCACCAGTTCGGCCGGGTTCACCTCGGCCATGCCCACGTTGTTCACCAGCACATCCAGCCTGCCAAACGCAGTGGCGGCATCGTCCACGGCCTGCCGGATCTGTTGTAGCGACGACACATCCATCTGGAGCGGCACGGCTCTGCGGCCCATCGCCTCGATCTCCGACGCCAGTGCGCCGCCGGATGACACCTCGCGCAGGCCCAGGGCCACGTCGGCTCCGGCATGCGCCAGTGCCAGGGCGATTGCCCGTCCCAGGCCCCGGGCCGCGCCGGTGACCAGGGCCGTCCGCCCGGTGAGATCAAAGTTCGGATACGCAGTCATCCCGACCAGCTTATCCCGTCGACCACCCGCCGCACCCATGGTGATGGAGAATGAGGAATCCTACTATGAGCCTCTCCAGCCCATCTCCATCCAGCGGCAAGATCGCCCTCGTCACCGGCGCCGGCAGCGGCATCGGGCGCGCCTGTGCCCTGGCCTTGCAGGCAGCCGGCTATTCCGTCGCACTGGCCGGCAGACGGGAGGCACCGCTACTGGAAACAGCGGCTCTGGCCGCGCCCGGTGGGGGCCGCATGTTGGTCGTACCCACCGATGTCGGCCAACCGGAGTCCGTCCAGGCTTTGTTTGCCGCGATTCGGAGCGCCTTCGGTCGGCTCGATCTGCTGTTCAACAACGCCGGTGCCAATGCGCCGGGCATCCCCATGGAGGAGCTGTCGTTCGAGCAATGGAACGCAGTGGTCGCCGTCAATCTCACCGGGGTGTTCCTGTGCGCACAGCAGGCCATGCGTCTCATGAAGGAGCAGGATCCTCGCGGCGGACGCATCATCAACAACGGCTCGATCTCGGCTCATGCGCCGCGGCCCGACTCGGCGCCCTACACGGCCACCAAGCACGCCATCACCGGCCTCACCAAGTGCATCTCGCTGGACGGGCGGAAATACAACATCGCCTGCGGGCAGATCGACATCGGCAACGCCGCTACGGATATGACGCAACGCATGACGGCCGGTGTCCGCCAGGCCAACGGTTCCGTGATGGTGGAACCCCGCATGGACCTCAGACATGTCTCCGACGCCATCCTCTACATGGCAGGCTTGCCGCTGGAGGCCAATGTGCAGTTCCTCACCGTCATGGCCACCACCATGCCGTTTGTTGGACGAGGTTGAGCCGTGCGGCAGTCCTCTTCAGTACCGGCGAAAATAGATTGCACCCCAGTTCGAACCGATCTCGAGGTTCAACTGCCCAGACGTGGTCGTCACCGCGTGGCCGCTGATCAGATCCGTCCATGGTCCGGCGTCCGGGACTTCGAAAGACACCTGCTGTGTGAACTGTGAGAAGTTCAGCACCACGTAGAATCTTTCCAGTCGGCCTTGATCGTCGTTGCCCCAGCGGTGGTAGACCACGACGTTGTTGGCGCGATCGATGCCGAAGCCGTGCTCGTTGCGCTGCGTGTTGGACTCGTCCCAGTTGCCCGGGTAGAAGTTGGCGCTGCGCAGGCCGGGGTGCTCAGTTCGGATCCGCATCATCTGCTGGTAACGGGCGAAGACGGTGGGGCCCGGTTCGGCGTCGCGCAGAAGCCAGTTGAGCGGGCGGGGGACCACGCGCCCATCTCCGTCCTCCGGCATGTCATTGTCTAGCCCAAACTCCTGCCCGTTGTAGATCAGCGTCGCTCCGGGGCTGGTGAACAGGGCGATGACGTAGGGCTGTGTCAGGTACCAGAAGTCGCGCCCGCCGGCCTTCAACATGAAGCGGCGATGGTCGTGATTCTCGATGTAGATGGTGGGCGTATGATCTCCGCCGAAGTCGCGATTGGAGTCCAGCAGGCGCATCAGACCAGGCTCCACCTGTGGATGGCCCTCGGGCCGGTTGCCCAGGTAGTCCATATTGCGGCTGCGGAACGGATCCAGCCAGCAACTGGTGGCCCCCACTTTATTGGTGACATCAATGGCCTCGAAGTCCCAACTGTGTTCGAGGATCAGGGCAAAGTTCGTGTTGTCAGTCTCGGCGCAGTGGGCGCGCAGCTCCGACAACAGCTTGGGCAGGCCATGGGCGCGATCGTCCGCCTTGTACATCCCCAGCGTGTTGTCCAAGCGGATACCGTCGATCTGGAACTTGTCCATCCAGTAGATGCAGGCATCGCGGATGTACTCGAATGTGCATTGGTTGGCGTAGTCCAGATCCTGGAAATACGCATGATCGGCGAAGTTGCCGACGTAGGGCGAATCGGCCGGCTCCTGATAGAGCCAGTAGTAGGGGAATCCGCGGTCGGGCGGCGAGGCGTCGGCGTGATTGAAGACGCCGTCCATGATCACGTGGATGTCCCGCTTATGGCATTCGTTGATCAGGCGTTTCAGGTAAACGAGCTTGTCCAACTCGGTGCCCGGATTCAGGGTGTACTTGTGGGCCACCGAGAAGTACTGCACCGGGTTGTAGCCCCAACTGAAGTCCTGCGTCTCGTCCACGGGGTAAGTCCACGCGGTCCACGGCATGAACTCGATCGCGTTGATGCCCAGCACCACCAGTTCATCCAACTTCCTGGCGATGGTCTCCAGCGGCGCTTCGTTCGGCCGCTTCACGTTCGCCGTGAAGTCGTCGATCATCAGTTCGTAAACGATGAGGTCGCTGTAGGGCCGGCGGGTAGCAAGAGGCTGCACCGTCTCGACCGCGCCACCGACCACGAAGGCGGAGTTCTGGTTCTCCATGCCGCCGTAGCGTGCGCAGGGATCGGTGATCTCACGCGGAGCGGCCGTCTGAAAGTGCAGCAGGTATTTGTATTCGTAAAAGCCGTCGGGCAACGGTGCCGAGACGTGGGTGTAGACGGTGCCTTTTGCCTTGGCTGTCTTGGGGTCGACGTAGGTCGAGGGCGCCATCCGGATGGGCGACTCGGTGTCCCACTGGCGGGTGGCCGGATTCTGGAATCCACCCACGACGAACACATCGGTCAGACCGGGGGTTCCACCACCGTCATACTGATCCGGGTCCAGTTGGTTGTCGGGCACAAAGAGCTTGAAAGTGACGGTCTTGGCGTTCTGGTCGACGATGGCGCCAAACTGCTCGTACATCTGTGATTCCTCCGGGTGGACCGATTCCGCCATCGGGGCTCGGTCCGGGCCTGCACACTTCGGGCCATGCTCCCCTGAACGTGTGCCTGACTTTTGATTTGCCTGGTCGTGCCTCTGGTGTTCGGGCCAACTCCGGCGTTCTTGTTCCGCATGGAGCGGGGCAGACTGGCGCCCCACTTGCATTGTGTATTTCGGCGCCCGAGCGTTACGGACGATTTACACGGTGTAACCTTCGGCCTGGAACGCCTCTTTCAGCGCGCCCAGAAGAAGCGTGACATTCTCGGGGCTCGATCCGTAGCCCATCGTGCCGATGCGGAAGACCTTGCCGGCCAGCGGCCCGAGGCCTCCGGCGATCTCGATGCTGTGCTCCGCCATCAGTTTCTTGCGGACGTTCATGTCGTTGACGCCCGTGGGCACGAAGGGAGTGTTCAGCGTCCACAACCGGTGGCCCTCGGCCACCAACATGCCCACGCCCATTTCGGCGAGACCGGCCACGAACGCCTCGTGGTTGGCCTTATGCCGAGCCCAACGGTGCTCCAGACCTTCCTCATTGATGATGGCCAGCGATTCGTTCAGCGCGTAGAACATCGAGATGGGGGCCGTGTGGTGGTAGCGGTGGGCGCTCTCGTAGTAGTCCAGCAGGAGCTTCAGGTCGAGATACCAGCTCACGGTTGTGGTTTTGCGCGCCTTGAGCCACTCCAGCGCACGGGGCGAGCAGGTGATGGGGGCCAGGCCGGGCGGACACCCGAGGGCCTTCTGGGTTCCGCTGTAGGCGATGTCGATGCCCGACTCGTCCACCAGGACCGGCATGCCGCCGAGGCTTGTGACGCAGTCGGCGATCACCAGCGCGCCCGCGTCGTGGGCGGCCTTGCAGATCGCGTGGCCTGGTTGGTAGGCACCAGTTGACGTTTCGGCCTGAACAAAGGCGACCACGGCCGGTTTGGTGCTGGCGATGAACTCGCGCGCCTCGGCGTCGGTGAACGTCTCGCCCCAGGGCTTTTCCAGCCGCACGATGTCTCCGCCGTGGCGGCGGGCCATCTCGGTCAAACGGTCGGAGAAATAGCCGTTCGCAAAGACCGCGATTTTGGTGCCGGGCTCGACGAAGTTGGTGACCGCGCACTCCATGCCGGCGCTGCCGGTGCCGGAGATCACCATGGTGAACTCGTTGGCGGTTCCGAAGCAGGTCTTCAGCCCCTGGCGAATCTCCTCATTCACCTGGAAGAAGTAGGGATCGAGGTGGCCGACGATGGGTTGGGCCATCGCGGAGTAGACGCGGGGATGGACCGGCGATGGACCGGGGCCGAACAGCAACTTCGTGGGTGCCTGGAGAGCAGACGCTGGGGTCGACATTAGTAACCAGTTTATTCTGAATACTAGGTCTCGTGATCGCACTCCCCGTCGATGCGCTGATCCCCTCGATTCTCGAGTCGCTGCGCACCATCCCGAATCTCGTGTTGGAAGCTCCGCCCGGTGCGGGCAAGACCACGCGCGTTCCGGCCGCGCTGCTTGGGGCGCTGACCGGTGAGATCCTCGTGCTGGAGCCCAGGCGACTGGCTGCCCGGTTGGCCTGCCGCCGGGTTGCGTCGGAACTGGGGGAATCGCCCGGCAAGACGGTGGGCTATCAGGTTCGTTTTGAGCAGGTGGGCGGACCTGCTACCCGGCTGCGCTTTCTGACCGAGGGCGTGCTGACCCGCCGGCTACTCAGCGATCCGGAATTGAAGAATGTGGACGCGGTGGTGCTGGATGAGTTCCATGAGCGGCATCTGGAAGGCGATCTGGCGCTCGCGCTGCTCCACCGGCTACAGCGGACGCGGCGTCCCGACCTTCGCCTGATTGTTATGTCCGCTACGCTTCACGGAGAACCGATCTCTGCTTTCCTCGATGGCTGCCCTGTCCTGCGCAGTGAAGGCCGGCTTTTTGACTTGTCGGTCGCCTACACACCTCATTCGGCTGATTCGCTGGAGGTTCAGGTCGCCGAGGCGGTAGAACGACTGGTGAAAGAAGAGGACCAGGGCGGCATCCTGGTATTCCTGCCCGGCGCCGCCGAGATCCGGCGCTGCCAACGGACGTTGCAGAGGTTCGCCGACAGCCGGAGCGTGTTGTTATTGCCTCTGTATGGCGACCTTTCCCCGCAGGAGCAGGATCGGGCGGTGGCGCCTTGCGCCCAACGGAAGGTGATCCTCTCGACCAATGTGGCCGAGTCGTCCATCACGATTGAGGGTGTCCGGGCTGTTGTGGACTCGGGGTTGGCCCGCGTGGCGAAGGACAACCCATGGACCGGCTTGGCGCGCATCGAGATCCAGCGAGTGGCTCAGGCCTCCGCCGTGCAGCGTGCCGGACGAGCCGGTCGCACGGGGCCCGGTCGGGTCATCCGGCTCTATACCCAGGAAGATTTCCTGCGCCGGCCGATCCACGACACGGCCGAAGTCACCCGGCGCGAACTGGCCCAGTTGTGTCTCGATCTGCACACCGCCGGTTTACGGGATCCTCGCAGTCTGCAATGGCTTGACGCTCCACCAGAGGCCGCCTTGACGGCGGCGGAGGATCTGCTGCACCGTCTAGGGGCGCTGGACGCCAGCGGCGCGATCACGGCGTTTGGACGGCGCATCGCGGCATTGCCGCTGCATCCGCGCCTGGCGGCGCTCGCCCTGCATGGCGGAGCGGAAGGCTGTGTCGCCGCAGCCGCGCTGGCCTCCGGAAACCGGCCCCAGGGGGGCCAGATTGAAGAGCAGTTGCTGCGGCTGGTCGCGCCGAAACGAAGCCATCACGACCCGCTGCCGCAGGCGTACCTACGTGCTTTCCCCGATCGGGTTGCGAGGCGCCGTAAGTCCAATGAACTGTTGCTCAGCGGCGGCGCCTCGGCCGTGCTGCTGAACGACAAAGGCGTGGAGACCGCTGAGTTCGTCGTCGCGCTGGATATTGAAGACCGTCCGGACCAGGGCTTGCCCATCGTGCGGCAAGCATCCGCCATCCAGGCCGACTGGTTGCTGGATCTCTTTCCCGAGCGGGTGACGGCGCGCGATACGGTCACGTGGAATCGGGCGGCCGAGCGTGTGGAGTCCGTCAGCGCGCTGCTGTATGACAGTCTGGTGATCGAGGAATCGCGCGGGCAAGTCTCTGATTCTGAGGCGGCTGCCGAGTTATTGGCCTCAAAGGCCTTGGAGGCGGGCGTCCACCGCTTTGCCGATGCGGACGCCATTCAGGCCGTGCGGAACCGTGCCGCGTTCGCGGGACTGCCCAATCTCGATCTGGAAGCGGCGCTCCGCACACTGAGTCATGGGTTGGCTTCGTTTCGAGAACTCGAACAGGTGACCAGAGACGGCGGTCTGGAGCGGGCATTGCTCCAGGGCTTGGGGCCGAATGCGGAGCGGACGCTGGGTCGCATGGCTCCGGAATCCATCAAATTGCCGTCCGGCCGCCGGGCCAAAGTGCAGTATGCGCCGGGCCAGTCGCCGTGGGTGGCGTCGCGCCTGCAGGACTTCTTTGGGATGTCCGAGACACCGAAGATCGGTGACGGCACGCCGCTGGTGGTGCATCTGCTGGCTCCGAACCGGCGGCCGGTCCAGATGACCCAGGACTTGGCGGGGTTCTGGGAACGGCTGTATCCTCAAGTGCGGAAAGAGCTGTCGCGACGATATCCTCGTCACGCTTGGCCGGAAAATCCGTATAATGTCTATAGAGATTAAGAAATGAAGCTTCACGTCCTCCTGTTTCTGTTGCCTGCGACCCTGCTGGCTCAAGCGCCCAAGGGTATCTGGGACGCGGCCGTGACGCAGGAAGGGCAGCCTGTCGCTTTCCGCCTGGAGTTTGGCGGCGGCACCCCCCTGCGAGGGGCGATTCTCGATGGCGAGAAGCGGATCTGGTCCAGTTCCGGCGTGTTCGCCAACGGTTCGCTGGAGTTGCGTTGGGACTACTTCGATTCAAACCTGAAGGCCTCGATGGAGAATGGGGTGTTGAAGGGGGCCTACACGCGGCGCAAGCGGACCGGCCCAGTGACGCTGCCGTTCACGGCGAAGCCGTTCCAGCCACCGGTTCCGAGTGAGGTGAAGCCGGCGCAGTTCGCGGGGCTTTGGCGGTTGCAGACGGACGCGGAGCGCGGGGTCCGCGTGATGGACGGTCGGTTCCGGCAGTCGGGCGATCAGGTGACCGGGACGATCCAGAGGATTGACGGTGATTTTGGGACGCTCAGTGGCCAGGTGAACGGCAATCACCTGGTGCTTACGCACTTCGACGGAATCCGCGCGACGCGCGTCGAAGCGGAGATGCAGGCGGACGGAACATTGCGCGGCTTGACCGTGGGCGGTCCGAAGTTTCGAGGTGTGCGGGCGGAGAAGGCCACTCAAATGGGGATCCCCGAGCCGCCGGATCCGACACATTACATTGCCGTCAAGAATCCGGCGGAACCGTTTGCGTTCCAATTCGAGGACTTGGACGGCAAGCCGGTGTCGCTCAGCGATGCGACGTTCAGGGGTAAGGCCGTCATCGTAACGATCACCGGAAGCTGGTGTCCGAACTGTCACGACGAGGCTCCGTTCTTGCTTGACCTCTACCGCAAGTATCACGCCAAGGGGCTTGAGATTGTCTCGTTAGGCTTTGAATACACAGGAGAAATCGAGCGTGACCGGACGCAGTTGCGCGCCTTTGCGCGGCTCCAGAACATCCCCTGGACGGTGCTGTTGGCGGGCACTACCGAGGACGGGGAAGTGCAGCGCAAGCTGCCGCAACTGGCGAGCTTCGGGGCTTTTCCGACGACGTTGTTCCTGGGCCGGGATCACCGGGTAGAGGCGGTCCATGCCGGATTCGCCGGCCCCGCGAATCCGGAGGAGCACCGGAAGCTGAAGGAAGAGACGGAGTCGCTGGTAAAGAAACTTCTCCAATAGCGCTAAAGATCCAAGTCGTATGTTCGATCAGTAGGACTTGGGACCTAAGTCAAGGAATGCGACGTGTGTTTCGGCGGCCGAAGCGGCCCTGCAAGGGCGTGCGGACCAGGACCTTGCGCGCCGCAGCCGTGTGTCGAGTATGGCGCAGGTCTTCTGCGTGGGGCTGTTAGCGGCCGCGGCGACTACCCGACTGACATTCCCGCGGCCTACTATCTGCTGACCGTGTGGATGATCGCGTGCACCGTTCTGCGGCTCCGGCTGATCAAGCGAACGCCGGAAGAATTTGCGGCGACGGGCAAGTTCAGCTCATTGCTGCATGCGAATGTGGTGGGCACCGCTTTGGGCTGGGGGCTATTCTTCGGGGTTGTCGTGCATCACTACCCCGTTGGATCCTGGAACTCGAACTTTGCCCTGCTGTTGATGCTCGGCATCGGGTCCGGTTCCATCGCGACACTGATCTCTCACTACGATCTGCTGCGACTGAACCTGGTCGCCTATTCGCTGCCCGTCATACTGCTGCTACTTCCGGGTTCCGGGCAGCGCGGCGCCGTGCTGTCGGGTGGCATTCTTGCGTACAGCCTGTTCATGATCTGGCAGGGCCGCAACCTGAACCGCTGCTACTGGGCCGGACTGCACGATCACGCCCTGATTAAGGTGAAGGTGCAGGAGTTGGAAGAGGCGCGCCTGGAGGCTGAACAGGCCAATCGCGCCAAGAGCGAGTTCCTGGCCAATATGAGCCATGAATTGCGGACGCCAATGAACGGGATCCTGGGCATGACGGGGCTCACGCTGGATACCGAGTTGGCCCCCGATCAACGGGAATACCTGGAGATGGTGCAGTCGTCCGGGAACGCCTTGTTGCGGTTGCTGAATGAAGTCCTCGACCTGTCGAGGATCGAAGCCGGCCATCTCGAGCTCTTCGAAGAGCCGTTCGATCCGCGTAGCGTGGTGGAGGATGTCCGTCGAATGTTCACTGTCCAGGCCAGCCAACGGGGCCTCGACTGCAGTTTCCAGGTCGATGCCGCGATACCGCCGTTGTTGATGGGTGACGCCGGGCGTCTGCGCCAGGTGCTGATCAATCTGGTCGGGAATGCCATCAAGTTCACGACGGAGGGTGGCATCTATGTGCAGGCTACCGTCCTGGACGAAGCCGTGTCCGGAGACTCCGATGCGCTGACGCTGCACTTCACGGTGCGCGATACGGGCTTGGGCATCCCCGTCGAGATGCAGGACGCCATTTTCCACTCCTTCGTACAAGTGGACGGATCGCTGCGGCGGCAGCATGGCGGCGCCGGGCTGGGCCTGTCGATTTGTACCCGCCTTGTGGAGATGATGGGCGGCGCGATCACGCTGGAGTCGACGCCACAAGCCGGTTCGACCTTCCGCTTCAGCGCCAGATTCCGGCGCGTGACGAGCGCGGCCGCGCAGACGTCCCCGCAGATTCCCGTCTCCGCCTGATCCGGGCGCTCCGCGGAACAGCAATCGTTCTCACTTCGTTGGCGCTGCCACCGGCAGGGCCGCCGTCCGTTCCGTGGCCGGCGCGAGGCGCGGCAACCCGTTCTCCGGGGCGTCCAGATAGAAGAACGCCACAGCGCTGACGTCCTGGCGCTGGTACATGTTCACCCAACTGTCACCGGGAGCGGGGTCAGTGGCGAGGTTGTAGCCCGCCGGTTTGGTGAGTAGCGGCACAAGTTGGCCGCTCACGTCGATGCTGACGGGTTTTACAGTCACTCCTCGTTCCAGCATCTTCAGAACGTTGGCTTTGTTGTCGCCGCCCATCTGCTGGAGGGTCACGCGCAGGCTGCGGTGGAAATAGACGGGGTCGGGGATGTGATAGCGATAGAAGGCGTACTGCCGAGTCTCCTTGTCTCCGACGGTGCTGCCCATGAAGCGGGTCTGGAAGAGGCCTTGGCCCCAGCCGGTGCCGATGTAATCTTCGGTTCCGGTGC
The DNA here is from genome assembly GCF_963665245.1 of uncultured Paludibaculum sp. Classification (NCBI taxonomy): domain Bacteria; kingdom Pseudomonadati; phylum Acidobacteriota; class Terriglobia; order Bryobacterales; family Bryobacteraceae; genus Paludibaculum; species uncultured Paludibaculum sp. The sequence goes on from NZ_OY762269.1 coordinate 1,917,325, forward strand.
CGGCGATGGTGGGTTGCGTAGTGTCGCCGTCCATGAACATCTTGACCTCGCCCTCGCCCCACCAACCGGTGACGTCGGGTGCGGCGATGACTCCGACGTGGGTTCCGAGAAAGCGGCCGTCCCCCTTCACCAACGGGAGGATCTCGAAGTCGCGGCCCAGTTCGGTGGGCCGCTCGCGGCGCCAGATGGCGTGGAAGTAGAGGGCGTCGGGATCGGGCTTCGCCGTGGTGAGGATATCGACGTCGTAGAAGAGGTGCTTCACGTTGTGGCCCGATTCATTGGTGAGCGTGATGCGTGCGGCTGTGCGGAACGGCATGGGGATGTAGCAGTTGAACGAGCGGCCTTCAGGGTTGGCGAAGAGCTCGTTCTCCAGCTTGACGGCACGGCCATGAATGGCCCCGAAGAAGTCCCCAAAGGGTACCGAGACGGCCGGAGTTTTGGCGCCATCCCAGAACATCTCGAGCTTCAGGGCGCGAAGCGTGGCGGGATCGCGATCGGAGATGGTGATCCAGATGCGTCGGACGCTACCGCTGCCCTGGACGTTCAGCAGTGCTTTGGTTTCCCCGGCGGCCAGCGGTTCAAACGGACGGCCTTTGGCGCCCTTGTTCTCTGTGGCGGCCTGACCCTTGGCGGCGAGCGGATTCTCAAATGTAGCCCACCGGGTGTGAGAGTCCGGCTGCTTGCGATAGAGTTCCTGGGCCGGGCTGGTGAACGACACGGCAATGAGAAAGGCAGCGAGGGTTTTCATGCGAACGCAAGTGTATCACTGGCATTTTGATCACGGCCGAACGAGCCGGATCGTCGTCTTGCCTGCCCAATTTCCGGACGGTCCAGAAGTACTCCAGTGCTTTGCTGCTTTGTATGGAAGATCTGAATCGTAGCGGCATCCAGGACAGTCCTACGAGACAGTGAACCCTCGACCACTGCTCCACCTGGAGGGCGCCGGCATCCTGGCGCTGAGCCTCTTCGCGTACCACTGGAATCATGGCAGCTGGACCTTGTTCGCGCTGCTCTTTCTTGTGCCCGATCTCGGGATGGCCGGCTACCTCGCCAATGCTCGTGTTGGCGCGTACGCCTACAATGCGCTCCATACCTATGCCGGCCCGCTGTTACTGGCGCTCTATTCGCTGGGAACCAATCATCCGGCGATTCTGCCGCTTTCGATCATCTGGATTGCCCACATCGGCTTCGATCGTATGTTGGGCTATGGGCTGAAGTATCCGACCCGGTTCCAGGACACACACCTGAACCCGGATCGTCACGCTCTGGATGCTGGGCATCCACGGCAACCGGCTCACTGGCTGCTGCCGGATCAGGTGGTGGCGAAGACGAAGTAGCGGGTGGTGCGGCGGAAGCCAAGGCGGCGGTACAGATCGATTCCGGCCGGTGAGGACTGGAGGATGAGGGGGCCGCGTACACCACGCTCGCGCATGTCGGCGACGGCGTGGCGCATGATGGCTTCGCCCATGCCGCGCCCGCGCCAGACCGGCAGTGTGGCCACCGAATAGATGCCCAACGCTCCGGCGGCTTCGATCACGGCTGTGCTGGTGACGGCATAGCCGTCGAAGTAGCCGAGCCAGATCTCCAGCGGCGCGTGCCACGGCTCGTCGGATTCGTAGATCCTCTGAGAAATGGCAACGGGGATGTGGAAGCACTGCGAGACCAGGCGGGAGAAGTCCGAGCGGGTGGTGCGGTCCGCTACCCTGCGGTACTCCAGTTGAGGCAGTTCGCGCCGCTGCGCGGTCATCTCCTCCGTTTCCATGCCGGGTGATTCGGCGATGCAGACGAGGCCGGCATTCTCGAAGATCTTCAGAACGCGCCGGGCCGTGCGGGCGGCGAGGAAGTCCTCGCAGACCCAGAAGGACCACTGGCGCTGCCGCGCGGCGTAGTGTGCGTCGGCGATCCGGATGCGCCGTTCCATCTCGCCTTCGAGGTCGGAGACGGGGTCAGTGAGCAGGGCGATATTGAAGACGGAGTAGGTGACGGGCGAAGTGATGAGCTTGACACCGCCGCGCATCTCCACGGGGCCGTAGAAGGAGAGCGAAGCGGACAGATTGGCGGCGTTGCGTTCCCAACCTCTCATAGAAGGCTCATGGGGTCGACATCCACCACCAGGGCCGTGGCCGGCCACTTGTCGTCGAGGGCATATTGCCGCAGGCGCTTCAGGATCTCGTTCAGTTTCGGCCGGGAGACGGCTTTGATCAACGTCTGGTAGCGGAATTCGTTCTTAAGGCGCGGGACCGGCGCCTCGGCCGGGCCGAGCACTTTGATGCCCTCCTCGGGCAGGCCGAGTTGGGTGGCGATCTGGCCGCTCATCCGTAGCGCGTCTTCCTGCTTCTCGGCGCGCACAACGACGTTGGCCATGGCGCAGAAGGGAGGGTAACGCATCTGGCGGCGGAACTGCAGCTCCTTCTCGTAGAACTTGCCGAAGTCCTGCTCAGCGGCGCAGCGGATGGCATAGTGATCGGGATTGATGGTCTGGATGAGGACGGTGCCGGGCAGTGAGTGCCGGCCGGCGCGCCCGGCGACCTGGGTGAGCAGTTGAAAGGCCCGTTCGGCGGAGCGGAAGTCGGGCATGGCCAGACCGATATCGCCGGAGACCACGCCGACGAGCGTGACGTTCGGTATGTCGTGGCCTTTTGCGATCATCTGCGTCCCGACGAGGATATCGTAGTTGCCTTCCCGAAATCCGCCCAAGATCTGCTCGTAGCGATTCTTGCCAGTGACGGTATCGCGGTCCAGCCGTGCGATGCGGGCGCGCGGCAGGTGGCGGTGGAGTTCGTCCTCCACCTTCTCGCTGCCGCTGCCGAGGAAGTAGATGTGTTCGCTGCCGCAGCTCGGGCAGACCTGCGGCACACGCTGGGCGTAGTTGCAGTAGTGACAGAGCAGGCGGTTGTCGCGGCGATGAAAGGTGAGGGCGACGGCGCAGTTGACACACTGGATGCGTTCACCGCAGGAGCGGCAGGCTACTGAAGCGGAGAAGCCGCGGCGGTTCATCAACAGTACCGTCTGCTCACCGCTTTCGATCTTGGCCCCGATGGCCTCGATCAGTTTACGGGAAAAGAGGCCGTTCTGGCGGGTCTCCAGGAACTCCTCGCGCATGTCGATGAGTTCGACCGAGGGCATGGGGCGGTCGCCGACGCGGACGGGGAGTTCTAGCAGGCGGCTCTTGCCCCGCTCGACGTTGTAGCGGCTTTCCAGGCTGGGCGTGGCGGAGCCGAGGACTACGACGGCCTTGGCTTCACGCGCGCGGACGATGGCCACGTCGCGGCCGTTGTAGCGCGGCGTCTCTTCCTGCTTGTAGCTCTGGTCGTGCTCTTCGTCGACGATGATCAGGCCAAGATTCGCGACGGGAGCGAAGACAGCGGAACGGGTGCCGACGCCGACCTTGGCGATACCGCTGCGCAGGCGCCGCCACTGCTCGGCGCGTTCGCTGTCGTTGAACGCGGAGTGGAGGATGGCGACCTGATCGCCAAAACGAGAGTAGAACTGGCCGGCCATGGCGGGCGTGAGGGCGATTTCGGGGACCAGAAGGAGGGCTCCACGGTCGAGTTGCAAGGCTGCTTCGATGGCGCTGAGGTAGACCTCCGTTTTGCCGGAGCCGGTGACGCCGCGCAACAGGAATGTCTGGTAGTGACCGGTGTCCAGCGCCTTGCGGATTTCGTCGTAGGCGGCCTTTTGTTCGGTGTTCAGATCATGACGCGGTTTCGCCCAGGTGGTGTCGGCGGCCAGAGCCTCGGGCTTGAGGATGAGCAGATTACGGCGGGCCATGGCGCGGGCGGCCTGGGACGCGTCCTTGACCAGAGTGTTCAATTCCTCGAGATTGTGGGTGCCGGGGTGGAGCTCAAGGTAAGAGACGAGCTCGCGTTCCGGCTTGGTGAGTTTGACGCCGGCGGGGCGTCCCTGGAACTCGACGCGCAGACGGGCGGCCGAGGCGCGCATGGGATCGCGCTCAGCCAGGTTCTGTTCGAGCTCGATGAGCCCCTTCTTCTCCAGGCTTTTGAGCAGTTTTTTGGAGCCGGGGAACTTCTTTTCGATGGAGGTCTCGGACAGGGCGCGTTGTTCCAGGATGCGTAGCAGGTCGACGGCGGTGTCGTTGCCGGGTTCGCCGATGAGAAGCTGGCGGATGACATCGTGGCCCTTGTCGGTGAGGCCCCAGACGCGAGTATGGCGGACCTCCCCGGTGAGGGGGGCCATGCTCCGCAGCACCTCACCCAAGGGGGCGCAGTAGTAGTCGGCCACCCACCGGCCGAGGGCCAGAAGTTTCTCTTCCAGAACGGGTTCGGCATCGAGCAGGCGGAGAGCTTCCTTGGTGGTGACGGAGGGAGGATCGTTGTGGGCGCGCAGGATGACGCCGGTGAGCTTACGGGGCCCAAACGGGACGATGACACGGCATCCTGGAGCGACGCGATGGCGCAGAGTTTCCGGCAAACGATAGGTAAATGGCCGATCGATAGGGACCGGCAGGCTGACATCAATGTATTCAAAAAAGGTCGGCACGCAGTAACCTTTGGCACGGGCAACGGCTCCTTCATTGTTGCAGGAGCTGTTCCATGAAAACTTTCACTACTCTTTGTGTGTGTGTTCTGATGCTTGCGGGCGTGGCCCTGGCCGGAGCGATCGACGGCAAGTGGGTTTCCGAGCGCAAGATGAGCCGCAATGGCAACGAAATGACCATTATCCAGACGTTCGACCTGAAGTCGGACGGTGGGAAGTTGACGGGTTCGGTCGCCATGAAGATGGGCGACAGGGAGCCCCGCAGCAGCGAGATCAAGGACGGCAAGATCGACGGCAACAAGTTCTCTTTCACCGTGACGACGACCACGCAGAACGGTGAGATGAAGACGACCTATGAGGGAACGGTCGACGGCGACACCCTGAAGGGTACCGCGGCGCGCGAAGGTGGCGAGGGCCGTCCGTTCGAGGCGAAGAAGCAGTAGAGGCGTTTAACATACATCATCAGAACCGAAGCGGCGCACCGGCTTGAGGGCCGGGGCGCCGCTTCTGTGTTTGGGGGCGATGCGGCTGCACCGATCCTCGCCGGTTCTTCAGGTTTCGCTCGTATTGCCCACGGCGCATGACCTGGGAAAACAAACTGCCGCTGTATCCGGCGGCGTACTCCTGCCGCCCGCTCTCGCTTTCGCGCTATTGCCCGTTTCTCTGCGGCGGCCGGGGGGTGGCGGTCACGACCTGAGATTCGACAGGGTTCCCCACCAGGCGCAGCAAACGATCGTTCTCCGTATATGCCGGGATGTAGACCGGGCGGTAAGTCTTTCGCAGGATGCCCGCGGCGTCGTAGGCAGTCACCGTGTAGTATCGATCCCGTGTTGTGGCCGCCTTGTCGGGATCGAAGAGCCGGGGGATCCCTCTGTTCTCGTCGTCGAAGTTGGATGGTTTGTTTCCGAATGGGAAGATTTCCACCCATGGACCGCTGGCGGAATTCGATCGGTACAAACGCAGCCTTCGAATGCCGGCCAGTTCAATTGCGACAATTACTTTGTTCATGTTCCCATCATTCGAGCCGTCGAGATCGTTGTCCGCATTGATTTCGGTCGTGTGCATCACCCAGAATGGAGCCGCTTTGGAGCTGAGAGGTGAAAGTGGCGCCGGCAGTTCGACGTGGGCTTGAAAGTAGTAGACGCCGATCTTGTCAATGGGGAGGGTCAGTTGTAACGTGTACTCACCGTCATGTGCGGCGGAATCACCGTTCAGGCCATCGTCGTGCATGGCACCGAGTGTGGAGATGGTTTTGCCAGCTTCATCGGACAGTCGGAGGACGACGGATCGGGGTGGCGACGCGGAGTTTACCTTGGCCACGATCTTGGTGGACGTCCGGCCTCCGTTGCGAGGCGCGCCATCGGGGCTGACGGTAACGCCCACGCTGGCGGGTTGCCCTAAAAGGGAAACAGCTATGAAGAACAATGGTACGGAAAAGCGAGATAAAGCCACTGCGCGCATCGTAGATAGAATTGTCACGCGCGTCAATGGTACGGAGGGTGTACTCCGTGGCTGCTTGGGCGGGACGGTGAAGAACCTGCGCTATTCCCCGTGAGTTTCCCGTACACTCTCTTCCAATTCCTGTGGATTCACGGTGGCGGTGCCCAGTTTTCCTACGGCGACCCCACTGGCGTGGTTGGCCAGTTCGGCGGCCTGCTGCGGTGTGGCTCCAGCGGCGAGTCCCAGGGTGAAGACCGCGATGGCGGTGTCGCCGGCTCCGGAGACGTCGAAGACCTCTCGGGCTCGGGTGGGGGTGTGATAGACCGCTTCGCCCTGATGGAACAGCAGCATGCCCTGTTCGCCCATGGTGAGCAGGACCATCTCCGTGCCCCAGCGCCGCAGCAGTTCCGTGCCGGCCGCCTCCGGCTCCGCTTCGTCTCCTAACCCCGACGCCGCGCGGGCCTCTTTCAGGTTCGGCTTCACGGCGGTGACGCCCTGCCAGGGCAGCGGATTCTTCGGGCTGGGATCGACGGTGATGATCTTGCCCTGGGCAAGACGGCACAAGCCCTCGGCGACCTCGGGTGTGAGAAAGCCCTTGGCGTAGTCCGACAGCAGCAGGGCGTCGCAGCGGCTGAGGGCGTCTTCGAGGCGGGTAAACAGATCGCGGGTCTGACGCTCGTCGGGCTTGAGGCGTGAATCGCGATCGATGCGCACCACCTGTTGATGACGGGCGATGACTCGGGTCTTGACGATGGTGCGGCGGTCAGGGTCTTCCAGGATGCAGGTGGCGTCGATGCCGGCCTCGCGCAATAGGCCGGTGAGGCGCTCGCCGGCGGGGTCGGCTCCGGTGAGTCCGGCGACGCTGACGTGCGGTGTAAACTCGCGTAAGTTGCGGGCGACGTTCGCGGCTCCGCCGGCGTAGAACGATTCGCCGGTGACCTCGACAACGGGCACAGGGGCCTCCGGGGAAATGCGGGCGACGTTGCCCCAGACGAACTCATCCAGCATGAGGTCGCCGGCGACCAGGACCCGGAGATCCGCGAAACGGCGGATCAATTCATTAGCGCGACGGGCATTCAACATCCAGAAACCAGTATCCTATGCGGGCGATTGCCCCGGACCTTGCACAGGCGTCGAATAAGTGTAAGAATTTACACTGAAAACCTCATGTGCACTGTAGTCAATGACATGGCGGCCGCGACGATATCGGGCGCACGGGTGGGCCATGCGGTATTTGGACACGGTACGGTGTTGCGGGCGTGGACCGAGCGTGTGGAGGTCCGGTTCGACTCGTTTGGCGCGCTGACGCTGCCGCGGCGGACGCATCCGCTGGTGGCGGTGAGTACGCCGGAGCCCGAGGGTGCGCGGGTGGATCAGCGGGTGTTGAACGAGATCCGCGCGGCGGTGCAGGCGGAGCGGCAGGCGGGTGCGCGGCCGGTGGAGTGCGAGGTGGAGGAGGTCTACCGGGACGGTCCGCTGTGGTGCCTGCGCGTGGTGTCGGACGAATTGGACGTGTCGCTGGAAGGGGCGCGGGCGTGGTGGCCGGACCCGGGTAGGGGCGCGGCGGAGATCGTCTCAATCCTGCCGGAAGAGGGCGTGCTGTGGTTGCGCGGCCCCAGTGCGGCGGTGCCGTGCGCGGGCCGCAAGATCTACCTGTACCCGCCGGAGTTCCTGCAAAAGCTGGCCGACTTATGGCAGGACAAGCAGTGGTCGGCGCAGGCGCTGGAGTGGTATGAAGCGATGCGCGCGGGCGCGAATCCGGCCGGCGGCGAGGGGTTGGACGATGCTGCCTACCCCTGGCTGAGGCGGGCGCAGCGGCGGGCGTTTGGATTGCCGCGATGGCGGTTCTCGCTGCTGCACGGGCCGCCGGGTACGGGCAAGACCACGACGCTGGGCGCGCTGCTGGCGCAGTTCCTGCTCCAGCGGCCGGAAGGGCGAGTGCTGCTGGTGGCGAATACGAACGCCGCGGTGGACCTGGCGCTGCTGGCCGTGGATAAGCAACTGGAGCAGCGCGGCGAGCGTCCGGTATGCCAGCGGATCGGGACCAACTTCGATACAGCGCAGTATGTGACTCGGCCACACCTGCTGCCGGCGCACAGCCTGCATCTATTGGACTCGCTGGCAAAGCTGGAGGCGCAGTCGGCCGATCCGGCGGACGGGCCGACGTATGCGACCTGGAAGGACGCGGTGGGCAAGGTGCGGTCGAAGCTGCGGGCGCGGATCCTGGCGGCCTTGAAACGGGCCCGGCTGGCGGCGATGACGACAGCGCGGGCACTGATGGGTGTGCAGGATTTGAAGGACACGGGCGCCTATGACTTGATCGTCTTCGACGAAGCAAGCCAGGTGAGCCTGGCGCACGCGCTGGCGCTGCTGCCGCTGGCGCGGAAGGCGCTGTTTGCCGGAGATCCCAGGCAGTTGGCTCCGGTGGTGAAGGCGTCCGCGTCGAATGGGCCGGCGGTGCGATGGCTGGGGCGGACGGCGTTCGACGTGGTGGAGCAGGGCGAGGCGACGGAGTTCCTGGATGAGCAGTCACGCATGGCGGAGCCGATCTGCCGGCTGGTGAGCGAGGCGTTCTATGAAGGACGGCTGCGGGTGGCGGGCGATGCGCTGGCCAGTCCGCAATGGCATGCGGAGCGGGCGGGACACGAGTTGCGGGTGACGCCGGTGCGGAGCCAGGCGCTGTGGTCGCCGCTGTACCAGGGATTGGTGCGCGAGGAGTCGGCGCGGGCGATTGCCGAGCTGGTGCCGCAATTGTTGCGGGATGCGCGGCCGTCGCAGATCGCGGTGGTGACTCCGTATCGCGCGCAACGGGCCTTGATCGAGCATCTGCTGCGACGGCAGGGCTGCGGCGGTGTCCTCATCACGACGGCGCACGCGGTGCAGGGCAGCGAGCGTCACACCATCCTGTTCGATCCGGTGGACGCGGCGGGCCGGTTTCTGAGCCGCGAGGATCTGGGTCCGCGGCTGATCAATGTGGCCTTGAGCCGGGCGCAGGCGCGACTGCTGCTGTTCCTGTCGGCCTCGGACTGGAAGAATCCGGCGCTGGCCGGAGCGCAAGGTTATTTGGCGGCCCAGTAGGCGCGGTGGCCGATATAGTCGGGATCCGGCAAATTGCCCAGGATCACGCGGCGCAGTTCCAGAATGTCCACCTCCCCCTGCTTCTGATAGAGCACTTTACCGCCCGGCGCCAGCAGGATGGTGTAAGGGACGCCGGCCTCCCACTTCGCATCGAAGGCGGCCTGCATGGCGTAGGTGTCGTCGGAGGCGAACTGCAGGTTGGTGTTGGAGGCGTGTTGCTTTTCCAGCGCCTTGATGACGCCGGCGCGCTCGTCGGGCAGGTTGGTGGCGACGGTGACGAGGTTGAAGTCGCGGCCGCGGTACATGCGAAAAGTGGTCTCCAGGGCGGGGAATTCGCTGATGCAGGGTCCGCACCAGGTGGCCCAGAAGTTGACGAGCACTACCTTGTCGGTTGGATTGGCGCGCAGTTTCTTGAGGTCGTCGAGGGTGGCGGCGGTGACGGCGACGGGCTCCGCTTCGATCTTCTTCATCTCCTCCACCTGGCTGGCGTGCTTGGAGCGCCATTTGGTGGAACAGCCGAAGACGGGTGTGTGCGGCACGGCGACGGGCTTGCCGGCGAGCATGGCGTCGAGCGCGTTGCGCAGATCCTGGATCTTCACCAGCGATTCGCGCTGGCTGTTGTCGATGCGGCCTTCATAGCGCAGTTTGCGTTCGGCATCGAAGACGAAGACGTGCGGTGTGGCCTTGGGTCCATAGGCCTCGGCGACTGCCTGCGTCTCGCCATCGTTGAGGTAAGGGAAGTTGAACTGGCGATAGGCGGCGCGGATCTTCATGTCGTCGAACGTGTCGCCCACGTCGGTGTAGCCGAGTTCGTTCAGGCGCACGGCATCAGCCGCATTGGGCTGGATGGCGACAAACGTGACACCCTTGCCGGAGTAATCGCTGACCAGTTTCTTAATGCGGCCTTCGTAGAGCTGGGCCGTGGGGCAATGGTTGCAGGTGAAGACGATGGCCAGGATCGGGCTGGACGAGTACTCGCTGAGCTGGTGCGTCTTACCGTCGATGCCGGGCAGGGAGAAGTTGGGCGCTGGAGAACCGATAGCCAGCGTGCGGTGAGTGTCTTCCTCGCCGAAGGCCAAAGCGGCCGCGGCCAGGCTCAGGAGGACGAAGGCGGAGCATCTCGACATGGGCTCATCTCCTCGGGTAGTGGGTACAGCCTATCGCGGATCGGGCAGTCAATTGAAGGATAATCGTCACCATGATTCTTGCACTCCTTTTGCTGTGGAGCCAGGCCGCCACGGCGCCGCCCGGCGTGGTGATCGATCATCATCCGGGGAAGACGCAGCAATACATTGGATCGCCGTCCATCGCAATTGTGCCCGGCGGGTCGTACGTAGCATCGCATGACTTCTTCGGCAAGGGGTCGACACAATCAACGTCGGCGGTGTCGCGCGTGTTCCGCTCCACCGATCGGGGCAAGACTTGGACGAAGACGGCCGAGTTTTCCGATCAGTTCTGGTCGAACCTGTTTATGCACCGCGGGCAGCTCTACCTGATGGGGACGACGTATGAGTACGGGCGCATTGTGATCCGCAAATCGGCGGATGGGGGCGTGACGTGGAGCGCTCCGGCGTTCCTCACGGAGGATACCGGCTACCACACGGCTCCGGTGCCGATGGCAGAGAAGGGCGGCCGGCTGTGGCGCGGCTTTGAGTTTCATCCGCAGGGTAAGTGGGGCTTCTTCGAAGCGTTCCTGATCTCGGCTCCGCTGAAGTCGGATTTGATGGACCCAAAGAGTTGGACCAAGACGGAGCGCATGCGGTATCCGAAGGAGCTCGCTGGGGAAGGCGACCACTGGCTGGAAGGCAACGCGATCGTCGATCGCAAGGGTGAGATGCTGGATATCCTGCGGGTCGCCAATCTCGAGAAGGCAGCCATCGTCAAGCTGAAGGGCGGAAAGTTCGAGTTCGAGGGCTTGGTGCCATTCCCGGGCGGGGCGAAGAAGTTCACCATCCGCTGGGACAAGAAGAGCAAGCGCTACTGGACACTGTCGAACCCGGCGTTGGAGAAGTATGAGCGGTCAGCCAAGGATCCGGCCTCGGTGCGGAATACGCTGGCGCTGATTTCGTCGCCGGATCTGCGGCACTGGACCGTGGAGCGGATCGTGCTATCGCATCCGGATGTGGAGAAGCACGCATTCCAGTATGTTGACTGGCAGTTCGATGGCGAGGATCTGATCGTGGCGTCGCGCACGGCGTTCGATGACGAAGACGGCGGAGCGCCGCGCGGGCATGATGCGAACTTCCTGACCTTTCACCGCGTGGAGAAGTTCCGGGTCAACACGAAGTGACCCGGGCTGAACTCATCAGTTGATCTCGTGGTAAATCGTGCCGGATTCGGCGGAGGCCAGGCCGAGGTGGAATCGAATGGATTCCCCAGCGCTTTCAGGGAAACGCGCGTGACGGCCCAGGCACCGGCGGCTACAATCGCGGTTGCGCCCAGGACAGCCAGCCGCGAGCGGAAGATCACGAAGTGTTGAACCGCGACGATGGCAGCCATGACGAGGCCGCCGCCCAGCATCAGGGGCACCATGAACGGGCCGCGCGTGGTTTCGGGTTGTTTGCTGAACGGCAATCCTTCGATGAGCCGCAGCTCCAGGCCGAGATAGAACGAGGCCATCGCCATGCTGAACGCCACAAACAGCAACGCGTCCAGCGGTCCCCAAAACCAGGCTGTTGCCAGCATCAGGATCCCGTGCGGCGCGAGGATGATGCGCGTCCACAAGGCGGCGTGGGTCCCATTCGCAATGCCTTGCAGGCTGCCGGAAGGGGCCAACAGGAAGATCCAGGTGCCTTTGTAGTCAGCGCCGTAAACAAGCAGGGTGCTGATGAAGAATAGCAGGGCGCCGATAACGTGCGGCACAAGGTGGACGGGCGAGAAACCGGGGGCGAACACGCTGGCGGAAGGGATACGGCGCATCTCTATGAACGGGAGGATGAGCATGGGCAGCATCGGCACCAGTTGGCGGCGGAACTGCCAGTCTCGCCACATCATAGCCGAGACATAGTGGAAGCCGGCCCGCGCCGGAGGGCCACCGCACACCCTCGCCACTAGATCGCCGAGCCGCGACCGCCTGCTGCCGCGGGCGCGAGTGCCGCGTCCCTGCACCATGCTCGAGACGCGCACCAGGAAGTCCGCCGAGAGGGCCCGAATTCCGAAGACGCCCACCGCCAGCGCCAGTAAGGCGAAAGCTGCGATGAGCGTGTTGCGCCAGGTGGAGTCCTGCGGCAGGGCGATCCGGAAGGGCAGGCGGGTGAACACACGCGGGGCAAACTGCATCAGGGAGAGGAAGATCAGGGGTACCAGTTCGATTGCCTGGCCCCACGATTTCACCCGCGACGGAGGGGCGATGCGCAGCAGCCAGCCGAAGATCGAACAGCACAGCAGGGCGATGAACAGTCCGACAGCCAGCGCGCCGGCCAGGTGCAGCAGCGGGTAGTAGAAGGGACAGCCGGGTATGAACAAGGCCACCAGGGCGGGCACCACATTTAAGCCGGGCGCCAGGTAGAGCACGATGCGCAGCAGGTGTGTGAGTTTGGCCGCTGTATAGGTCGCGCCGTCCACCGGTTGATGTGCCAGGACCAGGGCTTCCGTGGGATTCACCAGGCTGTTGCTGGTCTCCGTCAACAGGATGATGAACAGCAGGAAGGCGGTCATGAAGAGGAAGATTCCGGCGTAGCCGGACAGGGATCGCTGGGCCAGGAGCATCAGCACGCTCAGCAGTGCCGCCATAACAGCGTAGAGCAGTGTGGCGGCCTTCAGGGTGAAGCCGTCCCGGCCCAAATGGCCCAGCATCTCGCGCCGTTCGCTGATCTTGCCGAACAAGCCGAGCAGCAGCCAGTAGCGCACCGGGTCGATACCGCACAGGCGCAGGAGAGGAGCGAGGGTATTCATGGCCTGAGCGCGTCGACGATGCGCGCGACTCCGGGATCCGTATCCACCGAGTGGGTCAACTGGCGGAAAACCTGCTCCAGCGTTGCCTGGCTGGTGGACTCGCGCAACGCTTCCGGTGTGTCATTGGCGATCAGGTTGCCCTGGTGAATGATCATCACCCGGTCGCAGATCTTCTCCACCACATCGAGCACATGCGAGCTGTAGAGGATGGTGTTACCAGCCGCGGCCAGGGCGGCGAGCAGGTCCTTGATGAGGATCGCGGCGTTGACGTCCAGGCCGGAGAGCGGTTCGTCCAGCAGCAGCAGATCCGGATTGTGCAGCAGCGCGGCCGCGATCAGAATTTTCTGACGCATGCCTTTGGAGTAGGCGTTCAGGCGGTCGCCCGCTTCGGTTGTCAAAGAGAATGTTTCGAGAATTGCGGAGATCCTCGACTGCAGCAGCGGCTCCTCGACACCATGCAGACGGCCTGAAAGCTCCAGGAATTCCTGGCCCGTGAGCGACTCGAACAGCATGGCGGACTCCGGCACATAGCCGATGCGCTGTTTCACGTCCACCGCGCGCTCGGGCAGCGGCAGTCCATCCACCCGCACGGCGCCCAGGCCCGCCGTGAGAATGCCCGCGATCAGCTTGATGCAGGTGCTCTTGCCCGCTCCATTGGGTCCGAGCATCCCCATGATGGTGCCGCGATCCACGGTAAATGAGATCCCGTGCAGCACTTCGGCCCGGCCGTAACCGAACCGGACATCGTCAAATACGACAATCGGATCCTGCAATTGCTGTCTCCTGGCGGGCATTATAAGCACAATTGCGCGGTGAATTTCCCTGTGTCAGCAGGCTATCATTTGGATCCCGCGGCAGCGTGCTACGCTTTTGCGCATGAGATTCTGGCTCGTGTTCCTTAGCGCGCTCTGCGTCGTGGCCCAGAACAAGCCCCCGGCCAGCGCTGTTCACCCGGTCACCGAGAATTTGCACGGCACAGCCGTGACCGATCCGTACCGCTGGCTGGAAAACCAGGAAAGTCCGGAGACGCGCGCCTGGATCGACGCTCAGATGAAGTACACGCGGGCCGCTCTCGATCCACTGCCGCAGAGGGCGCGGTGGAAGGCCCGGCTCACCGAATTGCACCGCACGGAAACCACCGGCCTGCCTCGCGAACGGGGCGGGAAGTACTTCTTCGAAAAGCGCGGCGCCAATGAGAACCGGGCCGCCATCTGCGTCCGCCGGTCGCTGGACGGGCCGGATGAGGTCCTGGTCGACCCCGCCGCTGTCTCCAAGGATGAGACGGTGAGCATCGACCTGCTGGACGTCACGCCGGACGGCAAATTACTCGCCTTTGGCGTGCGAAAGGGCGGAGCGGACGAGTTTGAAGTGCTGATGTTGAACGTAGACAGCAAGCAGCCTCTGCCGGACCACCTGCCCCCGATGCACTACATCAACGTGCTTCTGGTGCCTGATCATTCCGGGCTCTACTTCACAGACCTGGATCCCGGCAAAGGTCCGCGGGCGTTCTTCCGCCCCCTGGGTCGCGAAACCATCGAGCCGAAGCAGATCTTCGGCCAGGGCTTCGGCGCGGAGTACATCCTGGAAGTGAATCTGTCGGACGATGGCCGCTTCCTGACGCTGAACATGGTGCAGGGTTCCGCCGGCAACCGGACCGAGGTGTGGCTGATGGACCGCCTGAAGGGTGGAAGGCCGCAGCCCATCGTGAGAGACCTCGACGCCCGCACCTACGGCTTCGTCAGCGGCGGCCGTCTCTTTCTCATCACGAACTGGCAGGCGCCCCGGAGCAGGGTGTTCGTCGTGAGTCCGGAACAGCCCCAGCGGTTCTTCTGGAAACTGATCGTGCCGGAAGCGTCGTGGAATCTCGAAAGCCTGGACGTGGCGGGAGAGCGCCTGCTGGTGTCGTATACACGCAATGCGAGCTCGATGGTGATGGTGCTGGAGTCGGACGGCCGCTACGCCGGAGAAGCGGAACTGCCGGGCCTGGGGGCATTGGGTGGCGTCTCGGGCCACTGGGGCTCGAAGGAGTTCTTTGTGGGTTACGAGTCGTTCACCACGCCAGCCATGGTCCTGCAGTTTGACGCGAAGAATCTGGCGCGCACCACCTGGTACCGCAATCCGGTGCCCGTGGACAGCAATGGCTTCGAATCGGAGCAAATCTGGTTCTCGTCCAAGGACGGCACCCGGGTGCCGATGTTTGTCGTCCACAAGAAGGGTCTGCGGCTGGACGGAACGAACCCGGCGCTGTTGACCGGCTATGGCGGTTTCAATGTGAGCGTTACGCCCTACTTCTGGTCGGCCGGCGTTGCCTGGATGGAGCAGGGCGGGATTCTGGTGAGCGCGAATCTGAGGGGCGGAGCCGAGTTCGGCGAAGAGTGGCACCGGGCCGGCATGCTGGCGCAGAAACAGCACGTCTTCGACGACTTCATCGCCGCCGCCGAGGAGTTGATCCGCCGGAAGTACACCAGCCCGGGCAAACTGGCCATCCTGGGCGGTTCCAACGGCGGCCTGCTGGTGGGCGCCGCCATGGTGCAGCGGCCGGAACTCTTTCGCGCCGTGGTATGCGAGGTGCCGCTGCTCGACATGCTGCGCTATCAGAAGTTCCTGGTCGCCGGACTGTGGGTGCCGGAGTACGGCTCATCCGACGACCCGCGCCAGTTTGAATACCTGCTTCGCTATTCGCCCTACCAGAATGTGAAGGACGGAGTGAAGTATCCGGCCGTCCTCTTCGTCACCGGCGATTCGGATACTCGCGTGGCTCCGCTGCATGCCAGGAAGATGACCGCGCGCGTCCAGGCCGCGACCTCCTCCGGGCTGCCGGTGCTGCTGCTCTACGACACAAAGACCGGCCACTCCGGCGGGAAGCCGGTGACCCAGATCATCGAGGACGAAACCGACACCTTCTCCTTCCTGGCGTGGCAATTGGGCATGTAACGCGGCGGGGCTGTGGTAGTGTGCCCGTGAGAGGAGTCGCGCATGCTCCGCATGTTTGCCGGATTGGTCCTGCTGGCCGGGATCAGCGCAAAAGCGTCCGATTACGCCGTGGGTGCCGACCTGTCGTTCCTGAAACAGGCTGAGGATCGAGGCACGCAGTTCAAGGAGAATGGGGAACCTAAGCCGGGCCTCCAGATCTTCAAGGATCACCGCTACAACTGGATCCGGCTGCGGCTGTTCCACACTCCCACGGAATTGCCGAACAATCTCGAATACACCATCGCCACGGCGAAGGCAGCCAAGGCTCTGGGCTACAAGTTCCTGCTGGACTACCACTACTCCGATACGTGGGCCGATCCCGGCAAACAGTTCATCCCCAAGGCGTGGGAGGGATTCAACCACGATCAGCTCGTCCAGGCGGTGTTTGAGTACACCCGGGACACCATGCGGGCCTTCGGGGAAGCCGGTGTCCTTCCGGACATGGTCCAGGTAGGCAATGAGGTTTCCAATGACATGCTGTGGCCGGACGGCAAGCTGCCCGACAACTGGGACGCCTTCGCCGATCTGGTGCGGGCCGGGATCAATGGCGTGGATGCAGGGCGGGGCAATGGCGCCAGGCCGCGCATCATGATCCACATCGACAAGGGCGGCGACCGGCAGGCGACCAAGGAATTCTTTGACGAGTTCCATCGCTATGGCATTGGTTATGACGTCATTGGGCAGTCGTATTACCCTTGGTGGCACGGGTCATTGCTGGATCTGAAGGAAAACCTGGACTTCATGGCGAAGGAATATCGAAAAGAGATCATGCTCGTGGAAGTCGCCTACAACTGCCGCCCGGGCGAGTATCTGAAACGGCCCGGCCCGTTCCCGGAAACGCCCGAAGGACAGGCCGCTTTCCTGGAAGAGGTCCAGCGTCTGGTGGTGGCTACTCCGAATGGTTTGGGCAAAGGCGTCTTCTGGTGGGAGCCGGCCGTGACCGGCGGCCTGGAGCGGCGTGGGTTCTTCGATCCGCAGTACAACGTCCTGCCCGTCATCGGCGTGTTTGACCGCTGGGTGCGGCACTAGTGACGGCGCCGGCCGTGCGCAATGAACCCATGCGGATAGAGTGCATGAAAGCCCTGCCAATTCAGACGTCTCAGTGTGATAACCTGAGAAGGAATTTGAGCGCCAGCGATGCCGGCACGCGTCAGTGAGGCGTTCGTCCTCCGCACTTACCCTTTTCAGGAAGGGGACCTGATTGTCAGTTTCGACACTCGCGATCAGGGCAAGTTGCGGGGCGTCGCCAAGCGGGCTCGAAAGCCGAAAGGTCCCTTCGGATCTTCGTTGGAACGACTCTCGCAGGTCAGGATTTCCTACTACCAGCGGGAGGGCGCCGAGTTGGTCCGGATTGACTCCGTGGAACTGATACAGACGCAGTTCGGTCTGTCCAGTTCATACGAGGCCGGCGTGGCGCTCGACTATTTCGCGGAGGTGTGCGACCACTTGCTACCGCCCTCGGAACCCAACGAGCGGTTCTACCGGCTGATTGGCGCCGTGCTGGCCGAATTGCGCGCGGCGGCGCTGGATCAGAGGCCGGCGGCGGTTTGGCGCACCATCATGTATTTCACGTTCTGGGCTGTGCGCTTGTCGGGCTTCTTACCCGAACTCCGGGTGAGCGCCGCCAGCCGGGAACTGGCTCAAACCATGGCCGTCCATCCCGTGGCGAACCTGGCCGCCATCGACTGGACCAAGGATACGGCGGCCGACCTGCGCCGTTTCCTCTACCGCGAGATCGAATCGCATATCGAGCGCAAGCTCCTCACCGTCCCCCTTATGGAGGCTCTCTAAGTTCCCCGCATGGATTCCTATCAGGAGACAATCTTCAAGCTGAAGCGCTTCTGGGCGAAGCACGGCTGTGTCATCCAGGAACCCTATGACATCGAGGTCGGCGCCGGCACCATGTGCCCCGAGACCTTCCTCCGTGTTCTGGGCCCGAAACCCTATAGCGTCGCCTATGTGCAGCCGTCCCGCCGCCCGGCGGATGGCCGCTATGGCGAAAACCCGAACCGGCTCTACAAGCACTCGCAACTGCAGGTGATTCTGAAGCCGGCCCCGGCGAATGTCCTCGATCTCTATCTGGAGTCGCTTGAAGCGATCGGCATCAAGCTCGACCAGCACGACCTGAAGTTCGAGGAAGACAACTGGGAATCACCCACCCTCGGTGCCTGGGGCATCGGCTGGCAGGTGATGATGGACGGCCAGGAGATCACCCAGTTCACCTACTTCCAGCAGTGCGGCGGCGTGGATCTCGATCTGGTGCCCGCCGAACTGACCTACGGCCTGGAACGGCTGATCGGGTTCCTGCAGGACCGCAAGTCGGTCTACGACATCGAATGGGTTGCCGGCACGACCTATCGTGACGTCCGGTTCCGCGACGAGCAGCAGTTCTCCGTCTACAACTTTGAGAAGGCGGACGTCGGCATGCTCTGGAAGCTCTTCGACCTGCACGAGGCGGAGTCGCAGCGGCTCATCGACGAGTTCCGCGGCCTGGATCCTGAAAAGGACGCGTACGACAAGAAGCGCTTCCCGCTGCTCAGCGCCTACGACCACGTGCTGAACTGTTCTCACACCTTCAACCTGCTGGACGCGCGCGGCGCCATCTCGGTGACTGAGCGCGTCGGCGTCATCGCCAGGGTCCGCAAACTGGCGGTCGGCGTGGCCACCTCCTGGGTGGATCAGCAGACTCTTCTGAACGCCGTCGAGGTGGCCCAATGAGCGACTTGAAGCCATTCCTCCTCGAACTCGGTGTGGAAGAGATTCCGCATTGGATGATCGTGCCCGCGCTGGGCGACATGGAACGCCTGTTCCTGGAGCTGTGCCAGTCGCATCAACTGGTGCCCGGAGATCTCAAGTTCGATGGCACCCCCCGCCGGCTGGTCCTGCGTGCGGCCGGACTGCCCGAGCGGCAGGCCGATCGTGTCGAACTCGTCATGGGACCGCCCAAGTCCGCGGGCGCCGGCGCCGCGATGGGCTTCGCCAAGAAGAACGGAGTCACGGTGGAGCATCTCTCCACCGAAGTGACGCCCAAGGGTGAGTACTTCGCCCTCAGCCGCAAGATCGAGGGCCGCGAGGTCCGGCAGATCCTGGCGGAAGCGCTGCCCACGCTGATCTCGAAGATCCCGTGGCCCAAGGCCATGTACTGGACCGGTAAGGGCGGCACGACGTTCATCCGGCCCATCCGCTGGATCGTCGCCATGCTGGGCGACTCCGTTGTGGAGTTCGAACTGGCCGGCGTCCAGTCGGGCACGCTCTCCCGCGGCCACCGCCGCATGGGCGCCGACGAGATCGCCTTCGACCACACCAATTACGAAGAGCGCCTGGAGAAGAACGGCGTCATCCTGTCCGCCGCGAAACGCCGCAAGCGGATCCAGGACGGCATCAAAAAACTGCTCAAGGGCAAAGGCCTGGAACTGATCGCCGACGATTCTCTGTTGGACGATCTGGTGTACCTCACCGAGTATCCGACCCCGATCCTGGGCTCCTTCAATCCCGAGTTTCTGGCCCTGCCGCAGGAAGTCCTCTCCACCGTGATGCGCCATCACCAGCGCTACTTCACGATGCGGGACGGCGAGGGCAGGATGGCTCCCCACTTCCTGGCCATCATGAACATGAAGGCCGACAAGAAGGGCTACGTCGTGAAGGGCAACGAGCGCGTGCTGGAGGCCCGTTTCAACGACGCCCGCTTCTTCTGGGACCAGGATCAAAGCAAGAAGCTGTCCGACCGTGTCGAGGACTTGGCGAACGTCACGTTCCAGGCCAAGCTTGGTTCCTACAAGGACAAGCGCCTGGGCGTCGAAGCCGGAGTCTGCCGCATCGCCGCGGCCCTCAATCTCGACACCCGGCTGGCGCGCCGCTCCGCCGAACTCTGCAAGACCGACCTCATGACGGAGATGGTCAAGGAATTGACCGAACTCCAGGGCGTGATGGGCGGCCTGTATGCCAAGGTGCAGGGCGAGCCCGACGAAGTCTGGAAGGCGATCTACGAGCACTACGAACCGGCCAGCATGGAGTCCGAAGTGCCGTCGAGCGACTATGGCAAGATCCTCTCCATCGCCGACAAGCTCGATTCGCTGGAAGGCTGCTTCGCGCTGGGCATGATCCCCAGCGGTTCGAAAGATCCGTTGGGACTGCGCCGCGCGGCACAAGGCATCGTGAAGACGATCGTCGAAGGCCGGCTGCGGCTGAACCTCAAGAAGCTCGTGAACGAGGGCGCGGAAGAGACCAACCGGACCTTCCTGCGCATCCGTTCCGACTATAAAGAGGATCGCGCGGCCGACGGCGAGCTGAAGCTGGCCAAACAGATCTGGGAGTTTCTGCTCGACCGTGTGCGCTACTACTTCCGCGAAGTCCGGCACTACGCGTACGACGAGCTCTCCGCCGTGCTGGCGGCCGGGCCCGTGGACCTGGTCGACATCGAATCGCGGCTGTATGCGTTGAAGCTGGTCCGCCAGACTGAGGAGTTCGAACCCCTGGCCGCGGCGTTCAAGCGCATGCGCAACATTCTCAAACAGGCCGGCTGGCAGTGTGGCACCGTGAACCCGGCGCTGCTCGAAGAGGGCGCGGAACGCGAACTCTTCGACGAAACGACCAAGGTGCTGGCCAAGGTGGCCGTCTACCGCCAGTCGGAAGACTACATGGCTTCGCTCAATGTGATCTCCACCCTCAAGCCGGCAGTGGATCACTTCTTCGACAAGATTCTGGTGAACGCGCCGGATCCGGCCGTTCGCGACAACCGGCTCGCCCTGTTGGGCGGGCTCTACAACGAAGTTTCCTCGATCGCCGATTTTTCGGAGATCGTGACCTCATCAACGACCGAATGAACTCATTATTCTGCTGAGAAAATTCAGGAGCACGATAGCGCTATGAGCAAATACGTTTATTCCTTCGGCGGCGGGACCGCTGAGGGCGACGGCACGATGAAAGACCAGCTCGGCGGCAAAGGCGCGGGCCTTGCCTCCATGTGTCGAGCTGGCGTGCCGGTGCCCGGTGGTTTCACCATCATCACCGACGTCTGTAACGTCTTCTTCGACAATGACAAGAAGGTGCCGAAGGAAGTCGACGAGCAGATCTGGAAAGCTCTGGATCAGCTGGAAGCCCTGATGGGCAAGAAGCTGGGCGATGCGGCGGACCCGCTGCTGTTGAGCGTGCGCTCCGGCGCGAAGTTCTCCATGCCCGGCATGATGAACACGATTCTCAACTTGGGCCTGAACGACAAGACCACCAAGGGGCTGTCCGACAAGACCGGCAATCCGCGCTTCGCGTACGATTGCTATCGCCGCTTCATCCAGATGTTCGGCGAAGTGGCCTTCGGCGTCGAGATGGAGCACTTCGATCATGCCTTCGATACCCTCAAGGCAAAGAAGAAGTACAAGCTCGACACCGAGATGACCGCTGACGACCTCAAGGTCATCGTCGAAGAGTTCAAGAAGATCTTCAAGAAGCAAGCCAAGCGCGATTTCCCGCAGGACGCCCGCGAGCAGTTGCTGCTCTCCCGCAACGCCGTGTTTATGTCCTGGTGGGCGCCCAAGGCGTCTTACTACCGCAAGATGGAGAAGATCTCCGATCGTCTCGGCACCGCCTGCAACATCCAGGCGATGGTCTTCGGCAACATGGGCGACACCTCCGCCACCGGCGTCGGCTTCACCCGTGACCCCGGTAGCGGCGAGAAGGTGTTCTACGGCGAATTCCTCGTCAATGCCCAGGGCGAAGACGTCGTCGCCGGCATCCGCACTCCGTCCCCCATCTCCGAGCTCAAGGCCTGGAACGCGGACGTCTACAACCAGCTCCGCGACATCACGTCGAAGCTCGAGCTGTCCTACAAGGACATGCAGGACTTCGAATTCACCGTGCAGGAAGGCGTCCTCTGGATGCTGCAGACCCGCAACGGCAAGCGCACCGGCCCGGCCGCTGTGAAGGTTGCCGTCGACATGGTGGCGGAAGGCCTCATCGACGAGAAGACCGCCGTCATGCGCGTCGCCCCGGCTCAGCTCGACCAACTGCTGCACCCCGTGTTCGACACCGCTTCCCTGAAGTCCCTCACCAAGCTCGCCACCGGTATCGACGCCTCCCCCGGCGCCGCCGTCGGCCGCCTGGCCTTCACCTCGGAAGACGCCGTCGAAATGTCGGCCAAGTCCCCCGTCATCCTCATCCGCAAAGAGACCACGCCGGACGACATCCACGGCATGGACGCCGCCAAGGGCATCCTCACCGCCGTCGGCGGCAAGAGCTCCCACGCGGCCGTTGTGGCCCGCGGCATGGGCGTCCCCTGCGTCGTCGGCTGCGGCGCCATCTCGATCAACGAGCGCGGTAAGGTCGCGACCGTGAAGACGGCCGACAAGACTGTCACCATCAAGGAAGGCGACTGGGTGTCCATCGACGGCGCCACCGGCGGAGTCTATCTCGGCCAGGCTGCCACCAAGGATCCGGATCCCAATTCACCCGTCTTCGCCAAGTTCATGAAGATGGCCGATGTGTTCCGCGGCAAGTTCGGTGTTCGTGCGAACGCCGACATTCCGCGCGACGCGAAGGCTGCCCGTGCGTTCGGAGCCGAAGGCATCGGTCTCTGCCGCACGGAACACATGTTCTTCGCCGAAGACCGTCTGCCGCACGTCCAGGCCATGATCCTCACCGACAACGTGAAGGACCGCACCAAGGCGCTCGCCAAGCTGCTGCCCATGCAGCGCAAGGACTTCGCCGGCCTGTTCGAAGCCATGAACGGCTTCCCGGTGGTCATCCGTACCCTGGATCCCCCGCTGCACGAGTTCGTCCCCAAGCGCGAAGAGCTGATGGTCGACCTCGCCAAGCTCCCTTCGGCCGACCTCAAGACCAAGAAGGAAATGCTGGCCCGCTACAAGAACTTCGCGCCCGACGTGAAGTCGCTGAAGACCGTGCTGCCCCAGTTGCTGCACCGCGTCGAACAGCTGCATGAGTTCAACCCCATGCTCGGCCACCGCGGCTGCCGTCTCGGCATCACCTATCCCGAGATCACCGAAATGCAGGCGCGCGCCATCTTCGAAGCCGTCGTTCAGGTTGCGAAGAAAGGCAAGACGGTCATTCCCGAAGTCATGATTCCGCTCATCGGCGGCGTCGAGGAACTCGAGAACCAGAAGAAGATCGTCAAGGGCATTGCCGAGGAAGTTCTGGGCAAGGCCGGCCTCAAGAAGCAGAAGTACATGATCGGCACCATGATCGAGATCCCGCGTGCCGCTCTCACCGCCGATCGCGTGGCCACCGAAGCCGAGTTCTTCTCGTTCGGTACCAACGACCTGACGCAGACCACAATGGGCCTCTCCCGCGACGACTATACGAAGTTCTCGAAGGAGTACGAAGACAAGAAGATCTTCAAGAACGACCCGTTCGGCGTCATCGACCGCGAAGGCGTCGGCAAGCTGATCAAGTTCGCAGTGGATGCCGGCCGTTCCACCAACCCGGAACTGGAAATCGGAATCTGTGGCGAGCACGGCGGCGACCCGAGCTCCGTCGAGTTCTGCTACCAGGTCGGCATGGACTACGTGTCCTGCTCCCCCTACCGTGTGCCGATCGCCCGTCTCGCGGCTGCCCAGGCGGCCATCGCGAAGAGCGAAGGTTCCGCGGAAGCCAACCGCACCGCGTAGTTCGCACCATAGTCGAAGAAAGGGCCGCGTTCCCCGCTTGGGGGCCGCGGCCCTTCTTCTTCTGGAACTATCCCAGCAACGCCGCCGACAGGTGAACCCCCGGCACATACCCGGACCGGAAACACGCCACCATCGACCACGGCGTCAACACCTCGGCCATCACTCCATTCCTGCGCTCCTGCCGCCCGACATAGCCCGACGGCGACCACTCCAGCAGCGAACTGCCCCGCACGAGGTACAAGCCGCCTTCCTGCCGGATAAACGTCCCATCGGGCAGGAGTTCCAGAGGCTCGCGGTAGGTGGCTTTCGATCCATCGGCGTCCATCCGCTCCGCGTGCAGCACCCGGTCAATCGCGTCCACCAGCAGCTTCTCCCCCGCAACCCGCCCCGGCCACACGCTCTGGAACCGTAGGAAATCCGCCCGGCGGCACTCCGCGCACGGCCGGTGCCCGGCCGCGAACGCCGTCGCTTCGTCCAGGAAGAACAGCTCGGTGTACAACCGCGGCGTCATCACCACACGCTGCCTGCCTTTAAATTCCAGCAGGCACGTGATCCACTGCCGGCTCTTGAAGGGCCGCACGATCTGCCTCTTCTCGTTGTGGATCGCCCCGCCGCGATTGCCCATCATCGTGCCCCGGGCCTCTGTCGCGATCAACAGCCCTTCCGGGGTCACACGGTTCTGCAGCGGCATCGGCGATCTCTCCTCACTTCGCGCTGGCGATGGCCCGGCCCGCCGACCACGCCGCAATCTCGGCCAGGATCGCGGCTTCCACGCTCTTCCACACCACTGGATCGTTGTCCATCTTCCAATGCGACACGCCCATGCGCCGGCTGATCCACGGGTAGTCCGACATATCCACCGTCCGGAACAGATACGTGAACCGCACATTCCCCAGAATCGTCGTGCGCGCCGGATCCATCGCCTTGATATGACCCTCGCCCTGGATCGGGCCCGGATCGTGCTGATACAGATTCAGCGCTCGCGAGACATTCGATGGGATCCAGTCGTCGCCGTGCCCGACGCTGTCCACCTGGACAGTCAGCCGCACGGGAATGCCCTGCTTCTTCAACTCCGAAGCCAGCCGCACACAGGCCGCGCCGCCGAAGCTCTGGCCGTAACAGATGAACTCGACGCTCTTCTTCTCGGCCGCCTCCAGTTTCCGGTTGCTGTTCTGATCCAGTGCTTCCAGGACGAATTTCCGGACAGTCTTCCGGTCGTGGTTGCCCGCCGTCTCGACATAGACGCCCGGAATCTGTTTCCGGCGCAGGTCCAGCGCCAGCTTCCGGACACTCCGTTTGTCGTTGTCCCAATGCTCCCACGCGCCCAGGAACCCGACGATGAACAGGCTGCCGGGCGGCATCGGAGCCGGCGTGCGGATCTCGTTCCGATCCAGCCGGTGATCGGCCTTCGCCACGGTAGCCAGCAGCAGCAATAGAGCCCAGCACTTCTGCATCGGTCCCAGCCTGGGCGCGCAAGATCGCGCCCTCGAAGGAATGACGCATCGGGCCGCCACTCCGGTTCATTTGAATAGTATCCGGCCCTCCACTCGGCCGCGCCAAGTCACCTGGGGCCGAGAATCGTCAGGCGATGTCCGTCAGGATCAATAAACGTGGCGGCCCAGGACCCTGGGAATGCCTCCCGTGGTTGCTGGACGAAAGGGCAGCCGCGCTCGCTCAGCGTCGCAAACGACGCACTGACACTGGGTACGGAGAATACGAGTTCCATGGCGCCCGCTCTGGGCTGGACCGCGCGCCCTAGCGGAGCACTCAAGGCGAGCGTCACAGGCCCGGCCGCAAAGAAGGCGAACTCTTCCGAGGAGTTCCGCAGCGGCAACGAAACCACGTCGCGGTAGAATGCGACCGATCGCGCCAGATTGTCGACTCCAAACATCACAAGGGAAACCGTTGAAGGCAAATTCTCGTTCCGCGGCATAAGTCGTCCTTTCGTGGTCTCAGGGGGAGTTTGTGCCACCATGGCGGAAGCCAGCAGCAACAACAAAAAGGCAGCTCTTTTCATGAGGTCCACGATAGCCCGCGCGACGCGGAAAGACTGTGCCGATCTTGCGAATTTCAGGCTCGGCGGACTGCGGACGGAGTGAGGCCGTAGGCCCGGCGAAAGGCACGGCTGAAGGCCGAAGGATTGTCAAATCCCGATGCCAGCCACGCTTCCGTCACCGGTAGCCCCGCACGCAATTGAGCGTGGGCCCGGCTCAGCCGCAATTCGGTCAGGTAGGAGTGTGGCGTCTGGCCGAATACCTGCACAAAGAGTTGTGTCTGTCAAGTTCTGCAAAAGCACTGAGCTTCATGGAGCCTTCTGGTTGAGCGGGGGTGGAGGTGTGGAGGCGGGGGCAGCGAGTCCCCGCCTCCACTCAACCCTGTAGTCACCCCCGGCCGCCTTCAGGCGGCGGGCTGTATATCGCGCAGTAGCTGCTTCTTGTGCTCTTTCAGCTCCTCCATGTTCAGATAGCGCGTCGCTTCCACCCAGTCCTCGTGGATCTCCACCGCCAGCGCTCGCACCAGCCGCAGGCAGCTCGCCGCGTTCGGGAAGATCCTCACCACCAGGGTCCGGCGTTTGAGCTCCTCGTTCAGTCGCTCCAGCATGTTCGTCGACTTCAGATGCTTGTGGTGCGCCTGCGGCAGACGGTAAAACGTCAGCGTCTCCTCGATCTGCTCCTCCACCCACTGGCACAATCTGGCGTAGCGCGATTCCCACTTCTTCAGCCATGCCGCCAGATCCTGCCGCGCCTCGGCCAGGTTGCGGCGGTCGTAGATCCAGCGCAACTCGGTCAGACAATCGTCGTCGGCCTTGCGCGGCAGATGGTCCAGCGCATTGCGCAGGAAGTGCACGTAGCACCGTTGCCAGGCGGCCTCCGGCACGACCTCGGCAATCGCACGCTTCAGGCCCGCGTGATCGTCGCTGACAACCAGTTCCACTCCGCGCAGCCCCCGCTGCCGCAGCTTCACCAGAAACTCGCGCCAGCTCGACGCGCTCTCCCGGTTGGCCAGTTCCACGGCCAGGATGCAGCGCCGCCCGTCCCAGTTCACCCCGATCGCCACCTGCACCGCCCGGCTCCGGATCACGCCGTCCTCGCGCACCTTTTCGTAGCGCGCGTCCAGGATCAGAAACGGATAGTCCTCCTCCAGCGGCCGCGTCGCGAACTTCTCCAGTTCCTCGTCCATCGTCTGGTTGATCCGGCTGATCGTCGAGGCCGAAAACTCATGCCCACATAGTTCCTCGGTGATCGCCTTCACCTTGCGCGTCGACACGCCCTGCACGTACATCTCGGCCAGCGCCCCGACCAGCGCCTTTTCGCTGCGCTGATAGCGCTCAAAGACCTCGGTCCGGAAGCGCCCTTGCCGGTCCTGCGGCACGCGCAGCTCAATGCGGCCGACCCGCGTCACCAGCCCACGGACATAGGAGCCGCTGCGATAGCCGGTGCGCATCGGGGTGCGCTCCGACCGCGCCGCACAGAGCGTTTCCTCCATCTCGGCATCCAGTACCTGCTGCACGACGCTCTGCACCAGCGCCTTCATGAAATCGGAGTCTTCCGCCATCACCGCTTTCCAGTCCACCCGGTTCGCGGTATCCTTCTTTCGGGTCATTGGTCCTTTCCTTCCTTCCGCTGCGATACGGATCAGAAAGGCTTACCATGGCCCTCTTTGCTTTTGCAGAACTCTTAGAACATAACCGCACAAAGGCCCGATGGAAGTGGTACCGCGAAAGGCACCCTACCCGTGCCACCTCCTCCAGCGAAACCGCGCCGCCGGACTGGCTGTGCAGAAACTCGCGGCCCTTCTCCAGGCGCCGGAACAGCTCTTCCCGGGTCGAGGCCTTCACCGCCGGTACCCGCGCCATGCGCATCCGGATCTGTTCGTAAAGCAGCAGCAACCGGCTGGAAAGCAGCAGAAATTCTTCCTCGAAGCCGCTGGGGAACAGCGCGCCGGCGCTCCGCTCCGCCATTGTTTCGACGGCGCCGGTCATCGATCGAGCAGCATCAAAGTGCAGCCGGGACAGAAACGTCAGTGCGGGCGCCGCGCGTTGCGGAGCCTCCAGCGAATCCTCGACACGGCCCGTGGCATCCTGGGCCGCCTCTTCCACATAGCCGCTGCGGAAGAACGCGCACGCGGTCTCCACGGGGCGCTGGGAGTCGATATTCATGGAATACTTCTCCCCAGCGCCCAAGACCAGGAAGCTCGCCGGATCCACCACCATTTCCTGCCCGCCCACAACCCATGCCACGGAGCCCTTCATCACCGTCTTGATGGATAGAGGACCTGCGAACTCCTCCACCCGGTGGCGCCGCGCGCTGGCGTGGAGCAGGACATTGTCTGCCCCGAACTTGGCGCCATCCGGAAACAGATAGGGCTTCGAGCCGTTTTGCAGGCGGGCGGCCATACAGGGCAGGGTAGCAGGCGGATCAACCGGCGTCGGAAGTCGGGTTCTTCATGCCCAGCCACTGGAAGTACAGCTCGTTACGAATCCCCACTCGCGCCAGCGCCCGGCCCACCGTCGCGTTCACCATGTCATCCAGGGTCTTCGGCCGCCAGTAAAATGCTGGCACCGGCGGAAAGATCACCGCGCCATGCTCCGCCGCCTCGCTCATTAGCCGTAGATGCCCCTTGTGTAGCGGCGTCTCCCGCACCATCAGCAGCACCGGTCGGCCTTCCTTGAGTTGCACATCCGCCGCCCGGGCAATCAGATCGGAGGAGTAGCAGTTCGCCACCGCCGACAGAGTCTTGATCGAGCACGGGGCCACGATCATGCCCAGCGTCTCAAACGACCCGCTCGCAATCGACGCGCCGATGTTCGCCGGCGGATGCACCACGCTGGCCAGCGCTTCGACGTCCCGAGGCTGCCAGTCCGTCTCCTGAGCAATGGTCGCCCGGCCGGCGGGGCTGATCACCAGGTGCGATTCGATGGAACGGTCTTTGGCGAGGGTCT
This sequence comes from uncultured Paludibaculum sp., assembly GCF_963665245.1. Classification (NCBI taxonomy): domain Bacteria; kingdom Pseudomonadati; phylum Acidobacteriota; class Terriglobia; order Bryobacterales; family Bryobacteraceae; genus Paludibaculum; species uncultured Paludibaculum sp. The sequence continues at coordinate 1,945,765 of NZ_OY762269.1, forward strand.
CGAGGATTCGAATACCGAAAATGGCTCCCGAGGCTCCGGTGATGGCGACGATCAGGCGTTGTGGCAAGGCGAAGGCTCCAGCAAGGCTGCGACTACCAGCGTAGCCAATCGCGACGCACCTTCGTTGATCCCTTCCCGCGCCCGGCCGCGCGTAGTTGTTCAGGACCGCGCACTGCCAGTCGCTGGGCTTCATCGGCTGGCCGCGATCCCAACCTCGAAAGGCAGGATCTCAAAATGAAGTTGGCCGTGCTGTGTTTAGCGCTGGCCCTGGGGGCTCTTTGCCCGCTGGCCGGCGCCGCGACGATTCAAGTGACCCAAGGTGGATGGGACCAGGGCGGTCCGCTCTCCATCACCTTTGAAGGTGTGGATTCCGATCTCAGCGGAGGTATCGACACCGCCGAACTCACCGCCTTCTCCGCGGAATTCCAGACCGCCTGCGGGGGGACAGCCCTTTGGACCTTGGCCGATCTCGGGAACGACGGTTTCTACTTCGGATCGGCCAACGACTTCTTTATCAAGGCCGATGGTCCCGAGTACAGCCTCTACGAGATCTCGATTCCAGGCGGCGCAATCGGCCTGTTTTCCGACGCACTGGGCGGTTCCATCGCACTGACCGATCAGCCGTTTCAGGTGAGTGGCTCCACCGTACCTGAACCGGGCACCGCCCTTCTCATTGGCCTGCCGCTGTTGGGGCTTGGCCTTGCACGCCGGCGCCTTTACTGCGGATCGTAGCCCTTCAAGCGCCGCACCCAGATGTTCCGGTACCGCACAGCGTTCCCGTGGTTCTGCAGCGACAGCGGCTCCTCCGCCCCATGCGGCGCGTACGTGGCCACCTTGGCATGCACGGCGCGCCCAATCACTTCCTGGCGGTTGTGCATCAGCACACCATTGTGGAAGAGCGTGATGTAGGCCGGCTTCACCACCTTGTCGCCGTCGAACTTGGGCGCCTCGAATACGATGTCATAGACGTTCCACTCGCCCGCTTTGCGCGTGGCATTTACCATCGGCGGCCACTGGCCGTAGATGGAAGCGGCCTGTCCGTCGGCGTAGGTTAGGTCCTGGTAGGAGTCGAGAACCTGGATTTCGTACCGGCCCATAATCTCGACTCCGCTATTCCCGCGGCTCTGGCTGGTCCCGGAAACATCGGCCAGTTCCTGCCATTCCACATGGATCTGGGCGTCGCCAAATTTCTCTTTCGTGGCGATGCCGCCCTTGCTGGGTACCACTTCCATGTAGCCGTTTTCCACCTTCCACTCGGCTGGGCCTTCCTTGCCGCCGCGCAGGCGGGCCACCCATTGGGAGAGGTCCTTGCCGTCGAAAAGGACGATGGCATCCGACGGCGCTCCACCCGGCTGCGAAGCCGGAGTCACCTTTGGCGGGTGCTTGCGCGTGTTGTCGTGAACACGCCATTTCTGCCCCGGAATCAGAGGCGTGTCGTCGTAGCCGAGGTCTCTGTTCTTGTGGGGCGCCTGCTGGCTGAGGCATGAGACGGCTGTAAGCGTCGAAAGCAAAATGAGCTGGAGTGTGGATGAGCGGGAGAGGATCATGATTAACCTGACCTCGACATCATATTACGCGGGGCAGGCTCGGCGGGGGTGGCCTCGCCGACGGGCAAACAAAAATAGAAAAGGGGCGTGCAGGTAGTGATCCTGCACGCCCCCGTCCGACACTTAACCTAGTTGCGGGCCGCGCTCTTCTTCTCGGGATCGATACCCAGCTCGAAGATCGCCTGCTGCGCCTTGTGCGCGTCAAACTGGCCCCAGCGGGCGAGTTGTGAGATGGCTGCCGTTGCGATCGACTCCGCATCCACTTCGAAGAAGCGGCGCAGATACGGGCGCGATTCGCTGCGGCCGAACCCGTCGGTGCCGAGTGCCGTGAGGCGCCCGCTCAACCACGGAGAGAGCTGATCGGAGACCACCTTCATGTAGTCGCTGGCCGCTACGATCGGTCCCTGCGTGCCCTCCATCACCTGTTGGATGTAAGGCTTCCGGGCCGGTTCCGCCGGATGCAGTCGGTTCCAGCGCTCGGCGTCGAGCGCCTCCCGCCTCAGTTCGTTATAGCTGGTGACGCTCCACACATCGGCCGGAATCTGGAACTTGTCCCACAGGATCTTCTGGGCCCGCAGAGCTTCGTTCAGCATGGAAGCACTGCCCCAAAGCTGAGCCTTCGCGGCCCCATGCTCACTCGGGCACACTTTGTAGATGCCCTTCAGGATCCCTTCCTGCGCGCCTTCCGGCATGGCCGGCTGGGCGTAGTTTTCATTGCAGAGCGTCAGGTAGTAGAAGACGTCCTCGTTCTCGTGGTACATCCGGCGCAACCCGTCCTGGATGATGGTCGCGATCTCGTAGGCGTAAGCCGGGTCATAGCTGACGCAGTTTGGCACGGTCGAAGCCAATACGTGGCTGTGCCCGTCTTCGTGCTGCAGTCCCTCGCCGTTCAGCGTGGTCCGGCCGGCCGTAGCGCCCAGCAGGAAGCCGCGGCCCCGTGAGTCGCCGAACGCCCAGATGGCGTCGCCCACGCGCTGGAAGCCGAACATCGAATAGTAAATGTAGAACGGGATGGTGGGAATGCCGTAGTTGGCATAGGCCGTGCCCGCCGCCGTGAAACTGGCCAGCGAGCCCGCTTCGTTGATGCCTTCTTCCAGTACCTGGCCGTCGACGGCCTCCTTGTAGTACAGGAACTGCTCGCTGTCCACCGGTTTGTAGAGCTGGCCCGACGGGGCGTAGATCGAAATCTGGCGGAACAGGCTCTCCATGCCAAACGTGCGGGCCTCGTCTGGGATGATCGGGATGATCAGCTTGCCCAGCGCCTTGTCCTTCAGCAGTTGCTTGAGAATCGCCACGAAGGCCATCGTTGTCGACACCGGCCTGCCGCCGCTCCCCCCCAGGGAGTCGGAGAACTCCGTCATCGCCGGCGTGTCCAGATTCAGTGGCTTCGGCTGGCGTATCGGCAGCGGTCCGCCCAGCACCTTGCGCCGCTCCTTCAGATACTTCATCTCCGGAGAGTCCTCCGAAGGACGATAGAAGGAAACCGTGTGAACCGTCTCTTCCGGAATCGGAACCTTGAAGCGCTCGCGCAGCTTCAATAGCTCGTTTTCGTTCATCTTCTTCTGCTGGTGGGTCGTGTTGCGGCCTTCACCAGCCTCGCCCATGCCGTAACCCTTGACGGTTTTGGCCAGGATCACCGTCGGCCCGCCCGTGTGCTCAAAAGCTCGCTTGTAGGCGTTGTAGACCTTCACCGGGTCGTGGCCGCCACGGCGCAGAGCGAAGATTTCGTCGTCCGACATGTCCGACACGAGGTCCAGTAGCTCCGGATACTTACCGAAGAACTCGCTGCGGACATACGCGCCGCCACGCGCCTTGAAGCTCTGGAATTCGCCGTCGACGCACTCGTGCATGCGGCGGATCAGCAGGCCAGTCTTGTCTTTTTCCAGCAGCCGGTCCCAGTCACTGCCCCACACCAGCTTGATCACGTTCCACTGGAAGCCCCGGAAGACACCTTCCAGTTCCTGCATGATGTTGCCGTTGCCGCGCACCGGGCCGTCCAGCCGCTGCAGGTTGCAGTTGATGACAAAGACCAGGTTGTCCAGTTTTTCGTTGGCCGCAATCTGTAGCGCGCCGCGCGACTCGGGTTCGTCCATCTCGCCGTCGCCCAGGAACGCCCAGATCTTGCGGTTCGTCTTGGGCATCAACCCCCGATTTTCCAGGTACTTGCAGAAGCGGGCCTGGTAGATGGCGTTGATCGGCCCAAGACCCATGCTTACCGTCGGGAACTGCCAGAAGTCGGGCATCAGCCAAGGGTGCGGGTAGGAGCTGAGACCGGGCGTCTCACGCAACTCGTGCCGGAAGTTCTTAAGGTGCTCTTCGGTCAGGCGCCCTTCGAGAAACGCCCTCGAATACATGCCCGGCGAGGCGTGGCCCTGAAAGTAGATCAGGTCTCCTGGCTGATCTCCGCTCTCCGTGGGGATCGAGCCGCGGAAAAAGTGGTTCATGCCCACTTCATAGAGGGTCGCCGACGACGCAAACGTCGAGATGTGGCCGCCAATGCCGTCGTCGTACTTGTTGGCGCGAACGACCATGGCAACCGCATTCCACCTCACAATGCTCTTGATGCGCCGCTCCAACTCCCGGTCGCCCGGGTAGGGCACTTCATCGTCAACCGCAATGGTGTTCAGGTAGGGCGTGGTGACGCCGAGGGCGGCAGGCACGCCCTGTGTTGCTGCAGTCACTGCGAGACGTTCGAGCAGGTAGCGAGCCCGCTCCGGGCCGCCCTCTTCGATCACCTGATCGAGTGCTTCGAGCCACTCCTGCGTCTCAACAGGATTCAAGTCTTCCGGCTTTTCTACTTTGTTTCTGAGCATGGGATCCAGAGGGGACAGCTTCTTTGATTTTACCTTGATTCCGGCGACCGACGGGGTCTACTTTATCGATGCATAAACTCAGCGATAGGACGCTGGGAATGGCAAGCCCTGGGAGGGCGCGGTCCGGGCGCCCACCTGCGGCGATCTCCACCAGCTTAATCCGTACCGTGCCGGCTTGGGGACAGGGGCTCAGACAGCCACCCCGACTCCTGTCCCTCGTAGTCCAGAGCAGCGCTCAACGAACGTTGGTAGAAGGCGGCGAGACCGCGGTCCACCTCGGCCAGCGCCCTAATGTGGCGCAGCACCGACGGACGTCGCCACATGGATGCCGGACCGGGCCAAGCCTTGCGCGATCGCACTCTCTGACCCCGCAGCGCCAACTCAACCAACAGCGTCAGCATCTGCCTGGCCTCCACTTGCGTCAGTCCAGCCGCCCTGAGACTTCGTGAGGCGCAGTCCAGCACCGGAGCAAACAGCGAACTCGCGGCCATCAAGCCGGCCCCATACAGTGCCTTGCTCCGCGCCTTGAGCTCGATGCACTCCAGTCGCGCCGGCGCCGCCCACTGGTGCAGCAGACGCACCGCCGCCGTGTCGCCTTCCACCACCAGCCGGCCTCGATCGCGCATGGGCGCCAGAGCCACCGAGCCCACCGCCGCCCGCCGCTCGTGCAATGGTTGGAGCTCCGTGGCGTCCAGGTCGTCATCAAGCAGGGCCACCACCTTCGACTTCCAGGAAATCGGGCTGCTGGTCAGCGTTGAGACGATTCCGGACAACTCCAGGGCCGGAGCTTGAATCAGTACCAGACGGCATTGACCCAATTCCTTTACTTCGGCCGCATGCCCGGCCTTCAACGCATTGGCGTATCGCGATGCCAGGCGGCGGCTGGATGCCACCACCGGGCCAAAATCGCGTGTCAGCAAGGGGTACCGGATGAGCAGAGACTCAGTCATTCGCCCCGAGGCGATCAGTCCCACCGGCAGGAGTTTGTTCATAGGGAGTCGGGGATTTTAGTGCCTTGACTCGATCACGATACTGCGCCGCCTTCTCAAACTCAAACACTTTCGCGGCCTCGCGCATCTTCTTTTCCAGGTCCTCGATGAGGCTATTCCTCTGCTCCGGCGTCAGCAACTCCACATCCTCATCGCTCGCCAGCGGCGGAGTGACATAATCCATCTCCGCCACAGCGATGAGGCTCATATCGATGGGCTTCACGATGGATTGCGGCGTGATGTCGTTCTCCGTGTTGTAATCCACCTGGATCCGCCGCCGCCGATCCGTTTCGGAAATGGCCCGCTTCATGCTATCGGTCATGACATCCGCGTATAGTATCGCCCGGCCGTTCAGATGCCGCGCCGCGCGCCCGATGGTCTGAATCAGTGAACCGGTCGATCGCAGGAAACCCTCCTTGTCCGCGTCCAGGATGGCGACCAGAGACACCTCCGAAGGTCCAGGCCCTCGCGCAGCAGATTGACGCCAATCAATACGTCAATGTCCCCGCGCCGCAGATCGCGCAGGATCTTCACGCGATCCAAAGCCGACACTTCGGAGTGCATGTAGGCGTTTTTCACGCCCAATTCGGCATAATACTCGTGCAGATCCTCCGACATACGCTTCGTCAGCGTCGTGATCAGCACCCGCTCATTGGCTTCCGTCCGCTTCCTGATCTCGTGCAGCAGATCGTCCACCTGGCCCTTGATGGGACGTACCTCAACCGGCGGATCCACCAAGCCCGTCGGCCGGATGACCTGCTCCACCACAACGCCCGCCGTCTTCTGCAGTTCGAAGGGACCGGGTGTCGCCGAGACGTAGACCGTCTGGTGCACGCGATTCTCAAACTCCTCGAACGTCAGCGGCCGGTTGTCCAGCGCGCTGGGCAGACGGAATCCGAAGTTGACGAGCGTGTTCTTGCGCGACCGGTCGCCGTGATACATACCGCCGATCTGCGGCACCGTCTGGTGGCTCTCGTCGATCATCAGCAGCGCGTCCGCCGGCAGGTAGTCCAGCAAGGTCGGCGGCGGTTCGCCGGGCAGCCGGCCGCTGAAGTGGCGGGAATAGTTCTCGATGCCGTGGCAGTAGCCCATCTGCCGGATCATCTCCAGGTCGAACATGGTGCGCTGGTACAGCCTCTGGGCCTCCACCAGCTTGCCCTGCTTTTCCAGTTCCTTATGCCACCACGCCAGCTCCTGCTCGATGCTCTCCACAGCCTCCTGCTTCGTCTCCGGAGGCATCACGTAGTGAGTCTTCGGATAGATGGGCAGGCGGAGGTAGCTCTCCTTGACCTGACCAAGCAGCGGGTCGATCTTCGACAGCCCTTCAATCTCGTCGCCGAATAGTTCAATGCGGTAGGCGTCATCGTCGTAAGTCGGCCAGATCTCGATCACGTCGCCGCGCACCCGGAACGTGCCGCGCCGAAAGTCGTAGTCGTTCCGCTCATAGAGGATCTCGACAAGCTTCGACGTGATCGACTCGCGCCGCATGCGATGCCCCTTCTCCAGCATCAGCAGCATGCCGTAGTAGGCTTCCGGCGACCCCAGGCCGTAAATGCAGCTCACGCTGGCCACGATGATGCAATCGCGCCGCTCAAACAGCGTCTTGGTGGCGGCCAGACGCAATTTGTCCAGCTCGTCGTTGACTGTGGCTTCCTTCTCGATATACGTATCCGACGCGGGTACATATGCCTCGGGCTGGTAGTAGTCGTAGTAGCTGACGAAGTACTCCACCGCGTTGTGCGGGAAGAAGGTTTTGAACTCCTGGTAGAGTTGCGCCGCCAGAATTTTGTTGTGGGCCATCACCAGGGCGGGGCGCCCGGTTTGTTCGATCACCTTGGCCATGGTGAACGTCTTGCCCGAGCCCGTAACACCCAGCAGCACCTGGTGCTGCTCCCCGTCGTTGATGCCTCTCACCAATTGCTCGATCGCCTGGGGCTGATCGCCGCGCGGTTGATAGTCGATGCCTAGCCGGTATGCCACGTTTCTCAGTATAGGGACCGCGACTATAGCTTTTTGCCCAGATCCGATTGCGCGTTGAACTCGCACCCGATCATCGCCGACAACGCCAGCAGGTACATCCACACGCACAGGGCGATCACCGCGCCGATACTGCCGTACAGCACGTTGTAGTTGGCAATGTTGCGCACGTACCAGGCAAAGACGAGCGTAATGCCCAACCACAGCCCGGTCGCTACCAACGAGCCCGGCCAGATCTTGCGTCCCTTTCCGGCGTCCGGACCAAACAGGTAAAGCATGGCGGTCACCACGATAATGGTGCCCAACGCCAGCACATACCGTCCCACCATGCTCAGCAGCTTCACGCCGCCCTTCAACGTCTCGCCGGCGTCCAGCACACCCAGCAGCCGCATCACTCCGTTCTCCGCGCGGTCGCCGAACAGCATCAGCACCGACGCGCCCACCACGGGGCCGATGGCCACTAGCACCAGCCACATCGCGATGCCCCGGTTGTGGAACATGTCCCGGCGGCTCTTCCGCTGGTAGGCTGCCTGGAACCCCTCCATCAGGCTCATCATTACGCCCGAACCGGCCCACAAGGACAACAGGATGGCGAGAATCGGCAGAGCCAGGGGCCGGCTGCCCTGCGACAGGATCTGGCGGATCAGGTCCCCCACACCCGGCGGCACCACCTTGAAAAGCGCGCCAACGATCTTGAGAGCCAGTGTTCCGGCGTTCACGTGGACCAGAATCGCCGTGGTGGTTGTCAGAATCGGGAAGAAGGCGAGCAACGCCGAATAGGCCGCGCCCTTGGCGAAACCCAGGCTGCCGTGTTCGTATGCGCACAGCACTGCACGGCGGAATCTGCTCCAGTTCTGGCTCACTACAACCGGCAATTATCCCAAAAATCGCCGCCGCAATTCTTCAGAACGTGCCAACCCACCCCCGAGCCTCTTGCTCGCGCCAATTCAACTTGCCGCGCCCCCTCCCATCCAAAGGACAGGCGTGTCTTTTGAGCCTTTGGGTTGATCCAGGACCCGTAGGTTCGATATCTTGGAGATTCCCCATCCATCATGGATGTCTTCTCTCTCACACGCGCGCTGGTGGACATCGAATCCATCACCGGGAATGAGGAGCCGGTCGGAGACTACCTGCTCTCGCTTCTCGGCGAGATGGCGCGTCAGCACAATGGCCGCGTCGAATCCATCGAGGTTGAGCCGCACCGCTTCAACGTTTTCTGCTGTTTCGACACGCCCATCGTGACCTTGTCCACGCATCTGGACACCGTGCCGCCCTTCTTTCCTTCCCGTGAAGATGAGGCGAATATCTGGGGCCGCGGCGCGTGCGACGTCAAAGGCATCATCGCCGCCATGCTCTGCGCGGCGGAAGGCCTGCTGGCGGACGGCATCCGCAACTTCGGGCTGCTTTTTGTGGTCGGCGAGGAACGCAACAGTGCCGGCGCTTACCATGCCGCCAAAACACCGCGTGGTTCGAAGTTCATCATCAACGGCGAGCCGACGGAAAACCGCCTGGCCCTGGGCAGCAAAGGCGCATTGCGCTATGAGCTCAAAGCGTCGGGACGCATGGCGCACTCGGCCTACCCGGAGTTGGGCGAATCGGCCATCACCAAGCTCCTCGACGCCCTGCAGCGCATCCGGGCCATCGCCCTGCCCATCGACGGAATCCTCGGCCCCTGCACCCTGAACATCGGCCAGATTCAGGGTGGCCGCGCGCCAAACGTCGTGCCCGACGCCGCCGAAGCCGCCTTGATGTTCCGTCTGGTCGGCGATCCCGAGCCCGTCCGCACTGCCGTCACCGCGGCCGCGGGCACACTCGCCGAGGCCAAGGAGATTTTGTGCATTCCCGCGATCCATCTCGGCTCGCTGGAAGGCTTCTCAACTACGGTGGTGGCCTACACCACCGACATCCCGGCGTTTGGCGGCGCCTGGGGCAAACCTTTTCTGCTGGGTCCGGGCACTATCCACGTGGCCCACACCAGCGAAGAGCGCGTGCCCAAGGCGCAGCTTCTGGAAGCGGTCACCATCTACAAGACCATGGTGAAGCGCCTCCTCACCGCCTGAAAGCCGGCCAACTCCACCGGCAGCCAGGCGACACGCGGGAGATACCCGTACCCTCAAGCCGGTTTGACAGAAGGAAGTAAGGACATGAACAAGAAGATCGAAGTCGGCGTACTAGGCGCCACCGGTATGGTGGGACAGAGCTTCGTGAAGTTTCTGGAAGGCCATCCCTGGTTCGAACTCACCTGGGCCGGAGCCAGCGATCGCAGCGCGGGCAAGAAGTACGCGGAAGCGACCTCCTGGCGCCTCGACGGCTCCATGCCGGAACGCGTAGCCGCCCTCACCGTCTCCGACTGCAAGCCCGGCAACGGCGCCCCCAAACTCATGTTCTCGGCCATGGACGCCTCCGTCGCCACCGAAATCGAACGGGCCTTCGCTGAAGCCGGCCATCTGGTCGTGTCCAACTCCAAGAACCACCGCATGGAGGCCGACGTCCCACTGCTGGTGCCCGAAATCAATCCGGATCACCTGCGGTTGCTCGCCGCTCAGAAGAAGCGCGGCTGGAAAGGCGCAATCGCCACCAATCCGAACTGCAGCACCGTCGCCCTCACCATGGGCTTGGCCCCGCTGAAGCCCTTCGGTATCGAGACAATCGTCGCCACCACCATGCAGGCCATCTCCGGAGCCGGCTACCCCGGCGTCCCGTCCATGGACATCATGGGCAACGTCATCCCCTTCATCGGCGGCGAAGAGGCCAAGATGGAGATCGAAACCCAGAAGATCATGGGCACCTTTGCTGGCGACCACATCGATCCTCTGCCGGCCCGCATGAGCGCCCACTGCAACCGCGTCCCCGTCGTCGACGGCCACACCGTAACCGTCAGCGTAGGTCTGCGCGACAAGCTGTCGCTCGCCGAGATCCTGGCCGCCTATCAGAACTACACCTCCGTCCCGCAGCAGCGCAACCTGCCCAGCGCGCCGAAGAAGCCCGTACTCTACCTGCCCGAGGAGAACCGGCCCCAGCCCCGCCGCGACGCCTTCCGTGAAAACGGCATGTGCGTCACCGTCGGCCGCCTGCGCGAGTGCCCCGTACTCGACTACAAGTTCGTCTGCCTGGGCCACAACACCATCCGCGGCGCGGCCGGCGCCGCCGTGCTCAACGCGGAGCTCATGTACAGCGAAGGCCTTTTGGACTAGCGTCCACCGGAACTGGGGCCCCCGGGTCGTGGGCCCCATCAGGAAAAAGCCATGATCGTAATGAAGTTTGGCGGCACCTCCGTGGAGAGCGCCGCGGCGATTGAACGGGTGGCGGGCATCATCCGCCCGCGCTTTGAGCAGCGGCCCCTGGTCGTCGTCTCCGCCATGGGCAAGACCACCAATAAGCTGCTGGCGGCGGCCGACAAAGCCGCGGCGGGCAACCTCGCCGACGCCCTGCGCGACGCCGAAGACCTCCGCGGATTCCACCATCGCGAAGCCGGACAGGTGATCCCCTCCGAAAGTTCGTCCGCCATGGAGATGGTGCTCGAAAACAACTTCGAGGCCCTCGAAACGACCTTGGAGGCCATCGCCACGGCAGGACACGTGACACCCGTCCTGTGGGACGAAATTTGCAGTTACGGCGAGCGCCTCTCTTCAGCCCTCGTCGCCCTGGCTCTCCCCGCCTTCGGCCTGCCTGCCGCGCATCTCGATGCCCGTTCCGTTCTCATCACCGACAGCCGCCATACCCAGGCGCTGCCCCTCTACAGCCGGACCTACGCCCGCTTCAAGGAAAAGGCCGTGCCTCTGCTGCAAGGGCGCGTCGTCGTCATGGGCGGCTTCATTGGCGCCACCTCCGACGGAGTCACCACTACCCTCGGCCGCGGCGGCAGTGACTTCTCCGCCGCCATCGCCGGAGCCGGCATAGGAGCCGAAGAGATTCAGATCTGGACCGACGTCGACGGCATGCTCACCTGCGATCCGCGCGTCCTGCCCGGCGGCCATCTCGTCAAGAACATCTCCTTTGCCGAGGCCGCCGAACTCGCCTACTTCGGAGCCAAGGTCCTGCACCCCGCCACCGTTCAACCCGCCATCGAGAAGAACATTCCGGTGCGCATTCTCAATTCGCGGCGGCCCGATGTCGCCGGCACGCTCATCGTGTCCGACAACGTCGAATGCCGCAACTCGGTAAAGTCCATCGCCTGCAAGTGCGACATCACCGTCGTCAACATCCGTAGCCTGCGCATGCTGATGGCGCACGGCTTCCTGCGCCGCATTTTTGAGGTGTTCGACCGCTACCGCACGCCTGTCGACATGGTTTCGACCTCCGAGGTTAGTGTTTCGCTGACCATCGATCACACGCAGTCCCTGGGCGATATCGAGGCCGAGCTTTCCAAGATCGCCGAGGTCACCGTTGTGCCCAATCAAGCCATCATCTGCCTCGTTGGCGACGCTCTCCGCGAGACCCCCGGCATCGCCAAGCGCATTTTCTCCGCGTTGGAGCAGGTCAACATCCGCATGATCAGCCAGGGCGCGTCGTTGCTCAATGTCAGCGTGGTCGTGGATGGCGCCGACCTGGTACGCGGCGTCGAAGCCCTGCACCGCGAGTTTTTCCGCGATCTGGATCCGGAGGTTTTTCAGTGAAACTGGCTCTCATCGGCTACGGGAAAATGGGCAAGATGCTCGAGCGTCTCGCCCCGGAGTACGGCTTCGAGGTCACCCTCATCCTCGACATCCACAACAACGTGAACGGAGCCGGCTTCACGGCGGAGAACTTCCGTGACGTCCACGCCGCCATCGAGTTCACGACGCCGGATGCGGTCGTCGGCAACCTGGAGAAGCTGGCGGTCCTGCGTGTGCCCACCGTCGCCGGCACCACCGGCTGGTTCGGCCAGCTCGATCACGTCCGGCAGCTTTTCGAAAACAACCACGCCGGCCTCGTCTACAGCCCCAACTACTCCATCGGCGTGAACATCTTCCAGCGCGTTGTGGCCGAGGCAGCCAGTTGGATGCGGCAGCAGCCCGGCTACGAGGCCTGGGCCTGGGAGATCCATCACAGTGCCAAGAAGGACGCGCCCTCCGGCACTCTGCTGAAGCTTGTCGAAGGCATGCGCGCCGCCGGCTACGACAAACACGTCGATGTCGCCAGCAACCGCGCCGGCACCGTACCCGGCACGCACGAGATCGGCTTCGACTCCGCCGCCGATACCATCACCCTGCGTCACACCGCCCGCAGCCGCGAGGGCTTCGCGCGCGGCGCCCTCCACGCCGCCAAGTGGATCTCCGGCAACAAGGGCGTCCACGAATTTAGTGAGATTCTGTTTTCGTCCGAACCTCAATCGTAGAGAAGCGAATCGAAAGGAATAGACATGTCTCAGTTCCAAGGTTGCGGCACCGCGCTGGTGACGCCCTTTCACTCGGATCAAAGCCTGGATGAGGCCTCTCTGCGCAAGTTGGTTCGGCGGCAGATCGAGGCGGGCATCCATTTTCTCGTGCCCTGCGGCACTACCGGCGAAAGCCCCACACTCACTCACGCCGAGCACCTCCGCGTAGTCGAGATCACTCTCGAAGAGGCCAAGGGCAAGGTCCCCGTCCTCGCCGGAGCCGGCGGCTACAACACCGCCGAAGTCATCGCCCTTGCCAAGGAACTCCAGGCCCTCGGCGCCGACGGCCTCCTCTCCGTCACCCCCTACTACAACAAGCCCACGCAGGAAGGTCTCTACCAGCACTACAAGGCCATCGCCGCGTCCGTGAAGCTGCCCATCGTCGTCTACAGTGTCGCCGGCCGCACCGGCGTCAATGTCGAGCCCGCCACCCTGCGCCGCCTGGCGGAAATCGACAATATCGTGGGTGTCAAGGAGGCCAGCGGCAACATCGCCCAGATGGCGAATATCTGCGCCACCCTGCCCGAGACTTTCGACGTCCTCAGCGGCGACGACGCCATCACCATCGCCCTCGCCGGTCTGGGCGGGAAAGGTATCATCTCCGTCGCCTCCAACGAAATCCCCGGAGTCATGGCCGGCATCGCCCAGCACTGCCTCAACGGCGATTTCGCCGCCGCCCGCGCCCTCCAGCGCCAGTGGCTCGCCCTCATGGAAGTCAACTTCATCGAATCGAACCCAATTCCCGTGAAGGCCGCCATGGCGCGCATGGGCCTGCTGGAGCCGGTCTGGCGGCTGCCGCTCGTGCCTCCGTCGGCCGCCGCCATGGCGAAGATCGAAGCCGTCCTAGGCGATACCGGACTAATCACCAACTAGGAGCCCCGCATGCAAAATGGAATCGAAACGCTGTTCGACAATCCCCCTGCCTCCTATGCCCCCGCCGATCACGGCCTCTTTGCCCGCTTCAAGGACGCCCTCAACGAAGGTGTCATCCGCGCGGCCGAGCCCGACCCCTCCACCCCCAGCGGTTGGCGCGTCAACGGCTGGGTGAAGAAGGGTATTCTCATCGGTTTCCGCATGGGCGCCATCGTCGACATGTCCATCGACACGGCCCGCCAGCCCTGGTTCGACAAGGCGACTTACCCGGTCCGCAAAATCGCCGTGAACAGCGGTGTCCGCATCGTACCGGGCGGCAGTTCCATCCGCGACGGCTGCTATCTGGGCCGCGGAGTCACCTGCATGCCGCCCATGTACATCAACGTCGGTGCGTACGTCGGCGATGGCACCATGGTCGACTCCCACGCCCTTATCGGATCCTGCGCGCAGATCGGACGCAGTTGCCACATCTCGGCGGCCGCTCAGATCGGCGGAGTCCTCGAGCCAGTCGGCGCACTCCCCGTAGTTATTGAGGACGAAGTCCTGGTTGGTGGCAATACCGGAGTCTACGAAGGCACCGTTGTGAAGAGCCGCGCCGTCCTCGGCACCGGAGTCATCCTCAATCGCTCCACGCCCATCTACGACCTGGTGAAAGGCGAAGTCTACGCGGCCACCGATGACGAACCGCTAGTTGTGCCGGAGAAAGCCGTAGTCGTGTCCGGATCCCGCGCTGTCACGCGCGGCAAGGGCCAGGAGTGGGGCATCTCCCTCTACACGCCGGTCATCGTGAAGTACCGCGACTCGAAGACCGACGAGAAGATCCGCCTCGAAGACTATCTTCGATAGCCGCCAGCGTCTGTTCCGCCGCGCGTTGCCACGTAAATGGGGCGGCGCGCAGCGGGCCATCCGTCGGCGCCTCCCCCCGCACCAGCCTGCGCATCGCGTCCAGAATCGCCTCGTCACTCTCCGGATCGAACAGCAGCGCGGCCCCGCCCGTCAGCGTCCTCAGCGGTTCAATAGCCCCGCAAGCCACGGGCACGCCCGCAGCCATTGCCTCCAGCACCGGCATGCCGAATCCTTCGAAGCGCGACGGGTAAATGAACCCGGTCGCCCGCCGGAACAGCTCGTATAGTTCAGCCCGCGGCACCCAGCCCTTCAACTCAACGAAAGCCTCCAGGCCCAGTGCCCGAACCAGTCCCTCCACCTCTCCGGTGACGAAGCCCTTCACGCCGGTCAGCACTAGCTTCAAGCCAGGCCGTTCCTTCGCCAGTCTCTGAAACGCCCGCAACAGCCGGTCGTGGTTCTTGTGCGGATGCGTCGTCGACGCGCAAAGCAGATACCCACCGTCCTCGCGCCGCGCCGCCAGTTCGAAGAACTCCGGCTCCACCCCGTGGTGCACTACCGAGATCCGATCCGGATCCAGTCTGTAGTACTTCAGCAGGTCGTCACGAGTCGCCTCGCTCACCGCAACCAACCGCCGCGAACGATGCGCCGAGGCCCACAGCAGGAACCGCCAGAACGGCAGATCGAACCAGCGGAAGAACTCCGGATGACGCTTGTGCTGCAGATCATGGAACACCGTCACCTGGGGAACCCCGCACAGCAGCGGAGCCGTGAAGCCGGGGTTCAGCAGCACGTCGATGCCATGCCGCCTCACCTCAGCCGGGAACTTAAACTGCTCATACAGGATGCGCTGCGGCCGGCTCACGGCCCGCACCGGCAGTTCCACCGTGTGGCCACCCAGCCGACCTGTCTCGCGGTTGGTGAACACCACGATCTCGTGCCCTGGGATCCGCTCCATCGCCTCCAGCAACCGCCGCAGGTAGATCTCCGTACCGCCGACGCCGCCGGGGATCAGATACAGAGCATTCACCCCGATGCGCACGCCGACGCTACTTCCTGCCCAGGGCGTTCATGGCCGCGGTCCTGCCCTGTTGCGCCGCCGGATTCGTGCCATCCAGCCTCAGTGCCTGTTCGAAATCCTCCAGCGCGCGCGCCGGTTGGCCCGTTGTGAAGTACACATTGCCTCTGTACACGTAGGCCATCACGTCGCCCCTGTTCAATTGCAGCGCATGATTCAGCGCATCCAGAGCCAACTCGGGCTGATTGCGCTTCCCGTAAATCATGCCCATTGTCGACCAGGCGTTCGACTTGTTCTCCACCTTCGTTGCTTCCTGCAACCGGGCAATGGCGTTGGGGACGTCGTTCGCGCAATCCAGCGCCAACGCCCAATCCACCAGCAGCCGGTAGTCCGGCTTCCGCAATCGGGAAGCCGCCTGGAAGTACTCCACGGACTTCGAGCACTCGCCCTTTTCGTAGTAGGAGAACGCCAGTTGGAACTGCGCCCGGTAGTTCTGTGGATTCGCTTTGACCGATTCCACCCACATCGCCTGCGTGCTGGCGTAAAGATCGCTCCGGAACATGGTCAACAGCGCCAACGCCGCCGCAACTGCCCCCAGCGCGGCTCTTCTGCCTGTGTTCAACGTCCACCGCGACACGAACTCGCACACGATCAGCAGCAACCCAAGGGACGCGAAGTAGACGCGGCGTTCCACCAGCGGATCCTCGATGGGCAGAATCGACGACGTCGGCGTCAGCAGCACAAAAAACGTGAGCAGCCCCAACGAGGCCAGCGGATACTGCTTGCGCCACCAGAAAGCCGCGCTAACCGCTGCCACGATAGCCACCAACCCCAGCCAGGACAGCGCGTCGCCTGGAGCTTTCACGATCGCAAAGCCATGATCCAGATTCTGGCCGTACGGCAGTGCGAACAATCGCACGTAAACCCAAACCACCTGGAACTGCGTGAACAGGTAGTCCAGTGGGGTGAACGGAAGCGCCGACCCGACCGTACCCTCCCTGCTTGCCAACCGGTACACGAACGAACCCACCGCCGCTCCGCCGGCCAGCAACGGCACATACAGCCGCCAGTTCCTGGCCACGCCCGCCAGCGAGAAACCCGATGAGAAGTACCAGTCCGTCAACACCAACACGCCCACCATGGCCACGGCCGTTTCCTTGCTAAGCGTTCCCAAACCAAGCAGCGCCATCACCGCAATCGCCCGGGCCCACGACACAGCCGCCTCAGCGCGCCGCAGAAACACCAGCAACGCCGAGAGGCTGAAGAACACGCTCAGCACTTCGCTACGGCTGGCGATATAGGCCACAGCTTCGGTATGCAGTGGATGCAGCAGGAACACCGCCGCGCCGAAGCCCGCGCTCACGGTCACACCCTGCCCGGCACGCCCGGCCCGTTCCATCAGGCTCTTCAGGATGAAGTACACCAGCAGCGCATTCGCCACATGCAGCAGGAAGTTCTCCAGATGGTACGGCGTGGTGTTCGCCGCCCACATGTCCTTGTCAGCCAGCAGGCTGATGTTGGTCAGCGCGCGGACCCCGCGACGCAGGTACGCCGTATAGTTGCTGCCCCCGTCCTGGCTCAACATGGGCAGGTTCAAATCGTCAAAAAGAAACGGCCCGTTCAGAGCGGGAAAGTAGGCGATCAGCGCCAATATCGCTGCGCCCACGGGCGCCCACCAGGGCAATCCCGTTGTCTGCGCACTCTTCACCGCGGGTGCCGCGCTCGGCCGGTTCTCAGGGGTTCGCTTGCTGTTCTTCATCTCGTCGCTGCAGTTTGTATTCGAGAATCGCCACCCGCTGGGTGAGCGTGATGTTCATGTCTTTCAGTTCCGAGATGGCGCGGGAGAAGCGGTAGAAAACGCCCAGAAACACGATCAGGATCACAAACAACAGCGTGATCGCCGGTTCCCGCAGACCCAGGAAATTGGACAGCTGCACCAGCAGCGGCCCGCAGCGCGAAAGCGCGATCATCGCCGCCGCCGCCGCCAGCCAGCTCACCGAATGCTCCACCCGGATGTGCTCGCGCCGCAGCGATCGCAGGACGATCACCATCAGCAGCACTCCGAGACCAGCCAGCATGTTCAACAGCAGATCCATCGCCGGTTAGCCCTGGCCCTTTCTCGGGCGCCCGTCAAAACGCAGGATGTTCACGAACACCCCCAACAGGACATGAATCACGTAATAGACGGATTTTAGCGCCGTGATCGAGCTCCGGCCCGCCATCCGCTTCCGCATCCGGCATGGCACCTCTTCGAAACGGAACCGCCGCCGCTGCAGCACCACCAGCGTCTCAATCTCCGGATACTCCAGCGGAAAGCTCGCGCTGAACACGGCCAGTGCCCTCTCATTCACGGCCACAAACCCTGATGTCGGATCCGTCACCGGCCGTCCCAGAATCGGCCGCAGCAGCAGCCGGAAGAAGTGGATCCCGATCTTTCGCACGATGTGAGTCTGCAACCCGCCGGACTCTTTCGCCCGCACCCCAATCACCATCTCGCAGCCCGTCGACCGCAACCGGTCCAGCAGCCGCCCGATGTCGCTTGGATCATGCTGCCCGTCGCCGTCAATGCGGACCACCGTGTCGTATCCTTCTTCGAACGCCAGTTTGTAGGCCGCCTGGACACATCCGCCCAAACCCAGATGGCAGGGCAATTGCAGCACACGCGCACCGGCCACCAGCGCCCGGTCCACTGTGGCGTCCCGAGAACAGTCATCGGCCACCAGAATCTGGAGGTTCGGATACGTCTGGCGTACCTCCGTCACTACGCTTCCAATCGCACCCTCTTCGTTGAAGGCCGGGATGACCAGAAGTGTGCGCGAATCACTCACAGCGAGGCCACCGCCCTCACGGAAATGGAATGGCGCTTCAGCAGATCCCCAAACTCGGCGCTGGTCAACCGTCGCGTGGCGGCGATGTGCGCCCTTTGCCTCAGCAGGGAAGGCAAGTGAAGCAGCACGTCGATGTGCGCCTTCAACACCAGCCACGGCAACTGCAACCCGCTGCCGCCGCCGGTCCGGAACTCCGCGGCCTTGCCACTGCCCGCAAACAAGTCGACCAGGTGCCAGAAATACCGGAGCGTGGCATGGAAGGGCGCCAGCAGCAGGCTGCTCAGTGGGAAACAACGTACAGCCAGCCGCAGACGATTCCGCTCCACAAACCAGGCTTTCCGGGCCGAAGCCGCGCCACTGCTCTGCGAATAGGCGTGGTCCACCACGGCGGTAGGCACATAGACGCAGGTCCAGCCCGCCCACCGGCCACGCAATCCCAAATCCGTGTCTTCGCAGTACAGAAAGAAGTCCTCTTCAAACAACCCGACTTCGTCGAGCATCTCACGACGATACAGCGCCGCGCAGCCGCTCGGCAGCAGCGCTTCGCCTGGCTCCGCAAACCCATCGGCCGGCGTCCCGTGACCCCGTTGCTTCGAGCTCCCGTCGCCGGCGATCAGCATACCAGCCGAATCCAGCCGCCCGGTACCTGTCAGCCGGATACGGGCCGCGGCCATTCCGGCGCGCGGATCGCCATCCAGTGCCTTCACCATCTCTTCCAGCCATTGCGGATCCGCCACCGCGTCATCATTCAGCACGGCCAGATACTGCGACGGAACCAGCCGGAACCCCTGGTTCACCGCCGCGCCAAAGCCCAGGTTCGCCTTGTTTTCGATCAGCCGGAACCGGTGCCGCGCCGCGCCCAGCCCGTGTATGCGCCCGCACCCGCTGTTGTCCACCACCACCACCTCAACTCCTGGCAGCGTTTGAGCTTCCAGCGAAGCCAGGCAATCCAGCAGCCGGCGGTCTCCCGCCAGAGTGGGCACGACAACCGTGACGCGAACTGACTGCAAATAATAATTCTACGCGAAAGGGGGAAGACGATTCCTCGGGATACAATACGTCAAATGGCTATCAAGACTACTGTCGTGGGCAGCTACCCCATTCCGCACTGGCTGCCCGGCGACACCTCGCGCACCACGCTTCGTGACGCGATTCTCGTTGTGCTGAAAACCCAGGAACTGGCCGGCATCGACGTCGTCGCGGACGGAGAATTGAATCGCTTCGACCCCGGTCACCCCGAGACGAACGGCATGATCGACTACTTCGTCTCCCAGATGGACGGCATCCGGACCCGCTTCTCCCTGGAGGACATCCAGGCCTTCCGGGCCGACGCGGGGCTCCTTTACCGGACCGATCCCGCCGGCATCGTCACCGGCCCCATTAGCGGCGGTACTCTCAACCTGCCCCGCGACTTTGAGTTCACCCGCAAACTCACCACCCTGCCGATCAAGTTCACCTGCACTGGGCCGCACATGCTCACCAAGGTCCTGACGGACCGGCATTACAAGTCCCGGCCCGACCTCTGCATGGCCATCGCCGACGTCCTACGCAAGCAGTTGACCACCGTCGACGCCGATATCGTGCAGCTCGACGAGGCCAATATCAGTGGCCATCCTGAGGACGCCGAATGGGCTCTGCCCGCCCTCAACCACGTCCTGGAAGGCATCGCCGGGGTCCGCGCCCTCCACATCTGCTTCGGCAACTACGGCGGCCAAAGCGTACAGAAGGGCTTCTGGAAGAACCTGTTACCCTTCCTCAACGGCCTCCAGGTCGACCATCTCGTACTCGAGTTCGCCCGCCGCGGCTATGCCGAGATCGAACACTTCAAGGATCTCGATCCCCGCATCGGCATGGGGCTGGGTGTTGTCGACATCAAGGACAACGGCGTCGAATCGCCCGACCTGATTGCCGAAAGAATCGAATTGGCCGCTGGCGTTCTCGGTCCCGAACGCCTCCACTATATCCACCCCGACTGTGGATTCTGGATGCTCCAGCGCAATGTCGCCGACCGTAAGATGGCGGCGTTGGTGGCTGGAAGGAATCTATACGAGGGGAGAGGTAAGTAGTGAAGCATTGGTTCCTGATTCTGCCGCTGACCGCGGCATTGCTCCCGGGGCAGAACCCGCCTCAAGGTAGCCACCTGTCGAACCTGAAGCAATTGACCAAAGGCGGACAGAACGCCGAGGCCTACTGGGCGCCCGACGGCAAACGCATCATTTTCCAGACGACGCGCGAGCCCTACGGCTGCGATCAGATCTTCATGATGAACGCCGACGGTTCCAACCAGCACCTAGTGTCCACCGGGAAGGGGCGCACCACCTGCGCCTACTTTCTCAAGGACAACCGTCACATCGTTTATGCCTCCACCCATGAGGCGGCGGAGGCCTGTCCCGCCCCGCCGGACCGCAGTAAAGGCTATCTCTGGGGCGTCTTTCCCGGCTATGACATCTATCTTGCTGATGACACAGGGAAAATCCAAAAGAAACTGACCACCGCCCCCGGCTACGACGCCGAGGCGACAGTGAACTTCCAGCAGAACAAGATCATCTACACCTCCCTCGCCTCTGGCGACCTCGAGCTCTGGCAGATGAAACCGGATGGCTCCGGCAAGAAGCAGATCACAAAACGAGAGGGCTACGACGGCGGCGCCGTCTTCTCTCACGACGGTAAACAGATCGTCTGGCGAGCCACCGATCCGGACAATCCCAAAGTGATGGCCCGCTATAAGGAACTACTCCAGGAGAACCTCACCGAGCCGATGAAGATGGAACTCTTCGTCTCCGATGCCGACGGCAGGAACGTCCGTCAGCTCACCAAGTTCGGCTGCGCCTCCTTTGCGCCCACCTTCACCCCGGACGGCAAGCAGATCCTGTTCTCGTCCAACAAACACAACTGCGACGGCCGGCGTTTCGAGCTCTACAAGATCAACACCAACGGAACCGGCCTGGAGCAGGTGACCTACTTCGGCGGCTTTACCTCCTTCCCGGAGTTCGCGCCTGACGGCAAGACCCTCGTCTTCGCCACCGACTACCAGACCACCCAGCGCTATGAGTTCAACATCTGGACGGCGACCTGGAAAGACTAGGGCTTTCTCGCTTTGATAGACTTTCGGCAGCCACAACTTATGAAACGTAGAACCATCCTCTCGCTCGCCGGAGTGGCGCCGGCCGCGTGGTCGGCGACCCAGGTACCCACTCCAAAGCCCAAGAACTGGCGCACCTCTCCTTTGGGCTACACCGACACGCCGGTCCTGCCCGGGCAACCCTGGAAGGTCCACGACATCGCCCGTCCACGCCCGTCCGTCGTCACCCCGGGACCTCGGCCCGGTGACCCGCCGTCCGACGCCATTGTGCTCTTCGGTGGCAAGGACCTCTCCGCCTGGTATCAGATGGGGAAGGGTGCCAACAAGGGCAAGCAGGTGCCCGCCAAATGGAAGGTCGAAACCGGTTTCGTCGAATGCGTCGGTGGCACCGGCGACCTGATCTCCAAGGAAAAGTTCGGCGACGCGCAGTATCACATTGAATGGAGCGCGCCCACCGAAATTGACGGCGACTCCCAATGGCGCGGCAACTCCGGCATCCTCGTCATGAGCCGCTACGAGATCCAGGTGCTGGACTCCTGGGACAACCCCACCTACGCCGACGGGCAGGCCGGGGCCATCTACGGCCAGTGGCCGCCGCTCGTGAACCCTGTCCGCAAGCCCGGCGAATGGAACACCTACGATCTCTTCTGGGAAGCACCCAAGTTCGAGGGCAGCCGTCTGGTGAAACCGGCGTTCGTTACGCTGATGTTCAACGGGGTGATGGTCCATCATCATAAGGAAGTGATCGGACAGATGGCCCACCGGACCATCCGGCCCTACGAACCGCATGCGGCCGAAGAGCCGTTGTCCATCCAGGACCACGACACCAAACCGCGATTCCGCAACATCTGGGTCCGCAAATTGAAGCCGTACGACTCGAAGTAGCCCTAACGGAGGCGCCATGAGCCTGGACACAAACACCGAAACGGCCACCCTGGCCGGTGGTTGTTTTTGGTGCCTGGAAGCCGTGTATCTCCAGATGCGCGGTGTGATTTCCGTCACCTCGGGCTACATGGGCGGAGCGAATGCCGACCCCAGCTACGAAGAGGTCTGCTCCGGGACGACGGGCCACGCCGAAGTGGCGCAGCTCGTCTTCGACCCGAACATATCGTCATATCGCGATATCCTCGAAGTCTTCTTCGCAATCCACGACCCCACCACTCTCAACCGGCAGGGTAACGACGTCGGCACGCAATACCGCTCGGCCATCTTCTTCCATTCATCGCAGCAGGAGGCCGACGCCCGCGGCCTCATTGCTGAGTTGACCGCCGGCAAGGCCTTCGAAGATCCCATCGTGACCGAGGTGACGCCGGCCGTTCAGTTCTGGCCGGCCGAGGGCTACCACCAGAACTACCTCGCCAATCATCCCTGGCAGCCTTACTGCACGTTTGTCGTCTCGCCGAAGGTGGCTAAGTTCCGCAAGAAGTTCGCGACTCTGTTGAAAAGCTCCTAAGCCTGTCGGGCCCTCAACCGCGCCAGTTGGGGCCGGTGAACCGCACAGTCGTCGGGCGGTTGGATCCCAATCGGGTAGTCTTCCCACCACTCGCCGGCAGCCCAGTAGAAGGCGTCCATCCCGGCCTGTTCCACGGCGTCCAGAAAGCCGTCCATCACAGGTAGCCATCGAGGGTCGGCGTGCGGGATCCCAAACTCGCCCAGTACCCCGCTTACCCCGTTGTTGCGGCACCACTCGATGAACGGCGCCACTCTGCGCCGCCCCACGGTGGCCAGATCGCGGTCACCGGCGGCTTCTTCGTCATACGAGATCTCGTAGCGGCCGCTCCGGTTGCCATCGAAGTAACAGTGGGCCTCGTAGATCACGTTGCCAGCCGGATCCTTGATCCATGCCCGGCGTCCATTCCGTTTCTTCCACCACTCCGCGCCCGACCAGCCATCGCCCGGCACCAGAATCGGCTTGGTGTCACCCGTGGTCCGGATCGCATCCACTACGCACTGCGAGATCTGCTTCCAGTCCGAGCCGCCAAGGTCGTGCGGTTCGTTGATCAGGTCGTACGCCCACACCGCGCCGTGCCCACTGAACTCGCGTACGAATCGAACCCAAAGGTCCGCCAGATCGAAGCGGCTGACCGGGATGCGGCCGTGCCCATCGACTTGGTCGATGATCCACTCTGTGAAACCGTCCGCGCCACGCACCCGGTACCGCGCGAAATTGTGCGGCTCAAAGGCCAGTTCGAGCCCGGCCGCGGCGGTTCGTTCCACTGTCAGGTGAAGCTGTTCGAGATACGCCGGGTCCAGAGGGCCGCTGGGTTCTGGTTGCAGTCGTTCCCAAAGAAAAGGCACCCTGAGTCTCGAAAATCCCTGCGCAGCCCAATAGTCGAGACTCCTCTGGCTGGGGAAGACATAGTCCCGCCCCGGTACGCCCGGCAGGTTGTTTTCTCCCCACTCGGCTCCCGATAAGTTGACGCCGATCCTCACACCCGGTAGTTGTCGGCCTTCCAGTTCTTGATCGCCTTCTTGATCTCGTCCTGGGTCATGCCTTTGTCCGCTGCCCGCTGGGCCAGTTCGACAAACTCGGCGTCGGGCGCGAAGCGCAAACCAACGATCTGCAGCGGCACAAGCCGTGGATCCAGCAGTTTGCCGGTCAGCACGAAGTGCCGGAGATTCTCTTCCGCGCGTATGGCTCGGTCCTGTGCCTTCAGTGCGAAGACCCGGGCAAACAGCGTGGTCAGTATCATGCTGAGATTCATCACCAGGATCAGCGCCGCACTGTACAGGCGTTGGTGATCACCCATCGACTTCCAAAGATTCACGCACGATCCAATCAGCGTGAGCAGCAGCAGCCCGAAAAGCACGAAGTGGTACAACGGCACGTACTGCGCATGTTTGGCGTAGCTCTGTTCCTGCAAGATGGCATCTCCTCTTTCCACGGTTGATCTCCAGGATCGCACGGCGCGACTTGCCTAGTGCTTGGCTGCCTTCTTGCTGTGCATGCGCTGCTTGATGTCGGGCCAGAATTCCTTCAACACGTTCGAGATGGCATCCGTCCCGATCTGCAAGGCCAGCTTCGAGAAGTTCGACGAATAGTCGCGGCTTTCCGGATAGTACAAGTTGGAGATAGCCACCGAGGCGCCGTTGCCGAGGAGCTCCGAGAAGTTGAACCGGCTGCCGCCGGCGTCGGTCTTCGTGACCACCACGCGAGTCACCGCGTAGAAGAATCTCTGCTTCCCGGTCTTCCCATTCTGGCCCTGCATGAAGTATCGCGGGTCTTCCTTGAACAGGCTGGGAAACGCCGCCTCGGTCATGAAGTTGCCGATGATGGTGTCGCCCAGGGACCGGACATACCGGTTGCCGAATCCCTTGGCACCCTGACCGAAGGACGGATTCGAGTTCTGCAGGTGGGCCAGGCCAGCATAAAAGCCAGCCAACAGGAATACCGGCTTGTCGAAGGAGTCCTTCGCCCCGATAACGAACTTTTGCTTCGTCGTGATGGGCTCAAACGGGGCGTTGCCGTCCGCCACGCGGTAGTTGGGCAAAACGCCGAACGCGCGCTTGTCGATCTCAGCGGCCGGTGCGGCGGGCGCCTCGGCCGGTGCGTTGTTCTCCTGCGCCCGCGCCGTCACGCACATCGCCACGGTGAATATACACAATGCTGCTGTCTTGCGAATAAAGACCATTCCTATTCCTTGTATTCCCGGCGGATGTATCCGCGCCCAGCGCCCACTCCTGGCATCAGCAGGACTGCACGTGTGGGCGAACCCCTTGGTGCGACCGGTTACATACCGTATTGACCGTATCTTCCGATTTTCACCTGTAAACATAGGGATACCCGTCCGTTTCTTCCTTTGGATAGGCAGTCTTTTGGGGTTTGCATTGGCCTCCGGGCGTGCCACCATGAGAACAACCAGACGAGGAGGTGCTGAAAGATGCCGGCCTTCAAGTTCACCCTGAACGGCAAGGCGCAACGCATCGAGACTGAGGCGGACCGGCCGCTGCTCGAAGTGCTGCGCGAGGATCTGGGACTCATCGGAGTCCGCTACGGCTGCGGCGAAGGCCAGTGCCGCGCCTGTACGGTGCTGCTGGATGGAAAGCCCGTTCCGTCCTGCGTCACGCCGGTGCGGCTGGCGGAAGGCAAGTCCGTCCTGACCGTGGAGGGTCTCGCCGTGAACGGCAAGCTCCACCCCGTCCAGGAGGCGTTCCTCGAAGAAGGCGCTCTGCAGTGCGGCTACTGTACCTCCGGCATGATGCTCACCGCCGTGGCGCTGCTGAAGACGACACCGCAACCCACTGAGCAGCAGGTCGCGGAGGGCATGAACAACAACCTCTGCCGCTGCTGCTGCTACCCCAGCATCGTCACCGCCGTCCGGCTGGCTGCGAGGTTGACCACGCAAGGAGGCCACCATGCCGGATAACTGGATCGCCTCCGCCGAGCCGGAACGCTACGAACTGCGGGAACCGGTCCGCTACGAATTTCACTGCGACCGCCGGGTCTTCCTCCAATGTGCCGGCGCAGGCCTACTCATCAGTGTGTTTGCACGTACCCTCGAAGCCCAGCGCGGGGCGACGCCAGCTTCTACAGCGGGCCGCATCCACCTGGGCGAAGACGGCTTCGTGACTGTGCTGTCGGGCAAGGTGGAAGAAGGGCAGGGACCCCGGACCGAGTTCGCGGCCGCCACGGCGGAAGAACTGCGCCTGCCCGTCGACAAAGTCCGCGTGGTGCTCGCCGATACGCAACTGGTGCCGAACGATTGGCTCACCGCCGGCAGCCGCTCGACGCCCGTCACGGTTCCGTTGGTGCGCCGCGCCGCCGCTGAAGCCCGCGCTCTCCTGCTAGCCACGGCGGCCGAGCGCTGGAAGGTCGACGGATCCAAGCTCCAGATCCACGCCGGTATGGTGAAGAGCCCCGATGGCAAGCAGACGCTGGGCTATGCCGACCTGGCCAGATCCGGCGGCGATGCCGGCGGGAAGGTCCCGGAACTGACGCCGCCCGCAAGCTGGAAGACGCTGGGCCAACCGCTGGTGCGTGTGAATGCACGCGACATCATCACCGGCGCACACGCCTATCCCTCCGGGATCCGGCGGCCCGGCATGCTCCACGGCTGTGTACTACGTCCGCCTTCCTATGGCGCGACCTTGGATTCCGTCGACCTGAACGCCGCGAAGCAGATGCCCGGTGTCGTGGCCGTTCGCGACGGCGAGTTCATTGCCTGCGCCGCCCCCACCTCCTACGCCGCTCGCAAGGCCGTGGCCGCCCTGGCGGCCAATGCCAGGTGGCAGACCAAGCCGCAAATCTCCAGCGACGAGCTGTACACGCATCTGAAGAAGCCGGCCGGAGACCGTCAGCCGCAGGTGCAGGAGCACGGATCCGTGCAGGCTGGCCTGCAGCAGGCAAAGAAGAAGCTCAGCGCGTCCTACCAGATTCCCTACGTGGCGCATTCCCCGATGGAGCCCCGCACCGCTGTAGCGGAGTGGACGAATGGCAGCCTGACGGTCTGGACCGGCACCTCGAACCCCTTCGATGTGCGGGACGAACTGGCGCAGGCCTTCCACATCGACTCGTCGAAAGTGCGCGTCATCGTGCCGGACTTCGGCGGCGGCTTCGGCGGCAAGCATACCGGCGAAGCGGCGCTCGAAGCAGCACGTCTGGCCAAGGAGGCGGGCAAGCCGGTGTCGCTGCGCTGGACCCGTGCCGAAGAGTTCATGTGGGGCTACTTCCGCCCGGCCGGCGTGATCGACATCGAGGCCGGCCTTGACGAGAAGGGAACGTTGATCGGCTGGGATTTCACGAACTACAACTCCGGCCCATCGGCCATCGGGTCGCCGTACAGGCTGCCGAATAGCCGCACCCGGTTCGTCTACTCCGATCAACCCCTGCGCGCGGGTTCGTATCGTGGATTGGCGGCGACGGCCAACAACTTCGCTCGCGAGAGCTTCATGGATGAGCTCGCCACGGCGGCATCCATGGACCCGCTGGAGTTCCGCCTCGCCCACCTGGAGCCGGGCCGCCTGCGCGATGTGCTGGTGGCCGCGGCGGAGCGCTTCGGTTGGCAGAAGCGGTGCAAGGAATCGAAGCCGAACACCGGCATCGGGCTGGCCTGCGGTACGGAGAAGGGCTCTTACGTAGCGGCGTGCGCGGAGGTGGAACTCGACCGCGCGACCGGCGTCCCCCGCCTGGTCGAGATCTGCGAAGCCTTCGAGTGCGGCCCCGTGCTGAACCCCAAGAACCTGCGGCTGCAGGTGGAGGGGTGCATTCTGATGGGCCTCGGCGCGGCCCTGCGGGAAGAGATCCTGTTCGAGAACGGGCGGCTGAAGAACGGCAGCTTCGCCAAGTACCGCGTGCCACGCTTCAAAGACACGCCGAAGATCGACGTCCTACTCGTGGATCGCAAGGACCTGGAACCGGCCGGCGCGGGTGAGACGCCCATCATGGCTGTGGCTCCGGCGATGGCCAATGCGATCTTCGCGATCACCGGCGAGCGGCTCCATGCGCTGCCGCTGCGAGCCAAGGCGGGCAAAGCCGACAGCGGCTCAGCCTCTGTCCGTTGAGGCCGCGACTTCCTCTATAATTTGGATCTGGCCGGATTGGCTTACTCCCTCCACGTGGCAGGGGCCTTGGGATGCATAGGGGAAGGGGTACGCATGGCGATTCGAGTCGCTCTCCATCACAAGACCGTCTATCACTACGACCGCCTGGTCCGGTTGTCGCCGCAGATCATCCGCCTGCGGCCGGCTCCGCACTGCCGGACCACGGTGGAGAGCTATTCACTCAAGATCAGCCCGCGTGAGCACTTCATCAACTGGCAGCAGGACCCGCAGAGCAACTACCTGGCGCGCGTGGTCTTCCCGGAACCGGTGCGGCACTTTTCCATTGAAGTGGATGTGGTCGCGGATATGACCGTGATCAATCCCTTCGACTTCTTTCTGGAGCCGTCGGCCGAGCAGTTCCCCTTCGCCTACGAACCGTGGCTGGCCAAGGAGTTGACACCCTTTCTGGAGACGCTGCCGGGCGAGCCGCACCTGGATGCCTACGTGGCTGCGATCGATCGGAAGACGTGCCACATCATCGACTTCCTCGTCGCGCTGAATCAGCGGCTGCAGAAGGAGATCAGTTACACCATCCGCATGGAGCCGGGCGTACAGACGCCCGAGGAGACGCTGGATCTGCGCAGCGGATCGTGCCGTGACTCGGCCTGGCTGCTGGTGCAGGTGCTGCGCCGCCTGGGGCTGGCCGCGCGGTTCGTGTCAGGCTATCTGATCCAACTCAAGCCGGACTTGAAACCTCTCGAAGGACCGGAGGGTCCGCGGGAAGACTTCACTGACCTGCACGCCTGGACTGAAGTCTATCTACCCGGCGCGGGCTGGATCGGATTGGATCCGACCTCCGGCCTGTTTGCCGGGGAAGGGCACCTGCCCGTGGCCGCGTCGCCCGATCCGTTCTCGGCCGCGCCGGTGACGGGCGGTGTGGACGAGTGCGAAGTCGGGTTCACGCACGAGATGTCGGTCCGGCGGATCCTGGAAGACCCGCGCGTCACGCTGCCTTATACGGAAGAGCAGTGGTCGCGGATTGAGGCGCTGGGCCACGCCATCGACAAGGAGTTGGACGCGGGTGATGTCCGGCTGACCATGGGTGGCGAACCGACGTTCGTCTCCATCGACGACATGGATGGCGCCGAGTGGAACACCGAGGCGTTAGGCAAGAACAAACGCCGCATGAGTGGCGAGTTGATCAAGCGTTTCTGCGACCGCTTTGCGCCCGGAGGGTTCCTGCACTTCGGGCAAGGCAAGTGGTATCCGGGCGAGAGCCTGCCGCGCTGGGCGCTCACCTGCTACTGGCGCAATGACGGCGTCCCAATGTGGGAGGATCCGAGCCTGATCGCGGCCGAGAACGAGAGCCACGGCTACAACGAGGCGGACGCCTTCGACTTCATTGAGCGGCTGGCCACACGTCTGGGACTTGATCCGGAGTATGTCAACGCGGCGTTCGAGGATCCCCTGCACTACCTGCAGCGGGAGCGGCAGTTGCCGGTGAATGTGGATCCGCTCGACAGCCGTCTGGAGAGCGCGGAAGAGCGCGACCGGATCCGCCGCGTGTTCGAGCGAGGGCTGACCAAGCCGGTGGGGTTCGTCCTGCCGGTGCAGCGTGCGTCGGGCAAGAACGGCCCGGAGTGGCAGACGGGGCTGTGGCTGCTGCGCGGCCAGAAGCTGTTTCTGACCCCTGGCGATTCGCCAGTGGGACTGCGCCTGCCGTTGCCCAGCCTGCCCTGGGCGACGGCAGCCGATATGCCGTTGCTTCTGCCTCCGGATCCGATGGCGCCGCGCAATCCACTGCCCGTGCCGGAGCGGCAGAATCACGGCAGCCACGCGCCGCAACGGCAGACCGGCGATTGGCGCAGCAACTTCTCACAACCGAAAGAGCCGAAGGTCGAGGCGAAGCCGGGCGAGTCAGCAGGGTGGGTCGTGCGGACGGCGATCTGCGTGGAGCCGCGCGATGGTCAACTGCATGTGTTCATGCCGCCGGTGACGACGCTCGAAGACTATATCGAACTGTTGGCGGCGATCGAAGACACGGCGGCGCAGCGGGGGACTCCGGTGATTGTCGAGGGCACGGAGCCACCGAAGGATCCGCGCATCAGCCAGATCCGCGTCACGCCCGATCCTGGGGTCATTGAAGTGAACACGCCGCCGGCTCGCAACTGGGACGAGCTTGTGCGGAACACGATCGGGATCTATGACGACGCACGGCAGTCGCGGTTGGGCACCGAGAAGTTCATGCTGGACGGCCGCCATACAGGCACCGGCGGCGGCAACCATGTGGTGCTGGGTGGGCCGACTCCGGCGGACAGCCCGATGCTACGTCGGCCCGATTTGCTGCGCAGCCTGATCGGGTACTGGCTGAACCATCCCTCCCTCTCATATCTCTTCTCATCGTTGTTCATCGGGCCGACGAGCCAGGCTCCGCGCATTGACGAGACGCGGCAGGACAGTCTGTATGAACTCGACATCGCGTACTCGCAGATCCCGCTGCCGGGTGAGGGTGACTGCCCGCCGTGGCTGGTGGACCGGATCTTCCGGCACCTGCTTGTCGACGTGACGGGGAACACCCATCGGGCGGAGTTCTGTATCGACAAGCTGTATGCGCCGGAGACGGCGACGGGGCGGCTGGGACTGCTGGAGATGCGCGGCTTCGAGATGCCGCCGCATTCACGGATGAGCCTGATGCAGCAGTTGCTGATCCGCGCGCTGGTGGCCCGGTTCTGGAAGCAGCCTTACATGGCCAAGCCGGCACGCTGGGGTACGCAACTGCACGACAAGTTCATGCTGCCGCACTTCCTCGCCCTTGACTTCGAGGATGTGCTGGACGAGTTGCGCATGAGCGGCTATCCGATGGAGTCGCAGTGGTTCGCGCCACACTTCGGGTTCCGGTTCCCGAACATCGGGACCGTCGTTCACTCCGGTGTGGAAGTCGAGCTGAGGCAGGCGGGCGAGCCGTGGTATGTGCTGGGCGAGGAGCCGGGCGGCGGCGGGACGGCACGCTATGTCGACTCGTCGCTGGAGCGGCTCCAAGTGAGGGTTCGCGGGTTGTTTGGCGAGCGGCATGTTGTCACCTGCAATGGACGTCGTGTTCCGCTGGCGCCGACGGGGACGGAGGGCGAGTTCGTGGCTGGGGTCCGGTACCGGGCATGGCAGCCGCCGTCGTGCCTGCATCCGACGATTCCGGTACACACGCCGCTGATCTTCGACCTGCTGGACCTGTGGTCGGGCCGGTCGATTGGCGGGTGTACCTATCATGTGGCGCATCCCGGCGGACGGAACTATGTGACGTTCCCGGTGAATGCGGCGGAGGCGGAATCGAGGCGGGCGGCGCGGTTTTTCCGGTTCGGGCACACGCCGGGGCCGATGCAGACGCCGCCCCAGGAAGCGAATGCGCAGTTCCCGTATACGTTGGATCTGCGGCGCAGTCCGTACGCGCGGTGATCGCCGATGACCGAAATGTGACAAAATTTCACTAATACACCGCAGGATGTTGGGCGGAGGTCAGTTTGCAGGGTCCGAACGAGAAGGGGAGTTGTGTCGCCCAGGGCTGGGACTACTCGCCGAGCAAGGGATTTTACGACGAACTAGCGACGCCGCAGGGCGCGACGCGTCTGCATTGGCGCGCCCTGATGGACGCGTTGAAGGCCTCCGGATCTGAGGATCTGGCGAGCCGCTGGAAGGAAGCACAGCGGCTGATCCGCGACAACGGCGTCACCTACAACGTCTACGGAGACCCGCATGGCACTGACCGGCCGTGGCCGCTAGACCCGGTGCCGATGGTCATCGACCCGCAGGAGTGGGCGGGCATCGAGACGGCCGTGGCGCAACGGGCCAGCCTGCTGAATTCGATTCTCGGCGATCTGTATGGTCCACAGCGGCTGTTGAACGAGGGGCTGCTGCCGCCGGAGCTGGTCTACGCCAATCCTGGCTATCTTCGCGGTTGCCACGGGATTCGTGTGCCGGGCGATGTCCGTCTGCACATGTATGCGGCCGATCTGGCGCGGTCACCGGATGGGCAATGGTGGGTGCTGTCGGACCGGACGCAGGCGCCTTCCGGCGCGGGTTACGCACTGGAGAACCGGCTGGTGTCGACGCGGACACTGCCGGACCTGTTCCGCAAGACCTATGTGCGGCGGCTGGCGAACTTCTTCCTGGCGTACCGGGAGACGCTGCTGAGCCTGTCACCGGGCCACCGCGAGAACCCTCGCATTGTTCTGCTGACTCCGGGGCCGTACAACGAGACCTACTTCGAGCACGCGTTTCTGGCGCGGTATCTGGGGTACACGTTGGTTGAGGGCGGCGACCTGACCGTGCGCGACCGGCGGGTGTACCTGAAGACGCTGGGCGGCCTGCTGCCGGTGGACATGATCCTGCGGCGGCAGGACGACGGCTTCTGCGATCCGCTGGAGTTGCGCGGCGATTCGATGCTGGGCGTGCCCGGGCTGGTGGAAGCGGTGCGGGCCGGGACCGTGGCGGTGGCCAATGCGCTGGGTAGCGGAGCGATTGAGACGGCAGCCCTGTCGCCGTTTCTGCCCGGGTTGAGCCGGCAGATTCTGGGTGAAGAGTTGAAGATGCCGTCGGTGGCGAACTGGTGGTGCGGGCAGGAGAAGCCGCTGGAGTATGTCGCCCAGAACCTGCAGCGGCTGGTGGTGAAGCAGGCGTTTCCGGGGTCGCCGCAGGAGCCAATCTTCGGCGGCAAGATCAGCGCCGCGGAGCGGGAGAAGCTGGTGGCGCGCATTCGCGCCGCTCCCTACCAGTTCGTGGCGCAAGAGCAGGTAGCGCTTTCCACTGTGCCCGTTTGGACGGAAGAAGGGCTGCATTCGCGGCACCTGGTGATGCGCGTTTACGCGGTGCCTTCGGGCGGCGGCTACACGGTGATGCCCGGCGGGTTGACGCGGGTGTCGTCGTCGTTGGACACGATGGTGGTGTCGGTGCAGCGCGGCGGCGGTAGCAAGGACACGTGGGTGCTGGGCCGCGGGCAGGAGCGAGAGTTCAGTTTGCTGCGGCCGTCGAGCCAGACGCTGGAAGTGAGCCGGGCTACGTTCGATCTGCCCAGCCGTGTGGCCGACAACCTGTTCTGGCTGGGCCGGTATATGGAGCGGGTGGATTCCACGGTGCGGCTGGCACGGAGCGCGCTGCCGTTGTTGTCGCAGGAGACGGATCCGGTGGCGGTGACGGGATTGCAGGCGGCGGTGAGCATCCTGACGGCGCTGCATTTTGTCCGTGATGAGGCGGCGGCCGGCGGGCCGGCGATGGTGAATGCCGATCTGGTCTCGATGATCTTCGATTCGGATCGGCGCTACAGCATCGGGCGGATCGTGCATGAGGCGCGGCGATTGGCGTGGCTGCTGCGGGACCGCATCTCGGCCGATGCGTGGCGGATTCTCAACCGGCTGGATAACGACTTCTGCACGCGGCGGCCGGCCGAGCCGTTCCACCTGCTGGGCGCGACGGACCTGCTGGACCAGTCGATCATCACACTGGCGGCGTTCAGTGGCTTGGTGATGGACGGGATGACGCGCGGCCAGGGCTGGCGCTTTCTCGACATCGGGCGGCGCATTGAGCGCGCGTCGCAGATTCTGGATGTTCTGCGGCATGGCCTGGGCCGCAACGTGAATGACGACGGGGGCCGCCTGGCCAAGATGCTGGAGATCGCGGACAGTTCCATCACGTACCGATCGCGTTATCTGACCACGATGCAATCCGACCTGGTGGTCGATCTTCTGTTGTGCGACGAAGCGAATCCACGATCGGTGGCGTTCCAGTTCGCGCGGCTGGCCGAGCACATTTCGCAACTGCCGGACAGTGGTTCGCTGTCACGGCGGAGTCCGGAGTCGCGGCTGATTCTCAGTCTGTTGTCGACGGTGCAACTGGCCGATGTCGGGCGTTTGATCGAGGCCGACGAACGGGGCCAATGGACTGGATTGTTGACCTTGCTCGATCGCCTGGCGGCGGAGATCCGGGCGCTTTCGAGCGTGCTGTCGAGCAGTTATTTCAGCCACGCCATCCCGTCGCAGCAGTTGCGGCATTTCTGAGTTGGAGGCCGCCATGATGTTTCGCGCCACCCACACTACGACCTACACCTACAGCGAGCCGGTCTCGATCTGCCACAACGAGGTCCACTTGCGGCCGCGCAGCGGGTACCGGCAGACGCTGATCGACAGCAGTCTCACGGTGCTGCCGGATCCGGGCCATCTGTTCTCGCGGACCGACTACTTCGGGAACGAGGCCACGTTCTTTTCCATTCACGAGCCGCATTCCCGGCTGATTATCGCGGCGGAGAGTCTGGTGGAGGTGCGTCCGGCAACTCCGATTGATCCCGCATCGACGCCGGCTTGGGAGGCGGTGCGGGCGGAGGTGCGCGCGCATCGCGGGGCGGCGGCGATCGATGCGTTCCAGTTCGTATTTCCGTCGCAGTATGTGAAGGCAGGGCCGGAATTCGCCACGTTCGCGGAGCCGTCCTTTCCGGCGGGGCGGCCGATGCTGAAGGGCCTGCTGGATCTGTCGCACCGGATCTTCACGCAGTTCCGGTACGACCCGAAGGCTACGACGGTGGCTACGCCGGTGGATGAGGTGCTGCTTGGGAAGCATGGGGTTTGCCAGGACTTCGCGCACGTGATGATTGGGGCCCTGCGGTCGATTGGGCTGCCGGCGCGGTATGTGAGTGGGTATCTGCGAAGCAATCCGAACCTGGTGGGCGCGGAAGAGTCCCATGCGTGGGTGTCGGCGTATTGTCCGGGGCATGGGTGGCTGGACATTGATCCAACCAATGATCTGATGCCGTCGGATGCTCACATTACTTTGGCCTGGGGGCGGGATTACGGGGATGTGACGCCGGTACGGGGTGTGGCGTTGGGCGGGGGTGAGCAGTTGATTTCGGTACGGGTGCGGGTGGCTCCGGAGAAGGCCGCGGTGGCTACGGATTAGGACGGCCCCCAGCGATGCTGGGGGGAATGGTGGGGGCGCGGTTCCGGTTGTTGCGGCGTGCCGGAGAAGCGGGTTCTTAAGATGGGCAGTAGCGGAAATTCAAACGGGCTGGCCCGGCACCACGCTTGTGCGTGCGTGATGCCGGGCAGGATCCGCTCAAGAGAGGATCATGGGTTGCCTTGGCCTGAGAGGAGCGTGAGGGTGTAGCTCACGGCCGGCGCACGGGGCGACGACTTGAATCGCAACGTCTGCATTGTGCTCTGACCGGGCGCCAACATGCCACCGGCCAGGAAGACGCGCAGGTAGGGATCGTTGCCGCTGGTGACGCCGCTGGCATTGCGCAGGCGGATCTCGTCAGAGAGTCCGGTGGCGATGAGCAACAGGTGCGTGTCCACCGGCGCCGATGTGGTGTTGGTGATGCGATAGACATCCTCCTGCCGCGAGCCCTCGAGACGGCGGGAGCTGACCAGTTCGGTTTTCACCTGCAGGGTGACGTCGAGGAACTCGAGGCCCATGTCGCGTCGCGAGAGGGCGTCGTCGTTCGAACGGGGGCGACCGCTGGGCATGCGGCCATCCTGAGCGCCGAGGGCGGCGAGGTCGGGGCGGTAGATGGAGTAGGTGAGATCGCGCTCGTTGGGCTCCAGTGTCCTGGTTGTGGAGCCCGGGTCGAAATGGACCAGGGCGGGATCGTAGAGGGCATTCTCAAGGAAGTCGGTGAGGTCTTCCACCTGGCCTTCGTCGAGGCCCAATCCTTCCGGCGAGCCGGGTCCGCGAGGGTTGGTGAAGCGGGGCGTGAGCGTGCCGGCCGCGGCGGCGACCGCGTCCTGCGGCACACCCCGGTTGAAGTACTGAACTACGTCCTTGACGCTGCTGAACGAGCCGTTGTGGAAGAAGAATTTGCCGTCCTTGAGCTGGCGCAGCGTCAACACCCGGAACTTGAAGGCGTCACTGTCGCGGGCCGTGATTTCGCGGCGGCCGTCGTCTCGGAACCTGGGATCGTTTCTGGCGGCGACATTCAGGGCTTGGACGGGGTGGTCCGCCAGCCCGAGGTTGTAGAAGTTCTCTTCCACGAACTGGCCGGCTCCGGCGACGTCGGGGTCGTTCACCTGCTTGTTGAGCATCGGGCCGCTGTGGCAGGAGTAGCAGCCGGCGCCTCCCTCGCTGGCGGGGGAGAAGAAGATCCTTGCGCCGCGGCGCTGGCTGACTGTGAGCGCGCCGTTCTCACCGGACAGGAACCGGTCCCAGGGTGTGTTGCGGGTGACCGCGGTCCGCAGGAAGGTGGCGGTGGCGCGCAGGACGGTCATGTCGTTGATGAGGAGATTCAGATCGCCGCCCGCTGCATCGGACTGGGCGGCCTCTTCGGGAAACGCGTCGCGGAAGAGCTTCTGATAGACCTTGACCTTCTGGATCTCCGCCGATTGGGCTTCCAACATGCGGTGTGCGTCGAGCAGCAGAAGTGCCACGCTTTCGACGGCGGAGAAGCTGAACGGATTGAGACCGCCGGGCGCCGAATCGGGCTCACCGGCGAAGCCGCCGAGAAGGAGGCGGTTGTTGAAGCCGGCTCCGATGACTGAGGGCGAGTTGCGGGCCACGCTATCCAAGGCGTCGAGGCGGCCGGTGCGCAGGAGTTCGCCAGGGGGCGGCAGCTTGCGGCCGCGGGCTGGACTGCCGATGGCGAACTGGTAGACGTCGGTGAGTGTGGGGAGCTCGTCGACCATCGCGTCGCCGGGGAATAGTGGGGTCTGGCGCACTCGCGGGAGTTCGGGGCGGGGCCGGCGGCGGGCGACGAAGTTCCCGGCCGAGTCGGTGTAGCCTCGCCCTTCCCCACCGACGGCGAAGTTGAGCAGCGCGCCGGCTTTGCCGGCCGCCTCGCCCATGTGGCAACTGCCGCAGGAGGCGGTCTGTTTCGTTTCGAGCAGCCCGCCGAACGGAGGCCGGATGCGAGCGGTCCGGACGGGGTCAAAGAAGAGCATCTTTCCGAGGAAGCGTTTGGCCTCGGTTGTCTTGAAGGCCGGATCGGGGGTCCCATTGGTGAGGCGCGGCTGGGGCAGGTCGGCATCGTTGACCGGAACCCTTAATTTCTCGATTCCACCGACCTGCTGGTCAATGAACCGGCGTAGGCGTTCGGGGCCGTTGCCCTGGCCGTGGGCGGCCCCGCTAAAGAGAGAGAGGGCGACCAAGGCGCCGGCACAGTTCCGAGGGAACGGGGCGCGGCGGATGGACAGGGACGCAGATAGGGTGTTCATGTTTGCCAATACCTCCAAGGGCTAGCTTTGTGGGCGGGGCAGGCCGCGCCCTGTGACGGACGGTCGATTCAACGCGTGGGGCGGGGGTACGACAGCCGCACCAGGCATTGGGACGAAGAGTGGACGGATGTAACGACCGTCGCTGGTGGAGTCATGACGGATGGCGGAGAGAATATTCCGGTTATTGGCAACTGGAATTCCGTGCGGTTTACAATGGATCCCATCCGGCGCCGGGGTTACGCGCCGCAGCTCATCCGTCGGAGGGGACTTCGCTTATGACCGGTTGGCCTCGTACCTTGACCTGGGGTGACTTCCAGGCAATTCCAAATCCCGGACCCGGGACCCTGGTCGCGCGCAACGGGCACCCCATTGTGGCCCGGGTCGCCATCACGATCAACTTCGATCCGGCACAGAACCCGATGGTGTCCGAGGGCGGCCAGTACCGCTTCGGCACCGCCAACGTGAGCGTCAACCTCAGCCGGACCATGACCAACTACGTCCCGTCCCGCATCCCACGTGGGCAGGAGGATTACTATCTATCCCACGAGCAGGGCCACATGGATCTGATGGGCCTGTTTGGACGGGAACTTGAAGTGAACCTGCTGGCTCTGCGCGCTCCGAACTCCGTGCAACTCCTGCAGCAGGCACACGACACGACGGACGCCGCTGTCGCCAACGCGCGCATGTACGCCATCAACAGTTCCCTTGGGGATTGCACGTACGACCGCGACACCAACCACGGCATGAACCACGCGCAACAGCGCCGCTGGCTCGGCATCATCCAGCGCAACATTGCCGGCTGGCGGGCTCCGGACTTTCTGTTCCGGACGTGAGTCGGGCTGTGGCCACGAACTCGGGTTCCCGGAGCCTGGATGGGTGGAGGACTGGGCCGGGAGACGGGGCGGGCGCACTGAGGGCGGGGTGGCCGCGGCCTGGGGTTCTGTTGAAGACGCGCCACGAGCGGGTGCCCGCTTACTGACGTGCGCGGTTCGCAACGGGCGGGAGAGCCCTCCGCTGAAGACGCCGGGGCACGACCGGCTTCCGCTCCCTGACGGTCACGGCTCGGTCCGATTGCGTCTTCATCCACCTTGGCGGCCCGAAGGGTCATGGTTGACGCCCCTGCGGGTGGCATACAGGCTTGATTGTCAAAGAGCATGGCCGGTGCCGGAACTCGTCGGCGGCTTCGTTTCGTCAATTGTTCTCGGATCCTGGATGGGTGGAGGAATGGGCCGGGGGACAGGGCGGCGCACTGAGGGCGGGGGTGGCCGCGGCCTGGGGTTCTGTTGAAGACGCGTCACGAGCGGGTGCCCGCTTACTGACGTGCGCGGTTCGCAACGCGGCGAGGACCACTCCGTTGAAGGTGCCGGGGCACGACCGGCTTCCGCTCCCTGACGGTCACGGCTCGGTCCGATTGCGTCTTCATCCACCTTGGCGGCCCGGAGGGTCATGGTTGACGCCCCTGCGGGTGGCATACAGGTTTGATTGTCAAAGAGCATGGCCGGTGGCGGAACTCGTCAGCGGCTTCGTTTCGTCAATTCGCCGCGACGTTTGCCGGACGGGGCGCTCAGAGGCCGGAAACGTTGTAGCTCAGGAAGGGTAGGCCATCTTCGCCGGCCTGATTGGCTTCGTTTCGTGGAACGCGAACCGGTTGGAGATCGGCCAGGGGGTCCAGGTTGTCCTCATGGTCAGAATCGGTTCCGGTGGTCAGGTGTTCGAGCGCTCTGCGCGGGCGGCCGTAGCCTTCGTAGTCGAAGACTTCGCCGGTGTTTTTGGTCAGGCGCGTGATTTCGGCCATGGGGACGTGTTCCTGGATGCCTTGGACCACGTCGGGGTGCTGCTGGCCGAGGGCGGCGCGCTCCGTTTGAAGCTTGCTGAGTTCCTTGATGGCGCGATAGAGGCCGCGCTCGAGGTCGCGGCGGTAGCGGGCGTAGCGTTCGAGTTTGGCGCCCTGGGGGTCGGTTTCGGCCAATGGGTCCGTTTCGGCGAGGATGAGGCATTCGAAGGTTTCGATGCGGCGGAGGTTCCACGTGTGGGTGAGGACGCGGTGGAAGATCTCCTCCTCGAGGCAGTCCGCGGGTTGGGTCCTGAGGCGCAAGGCGGCTTGGAGCGATTCGAACTCGGCGCGTTCCTCCGGGCTGATCTTGAGGTTGCGGGCGGTGAAGCCGTGATTGCGAGCGTTCTGGGCGGCGCGGGCCTTGCCCTCGACAGAAACGGGGCCAGTGGACCGTTTGGCGTTGGCCTGGTTGGCGGTGATCTGAGCTGCGGTAGCCATGATGTCAATCTCCTTGTAAATGAAAATGGCCGGCATGGAAGCCGGCGCGATTCCACTGTAGCTGGGTGCGTCCAGGGGAGATGGGTGTTTGGGGGACGTGAGTATTGAATATAAAGGAGAAAAAGATTTTTAAGTCCGGTGACTGAAGAAAGCTTAATGGGGAAAATGGGGGAGAAGTGTGG
This sequence comes from uncultured Paludibaculum sp., assembly GCF_963665245.1. Taxonomy (NCBI): domain Bacteria; kingdom Pseudomonadati; phylum Acidobacteriota; class Terriglobia; order Bryobacterales; family Bryobacteraceae; genus Paludibaculum; species uncultured Paludibaculum sp. Next base: position 1,985,207 of record NZ_OY762269.1, read on the forward strand.
TGGGGGCGTGGGTGCGGGGGGCGGATGGCGCTCAGGTTGAGGTGGGTTCGGGTGCGGGCCTGATTCCGATGGGCGGCGGTGAGGACTGGTGGTGCTACAGCGTGAGGATGGGCTGCCGTTGCTCTCGTGTCAACTGGGCCTTCCAGTTATTTCGTGGACAGTGCACTGGCGGCGGCCATGGCCATGACAACGGCTCCAGTCGCCGCATCGCCGTGATCTTCCGCGGGTTGCATTGCGAATGGGATCGCCAGCTGTAGGTGTCGCCTGGTCGTGTTCGATTATTTCGGTTATTACGTTTGTGCGATACTTGAGCAGGAGGCTCTCATGCCGACTCTTACTACGCCCGCTTCGAAGGGTGCCGCGGACGCGAACCAGTTTCGTGCGTTGCGCCGGTTGGTGCAGAGTAGCTCAGCGAAACTCGTGGGAAAGGGCGGCGAATCGGTGGCCATTCCGGCGTCCGTAAGGACCCTGCTGGTGGAGATCGCCCGCAATATGGAAGCAGGGAAAGCCGTATCCGTCGTCGCAGAACAGCACGAACTTACCACGCAGCGAGCCGCGAACATTCTTGGTGTTTCGCGCCCATTCCTGGTGCGGATGCTCGAAGAAGGAAAGCTGGCGTTTCACATGGTTGGCTCGCATCGCCGTGTCTACCTGTCAGACCTGCTCGAATACAAGACCGGGCGTGACCGCGCTCGTCATGAAGCCGTAAGGCGCCTCGCGTGCGAGGACGTGGAGGCGGGCACGTACGACAAGGTGATTCTGCCCAAGGGCGCACAAGACGAATAGAGGTTGAGCCTTGGCAATTCGCCCAACAGCGGTCCTCGACGCCAACGTCCTGGTACAGGCACCCGTGCGCGATACACTCTTGTGCTTGGCGGAAGGGCCGGATCTCTATCGACCGCTCTGGTCGGCCGAGATCATGGCCGAGGTCCGACGTACGCTTGGCGGCCCATTCGGCATCGCGCCAAATCGTATCGCCCACCTCGAATCCAAGTTGCGCGAGCATTTCCCCGAGGCGTGCATTGAGGGCTTTGAGCCCTTGATCGCGAAGATGACCAACGATGCCAAGGACCGCCATGTCCTGGCGGCAGCCGCACACGCGAAGGCTCACCTGCTGGTTACATACAACCTCAAGCACTTCCCCTTGAGTTCGACTCAGCCTTGGCGGGTGAATGCTGTTGGTCCCAGTCTGCTCCTGAAGAAGCTGTACGCTTCCGATCCAGAATCAGTGATTGAGGTCCTCCGTGAGCAGGCGACGGACATCCAGCGGACATTCGTGGCCCAACTTCGTGTTTTGCGCAAGGCGGTACCGGCATTTGTCGAAGTTGTTTGTCACGACACGCGCACGGTACTTTGATCTCTCACGGGTTCCCACGTCGGCAAAATCACCTGGTGCGAAGGCATGCCCCCGCCATTGCCGTAGATTCTACTAAGTGTTTTGTCCTCAGTGGTTTTGCCATCTGCGAGCTTTGGTTCCTGCAAGAAAAAATAGCGTGCTTTTCTTGCAGTTGCCAGGGCGGCGTGGAGATTGGGCCGGTATTTCGAGCAGTGGCGGCCGGTTCCGCTGAGGATTCTGCCGGTGGAGACTGCAGTGGCGTGCCAGATGACGGAGGCGGAGTATGGGGAGTACCTGGCGGGTGTGTGTCCGGAGAGGGGGGCGGGCTGAAGAGCTTCTCCAGCAGAGCGTCTCGCTTCAGTTGGCGGCTGGGCGCTCGATGTGTTCCACGGTGTATACCGGCAATGTGTCTTCTTGCCGCTTCAGTTCGAGACCGAGTTTGCCTAGGACCGTGAAGATAGTGGGGAGGCCGGCGAACGGATTCACGGCTGTGGCTGTGGCGTTGGGGGGCGGAGGGGGCAGGCGCATGGGGACCCAGCCTTCGGTGTTCACGGTGAACAGTCCGCTGAGTGCTGAGCGGTTCACGACCGGCAAGTCGGTCCAGTTCGCGATGTAATGCGCGAGATCGTCCATATCGATGGCTTTTGCATTCAGGGGATGACCCAAGCCACCAATGAAGTTATGGCACGCCTCCGGACCAGTTTGGAAGGCGCAGTCTTTCCCGGCGATCGCTGACTTCTGGAGCTTCGGGCCCGCGCTGGCGATGGTGAGCGCATAGACCGGCATTGTTCTGTTCTCCACCCGCAGCACGAGTTTGAAACGGTCGGAGAGCAGCCCGCGGACCATTTGCTGCACCCTGCTTCGCAGTTCGCCTTCCGGAAGACCGGGCGGGACAGCATTGACGGGTGCTTTTGCTTCGACGTCGTACTGCTCACGAAGGGCCCATTCGGGCAGGTTCGAAAGACGCGGCGACGGGTTGGACGGCACGTCGTAGGCGTAACTCAGCAGGGTATTCACAGAGACCGCGCTGCCCATCAGGTCTCCGCCAGGCAGCACTCGCATGCGCGCTCCAGGTGGGTTGGCTGAGCGAGCCGGCTTGATGGTGATCGTGGCAAATGCTGGCGCCTGAGCGATGGCCGGCAGAGCCACGAGCGAGTAGATGACCGCTTGGGAGAGTGGTGACATGGTCCAGCCCCTATGGCCGGATTGGACGGCGGTAGTGGGGAGTTTGTTCCCTGCGTGCAGATCTCTGCTGGAAGAGACTCAGTTGGGCGGGTTGTTGCCATGTCGGAGTCAGGCGCGAGCCGTGGGGGCATTGGGCTGTCCACCGGCCCACCGGGCGCGAATGCCTTACCCGGCGAATGCTTTCGCCATCAATTCCTGTTCCGTCTTTGGGATGCGAAGTCTAGAAGCCTCGGTACGCCACGATGCGACCACTGCGCGCGTTTTCGAGATGATTGTTCTCGCTTCCGTGGCGGTCAATCCGTAATCAGCATGAGCCTCCAACGCGACGGCCACATCACAAGTTGAATCCACCTCATTGATGGCGAGGGCGAGTTCGTTGCGGTCAATTGCCGGGTTCATATCGAAAGCTGGCGAGAGAGCGATGCCTTGCGGGCTGAGAATGAAGCCGTGGTTGCGTAAGTGGTCGTCGGTGTTGTGGATGAGGATGCTGAAGACGACGCGGCGGAACAATTTGCGGCAATCCGATTCAGCGTGGGCGCCTCGCGATTGCAGCAAATCCACGAGTTCGAGATAGCTGGCGCCCGGCTCACCATCCGTTCGTTGGGTGAGTGTCATTGCAGAGACAAAGGCCAAGCGTCTCCCGCTGCTGGTGCGATCAAATCGCCTCGCCACAAATGTTGTGTAGGCGCTCTCCTGGACGCGCAAGGCGCGCGCCGGCGGCACGCTGATGCCAGCTTTCTCCGCCAAGCGATGAGCGACGAGCTCCCAGGCGCCGACATCGCGGCGGTCCTGTCTGCTTGGGAACTTGGCGATGCAGAGCGCGCCCTCTTCGTCCCGAATGGAAGCCTTCGGCCGCGCTCCGCCTAGTGAAGAGCCTGGTGCGAACAGTTGAGCGAGCCAGCTTTCCTGATCCCCGTGATCGTCGTCCTCAACACTTTGTTCAAAGTGCAAACTCGCGGCCTGAAGATCTCGCAGGGCTGTGATGGGGGGAGCGGCCAGGGCGGTGTCGGTATCCAGCCATTGTCCGCTGCCGGGATCCTGAAAGCGAAGCGCCCCCAGCCTGGTTTCGTCGTGAACCCCTAACAAAAAATCCCAATCCGTTAAGGAACGAACGGCACGCCCTTCGCGAGACGCCCGAATGCTCTCACGGCGTTGCATGAGGATCCGTCCCCATCGATCGGGCGCGGAGTCGAGGAAGATGCCGAAGTTGGCGCGACGCGCTGCGGGGTACTGTGGCCCCTGAACGAGCGCCAAGTCAGGGTCAAAGCTAAAGACCACGGGGCTGTTCAGCCAGTCACGTTCGTACTCAAATGAGAACACGTCGCCGCCGCGGCCGGATTGCCGGCGAAGCGTACCCATGCGCAGGGGTTGGGGGCAATGGTCGAGGTCCGCATAGACCGCGACGAGGCCTGAGGCCCGGGGCATTACGTCCGGTCCTTCCGGGGCGGGTTCTTGGTGGATTTCCTGCTTCCGGGTTTAACTTGCGGAGATTGGGCTGGGATCGCCAAGGCGGGTGCCTCCTGGTGCGGGTTGTCTGCCGCGTCCTTCCGCCTTGGTGCTCTCGTTTTCGGCTCCAGATTCAGGTCTTGCAGCTTCCGACCCAGGACATCGTCGGCGGCAATTGCGGCCAGATCGTTTTCCAGGCGAAGCGCCTGTAGCACTCGCGCATAGATGCCCAGGGCGACAGCGGGATCGCCGCGCTCGACTCGATACAAGGTCTTGCGGGTGATGCCCGCTCGCTCGGCCACGGTCTCCAGCGAATGAGCGCGCCGCAGCCGAGCCATCCGGATGTTTTCCCCCACGTTGGTGATCAACCGAGCCAGCCGCGGAAGGATGGAGGGAGTGGTTCGGGGCATACTGGGTTATATATTACACGTTTGTCGTGGTTGATGTATAGGATATGACTCGTTGGAGTACTGATTCCGAGGTGATGCCGGGCACGTGCGGACAGGGCCGGGCCGACTCAGGGCCCGCGTGACAGTGATCCTCGCAGAATGGACCTATCCGTGAACGTTGGCGGGATGGTCACGCGTACCATCTCAGGTAGTCAATGATAACGTATACGTTATTATTGAACCCTGCTCGACGTTCGGGAATAGAAAATCTGCTGGAACAGAAAGATACAGGGAAGCACGCCATGCCATTGACCAAGGACTTTCGCGAGACGATCCGCGAGCGCGCCCAACAGGAGCCGAAGTTCCGCAAGGCGTTGCTGCGTGAAGCAATCGAGCTCATGCTCTCCGGCGACGAGAAAACGGGCCGAGCGATCCTGCGGAACTATATCAACGCCACTGTTGGGTTCCGGCAATTGGAAGAGGCGACCTCCATTCCGGCGAACAGTCTCATGCGGATGTTTGGGCCGAATGGCAACCCTTCGGCCAAGAACCTCTTTGGCGTCCTCGCTCATCTTCAAGCGCAGGAGGGTGTGAGCTTTGAGGTCCGTCCCCGCCGCAGTTGAGATTTGCTGGAGGGCGTGTGCGGCCGAACGTCCGCAAAATGAGGGTTGACCGTACGTCCCCCAGCCCAATCAGACGCTTCGCGAGCGGATGCACGAGCCGGTGCTGAAAGTGGGGGAGTGGCTCGGGCGCGTGCTTAACGGTTTCTACCAATTCCATGCAGTGCCGGGCACCTGGGCGAGCCTGGACCGATTCCGCGAGCGCATCGGGCGTTATTGGTGGCGCGTACTAAAACGGCGCAGCCAGAAAGCCCGAGTGAGCGCGGCGCGGGCAACTCGACTCTTCGAACGCTGGCTGCCACGCCCCCGGCTACTGCATCCACATCCAGCGGTACGCTTTGACGCCAGATATCCAAGGTAGGAGCCGTATGCGTGAGCAGCGCCAGGACGGATCTGTGCGGGGGGCGACCAGCAATGGCCGTCCCTACCGCGACCGCTTCCAGGACGTCCCCCTTCCCTGGTGTCTATTTGCGGAGGCTCTCATCGTTCCTTTTTACCCATGCATCGATCTGCTCGGCAGTACCGACCAATGTGATGTTGACAAAATGGCATCGTCGGAATTTTGTGTCTCTCACTCCAATCACGCCTGTCCCAGCTCCTGCGGCAGTGTTAAGCGGTACTTGCATAAACAGCAAATTCTTGCTGCTGCCGAACGTGCAGTTAGCGATGCTACTGAGATCGGTCAGGTATAGGACAGCTGGTCCGTAGATCCAAGAGTCCTCAATAGTTCTCCCGATGATTTGATTTGAAGGATTTATTAGTTCGGCGATGCGAATGTGCTTTCCGTGTAGATAGCTCTCGGCAAAGCCCGCACTCCCAAGCGGCCCGGGACAATTTCTGTTGGAATAATACAGATTGCAGCCAGCAGCGACAGTCATCCCGATGGCCGAAACTGCAAATAGGTAGAGCCAGATTGGGGATTCAACAATTGTTCCTTTGGGGTAGGTGATCCGCAGCGCCTTCAGTTGAGCTCTGAATAACCACGCATTCCAGAGGACGCTGGCTATTAGTATGAGCGCGGCCGCCACTGGATACTGTGCAGTCTGGTACTGAGCTGCCAAGGCCAATGCGTAGGCAAATACTGCGAATCCGGATCGCGCCGTTTTCGATGTGAACATTGAGCCATGCTACCATCGGCAAAGTAATATGTCCTGCTGCATTCGACGCGTATCGTGGTTGGGTGATTCAGGAAGGCCGATTCCTACGACCAGGCGATCTTCTACGTGCGGACTCCGAGCGATGCCGATCAGCGTTCCGATCTCAAACCGATCACGATTCCGAACTTATGCCGATCACCATTCCGAGGTGATTCCGATCGACGTTCCGATCTGATGCCGATCACCTTCGGCTAGGCTTGGACCGGCGGCGACAGCCCGGTTTGGGCGGCACTGGACAATCGAACCCGCGGTTTGACAAACCTCCTTTAGGCCGAAGTTCCATCTGGCAATAGGCACTATCTGCCTGATATGACGGTGGAAGAGGCAGAACTGGTCTTCCTGTTTCTGGCTACAGACCCAGGAGTCGGAGGGCACGGGCTTGCAAAGCAGTGGGTTCGGTGAGTTGCTGGAAGGTTGTGGCGCTTGGGTCGGAAGGAATGCGGCAGGTGTTGCGGCAGCGCGTGGCAAGCTCTCGCAACAGAGTCTCGAAGCTGTGGACGGGGAAGCCATCGGCGGTGACACGTTCCAACTTCTTCCGCTGAGCCGAAGCCGAGCACTCAGCCGGCGCAACCGGATCGCGGCGAGTTCGATCTCGGCTGAGTTCCTCATCCTGAAACAGCAAAGGAGCCAGATCTCTGCGCATGTGCCACTCCACATAGAAGGCCAGCATACAGAGCAGAATGTGCGCCCGCACATGGTCCTCGGTGCGGTGATGGATGGGGCGGATTCGCAGATCCATTCCTTTCAGACTGCGGAAGGCGCGCTCCACCTGCGCCAGGCTCTTGTAGCGGCGTACCGCGTCCGGGGCCGAGCAACGGCTCTCGGGCTCGCTGGTGCGCACCACGTAGACGCCGTCCAGTTGGCTTTCGCGCCGGATCGATTCCTCTCGCCGGGTCCAGGCGAAGACGCCATCGGCGATGTTGAGCTCGAAGTGTTTGGCGACCTTGTAGCGGTTCAAGACCCTGCCCACTTTCAGCGCGATCTCGGCCTCACTGAGCGGAGTGCGCGTGCGGCGCTTGACCTGGGCGGCGATCTTGGCCAACTCCTTCTCGGTGGCCTCGATCAGCTCGCCTCGCTTCCGCCGGCGCTCGTCGGCCAGCAGCGGATTGAAGCAGGCCACCAGGCGCTCGCCGGGATAGGCGGGCGAATTGATCTCGGCCAGATTGGTTTCGTCGAACAGGGACAGTTGCAGGCTTCCACCGTCAACCAGTTCGCCAATCGCCGGTCCGCGGAGGGCGGAGATCCAGCCGAGTCCGGGATGCTGTTTAAGCTGGCCGATCTGCGTTTCGGTGAGCATGCCGCGGTCGCCCACCAGAACCACGTGGGACAGGCCGAAACGTTGGCGGAGCTTATCCACTTGATCGGGAACGGTGGTGGGATCGCCGGTATTGCCGGGATAAACGTCGACGGCCACGGGGCGGCCTTCACTGTCGGTCAGCAGGCCGTAGACGATGATGGGCAGTCCCTTCTTTCCGTCGCGGTTGTGGCCGAGTCGCGCCAAGGGGCAGGTGTGGCCTTCGTAGTAACTGCTGCTGACGTCATAGAGCACCAGGGAGCCGTCCTGGAGATGGCGCTGGGCGAGTTTCTTTTCGATGTGCGACTGACGGGCCAGCAGCCAGTCCATGGCCTGGTACAAGTCGTCTTCGGTGGCGTCGGCGACACGGAGTTCCTCGGCCAGAGTGGTGGTGTGCCAAAGGCGAGTGGTGGCGAGTTTGGAGCAGGGGTGCAGAAGACGTTCGGCGATCATAGCGAGAATGAGGTCGCGCTCGCGGCAGGGTTTAGAGGCCAGCAGCGAATCGAGGCCGAGGCGATACATGGAGCCGAGCACGGCCTGGACATGGCCGTGAGGGAGGTTGCGTTCGACGAGGAAAGCTTGGGAGGCGGGGAGGAACTGCTCACCGGCGAGAGAGCGACGAATGAGGTCGATGAGATCGGGCGGGAGATGGGAGATGTTGCCGAGAGTTTCGTGGCGGACCTGGGAGCCGACGCGGAAGGAGCGGCGGAGCAAGTGGGTCTGGTAGAGTTTGCCTTTGTAGGTCCGGGAAGTGGTGGCCACATGAACCCGGCCGGTTCTGGATGGCATGGCCAATTATAAGGGAGAGAGGAAAGGAAGGCAAGGGGTATCTGACATATTTAGTGGCTACAAATGTAACCTCGAAATCACCTTACATGACTGAACCAGAAGGCGTTGGGCTATTTCAGGGCCTGGAACTTCGGTTTAGGAGGTTCGGTTGCCGCAGAAGAGGTTGTCTATGATTAAGTCAAAAGCCGTCCTACGGTTGGCGGAGCAGGGGCTCAGTCAGCGTCAGATTGCTGCCAGTTGCGCCGTCGGCCACGCCACCATTTCGGACTATCTCACACGCGCCCGCAAAGCCGGCCTCAGGACGTCCCCCGTGCCTGCTTTGGCGTCTCCGGGAGCTTGAATCCTAGATAGGTTCCAGAGCTAACTCCCATCAAGGCCAGTAACGAAGCATCGAACGTCGGCATCGCGAGATCTGCGTATACCGACTTGGCAAAGATAATACTAAAAACAACTGTCCAGATCAGCATTTGGAATCTGTGAAATCCAATCCCATTACCGTCAGCCGTAATGTCCTGGAGAAAACTAACAGATGTTGCCGGCGGCGGTGCCATTGGTAGAGCCGCGATATCGGCCTCGAGCTCGAACAGGCGTATCTTCCGTTGTTGGAATTCCTGTCCCAAGGATGTATCCACTGCTGACTCGTACATTCTCAAATCGGTGAGACGTCTCGTTAAGGCTGATTTCTGTGCTTCTAGTTTTAGTCGCTCAGTCGCAGCCTGACTCTTCTTTTGTTTGTCAACACCAATAGCAGCTATCCCTGTGGCGCCGCTGATGCCTATTAGTGATAGGGCCGATGATGTAAGATTATTGTATCCGCCTGTAATGAGCCATATATATAGATACGCAGCGATAACGAGATAGAACCAGCATGCCATTTGGAGGCGTGCGAGGCTGAATGGGCTTGTTCTTGTGCCGTCTCTTAAAAGCGCGGTCCTATTAGCTAGTACGATAAGGCCAAGGAGGAGGAAGCCAAGAAGGGACACTACGCCGAGGGTATAGGAGGGGAATACATTGAGAGTGATGTAGGCCATTGATTCGAACGGCTGTTTGCTGTCCTTTAGGCCTACGCTGATGGGGATGCGATTCTTCTTTGCATCACGGGCTGCTGTTAGCACTTGAACCCAGTTATCGCGATCAACGGGATCAAGCCTAAGTTGGAAATTGACATAACCTTGGGAAATAGATATGAGCATAGGTTCAGATTGTGGCAAGACACGTCCAGCGAGGAAGATTCTCAGATCGTTAGGATTATTAGCAGTTGCCCAATCTTTGAGTCCAGTTATAGCGATTGTGACTGACCCATTGAGCTCGCACCACGTTTGAGTACTCATGCGACCATTTGACTGAACTACCGCTGGTTGAATCAGCGTCTCGCTTTCCGATTGCTGAGTCGTCGTTGCTGAACCCTCCGGCGGGAGTTGTCCTGGAGAAACGGATGCATGGGTGCGCAAAATATCGGCGGTTGAATCAGCGATCCGAGTAGGTTTAGCGTTTGCTCGGCCATTGGCTGACGGGTGGTTGCCTGCAGTGGAGGATAGTTGGGCTAAAGGTGCAGATGACTGAAACGAGGCACGCAGAGAAGAGCAGACCATAAGAGCCAGTACAGTTCTGTGAATGTCGCACATGATAGTCTACTTCTTTCCTGAAAGCGTGGATATTGACTCTCGCCTCTGCAAGGTGCGGGCATTTGTACAATGAGAGGACAGCGGGGCATGCGATGCTACGAAGGGCTGGAGCGTCCATAATCGTCTAAGTATCATAGTCGAGATGATTCTGAGAACTTGTTGGAGCTGTGTTCTTAAGCCTATCCTTTGTCTATAACTGCGCTCTCTCATTCTCGACGCGCAATGATGGCTTTCGATGTCGGGTCAACTACATTGACATTTGTGTATCCCGTTGATTGTGATTTCAGTGCTTCCCGGAGGGCATTTACCCGAGGCAGGCATATCGAAAACTTCGCCTGGAGTACAGGGAGACGGGTTCTTCAGGTTGAGATGAGAAGCTTCGGAGAGAAGCTTCTCCTTTCGCGTTGGCTTCTTTGTTCGTTTTGAGTTTGGCATCGGGAATTACTTTCCTTCCGTTGCAGACTTTGACGCTGTACATTCCACGCAAACGACCTGGATCCTTACCGTCTTCTGCTGGCCGTCACCGGCCTTGCCGTCCGGTGCAGGCGGTGTGATGAGCAGGTCAATCATCCCGGCCTTCTGGGTCAGCGCGCGCGTGAGTAGCACCGCCATCTTTTTGCCGGTGTTACGAGTGACGAGGACTTGGCCGTCCGCCTCAACGCGGTTAACGTTCGACTCGTCCAATTCGAACCAGACAGAGTCAAATTGATTGACCTTCACCGGACTTGGCTTCGGTACTTCTTCCTTGGGGGGCACATCAACGGCGGACGTGATATTGGACTCCCGGTCGATGATTACCAACTTTGACCCTAGGACGGAATTCTCCGGCAACTTCAGAATGGCTGAATCGCGGTCGGCTACACAAAAGGTATCGGAGTTGGTTGCTGAGCACGGTGAAGTGAGCCGATATTCCCTGGAATCCGCAAGTCGCAGAAAGAATTTGGACTGCGGGACAAAACGACGTAGCTTGTCTCGGATCAGATAGCTCTCTGTGTCCTTGCTTAGTCTGGTGACTGAGAAGTATTTGTCAGGATCCTCAACTGCAATGGAGTCCGTCCACCGTTGACCCCAGAAGGGGTAGCGAACGGTGAGAAGGCCGTCGCGTTTTTTCACTACATCAGTTGACACCCAAAGCCGGATGAGTGTGAACGCCTTGCCTTTTTTATCCTGATAGTCAGTGTATGTGTAAGGGCCTGGCAACAGGGTGCCATTTAGGGTGATTACCGGCTGCAGCACATCACCGGGAATTACTCCATCAGCAAGGTGCGACGGGCTGAAATGTGGCAGAGCGGAGAGCTTGAGGCCGTCGGCATGCTTAGGCCTGTCAAGGTAAACGTCGACTCGTGAAAAGCCATCAACGGGAAGTCGCCAGTCAACGCAGTCTATGTGTAGTTGTGCGCTTTCTGGCTTGTCAGGGAGAAGTAGTGGCAGCGGCGGCCCGTAGCGTCCCTGGATCAATGCATCTGAGAACTGCCCGGCATCTGCTGACAAGTCGAAGGCTTTTTCGGATTTTATGCGTAGACCCGAGGATTGATCGAACACCTTACCTCCCATCAATACTTTGGTGTCAGAAAAGAAGTTGTTGCCTTGAACCGACACGATGACTTCCTTGGTTCCGACCATTTGCCAAGAGACGTGCTTAATCGTCGGCTGGAGTTTCTCCTGGTAGAAGGCTGTGGTTGGAACTTTGAGCGGCCAGCGGTAGTTGGTGTATTCAGGTCGAGTGCGAGGAGGGGGGACGGGTTTGCCGATAAGCCCCCCAAAGCTTTCAAACCACAGCGATCGCTCGCTAACCGTTTGCTCTTTGGCTTGATACTTGACCCACTTAGTCTGCACGATCACTTCAACGTCAAATGCGGTCGGTTCGTCGTCGGCGTCATCAAGGGCGATTACTGCGAACATCTGCCGTTTGCCTGCGGACACAGAGTGCCTTCCGAGGATCGGGCGGAATTCCCATCCAAAATAGGAGCTGGGCCCTTCGCGCCCTTCAAAGGCGATCGTGTCGGTATCGCGGTAGAGGAAGTACGTTTGCGCCCGGGAGAGTGCCGAGAATCCAACTTGAATGACCTTTGCCACCGCGGATGCGCCGAACGCATTCGATTTGCGGCTTAAAGCGGCGGCATTGTACGTCTTCTCCTGCGGCATCTGGGCGATCAGCGAGACAGTTCGGCAAGGCCAGTCCGATTTGCCGGCACCACAGTCGTTGCTTTTGCGTCTCACTTCGACCCGTACGACCGCTGCCGAATCTACGGCTCCGCGCGGCGGATCAAGCGAGATTGGAAGTCCCACGACCGCCGACAGCTTGGTCCCCTTCTCGGCGATTCTATCCGTGAGGGAGCGGTCAAGAAGCATCCGGAGGTTGAATATCTGGTACTGAAGATTGACCTGCTCGCTGAGCACATCCTGTGCGGCAAGGCCGAAATTGGGGTTTGCCATGCCGATCGTCGACATGGTGCCAAGATCAGTGTTGGCTGGTATGGCGGATTGCGGAACGGTTTCGGTGGTCTTAATTGTCGCGCCTTCGGAGCTACTGGTACTGTACGGCCGGGTGAGACTCAATTGGGTATTGGTCGAGGATTCACGGCTTGTCATCCCCTGAAGCATGCCAAGTGCCGCGGCGAGCTTTGTCTGGTCAATTACTGCCACCTTGGCGAGTTGAGCATTTAGCTCTTCGAGCATGATCGTCAGGCTGCGATTGTCGTATATCTTGGGCTCGCCGACATAGATTCCTTGTTGTGCAGGAAGTGTGGAGAGAGTTAATGCGAACGTCAGAGGAATCTTCAGGTAACGGTTGATCAGGCCCAATAGTGGCATGGCGCTTGCCCTCTGCTGAGCTAAGCGTAAAATAGGCGAGGTTCGGGCCATCGGCTGTCGTTTTTCTTGTCTGGTTCCCTTGTCCTGCCTCAGATCGATCCGGATCCCTCATCATCTGCTGACGGAATTCCGCACTAGATCTTCGTGTGGGGCGTTCGAACAGCAGTTACCGGAATCACTGGGAAAAGGCAATGATGAACTGGCCACGCCTTGCGATGCGCCGACAGTGAACGCGCTATGCGCAGTGTGGTTGCGCATTTATCAGAAAGCCTCGCCGAGGTATTTCGCACGGCCGTGGATCCGATTGCTCATCACGTGGTGCCAGAGTGTCCAACGGATCGGGTGCTCATAAGGACTCAGGAAACCTTTCCCCGGGGTCGAATTCCACCGTACAGCCATGTAACCCGAGAGCAGTTCAGGATTGGAATCAATCGTTTACCGTTCGGAGCCTTTCACATCACCGCCAAAACTCGGTACTTGTTTTCTGAACTGATGTTGTGCTCAACATCATAGCCGCAGACGCCACTTCCATGAGACCTCGAAGGTCGCTGGCCGAATGCCAGTTCTACCCCGCCTTCTCGATAATCCGGAAGATCGGTGCTCCGTACTGCTCCACCAGCCGCAGGCTCATGCCCGGCACCTCCAGCAACTCCCTGGTCGTCTGCGGCCTCTTGGCCGCTATCGTCTGAAGAGTCCGGTCCGTGAGGATCCTAAACGCCGGGAGGCCCTTCTTCTTGGCCTCTCCCAGCCTCCAGGCTTTCAGGGCTTCTTCCAGCTTCAGGTTTCTGGCCGGGGGCGGGGTCGCGGCCTTGGGGGCTGGGTGCGCATGGTCCGGCGCGGCGGCCGTGCGCTTGGGGGGCTTGGCTTCCGAGGTTCGGGCGGCTCGAGGCTTGCGTTCGCGCTTGGGTTTGGCTTCAGTGGTCTTGGCTGAGGATCTTGTCGATTTCGACGCGGCGGCGGTCGTCTTCTTGCGGCTCCGCTTGGCTCTGGGGATCGCCTCGATTTCTACCGGCAGGCGGAGGGCGGCTACCGCGTCTTCGGCCCAGCCGGCGTCGGAGATGCGGACCCGGCGGAATTCGATTTCCTTGCCATCCTTTGTGAATGACGTGTCCGTGATCACGATCAGGCCGCTGCGGGCCATGGCTCCGATCAGCTCCTCAAAGGCCCGGCGGTCCAGGGCCCCGTCCGGGAACACCTGCGAATAGAGGCGGCCGGCCGAGACGGCTTCGATTTTCTTTAAAGCCTCCAGGATTTCGGTCGCTCGCGCTGTTTCCCGGGCGGTGGCTTCGCGGAGCTGCTGGGCTATGGTCTCGTCGGGGGCGCAGATGTCGCAGTGGCCGCAGCGACGGTTCAGGTCCTCGCTGTCTCCGAAGTAGCGCAACAGGGCCAGCATGCGGCAGGAGGAGACTTCGCAGTACGAGAGCATCTTCTGGAACTGCGCCATCTTGTGCTCGCGCTGCTCGATGTAGGATTCGCGCCATTGGACGGAGCCGAGGCTGAGGTTCTCGGCGTAGTCGACGACCGCTCCGCCATGGATCCAGAGTTTTTCCATGGCGATGTCGAATTCGTCCTCGGCCATGCGGACACGGGCCCGGACGAGGTCCTTGGGCTGGGCGTCGGGGGTGAGCGCCTTGAAGATTCTAGCGACTATGTCGGGTTCCGGGTAGTCGCGTTCGTAGAAGAAGTCGTGGGTGTAGCGATCGGCGTAGGAGTGCATCAGGATCGCTCGGGCGGGGAGCCCGTCGCGGCCGGCTCGGCCGATTTCCTGGTAGTAGCCTTCGACGCTGGAGGGCAGGGCGGTGTGGATGACGGTGCGGACGTCGGCTTTGTCGACGCCCATGCCGAAGGCGGTGGTGGCGACGATGACTTCGAGTTTGCCCTGGAGGAAGCCGGTCTGGACCTTTTCGCGGCGGTCGGCTTCCATGCCGGCGTGGTAGGCGGCGGCGGGGAAGGAGCCGGCGAGGAGGCTGGCGAGGGATTCTGCGTCCTTGCGTTTGGGGGCGTAGATGATGGCGGGGCGGTGTTCGTCGTCCTGGAGGAGTTCGAGGGCGAGTTTGGCGCGGCTGCCGGGCGGGGCTTTGACGACTTCGATGGCGATGTTCTCGCGGCGGAAGCCGTGGATGAGGGATTCGGCGGAGTGGAGGCCGAGCTGGACGGCGATGTCGCGCTGGACGAGGGGCGTGGCGGTGGCGGTGAGGGCGATGACGGGGGCGGGGCGGAGGCCGGGCAGGTGCTGGCCGATGTTGCGGTAGTCGGGGCGGAAGTCGTGGCCCCATTGGGAGATGCAATGCGCTTCGTCGATGGCGACGAGGGTGGGTTTGCGCTTGGCGAGCATCTCGGGGAAGCCCTGGACGCGGAGGCGTTCGGGGGCGATGAAGAGGAAGTCGAGTTCGCCGGCGAGGTAGGCGAGGCAGGTTTCGCGGGAGGCGGCGCGGTCGCGATTGGAGTGGATCCGTTCGGCGGCGAAGCCCATGGCGTTGAGCTTGGCGACCTGGTCCTCCATGAGGGCGATGAGGGGGCTGATGACGAGGGTGGTGCCGCCGCGGGCGACTCCGGGGAGCTGGTAGCAGAGGGATTTGCCGGAGCCGGTGGGCATGACGAGGAGGACGTCCTTGTCTTCCATGACGGCTCGGCAGACGGCTTCCTGGTTGGGCCGGTAGCCGGGGAAGCCGAAGCGGGTGTGGAGGATGTCGTCGAGGGAGCCGGAGACGGCCTGGCGCTGGGCGCGGACGATGTCGCGGGTGGGGACGCGGGTGTGTTGGGTGCGCTCGGCGGCGATGGCTCCGCTGAAGGCTTTGCCGACGGCTTCGCGGACGTACTCCTCGATGCCGTGGAGGAAGGGCTGGAGCTCGGCCTGGCCGCGTTCGATGCGCTTGAGGTGGGCTTCCCACTGGCCGGTCATGGCGGGGCTTTTGACTTCGGGGTGGACGACTTCGATGAGGCGGATGCCTTTGTCGGTGGCTTCCAGGCTTTTGCCGCGGCGCTCGATGAAGCCGCGTTTCAGGAGGACTTCGATGATCTGGGCTCGGGTGGCGGGGGTGCCGAGACCGCTCTCCTTCATGGCGTCGGAGAGTTCCTTGTCGTCGAGGGTTTTGCCGGCCGTTTCCATGGCGGTCAGCAGGGTGCCTTCGGTGAGGCGCTTGGGGGGGCGGGTGCGCTTTTCTATGGCGTCGGCGCCTCGGATGGTTTGTTTTTGGTTGGGGGTTAGGCCCGGGGGGAGTTCCTGGGTGTCGTTGGCCGTGGGGTCGTCGGGGTCTTCGGTGGATGCGGAACGGGGTTTTTTTTCTTTTTTGCGGGTGACGATGTCGAGGATTTTCCAGCCGGTTTGCTGGATGGCCGTGCCGCTGGAGTGGAAGCGGTCTTCTACGGGGGTGGACTCGGGGGCGGTGGAGCCGACCAGGGGGTCGGCTGCGGACGAGGGCGTCCGCCCTCCTGACGCGGTGGAAGAGTCTGAACTGAGATTGCCTGGGGAGCCGACCAAGGGGTCGGCTGCGGACGAGGGCGTCCGCCGTACTGACGCGGTGGAAGAGTCTGGACTGAGATTGCCTGGGGCGCCGACCTGGGGGTCGGCTGCGGACGAGGGCGTCCGCCGTACTGACGCGGTGGAAGAGTCTGGACTGAGATTGCCTGGGGCGCCGACCAGGGGGTCGGCTGCGGACGAGGGCGTCCGCCGTACCGACGCGGTGGAAGAGTCTGGACTGAGATTGCCTGGGGCGCCAACCAGGGGGTCGGCTGCGGACGAGGGCGTCCGCCGTACTGACGCGGTGGAAGAGTCTGGACTGAGATTGCCTGGGGCGCCGACCAGGGGGTCGGCTGCGGACGAGGGCGTCCGCCCTCCTGACGCGGTGGATGCACCGGACAATGGGGTGCTGCGGACCAGGGTGATTACCGTTGTTACCGACCAGATGTGGTCGTCGTGCCAGGCGGAGAGGAGCCGGCGGCAGATCAGGTCGAAGATGCGCTCTTCCTCGCTGTTTAGCGACGCTCGCTCGGCTGGGACTCCGGTGGGGATGATCGCGTGGTGGTCGGTCACCTTGGTGTCGTCCACATAACGCTTGTTTAGAGGACGTTCGCCGGTGCCCGGAGCGAGGTGGGCTTGGTAGGGGGCGGAGATGCCGGCTAGGATTTTGGGCAGGGTTTTGGCGACGTCGGCGGAGAGGTGGCGGCTGTCGGTGCGGGGGTAGCTGATCAGCTTGTGGCGTTCGTAGAGGGCTTGGGCCGTGTCGAGGGTGCGCTGGGCGCTCATGCCGTAGAGGCGGTTGGCGTGGCGCTGGAGCTCGGTGAGGTCGTAGAGGCCGGGCGGCGGCATGCGCTTGGTCTGGGCCTCGATCTTCTCGATGTGGGCGGTGCCGGTTTTGACGCGGTCGACGATGGCGTTGGCTTCGATGCCGTCGGCGGGCAGGCGGGCGGAGGCGTCGAGGGTTTCACCGCCGGGGCGGAACCAGGTGCCCGCGTAGGAGCGGTCGTCGCCGGGGGAGAATTCGGCGGTGACGGTGTAGTAGTCCTCGGGTACGAAGTGGCGGATGGCGAGTTCGCGTTCGACGACCATGGCGAGGGTGGGGGTCTGGACGCGGCCGACGGAGAAGTCCTCGCCGTGGCCGAGGGTGTAGGCGCGGGAGAGGTTCATGCCGACGAGCCAGTCGGCGCGGCTGCGGCCTCGGGCGGCGTCGGCCAGGTGGTCGTAGGCGGAGGCGGATTTTACCTTGTCGAAGCCGTCGCGGATGGCGTCGGGGGTGAGGGAGGAGATCCAGAGGCGGCGGACGGGTTTGTCGGAGCCGGCGGCTTCGTAGATGTAGCGGAAGATGAGCTCGCCTTCGCGGCCGGCGTCGGTGGCGCAGATGACGTCGGAGATTTTGGGGGAGGTGAGGATTTTGCGGACGACCTCGAACTGGTCCTTGGTCTCCTCGCCGATGACGAGGGGCCACTGTTCGGGGAGCATGGGGAGGGTTTCGCGCTTCCACCATTTCCAGTCGGCTCGGATTTCGTGGGGCTGGGCGAGGGCGACGAGGTGGCCGATGGCCCAGGTGACGACGTAGCCGTTGCCGTGCAGGTAGCCCTGGCCGGTACTGGTTGCTTTAAGAACTCTCGCAATGTCGCGTGCCACGGAAGGCTTTTCGGCGATCACTGCGACGCTGAATTGCGACGCCATGCCCGATTTTGAGGATAGCAATGTGGGGTGGTTGGGGGTTTGGGACGGGCTTTCGGGGATGTGGTAGGGGGCTCGGTGGGCGCTGGGTGAGTCGGATGGGGCGGTTGAGGCTGGGCTGGGAGAGGGTGTTGGGTTGGGATGGGCCCCCGGCTGGCGCCGGGGGTAATGGTGGGGCGGGCTTGGTTTGGGTTGCGGAATTGGGATGCGTTGGGGCGGTTGGGGTTTTGGCGGGAGAGATTGCTGGGTTGGGGCGGGCCTCCGGCGATGCCGGAGGGAATGTTGGGGCGGGCTTGGTTTGGGTTGCGGAATTGGGATGCGTTGGAGCGGTTGTGGTTTTGGCGGGAGAGATTGCTGGGTTGGAGCGGGCCTCCGGCGATGCCGGAGGGAATGCTGGGGCGGGTTTCGTTTGGGTTGGAGTTTTGATGCGGAAGGGCTTGGATTGGGGTGGTTGGGGTTGGGCTGGGAGAGTGTGCTGGCTTGGGATGGGCCCCCGGCTGGCGCCGGGGGTAATGGTGGGGCGGCTTGGTTTGGGTTGCGGAATTGGGATGTGTTGGGGCGGTTGTGGTTTTGGCGGGAGAGATTGCTGGGTTGGGATGGGCCTCCGGCGATGCCGGAGGGAGGTTATGTTCTAAGAGTTCTGCAAAAGCAAAGAGGGCCATGGTAAGCCTTTCTGATCCGTATCGCAGCGGAAGGAAGGAAAGGACCAATGACCCGAAAGAAGGATACCGCGAACCGGGTGGACTGGAAAGCGGTGATGGCGGAAGACTCCGATTTCATGAAGGCGCTGGTGCAGAGCGTCGTGCAGCAGGTACTGGATGCCGAGATGGAGGAAACGCTCTGTGCGGCGCGGTCGGAGCGCACCCCGATGCGCACCGGCTATCGCAGCGGCTCCTATGTCCGTGGGCTGGTGACGCGGGTCGGCCGCATTGAGCTGCGCGTGCCGCAGGACCGGCAAGGGCGCTTCCGGACCGAGGTCTTTGAGCGCTATCAGCGCAGCGAAAAGGCGCTGGTCGGGGCGCTGGCCGAGATGTACGTGCAGGGCGTGTCGACGCGCAAGGTGAAGGCGATCACCGAGGAACTATGTGGGCATGAGTTTTCGGCCTCGACGATCAGCCGGATCAACCAGACGATGGACGAGGAACTGGAGAAGTTCGCGACGCGGCCGCTGGAGGAGGACTATCCGTTTCTGATCCTGGACGCGCGCTACGAAAAGGTGCGCGAGGACGGCGTGATCCGGAGCCGGGCGGTGCAGGTGGCGATCGGGGTGAACTGGGACGGGCGGCGCTGCATCCTGGCCGTGGAACTGGCCAACCGGGAGAGCGCGTCGAGCTGGCGCGAGTTTCTGGTGAAGCTGCGGCAGCGGGGGCTGCGCGGAGTGGAACTGGTTGTCAGCGACGATCACGCGGGCCTGAAGCGTGCGATTGCCGAGGTCGTGCCGGAGGCCGCCTGGCAACGGTGCTACGTGCACTTCCTGCGCAATGCGCTGGACCATCTGCCGCGCAAGGCCGACGACGATTGTCTGACCGAGTTGCGCTGGATCTACGACCGCCGCAACCTGGCCGAGGCGCGGCAGGATCTGGCGGCATGGCTGAAGAAGTGGGAATCGCGCTACGCCAGATTGTGCCAGTGGGTGGAGGAGCAGATCGAGGAGACGCTGACGTTTTACCGTCTGCCGCAGGCGCACCACAAGCATCTGAAGTCGACGAACATGCTGGAGCGACTGAACGAGGAGCTCAAACGCCGGACCCTGGTGGTGAGGATCTTCCCGAACGCGGCGAGCTGCCTGCGGCTGGTGCGAGCGCTGGCGGTGGAGATCCACGAGGACTGGGTGGAAGCGACGCGCTATCTGAACATGGAGGAGCTGAAAGAGCACAAGAAGCAGCTACTGCGCGATATACAGCCCGCCGCCTGAAGGCGGCCGGGGGTGACTACAGGGTTGAGTGGAGGCGGGGACTCGCTGCCCCCGCCTCCACACCTCCACCCCCGCTCAACCAGAAGGCTCCATGAAGCTCAGTGCTTTTGCAGAACTTGACAGACACAACTCGGAGGGAATGCTGGGGCGGGTTTTCGTTTGGGTTGGGGTTTTGGTGCGGAAGGGCTTGGATTGGGGCGGTTGGGGTTGGGCTGGGATGGGCGGGGGAATCGTTAGTGACGGAGCGTCAGGCACGGGTGAGAGGAAGGAGTCCGACAGGGGCGCCAGCTCCGGTCGTGATGGGCGCCGTCAGGAGCCGTTGGCGTCGGGGTGGCCTCCGGTCGGTGGCTGGGGAGAGGGAACCCCGGGGTGGGGGACTCCGACCGATGGCCGGGGGGGAATGAAACCCCAGGAGGGGCCTTGTTTCAGAAGCCCTTCGGTGAAACTCCCAACGGCTGCCCTGCTTCGCGTCTCACCCTCAGGGTCAGCCCTGTCTTGGGGTCCACGGAGGAGATTGCGTTGAAGTCGGCCGAGTGCTCGGGGTTCCGCGAAAAGAAGAAGGCCGGCACGAATGCCGGCCCGCAAGCCTAGTGGCTCGCCCCACCTTCCGGGTGGCCTCACGATGCGCGGAGGATCCGAAGGATCTGGGAGACCCCGGAGGTTAACGGCCCTCGCTGGACGGTGGGACCAGGCCCTTCAGGCGGAGGTAGGTGACGATGTTGCCGTAGTGCTCGTAGTCGTGGACGATGTTGAAGTTCAGTACGTTGAGTGCCGGACGTTCGGAGCCGAAGAACTTCACGGTGGCGGCGCCCCTGGCGTCGGTCATGCCGTCATAGGCCTTGTCACAGTAGGCGAAGGAGTCCTTCAGACCCTGCACCAGATCCGCCTTGGTGGTTTTGCCCTTTTCGATGCCGCTCACGGGCGGCTTTTCGCCGATGGCCGCGGAGCAGAACATAAAGTTGGCGTCGGCCACATGACCCACCACCTGCCCGAACGAACGGACATCGGGGGTTGGTTTGAAATCGTACTGCTCCTCCGGCATCTTCTCGGCTGCCTTCACCAGATTGCCCTTGGCCATCGTGTAAAGACCCTTGGTTGAAGTGCTGAGCGGGTTGTCGGTTTTCTGTCCAAACGCAGAGGCCGCCATTGTCAGAATCAAAAGAGGAAACAGGAATCGCATGGGGGCAGGATGGCAGGCGGCGGACGGGGTGTCAACAGGATGGGGCGCTAATTGTCGCTAGTATGTGATCTGTCCGCATGAGTTCACACGTGATCTGTCCGTTCGAGCAGAGCGGCGGGCGAGTCTTGGAAGGTGGAAGCCCCCAAGGATTGCCCGGCCGCGGAAGTGGAGCGGATGATGAAGCTACAAGAAGTGCTGCTGAAGGCCATGGCGAAGAAGATCACATGGTGGAGCGCGGCGGAGATCATCGGAGTGAGCGACCGAACGATGCGACGCTGGCGGGAGAGGCTGGAAGAGCACGGCTATTCGGGCTTGGCCGACCGGCGGAAAGGCAGGCCGAGTGACAAGAGGGTGCCCTTGGCGATGGCGGAGGAGGTGTTGCGGCTGTACCAGGAAACCTACTATGACCTGAACATGCGGCACTTTCACGAGAAGCTGCGCGAGCAACACGGCATCCAGCTGAGCTACACGTGGGTGCAGAAGGCGCTGCAGGGTGCGGGCTTGGTGGCCAAGCGGGGTAGGCGGGCCAAGCATCGGCGGAGACGGGAGCCTCGACCGCTGCCGGGGATGCTGCTGCACATCGACGGGAGCAAGCACCAGTGGTTCAGCGATGAGCGATGGTATGACCTGATCGTGATCCTGGATGATGCGACGAAGGAGATCTACTACGCACAGTTGGTGGAGGAGGAATCGACGCGGACGGTGATGGCGGGCCTGCGGCATGTGATTGAGTCGAAGGGTCTGTTCTGTGCGTTGTACAGCGACCGGGGCAGCCACTTTTTCGTGACGCCGAAAGCGGGCGGGAAGGTTGATAAGGGCCGTCTGACGCAGGTTGGGCGAGCGATGAAGGAGTTGGGCGTGCAGATGATCGCGGCCTACTCGCCACAAGCGCGAGGCCGGTCAGAGCGGAGCTTCGGGACCTGGCAGGGCCGACTGCCACAGGAGTTGCGGCTGGCGGGGATCACCACCGCGGAAAGGGCCAATGAGTTCTTGGCCGAACGTTACATTGGCGAGTTCAACGAGAAGTTCACGGTTGAGGCGAAGGAGACAGGGACGGCGTTTCGGAAGACGACGCGCGCCGATCTGAACTGGGTGTTCACGGTGCAGACTGAGCGCGTGGTAGATCGGGATAACACGGTGGCGATCGGCGACCAGAGCTGGCAACTGGAGAAGAGCCGTTTCCGCCACTCCCTGGCGAAGAGCACAGTGACCATTCACGAGCACCTGGATGGAACGGTGTCGATCCGATTTGGACCGCATGTGGTAGGCCGCTACACAGCCGAGGGCGCACGATTGCGGGACACTCGACAATCACGAAAGGAAGACTGTGGAAAAGGCGGGCCCGAGGAAGCCGAGGAAAACCGCGAGGCGGTTTCCCACGGCTCCCACCGTCCCTTGGAAATCCCGCCGAGCCGGGATTCCCACTTTCCCACCGCCCCGACGACGACGAGAAAGGTACGTCCGAAGACCCGGAAGCCGCCTTCGGCGAGCAGAAAAGGATCATCGGGTGCGGTCAACTGATGCGGACAGATCGTGTGTGAATAAAAGCGGACAGATTGACTTACTACCGACACAGGATGGGGCGCTAATTTGCATCGTCCAGCGGGCGGGCTCGGGCTGAGCATTCCTGCCGCGGGTCCATTCGCGTCGACCCCATGGTGGCGCTACGCTATGAGTGAGCAATGCAGATCTGGTGTGTACGGCCCGAGGAGTTCGCGCTGTTGCGCGAGGACCTGATTGAACTTTTGCAGGATGCCGTCGACAGCGGCGCCTCAGTGGGGTTTCTGCCTCCATTGACGCGCGAGGCGGCCGATGAATACTGGACCGGCGTGGAACAGCGCCTGCGCAGTCACGGCCTGGAACTGCTGGCGGCGCGCGATGAGTCCGGGATCCTTGGCTCCGTCCAATTGTCGCTGCCGCCGAACCAGAATGGCCGCCACCGGGCGGAGATCACCAAGCTGCTGGTACACCGGAGAGCGCGGCGACGTGGCGTGGGCCGCGGGCTGATGAACGCGGTGGAGGTGCAGGCGGCGGCGCTGGGGCGCAAACTGCTGGTGCTGGATACGCGCAAAGGCGACTTCGCCGAGCGGTTGTATGCCGCGATGGGCTATGTCCGCTTCGGCGAAGTGCCTCGCTATGCACGCAGTGCCAGCGGTGAGCTGCACACCACGGTGTTTTTCTACCGCGACCTTGGGGTCGAATAGCGCGCCAGCGTCACGCCTCGCCTTCGGCCGGTTTGGCGACCAGCGCGCTCAAGGGGCGGCTGACTTCCAGATCGCGGGGCGCGCGTTCGTGCAACAGACGTTCGGTGGCCTGGACGCGCTCGTCCTCGTGGAACAGGTCCTGCATGCGGTGGTTTAGTAGGAGATCCGTCGCGGCCAACAGACTCATGCCGTGGTGGTGCGCCATCCAGCAGCGGACCAGACTGTACTCGCCCAGGATGTCTTCGCGCTGGACGGAATAGTCGGCGGCTTCATAGAAGCCGCGCTGGCTGAGCCAGCCCAGTTTACGCATGTGCCGCAGGTTCTCGAAGGCCGCGCGCGGCGCGACCATCAGAGCCAGGAAGGTGGCGTAGGGCGAGACGACCGGCGCGGAATGGCAGTGTGGATTCAGGGCGACGGTGGGCACGCCCAAGGCCGCGTAAGGATACTCGGCCTGATCGGTCGCATAGCCGTAGGCGGTTTCCGAACGGCCCCAGGGTGAGCCGGGCAGACGCGCGTCCTTCTGCTGCACGGCGACGACGCCCTGGCAGGTGAGCTCCAGTAGAGTGTCGCGGTGGTGGCGCATCCAGATCCTGGGCATCAGGTATTCGAACATGGTGCCCGACCAGGAGAGCAGCAGCCGGTAGCCGTGGCGCATCGTGTGGGAGCGGCCCAGGTGGAACCAGGCTTCCGTGGGGATGTCGTTCTTGGCGATGGCGACGAACACGGCCATGCGCGCTTCGGAAGCGAGCTGGTCGTAGCAGGAAGGGTGCAGCTTGCCGGTCTGGATGTCCCAACCGATGGCCAGGACCTTCTTGCGCGGCCGGTAGAGGAATTTGAAGTCCATCTCAGAGACCAGGCGATTGGCGATGCGTTCGATGGCCTTGAGGCGACGAGTGGAACTGGCTGGTTTGACGCGCGCTTCGCGCAGGCGATCGAGCAGTTGCTCGGCCCACCAGGCGGACCGGCTTTGGACGAACTCGAGCCGGCGGGCGATGGGCGCGGCGAGACCTTCCAGTTCCGCCAGCGGCCAGTACTGCTCGTTCACATCGAGGGTTCTGGCGTAACGGAGCAGTTCGGCGGTCAGGCGCGGCTCTTCCTCGGCCAGCACCTCAATGTGGTCGAGGATGCCCTGGCGAAGGCGCGCGGATGAGGGCGGAGTGTCCGCCCACTGGCGGCAGGCCTGGGCGAGGGTCCAGAGGCAGACGGCGAGGTTGCCGCTGTCGACGGTGGAGACTTCCTCGGGGAGCATGGCGGCGAGGGTTCGCGTGTCGTACCAGTTGAGGAAATGACCGCGGTGGCGCTGCATGCGGAGCATGGCCAGCAGGGTCCGGCGGGTCAACTGAGTGAACCTGGGCAGGGAGAGGTAGCCGAGTTCCGTGGCCGCCACGCGCGCGTTGAGTAGCAGGCCGAGGTTGGTGGGCGAGATGCGATCGGCCGCGCGCAGGCCCTGCTCGCGCACGTTGTCGGGAATCAGGTAGTGGTTGTCAGCCGTGCTGAACTCCTGGAAGTAGCGCCAGGTGCGCAGGCTGAGGCCGCGCAATTCCGCTGTCTCGGATGTGGTGAGGGCCTTGATGTGGGAGGCCGGCTGACTGTTCAACCAGCGGGACACCAGCGGCGACAGCAGCCACAGGACCAGTATCGGGAAGGCAGCTTGCAAGGCGTCTTCCGCGAAGGCCACCAGGCAGCAGGTCATGATCATCACCAGCAGCGGGGTGCCGGCGAGATAGACGTCGGCGGGCGCGCGCTTGCGGCGGACCGTCTCGGCCTGAGCGGCTGTCTCCCACTCCAGCATCCGCTTACGCGTAATGCGGGTTCTGATGAGAGAGCGCGCGATGGCGTCGAGAGAGACGCAGCTTTGATGGACGAGGAATGTGAGCTGCAGCAGCGCCTCCAGGTGGTCGCGCACAAAGGCAGCCGCGGCGTCCTTCAGCGGCGCTGCCAGTTTGGCGGGCCGCAGGCGCAGGGGCAGTAGCAACAGCGACGTGTAGGCGGGAATCAGGAACAAGGCGACGCTGGTCAGGGTCCAGTAGAGCGCGGGCCCCGGCAGGAAGAACCAGCCAGCCAGCATCAGTGTCAGAGTGGCTGGCTGGATTAGGCTGCGCCGTAGGTTATCAAGGATCTTCCAGCGCGAGATGATCGGGATGGGATTGGCGATGGCGCGGCCAAAGAAGTCCGGCACGATGGGCAGCAGCCAGCGCATGATCTGCCAATCGCCGCGCACCCAGCGATGCTGCCGCCGGCTGTAGGCGCTGAAGTGCGATGGGTAATCGTCCACCACTTCGATGTCCGACGCCAGCCCGGCGCGCGCGTAGATGCCCTCGATCAGGTCGTGGCTCAAGAGCGTATTGCAGGGGAAGCGGTTCTCCAGCACCGTGCGGAAGACGTCGATGTCGTAGATGCCTTTGCCGGTGAAGATCCCTTCCCCGAAGAGATCCTGATAGACATCGGAGACGGCGCGGGTGTAGATGTCGAAGCCCGTCTGGCCCGAGTAGATGGAGGCGAGGCGGCTGCGCGAGGCGGAACGGACACAGACGCTCACACGGGGCTGCAGAACGCCGTAGCCGGCCACCACGATCCTGGTCGCGGGATCGACTTCCGGGCGATGCAGCGGATGGGCCATGGTGCCCGCCAGTCTGGCTGCCGCGCCTCGGGGCAACTGCGTGTCGGTATCCAGTGTGATGACGTAGCGAGCCTGGCAGATGGTCTCCATGTCGCCGGTCTTCACCGGAAACGGGTCGGAGGCGCCACGCAGAAAGCGGTTGAGGTCGAGGAGCTTTCCGCGCTTTCGCTCCCAACCCATCCACTTGCCCTCGGATGGATTGAACGCCCGCTGGCGGTGCAGCAGGAAGAACGGCTTGCCGCCCGCGTGGCCATACCGCTGATTCAGTTCGTCGATCAGGAGCGCGCAGATGCCGGCGAGTTCGTCGCGTTCATCCACTTGCCGGGAAGAGTCCGGCGTGTCGGTGAGCAGGCCGAAGTGGAGATTGGGCCCGCGATTGGCGAGGAAGCGCACTTCCAGGTCGCGCACCAGAGCGTCGACCTGGCGCCGGTTCAGCAGGAGTGTGGGCACCACGACGAGCGTTGCGGCGTCTTTGGGGATGCCCTCGGAGAAATCGAGCTTCGGCAGCGCACGCGTCTCGGCGAAGTGGCTGACCAGGGCGTTCATGAAATGGACGGCCGCATGGCTGGCTGGCAGCAGGGTCAGCAGGATTCCGCCCAGCAGCGGTGTCATCGTGTTCAAGCCGCTGAGCAGCAGAGCGACGATGAGGAACGTGGAGATCTCCACTCCGCACAGATAGACGGCCGTGGGGTTGTCGCGAATCCAGGCCGTGGCCCGTTCTGTCCAGGGCGCGCGGTAGGCGATGCGCTGTTCCAGCGCGGACCGGCCTTCGCAGATCAGATAGTAGCCACAGTGGCGCTGTCGGGGACCCGTGCCTTCGCTGGCCAGGGCGATGGCGGCCTCGGCCACGGCGCGCTCGTCGGTGGCGGAGTGTGTGGCGAGTTTCGCGACCTGGCGCCTGTACTGATCGCGGCTCTCGTAGTCCATCGACAGGTAAGCGCCGGCGGGATCGCGAGACAGAATCGCATCGACCGGATTCACGCTCTCGAACAGTTCTTTCCAGGGTGCCTCGCCCAGCAGACGCAGGGAATCGATCGTCTGGTCGAGTGGCGGGCAGGTCCCGCCTTGGGCGGTGAGTTCCGCCGCTTCGGCCACGCGATGCAGCAGCACCAATTGCAGTGCGGGCTTGAAGGCCCAGATCTCACCCATCTCCAGGTCGCATTCCTGAATGAGCGCCGAGGCGAACGCCACAAACTCCTCTTCGTGGAACACGCCTTGCTGTACGTTGTCGAACAGTTCCGCCGCCAGCAGCACGCGGGCATCCCCGCACGCATGGGGCTGCCTGCGGAACCCGTGGACCGCCTCTTCGGCCTCGATCAGGGCGGTGCGCAGAAGATGGGACGAATCGCGAATGGCGGCGTTGTCGACGTGCGCATGCGCGAGATCACGAAGGGCCGCGCGGATCTGCTTCAGTATCTTCTCGGGCCTGTGACTGCGGTCCCGCTTGGTTGGCGTCCACTGCGCGACCTCGCGGCGGACGATCTCTTCCCAGTCGTTTGTTGTCTGCTTCTCAATGAGCATGGTTTCCCCTAGCGATAACTTGCAGCCTGCAGTTCAAACATGGCGGAGTACCGGCCTCCTTCGGCCAGCAATCGTTCGTGGCATCCTTCTTCCACCACACGACCGCCTTCGAGGACCAGAATGCGGTCGGCCATGCGTACGGTGGAGAATCGATGCGAGATCAGCAATGCGGTCTTGCCTTGCGTCAACGAGGCAAAGCGTTGGAACAAGTCGTACTCTGAGCGGGCGTCGAGGGCCGCCGCCGGTTCATCCAGAATCAGAAATTGCGCTTCCCGCAGATAGGCCCGGGCCAGCGCGACCTTCTGCCACTCACCGCCGGAAAGGTCCACTCCGCCCTCAAAGCGCCGGCCCAGTTGCTGGCCAAGACCGCGAGGAAGGCGCCGGATGACATCGGCGGCGAGGCTCTTCCGGGCGGCCTGATGGATGCGTTCTTCCGCGCTGGCGCCGGTCATATCGATCTGTCCGACGGCGATGTTCTCGCGCGCCGTCATTTCGTAACGGACGAAGTCCTGGAAGATGACTCCGATCTGGGCATGTAGACTCTCAAGGTCGTAGTCGCGCAGGTCCACGCCGTCCAGCAGAATTCTGCCTTCGGTGGGGTCATACAGACGCGTCAGCAGCTTGACCAGTGTCGTCTTACCCTGCCCGTTCTCGCCCACAAGCGCAACGCGTTCACCGGCGGCGAGATGCAGATCCAGCCCATCGATGATGCGTCGCGGGTTGCCGGGATAGGCAAACGACACGTGCTCCAACCGGAAGCCATCCTGGATGGCCCGGGGCGCTGTCAGGGCACCCGGTTTCGATGCAATGCACGGCTGGACCGCGAAGAAGTCGAGAAGATCGGTGAGGAACAGTGCCTGGTCGGCGATGCTCGCAAATGTGGAGAAGATCGACTGAATGTTTGCGCTGGCGCCGGCAATTGCACCGGCCAGGAAGGTCATGGAGCCTGGCGTGATGGTCCCCGTCGCCGCGCGCCACACAACGAAGGCGTAAGCGCCGTAGTAGCCGCATGTAGTCAATAAGGAGAGCATCGCGCCAGCGAATAGCCGGCGGCGGGCCAGCGTCAGGTTCTGTTCGTAGATGTCATCGGACAGTTTTTGAAACTCGCCGGTGAAATGATCGGCCAGATTGAAGAGCTTCAACTCCTTGGCCGATTCGCGGCTCGCCCCTAATACGCGCAGGTAATCCAACTGGCGCCGCACGGGTGTCTGGCGAAGGCTGAGCGAATAACCGAGGAAGGCGAAGTGGCTTTCGCCCAGAAACGCCGGGACAATGCAGACGATCAACAACAACAGAAGCCACGGTGAGAACCAAAGGATCGTGGCACAAAAGCCGGCGGCCATGACGACCTGCTGCAACAAGGTCCCGGTGGCATGAACCATGCCGATGCGATCGGTCGCCTGGACTCGCGCGCGTTCGAGCTTGTCGTAGAAGACCGGATCCTCGTAGCTGAGCAGGTCGAGCCGCGCGGCCTTCTCCATGATGCGGACGCTGAGATGACGGCTGAAGCGGTCGGCCACCAGACTGTCGAGGAAGCCGACGGTGCGGCCGGTGATTCCGCCCAGCAGAGCCAGTCCGAATTCGGCGGCGACCCAATACCAGAAGAGGTGTGGTAACGGCTGCCCCTTGGATACTTGTACGACGCCGTCAACGATCATTTTGGAGACGGCCAGCATGGCGATCGGAACCGTGGAGGCAAGCAGACGCAGCGCCAGGTTCGAGCTCACCACCAGCGGTCCGGACTGCCAGACGATCTTCAATACCGGAGGGATATTCCGAAGGGCGCGGGCCCGTTGCGCCCACTGTTTCGATTTTTGGGATTCTGAATGATCGAGATTGTGATCAATGGCGGTCACTTAAGTCTCCAGTAACCATTCCGTCAGCCGGTAAAAAATACCGACACTTCGAGCGGGCTGCCGGAATACGGCTGAAACCAAAGCCCACAACTCCGCGCCAAGGCAACGCTTGCCATTTAGCTAGCAACCGGACGGCCAAAGGATAGGATGGGGGGCGGCGTGGCGGAGAGGCCACGCCATTTTCGGGTGGGGAGAAAAGCGAGGAAGCGGATTAACCCTTGAGATCGGCGAAGGCGGATTCAATTTCCTGCCTTGCTTCCGGGCCAATTGGCGTAAGCGGTAATCGTACGGGGCCGCCGTAAAATCCATTTAAGTCCATGGCATGCTTCAAGCCGGGGATGCCATACTTTGTCGTAACGAGCACGGCCGCGCGAGCGATGCGGCGCTGCCAATCCATGGCCGCTTCGGTCTCGCGCTGGCGATGCGCCTCCCAAATGGCGATTGTGGAGTAGGGAGCGGCGTTGGCATAGGCGAGGACGGCACCGACCGCGCCGACGGCCAAGGACGGGGCGAGGGTCGGCGCGGAGCCCACGAGTACCTGAAATCCGGGCTTTGTTTCCCGAATCATTTGCATGACCTTTTCAATATTACCGGAGCTCTCCTTGATCGCGATGACATTCGGGTGGTGGCTCAGGCTGTTTACAGCATCCGCGGGGATATCGACACCGGTAGCCTGCGGCCAGTTGTAGATCATCAGCGGGATTTTCGTCTGGTCCGCCACGCTGCGGTAGTAGAGGGTCTGCGCGGCCGAATTGTTGATCAGGTTCTTGTAGTAGTGCGGCGTCCGCACCATGGCGGCTTTGTATCCCATTTCGGCCGCACGGTTGGTCAGCATCACGGTCTCGCGGACGCTCTCCACCCCGGTGCCTGCCATCAGGATCTTGTCTGACGCGGCGTACTTCGCCACCAGTTCGAACATGCGCAACTTCTCTTCCACCGTCAGGTGGACGCTCTCGCCCGTCGATCCGCAGACGACATAGCCCGCCAAGCCGGTCTTGTTCCACTTCGCCATGTTGTGTTCGACCTTGGCCGTGTAGATGTCGCCTTCATGGTTGAAGGGCGTGGCGATGGGTGGGAAGATGCCGTGTAGTTTCATTGCGCTCTCTCTTCATGATAGAAAAAGGCCCGGCACGAGGCCGGGCCTTTCTGGAACCGCCGAAGCGGAAACTACTTGCCGACGTTGATCAGGGTGAACAGCGCCAGAGATTCGATGAAGGCGAGACCGAGGATGAGCAGGATGCGGATGGCGCCGGCGGCCCCGGGGTTGCGGGCGATGCCTTCCACCGAGGCGGAGATCGCCTTGCCCTGCGCCAGGGCGCAAAGGCCGGAAGCGATCGCCATGGCGAAAGCGCCGGGCAGCACGAACGTGCCCGCAGTCGTGCCCGTCTGGGCGAAGGTCGGGACGGCGATCATCATGAGCGCCATCAGGATGAGGATGTTGCGAACGGTCATTGTTTGCTCCTTACGAACTGGCTGCCAGGAGGTGGTTGCCTACCGTGCGTTGGGACGCAGGGGCCTCACACTGACGGCCGATAAACTCTCTTTAGTGCTCCTCGTGCGCCACCGATTCGCCCACGTACACCATGCTGAGCATCATGAAGATGAACGCCTGGACGAACGAGACGAACACGTGCAGGCCCATGAAGATCACAGGAACGACCCACGGAACCATGGCCAGGAAGCCGACGGTCACCTGCTCACCGGCCAGCATGTTGGCGAAAAGACGAATGGTGAGCGAGACGGGGCGGATGCAGTGACTGATGATCTCCAAGGGGAACATGAACCAGGCCAGCCACCACAGCGGACCGCAAAAGTGCTTCAGGTGGCCGAGAACGCCCTGCTCTTTGATGCCTTGGCCGTTGTAGTAGAGAAACGTGGCAATGGCGAGGCCGGCCGGCACGAAGTAGTACATGGTGGGCGACTCGAAAGTGGGAATGATGCCCAGCAGGTTCGAAGTCACTACGAACAGAAAGATCATGCTGAAATAGGCCACTCGCGGTTTGGCGCCGTGTCCTATGATCTCGTGGGCCTGGTCGCCGATGAAGGTGTAGATGTTCTCCATCACCAACTGCAGTTTCCCGGGGCGGTCCACCGAGAGCCCGGCGCGCACGATGAGGGCGACGAGCATCAGGAAACCGATGACCAGCAGCTCCATGGCCATGTAGTTCGACCATGGCTTGGCGGCATCTTCAGTGTGAAAGCCAACAAGTTGGAAGAGTGCGTTGGCCGGCGCCGCGAGGTATTGGTTCAGCAGCGCGGTAAACCAGAGTTCATGCTCGTGCATACAGAAGTTCGATCAGGACTTCGATAGTCGCTGCCGTCACTGCCAGCGTCAAGCCACAGGCTACAGCGGGGACAAAAGACCCGTAAGTCTTAACGATAGCATAGGCCGCGCCGCCCAGGATAAGCATTCTAAAGGCGTGGACGAGCAGGGAAACGGGCTTCACTTGCTCACCTTCCACTACTTTCGTGACGTCAGCCACCATCCGGTGCAGCAACCAGAAGCTGAGGCTCGAAATGGCGGCCCCGCCCAGAAAACTGAGCATGGCGCCGAAGCCCTTCACAACGAAAAAGATAAGGGCGCCCGCCGCTGTCAGAATGGCCATGAGCTTCACGATGCGGCGGGTGATGCGGGGGTAGTCGAGATCGGCCGTCACTTCTTCTTGTCCAGCCCCTCAATGCGAATGGCTTGACGGACAGTTTCATACATGCCCAGGCCACAGCCCAAAATCAAGCCCGCTGTGTCCACATGGGCGGTGTTCCAGGCGTGGTTCAAATACTCACCGATCTTGTAGCAGACCCAGCCCGAGATTGGGGTGACCAGCGCCAAACCGGTATACGCGCCAGCTTTCGCGTAGGAACTCATGCCGCGCTCGGGCTTCTCTTCGCTCACGGGGCCAGTATAGCGGCTATTCCGCCCAGGGGAATCCCCTCCACACGAGTGACTGCGGGAATGGGAAGCGGTATCCGAGGCGGAAAACCCCGGGAGAGGAAATGGCTTCCCTCGCCCGGGGTAAGCGTACACCCGTACGCCGTTGAGAATCGGAGGAGAGTTCTCAACTATCTGACGATTGGATGAAGACTATCCCGATTTGGTTACGGAGTCAATTTTGTGATTTCAATCCCAAGCTCCCGTAGAAGCCGGTCCGCTTTGTAAACCTTGCTCAACGCCTCAGCGATCGCCTCGCTGCAGACATGCACGCTGCGCGACCGCTCGTCGGTGTAAACAAAGCGGTTAGGCAGGCTTTCGATGTTCCCGTCGAACAGGATGCCGACGATCTCCCCCTTCGTGTTGAGGGTTGCGCTGCCGCTGTTGCCGCCATGCGTGTCATTTGTAGTAACGAAATCGAAATGCGTCTTGAGGTCGAGCGCCGGTTTGGCCTTGACCCAGGCGGGTGGAATAATGAACGGTTCCTGTTGGCTGCCTTTCGCAAAAAAGCCCGCAAAATCAGTCGCATAGGGGATCTGCCGGCCAGCTTCGTCCCGGTATCCGCGCACATCACCGTAGGCCAGGCGCATCGTGAAGGTGGCGTCTGGATACTCGCTGCCGCCAAAGGCGGCGAAGCGCGCCTGGGCGATGCGGCCCGAGGCCCGGTTGACTACGCTTTCCACCTGGTCTTCATAGCGCTTCCGTAGCTCACGAGCGGGCTTGTCCAGAATCAGGGCCAGGCGGATCATGCCATCCCGCGACTTCCTGACCTCGTCGAGACTAGCCGCCAGCCGCTTCCGCTCCGCGATCATCGGCAACTTGCTGCTCTGCACGTAGTATTTGGCTGCGTCGGCTGGCGTCTTACCGTCCAGAATGGCCTTCACCACTGGGTTCGATTCGCCCAACTCCTTCACCAGAAACGAGAAGTAGTTTTCGATGGCGACCTCTTCCATGGCTGGATAGATGGGCGCCTCCGAGTACATAGCCTGCTCCAGCGAGGGCAGCCCGGCATCGGTGTATTCGCGGAGGCGCTGGCTGTCCGGTTTGGGCTTCTCTTCCGCGTAGCGAACGATGTCACGGGCGATCTCCAACAGTTCGGAGCCACGTGTCGCGCCGCGCTCCAGCAGCCAATAGGGTGCGTAGAAGCCCTTGTAGTTCTGATAGGTGGTCGCCAGTTCGTCCCAGAACCTGGAGAACTCCTCAGCGCGTGCCGGATCTTTCGCGATGGCTGCCTTTAGCTCCTTTTCTTCCATGCGCTTCCGGTCCATCAGGGTCCTGTCCCGCAGTCCTGTCAGGAATCCCGTATAGGCCTTGTAGCTGTTCTGATTGCCGAAGAGATTCTCACCGGCGATCCGCTTTTGTTCGGGACCCTTGGCCATGTACTGCTCCAGGGCGCTGATGAGCGAAGCGAGGCGGCGCTGGACGAGCGGATAGGACGTGCTGGCGGAGAACTCCAGTTCCGTGACGGTCGCCAACCGGCCGGTGGATCCGGGGTTGCCGGGGACAAACGTCAAGTCGCCCTCTTTCACTCCGGTCTTGGCCCATTTGAAGTACTGGTCGACGTGCACCGGCTTTCCGTTCTCGTAAGCGCGAAAGAACGTAATGTCCAGGTTGTAGCGGGGGTAGGTGAAATTCTCCTGGTCGCCGCCAAAAAAGGCGATGCCGAACTCGGGTGCCATGACGAGCCGGATGTCGGTGTACTTGCGGTATTGGTACAGATGATAAAGACCACCGGAATAGAGAGTTACGACATCACAGCGGTTGCCTGTGGAAGCGTTACAGGCCTTCTCCAAGGCTGACATGGCGGCCTTCTTCTTGGCGTTGGCTTCGGCGGCCGGGGTCCTCGGCGTGACGCCGGCGGTTACCTTGGCGGTCACGTCCTCGATCTTCAGAAGAACGTTGACCTCCAGGTCCGGGCAACTCCGCTCGTCGGCCAGGGTCTTCGCGACAAAGCCGTTCTTGATGTAGTCGTTCTGGCCCGAACTGATCTTCTGGATACAGTCGGCACCGACGTGGTGGTTGGTGAACAGCAGACCATCGGGCGAAACGAAACTGCCTGTTCCGCCGTTGTTGAAGCGGACCGCGCTGAGTCGAAGGTGGTCCAGGAACTGGTCGGTGACCTGGAAGTGGTATTTCTTCTCAACGGCTTCTTTGGGGAATGCGTTCAGCAGCCACATACCCTCGTCCGCCAGGCAGAGGCCGGCGGCGAACGGAAGCACGGCCGCCGCTACCGTAACTTGAAACTTGAATCTCATTTCTACAATTCCTTCTAACTATCTATAAATGAATGCGTTATAGGTTACTAATAGTGTAGTAGTCTTCACAAGCAGGGAGCGTCTATGCGATACTGGAGTTTACCCTGTAGACAAAGCTATGACGCAGTTGGGCGAGGCAACAGCCCGCTATCACAAAATCCTGGAGCAAGACCCGGAGCGCAATGCGGCCTGGATGGCTGAGTTGCGCGAGCAGTGGAAAGCCCGCCATCTGATGGTGAGTGGCCGCCCGGTTTCGCCCGTACTGCGTCCTCATTTTCTCAGCCGCCGACAGTATATCAATTTGGTCAAGACGGCAGAGTCGTTGAATGCCTCCATCGACCGCATCCGCAAGATGGCGCTGGTACAGCCTCAATTGATGTCGCGGATGGAGATGTTGCCGGCGGAAAAGATGCTGGCGGCGGTGGACCCCGGCTACTCGAACTGGTCGGTAGCCTCGCTGATGGACACGCAGGTGAACAACGGCAGCGTTCATTTCACTGAGCCTCAAGCTGACATGCCCCATGGCATGGTGTACGGTGATGCGCTGTCCGAGCTTTTCTACGATGCTCCGCCGGTGAAGGAGTTCCGCAAGAAGAACAAGATTGCCAAGGTGGGCGGGGCCAAGCCGCTGCTCGCCGCAATCCTTAAAGCGTGGAAGGAGTTTGGCGGCAAGACCGCGCCGAACGTTGCAATCCTCGAGTTCCGCCAGCCGTTTGCCTCGATGGATTCCCACGAATTCACTTTGTTGGTGGAGTTGTTCCGTAAGAATGGTCTGCAGGCCGAAGTCATCTTCCCCGAGCAGTTGGAGTATCGCAACAACGTCCTTCGTCGGGGCGACTTCACCATCGACGTCGTCTACCGCGGTGTTCGAGCCCATGAGTTCCTGATGAAGTACGATCTCACGCATCCTCTGGTGAGAGCGTACCGGGAGCGGAACGTTTGCGTGGTGAACAGTTTCCGTACGGAACTGACACGCAAGAAGGCTCTGCTCGCATTGTTGACGGACGACCTCATCACCGAGAGTTTCCCCGTGGCGGAGCGCAAGGCCATCAAGGACTCCATACCGTGGACGCGCGTGGTCGCCGCCGGCCGTACCTCCTACAAAGGTCAGACTGTCGATCTGCTCGAGTTCATCCAGAAAGACCGTGAGAATCTGGTGCTCCGGCCGAACGAAGAGTCCAGCGAACTGCACTCCACGGAGGGCTGGCAGGTGGATGCCTCGACGTGGGAACGGGCGCTGCGCCAGGCCGTGCGCACGCCGTATGTTGTGCAGGAACGCGTGGCCAGTGTGCCGATTTCCTTCCCCGTCGACTACTACGGCGACATGGTCTACCGCGATCTAAACGTGGATGTCAGCCCGCACGCTTTCATGGGCAAGATCCAGGGCTGCTCGTCCAAGGTCTCGGCGGCACAGGGTACCTTTTCCACGATAAGTGGATTGGCCCCTACCTTCATCCTCGAATCCAAGTAGCCGCAGCCGGGCTCGCCCCAGCAGAGGCGTGTGCCGCAAGGGCCCAACAGGTCGGATGTAGCGGAAAGAATCACGGCCTGTACCCATTTTCTGGAGAGGTTTCTCCCGATTCCAATAACCGGCGGCTGTTCGTGCACGTCTTGAACTGGTAAGATGTTGATTTCAGGACATCTCCGAAAGGGCTGGTCCGGTCACTATACGTGGCACTTCACGTGCAGTGCATCTGACTGGTGGAGTGTCTCTAAACAATCCGCCCAGGGAGTCGGGTTGCGGTGAAGGAGCTGAAGAACCAGTTCATCGGCGCGCTATTGGTCGTCCTGACAGTGACGGCCGTAATTTGCGCGGGCGTGAACTATCAGCAGCAGGCCCGCTTCCACCTGCCGGACGACGGCGCGACCTGGATGGACGTGCCCAATGCTTCCAGCAGTGAGCAGAGCCTCCGTGTGGTCGCCGCTTTTGTCGAGCCGAACGGCCCCGCCGACCTGGCCGGTATCCGGAAAGGCGACGCTGTCCGTCTGATCGCCCCGGTGGAAAACACGGCCGGCATCGCGGTGCGGCAGGCGAGCGATGTGGCTCAGTTGCTGTTTCAGGCAGGTGTCTGGGGCAAGGCCACCTACACTCTGAACCGGAACGGGGTCGAAATCACCGCAAAGGTGATTGTGGCGGATGCCAATCGCGATCGGGCCCTTTACTTTCAGTACTTTGTTGGCGCTGCCTACCTGGCCATCGGGCTGTTTCTCTTCTTCCGGCGGAATCAGGCGCCCAAGGCCCTGCACTTCTATTTCCTCTGTCTGGTCAGCTTCATCCTGCATACCTTCCACTACACGGGAAAGCTGAACAGTTTCGACACGGGCATCTACATCTCCAACGTCGTGGCCGGACTGCTAGCCCCGGCGCTGTTCGTCCATTTCTGTCTGACCTTCCCTGAGCCGCGCCGGAGTTGGAGTTCGTGGCGGGCCGTATCGGTCTACCTGCCGGCTCTGTCGCTGATCCTGCTGCACCTGGGCGTCGCGGTGGGCGTCGTGCACACGGCTCTGCCACTCATTGAGATGCGCTGGCTGCTGGATCGTGCATGGATGCTGCTGTTCTGTGCCTCCTACACCGCCGGCGCCGTGCTTCTCCATTTCAGCTACCGGCGCACGGAGGACACCATCGTCCGGCAGCAGTTGAAGTGGCTTCGGAATGGGACCCTGGCGGGCATAATCCCGTTCGCCGCGCTGTACGCCGTGCCGTTCCTCCTCGGTGGCGTGCCGACACCGACGATGCGGCTATCCGTGCTGTTCCTGGCATTTATTCCGCTCACCTGGGCGTACGCGATTCTGCGTTACCGGCTGATGGACGTCGACATCATCTTCCAGCAAGGGTACGTTTATGTGCTGGCGACGCTTTCGGTGCTGGGCATCGTCTACATGCTGGTGTTCGCGCTCACGAAGCGTGACGAACTCAGCCCCACTTCGGTTGTCCTGCTGGTGCTGGTCGCGGCGTTCGTCTTTGAGCCTTTGCGGGGCTGGTTCCAGCAGCAACTCGACCGGTACTTTTTCTACAAAGACCGCTACGACTACCGACGTACGCTCATTGCGTTTGCCCGTGAGTTGAGCTCCGAGATGGACCTGGACCGGACCCTGACGAGCGTCGGGGAGCGTCTGCTCAGCACGCTGTCGGTCGGCCACGTCGCCTTTTTCCTCTCCAAGGAGAACGAGCACGGATTCCAACTGCACACGGCGCTGGACCGGGATGGCGGCGTGCGGCGTCTGAAGTCGGAGAGTCTGGATCTGTCGTTCCTGCTCGACTCACCCGAGGAGCCCTATCTTTTCTTCGAGAGTACCCGGCATGCCTTGGACGTGGTGACGCATGGCAAGGCGCCGTCGGTGCGCGCGAGCATCGCAGAACTGGATCTCACCTATTACCTGCCCTGCAACTTCCGCGGACGCACGCTCGCCTGGCTGGGTGTGAGCCGCTCCAACAAGGGCGACTTCCTGAGTTCCGACGACATCGACCTGCTGGCGTCGTTGGCCGGCTATATCGCCATGGCCGTTGAGAATGCCCGGCTTTACCGGTCGCTGGCCGCCAAGGCGGAACAGTACGAGCGACTGAAGGAGTTCAGCGAGAACATCGTCGAATCCATCAATGTGGGGATTCTGGCGGCCGATCTGGAAGACCGGGTGGAGAGTTGGAATTCCCAGATTGAACGGCTCACGGGCATCCCTCGGGAGTCGGCCGTTGGGCGGAAGTTGAGCGACCTGTTCCCTGAGGCGCTGGGCGCCCATTTTGACGCGCTACGCGCCAACAATCAGGTGCACCAGTTGTACAAGATTCCCTTGCGCCGGGATGTGCTGGCCGCTCCGGCATTGAACGGGAACGGCTACAAGAATGGGAACGGCGCGGTCAACGGGAATGGGAATTCGAAGCCGCAGCGGACGGAAGTGATCGTAAACTTGGCCATTGCTCCGCTCGTGACGAAGGACGGGGCCCGCATCGGCCGCCTGATCATCTTCGACGACGTGACGGAGCGTGAGGATCTGGAACGGCGCCTGGTGCAGGCGGACAAGCTCAGCTCCATCGGGCTGCTGGCCGCTGGCGTGGCGCACGAGGTGAATACGCCCTTGGCCGTAATCTCCACCTACGCCCAAATGCTCGCCAAACAGGTCCACGGCGACGAGCAGAAGTCCAAGCTGCTGGACAAGATCGCGAAATCGACGTTCCGCGCCAGCGAGATTGTGAACTCGCTGCTGAACTTCTCCCGCACGTCGTCCTCGGAATACGAAGCGCTCGACCTGAACAAGGTGATTACCGAGACGCTCTCGCTGTTGGAGCACCAGTTCAACAAACATGCGATCGAGATCCAGGTGGATCTCGAGGAGAACGCGCCCCTGATTCGCGGCAACTCGGGACGGCTGCAGCAGGTATTTCTGAACTTGTTTTTGAATGCGCGGGACGCGATGTCGAATCTGCCGCCCGATCAGCCGCGCCGCTTGTCTCTGCGAACAAAAGGCGAGGTATCCAGTCTCCGTGTGGAAGTGCGCGATACCGGGGCGGGGATTCCGAGGGACCACCAGTCGCGTATCTTTGACCCGTTCTTCACGACCAAAGGCATGCAGAAGGGGACCGGCCTCGGTTTGAGTGTGACTTATGGCATTGTGGAAGAGCACGGCGGCATGATCGAAGTGGAATCAAACCCTGGAGAGGGCGCTCTGTTCCGTCTTGAGTTTCCAGCCGCCAGCAGGAAACCGGTGAATGCCTGACATTGAATCCGTTACGCCGACTGCCTCCGAGGCGGCCAGTTCTCGGGGCCGCATCCTAGTCATTGATGATGAGGCCGATATCCGCGAGAGCTTTGAGACGTTGCTGGAACTGGAAGGCTACACCGTCCAGACCGCGGAAAACGCCACGGAGGGGTTGAAGAAGTTCGAGTCTGGGGTCTACGACCTGGTGTTGCTGGATCTGATGATGCCCGACCGCTCCGGCCTCGAGGTGTTGGACGACATCCGCCGGCGGGACAAAGAGACACCCATCTTCCTGATTACCGCCTACGGGAGTATTGAGGTGGCGGTTGAGGCGCTGAAGTCTGGCGCCAACGACTATTTCTCGAAGCCGTGGGACAACGAAAAGCTCATCATTGAAATCGAGCGCCAGCTGGCGCGGACCAGGCTGGAGCAGGAAAATCGCGAGCTGCGGCGGGCACTGAAGCAGCGCTATTCGTTTCCGAACATCGTGGGCAAGAGCGAGCGGATGCTGCGCGTGCTCGACCTGGTCACGCAGGTGGCGCCTTCGAAGTCGAACATCCTCATCACGGGTGAAACCGGAACCGGCAAGGAATTGATTGCCAAGGCGATCCACGCCAATTCCCCGCGGGCCGACCAGCCGTTTGTGGGCGTCAATTCGAGCTCCATGCCGCCCGATCTGATCGAGTCGACCCTATTCGGGCACGTCAAGGGCGCCTTCACGGGAGCCATCGCCAATCGCAAAGGGTATTTCGAGACGGCCAATCGCGGCACCATCTTTCTGGATGAGATCGGCACACTCACCCTGGACATGCAGGTGAAACTGCTGCGCGTTCTGCAGGAGCGCGAACTGATGCCCGTGGGTTCCACTGAGACCATCAAGGTGGACGTCAGGATCCTGGCCGCTACGAACGCCGATCTGGCCAAGATGGTCGAGGAAGGGCGGTTCCGGCAGGATCTGTACTACCGGTTAAACGTCATCAACCTGGCGCTGCCGCCGATGCGCGACCGTAAGGAAGACATCCCGATCCTGATCGAGCACTTCTTCCAGGTCTATTGCAAGGACAACGACAAGTTCATGGATGTGCAAGGGCGCTCCACGCTCTGCTTCGAGCCAGAAGCGATGCACATCCTGATGGACTACACGTGGCCGGGGAATGTTCGCGAACTGGAAAATGCGGTGGAGCGGGCCGTGGTGTTAGCCACGACCGAGACCGTCCCGGTGAGCGTTCTTCCGGACTACATCCTCCATTCGACCGGTGTGAGAATTCCACGAGAGGGCGGGGAAGCCCTGCCGGCCGACGCCTCGTTGTTCGAGATCGTGGCCGACTTTGAAGCGCGCAAGATCACCGAAGTGCTGGAAGCCGTGAATTACTCCCAAACCGATGCGGCGGCACGGCTGAAGATCCCGCTTTCGACGCTGAACCAGAAGATCAAGCGGCTGGGGATCCAGGTCAAGCGCAAGGCGTCGGGCACCTAGGCGGAACGCTGCCGATCACGCCACGGTGGCGAGAAGATGCGGGAAGCGAAAAGGCGAACAGGCTAGACTGGTGGAGACATGTCTGAACCTCAACTCACACTCGTCGCCGAGCTGATCGCCCAGCCGGGTAAGGAAGATCAAGTCCGCCAGGAGCTTCTCTCCCTGATCGAA
The DNA here is from genome assembly GCF_963665245.1 of uncultured Paludibaculum sp. Lineage (NCBI taxonomy): Bacteria > Pseudomonadati > Acidobacteriota > Terriglobia > Bryobacterales > Bryobacteraceae > Paludibaculum > uncultured Paludibaculum sp. Next base: position 2,025,831 of record NZ_OY762269.1, read on the forward strand.
CCGACCCGGGCGGAGCCCGGGAATGTGGACTATTTCCTGCATGAATCGGTTGAGAAGCCCGGCCACTTTCTTTTCTATGAGAACTGGATCTCTGAGCAGGCATTGGCGGAGCACGCCCAGACTCCCTATTTGCAGCGGCTGGGCACCCTCACGCCACTGATGCTTGCGGGCGAGCCGCGACTGTTCAAGCTGCGCCGCATTGCCTGACACACCTGCCGTCCGGCTTAAGGTGTTTCCCCCATACCGACGCCCCCATTCTCTGCCGATGAAATGTGGGAAATGGGAATCGTCATGTGTACTCGTCTCCGCGGGTTGCTCCCGGCCGCTTTTCTGGCCGTCTTGATGGTTGCGCCGACCATGGCGCAAACCAGTGTGGATGCGGTTTCTATCCAGGTGACAACGAGCGTCAAAGGCGCCACGTTCTGGGCGGACGGGAAGGAGTACACAACCTCGGCACAACTCTTGTGGACTGTCGGCAGCAAGCACACGCTGGAGATCCGGAATAAGAATCAGGTATTCCCGGGCGGACGTAGCCGTGTCTCCTTCCAGGGGTGGAGTGATGATACCGGGCTCTTGGAGGCGACAAGCAGTACCCAAGTCATCACGGTCGGCTCCTCGACTCGAAGCTACACCGCTACGTTTGCCCTGGAACACTACGTACAGTATTACGTTAACTACGATGAGCCGGTGAATCTATTCGACCCGACCGCGATCAACTATCCACAGATCGGAATCCCAAATCCGTACGGCTTCATTGTGTCGTCCACCCGTACTTGCATTCAGACGAGCACGTGGGAGTGGGTGTCCGCCGGATCGGCATTGACACTCACCGCCATCCCTTACCCTGGGAGGATCTTTTTGGGATGGGACATCTCCTCCGGCGCAACGGAGTACCTGACTTCCCTCACCATTGATGGCCCGAAGACGATTCGTGCAAAGTTCACCAGCGGGCGCCGCGTGTACATCGACTCCTACCCCGAGAAGGGGCTGAAAGTTGTGATAGACAGGACGTTTACCTACGCGCGCGGCGACAAGTGTTTCCCGGACTGGACGGCGACTTACTCGCCGGTCTCGGGCGCCGGAACTGCTGTGCCTGCGGACTATCCCTATCCGATTGAGGTTCCGCCTTCCACCTTCCCGGATTCGCCGACCGGTCCGTTCGCGTACTGCACGCAGATTCCGTTGTGCAACGGTGAACTGGACATGGAAGTGGGCACGCCGCACATTTTCGCCGCGCCGGCTTCTCAGACCGATCGGATGGGCAATGTCTGGGTGTTTGACCACTGGGATTTCGGCAACGGGCAGACCGGCGGCCAGAATTCTGTGGTGACGATTCCGGAGGACTGGAGCACACAGACCTTCACGGCTCACTTCGTGAAGGGGATTCGCTCTGGCTTCGTCACCGTGCCGACTGGCCTGAAACTGAAGATCGATGGACGTGACAATTGGGCGTCCTACAACTTTGAGTGGGGGCTGGGCCACAAACACACCGTTTCGGCTCCGCTCGAACAGGTGGATGCCAGTGGCCGCCAGTACCGGTTTGTAAGCTGGTCGAACGGCGGTCCGGCCGACCAGGAGATCACGGTTGAGGAATCGGGCTCCGCGGGGTCGTTCCGCATGGTGGCCCAGTATGAGGTGCTGGGGCGGTTGAGCATTCTGAGTGAGCCAGGCGCCCTGACCTTTGACGTAAGCGGCACCGGCTGCAGCACGCCCTGCGTCCTGGACCGGCCCGCCGGAACGAACGTCACTGTTACTCCGCTGCCCGAGGTGTCCTTATCGCCGGACACCAAGGCGGTGCTGCAGGGGTGGACAGACGGCACCGGAAGCGGCCCACGCAGCTACACCTTCAGCCAGGACGCTGCGGTGATGACCGCCAAGTATAACTATCTACAGCGGCTTACGGCGATTACGGACCCCAACGAAGGAGCCACGTGGACCTACGATCCAGTACCCACGAGTGGCAACTACTTCCCGGCCGGCGCGAGAGTCGCGGTTACGGTGGAGGCGTCGCCCGGATACAAGTTCAAACGGTTTGAGGGCGCATTGAGCGGCTCGCTGAATTACGGCTGGCTGACCATGAGTTCGCCGGCGACTGTGGTCGCACGGCTACAGAAGGTTCCCGAGTTGGCCGAGAATGCCGTGAAGAATGCCGCCGGGGATACGCCCGTAGACGGGGTCGCGCCGGGGTCGTTGATCGCCATCACGGGCTTCAATCTGGCTACTGACTACGCGAAGGGGCCGGACAGTCCCCTGGTCTCCACTCTGGGCGGTGTTGTGGTCCAGTTGCCAGGCAGCCGGTATTTGCCGCTGGTTTCGGTGGCCGCCGACCGCATCGTCGGACAGTTGCCGTCCGATTTCGAAGAAGGGGAGTATTCGCTCACCGTCCGTTCTCCGGGGCAGCCTGCCACGTCTACCAAGTTCCAGGTGAAGGCCTATGCGCCAGGATTGTTCCGCCGCGATGATGCGACGGACGAAGTGCCTTTGGCCGTGGCAACGCATGAAGATGGCTCTGAAGTGACGCCCGATAGTCCAGCCAAAGCAGGCGAAACGGTGTCCGTATTGGGCACGGGCTTCGGGCCGCTGGACCCGACGCCGCTGGACGGCTTTGCGGTGCCGCCGAATCCCCTGGTACCGATGAGGGATGCCGCGGAGTTGCTGGTGGGCGGTGAGGCCAGGCCCTATGTCTGGTGCGGCGCCGCCGCTGGGCGCGTGGGCTACTGGGTCATGCGGTTCAAAGTCGACCCCACGATGGGTGCGGCGCAGAATGTCACGATCCAGGTGCGCGTCAACGGACAGGTGTCCAATTCGGTGGTAGTCCCATTCGAGTGAGTTTTACGAAACTCCAGTAACGGATTCGGCTTGACAGACGTCTGAGAGGCAGACCAAACTTGGTCCAGGGAGTTTTCCCATTATGCGTCTCGCCAAATCGCTGGTAATTGCCTCAGTTGCAGCTGTTTCGCTGGCTGGCGGCGCGTTTGCGCAGAATGCCATCTCCGCAAAAGCTGGGATGATCAACGTTGCCGAGGGCGACGTCTTCCTGGTAGACGCGAAAGGTGCTGAGAAACAGGTTCAACCCAAGCCGTCGGAATTCGTCGATATCAAAGAAGGGCAGACGCTGAAGACCACGGAAGGCCGGGTCGAAGTCCTGCTCACGCCCGGGGCATTCCTGCGGATGGCGGACAACAGCTCCTTTAAGATGTTCTCCAACCGCCTCAGCGATGTGCGGGTGGACGTGCAATCGGGCGTCGTGATGGTGGAAGCCGCGGAACTGCTCGAGGACAACCACATTACGGTGCTGACCAAGGACGCCATCGTGACCTTGACCAAGGCTGGCCTCTACCGGTTCGAAGCCGAACCGGCCGGTGTCCGGGTCTACATGGGTGAAGCTGTCGTGGAGCAGAACGGACAGAAGACGACTTTGAAGGGCGGACGGGAACTGGTGGCTTCGGCCGCTGGCTGGACACCCGGCAAGTTCGATGTGAAGGAGACCGACCCTTTGTTCCGGTGGGCCAAACGGCGTTCGGGCTACATCGCCATGGCGAATGTCTCCGCCGCACGGCAGACCAGCCCGAGAAACGGCTTCCTCGGTTCCGGATCCTGGCTGTACAACCCCTATTTCGGGTTTGCGACCTTTATCCCGTACTCCGACACCCTTCGTAGCCCGTTTGGATTCTACTACTACACGCCTAGTACGGTGATGGCTGTCTACTACCCGCCGGTGTATGGCGGTGGCGGCGGTGGACGCGGAAGTTCCGGCAACGGATTCTCAGCCAGCATGGCGGGCCACAACGCCTCCGGGTCTTCCTTCTCGGCCGCTCCCATGACGAGTTCAGCGTCCTCAATGGGTTCCAGTTCCGGCATCTCGCATGGTAGCGGCTCGGTTGCTGCTGCCGCGTCAGGTGGCGGTGGTGGCGCGAGCGTCGGCGGCGGGGCTTCCAGCGGCCGTGGACGCTAAGCGAACTCGATCTGATTTCCAAGAGAATGGGCGGCCTTCGGGCCGCCCATTGCCGTTTCTGGGGAGCTTTCCGCCCGGAGCTACTTCAGACTCTCCTCGAAGAACTTCGTCTGCTTCTCCAGCATGTGTTGGCGCGCCTTGCCCATGACCCCGTGGCTCTTGCCGGAATAGATGACCGTCTCAAAGTCCTTGTTCTCTAGTTGCAGCGCGTTCATCATCTGTAAAGCATTGCCGAAGAGCACGTTATCGTCCTCGATGTTATGCATGAGCAGGAGCTTCCCCTGCAGCTTGGCGGCAGAATGCACGGGCGAGCTGGCCTTGTAGCCGTCTTCATTCTCCTGGGGACGGCCGAGATATCGCTCCGTATAGATAGTGTCGTAGTTGCGCCAATCGGCTACAGCGGCCCCGGCGGCGCCTGCCTTGAAAACCTCGGGTGCATTCACCAGGGCGTAGAGGGTCATGTACCCGCCGTAGCTCCAGCCATAGATGCCCACGCGGTTTGGATCGGCGAATCCCAGGCCGGAGAGGTACTTCACGCCTTCCTTTTGATCCTCGAGTTCCTGCTTACCCAAACGGCGGTTGATGGGCGACTCGAACTTGTGACCGCGGCCATAGGATCCGCGATTATCCATCTGCCAGATCAGGAAGCCCTTGTGCGCCATCACCTGCTCCCAGCTCAGTCCGCTGTAGGAGTTGCGAACGGTTTGCACGTGCGGTCCGCCGTAGACGGAGATGAGCACCGGATACTTCTTTGCCGGATCGAACCCGGCGGGCTTGATCATGCGGCCGTAGAAGAGGGTGCCGTCGGTCCCTTTGAACGTGTGGATCTCGCTCTTCAGGATGTCGTACTCCTCCTCCGACCTACGGTCGGCTTCCCGCCAGACTTTCACTTCGGAACCGTCTTCCGCCCTGTTTAGCATGGCGCGCGAGGGATTCTCCAGATTGGAATAGGTGTCGAGGTAGTATTGGCAGCCAGGGCCCATGGAGATGCTGTGCGTACCTGCGCCTTTTGTCAGTTGCCGTTTGTCTTTTCCATTGAAATCAACGACATACAGTTGACGCTCCAGCGGGCTGGTCTCGCTGCTCGTGTACCAGATCTTCTTCGACTTCTCGTCGACGCAAGAGACGGCGGTTACCTCCCAGTCGCCGTGTGTGAGTTGCTTCTCGTGCCGACCCTCGGCGGAATAGAGGTAGATGTGGCGGAAGCCATCCTTCTCGGAGGACAGGACGATCCTTCCGTCGGCGAGGAATTCGAAGTCGTCGCTGAGGTTGATCCAGGCGGGGTCGGACTCCTCAATGAGGGACTGCGCCTTGCCAGTGCGAGCATCGGCGGCCAGGATCCAGAGGTGGTTCTGGGTTCGATTCAGACGATGAACGACAACGCGGTTGGAGTCAGGGGTCCAATGAGCGCGTGCCAGGAGGTAATCGCGTGTTTCTCCGAAGTCCATCCAGCGGGTCAGGCCACCCGATGCCTCGACCACCCCGACGCGGACATCCGCATTGGGAGCTCCGGCCTTGGGGTAGCGCTGCGGTTCGGCCACAGCTTCGATCTTGAGGTGGTCCGCGTGGGGGTACAGGGGTTCGCGGCTGACGTCGAACTGAAGGTAAGCAATGGACTTGGAGTCGGGCGACCACCAGTGGGCTGTGCCCAAGTCGAGTTCTTCGGGGTAGACCCAATCCAGGGCCGCGTTCCAGCGGGTCTCCGAGCTGTCGGTGGTGAGTTGTGTCACCTTCCTGGACGCGATGTCCATGACATAGAGTTCGTGACCTCGCCGGAAACTCACTTTTGCGCCGTCGGGTGAGAGTTTGGGATCACGCTCCTGCACTTCGGTCGCGGTCAACTGTTCGATCTTGCCTGTTTCGTCACTCCACAGGAAGAGGTCACCCTCGCCGATGAGAAGTATCCTGTGGCCGTCCGAGGACCACTGGAGGCGCGATTCAGAGACCCGGCGGTTCTCCCAGTCTATCTGTTTGGAGGCAGGCGGCTGAACCGACAGCTTGGAGAGTTCCGAGGTAGAGAACAGTTCCTTTTCCGTCTGGCTGGCGATATCAAAAAGGGCGACCTCGTCTCCGCGGCGGACGGCAAAGCGGCGGCCGTCCGGAGCCCAGATTGGAGTGCTGCCGAACTGAGCCATCATACGCGTCATGCCGGACGACAGGCTCTCCAAGGTGACGGGCTTCTTTTGCTGAGCGGGTGTGAGCTGCGTAGAGAGGGCGAGCAGGGCGGCGGTTGCCTTCCAGTGCATCAATTACTACTCCAGTCGATATTCGATGAATTTCGTCTTGCCGTCGCGTTCGATCTGCAGGACGATCTCTTCGCGCGATTTGATTGGGGCCAAGAGGGATTTGAGCTCCTGCAGTGTGGCGATGGGTTTGCCGTTGAGAGCGTGGATGATGTCGCCGGGCAGCAGACTGTCGTCCTGCATAAGGGCTCCGGGGACCAGGCCCGCTACGATCACGCCATAGTTGAGGCGCAGCGGTGGCAGGTCCTTCAGGAGTTGATCGTCCAGCGAGATGCCGAGGACGCGCATGCGGCGCACCAGGTTCTCTTCAGAGAGGGCGAGCCGGCCGAGGTTGGGGCTCTTCTCGTTCTGATCGACGACGACGGGCTGCAGGGTCATCTCCGTTTCGCCGCGAAGCACCGCTATTTTGATGAGGGAGGCCACGGGTTTGCGGTAGATGAAGACGTGGAACTGGCGGGCCGTTTCCATGGGCCGACCGTCCACGCTGAGGATGATGTCGCCTGTTTTGAAGCCGGCGATGTCGCCCGTGCTCTTGGGTTCGACGTCGGCGACGACTACTCCGGTCTCCCTCTTCAGACCCAAAGCCTGAGCGATCCCGTAGGTGAGGGTTTGGGCGGTGACTCCGATGTCGCCGCGGGTGACTTTGCCGTCTTTTCTCAGTTGCTCGACAACCGGGTTGGCGATGCGTGCCGGGACGGCGAAGCCGAGGCCTTCGTTGCCGCCGGATTGGGAGAGGATCATTGTGTTGATACCGATGAGCTTCCCGTCGAGGTCGACCAGGGCTCCGCCACTGTTGCCGGGGTTGATGGCTGCGTCGGTCTGGATGTAGACCATGCGGTCATCCGGCTTCAACTGGCGCTGCGTGGAGCTGATGACGCCCATGGTGACCGAGTTCTCGAGGCCTCTTGGGTTGCCGATGGCCAGAACGAGTTGCCCTTGTTTTAGGGCCTCGGAGTCGCCCCATTCCAGGAAGCGAAGGCCCCGCGCGTCGACTTTGACGAGTGCGATATCGGCTTCCGTGTCGCGGCCCAGGACCTTGCCTTCCAGCAGGCGATTGCGCTCCGGCGAGGACCGGGCTCCAACGGCGGGCGCCAGAAGAACTTCAACAGTAGTGCTCTTGCCCACGACATGGGCGTTGGTGACGATGTAGCCGTCCTCGGAGAGGATGACGCCCGAGCCGGTGCCGGTCTGACGGACGGCGAGGGAAATCTCGTGGCTGACCGGCTCAAAGGCCTCGCTGCGGATGAGAACGATGGCCGGGTGAAGGCGGTTGGAGAGGGCGACCAGTTCGTCGTTCAGGCCGTGCAGGGTAGGGTTGCGAGCCTGACCGAACATGAGAGCCTGCAACAATAGCAGAGCGGACAGCAGCCTCATTGGACCTAGCATGGCACAATCAGGGAATGGCGATTCGTGAGGGCCGGATTCTGGCGCTGGATGTGGGCCGCAAGCGGATTGGCTTGGCCGTAAGTGATTCCATGGGGCTGGCACAAGGATTAGATACCCTTCAGCGTAAAACGATGCGGGAAGACATTGTGCGGCTGCGACAGATCGCCACGGAGCGGAAGGCGTCGCTGTTTCTGGTCGGCTTGCCGTTGAACATGCGGGGCGATGAGGGCGAGATGGCGGAGTTCGTGCGGACTTTCGCCGTGAAACTGGAGGCGGACACGGGGATTCCGGTTCGTCTCCAGGACGAACGGCTGACCTCCGTGGAGGCCGAATCGCGGCTGCAGGAACGAGGGTTGAGCCTGGAACGGATGTTGAAAGAGAAGCGCAAGGGCGTCGTGGACCGCCTGGCGGCCATGATTCTGCTGGAGGATTATCTGCGTACAGAGGATGGCTGGGAGTAAATGCGCCGATTGAAAAAGTTGGTCTTCTGGTTCATTGTGCTGGGCCTCGCGGCTGCGCTGGGCGGCTGCTACTACTTTGTGCGGGTGGACCAGTACCAGGGCTTTGAGGAACCCGTGTTCGTGGAGATTCCCCGAGGCACGTCCAGCCTGAAGATCGGGGCGCTGTTGGCGGACGCAGGTGTGATCCGGCAACCGTTGCTGTTCCCGATGAGCCGGGCGCTGCGGCCGAAGGCCAAGCCGCAGGCCGGCGAGTATGAGTTTACCGCCGCGGCGACCCCTGAAGAGGTTTTCAATCGGATCGCCCGCGGCGATATCTACATGGTGGAGATTCGTGTGCCGGAGGGGAGCAACGTCTTCGACATTGCGCGGTTGGTGCAGCAGGCGGGCTTTGGCACGGCAGAGGAGTTTCTAAAGGTGGCGCTGCCGGAGGAGGGGTTCCTGTTTCCCTCGACCTACCGATTCAAGCGGAAGACCACGGTGGATGCCGTGTGCCGAGCCATGAGGGCGCAGTTTGACAAGGTCTGGACGGAGCTGAAGACGCCGGCCGCGTCCCAGCGGGAAACTACGATTCTGGCCTCGCTCGTTGAGACCGAGGCGGTTCTAGACGGGGAGCGCGGCAGGATCGCCGGCGTCTACCGGAACCGTCTGGCGAAGGGGATCCGGCTGGAATGTGATCCCACGGTGGCATATGCCGCGATGCTGGACCGGAGGTGGCGGGGGACGATCTACAAGAGCGATCTGGCGAGCAAGAACAGCTACAATACCTATCAACATTCCGGGCTCCCGCCGGGGCCGGTAGCCAATCCGGGCCTGGCGTCCTTGAAAGCTGCTCTACACCCGGAAGAGACGGACGAACTGTACTTCGTGGCCAAGGCCGATCATAGCGGCGGTCACGTATTCAGCAAAGATCTGGCCGGCCACCAGAAAGCCGTGGCCGCATACCGCAATGGCGAGCAGAGACCAGGCAAAGCTGAGGGTCAGCAAAAAGCAGCGGGCGAAGGCGTGGCTACAAGACCGAAGGGCCGGACGCATCGATGAGGCGGTGGCCTTCGGGATGGCGGCGGAGATGCCCGATGTGTCGCCGAAGCTGCTGCGGCAGGCTTTGATCGAGTCTGGAATGGAATTGGCACCGATGGTGGAAGGCGTCAGGCAGGACACGTTTGCGGATCTCGAGCGGACGCTGCTGGCCTTGGGCGCGGAGTACGAAGGCGGCGAAGATGCGAAGCGGAAGCAGGTGCGGACCCTGGTGATTACGGCGCGCCAGCACGCCGACTGGGCGATGAGGAGCCCCCACTGCACCGAGGCGCACCGCGTGGAGAAGGCAGAGATGGTGCTTTGGATGCGGACCTGGCTGGAGAATCCACCTTTGTTTCCGGCGTGGCTTGTGCTGCGGAAGCGGGTGCGGATGGGGCGGCCGGAGGGCGGGTGATTGGACTTGAGGAGTTGGGTTTCGTCCGGGGCGGGGTTGCTTGAGGGCTCAGGATGCGATGTGATATTCGCATGACATTCTCCCGTCGTTCCCTGCTTGTCAGCCCCCTGGTGGCGGCGCCGGCTTTGATGGCCGATCGCAACGATTCCCTGCTATACATCGGCGCCTACACCAGCGCCAAGAACAAGGGCATCACCGTGGCGCGGTTCGATAAGGCCACCGGGGCGATCAGTGAGATGAGCACGGCCGCGGAGACACCGAATCCGACGTTCCTCGAACTCCATTCGAATGGCAAGTGGCTCTACGCGATCAACGAGGTGAGCAATTTCGGCGGCAAGAAGGAAGGCTCGGTGGATGCGTATTCCATCGACAAGGCCAGCGGCAAGCTGACCCTTCTCAATCAGGTGAGCAGCAAGGGCGCGGGGCCGTGCCACGTCTCGCTGGACCGCGGCGGCCGGATGGTTATGATCGCAAACTACGGCAGCGGCAGCGTGGCTTCGTACAAGATCGAGGCGGACGGCAAGCTGAGTGAGGCGGTTTCATTCTTCCAGCACGAGGGCAAGGGCCCGGTGGCGGGCCGGCAGGCGGGACCTCACGCACACTCAGTCAACGTAACGCCCGATAACCGCTATGCGGTCGCGTGCGACCTCGGCACGGACGAAATTCGAATCTACAAATTGGACCCTGGTAAGGGATCGATGGAGAAGCACAAGGTGGTGAACACGGCGCCCGGATCGGGTCCGCGCCACTTTGCCTGGCATCCGAAGAAGATGTTCGGCTATGTGGTGAATGAGCTGAACTCGACGGTGACGGTGTTTCTGTACGCGCCGGATGGAAATCTCGAGGAGATCCAGAGTGTCTCGACGCTGCCGGAAGGGTATCGTAATGAGAACTCGCCGGCAGAGGTGCGGGTTCATCCGTCGGGCAAATTCCTGTACGCGTCCAACCGGGGTGAGGACACCATTGCGGTCTTCGTCATCGATCCGGCAACGGGCAAGCTGAGCCCGGTGGACCGTACGCTGACCCAGGGCGGCACGCCGCGGAACTTCTACATCGAGTCCACGGGCCGCTGGTTGCTGGCCGCCAATCAGAAGACGGACAACATCATTGTATTCGCGATCGACCAGAAGACCGGCAAGCTGCAGAACACGGGCAAGGGGATTATTGTCGGCCAGCCCGTGTGTTTGAGAATCCTCGGCTAGGCCGGCATGCGAGCATAGGAGGGTGAGTTCTCCGTCCACTCCCCCCAGGGGCGCGCTGGGTGTCATCTTCCTGATCGTCTTCCTCGACCTGATGGGCGCCGGCATTCTGGTGCCCGTGATTCCCTATATTGTCGAGCCCTACCGTGCGGATGCCCTGACGGTTGGCGTGCTTGCGATGTCGTTCTCGGCGGCACAGTTCGTGGCCAGCCCTTTTCTGGGCCTGCTTTCCGACCGCTTTGGGCGGCGGCCCATTCTGCTGCTCAGTGTCCTCGGCAGCGCGGGGGGCTATTTCCTGTTTGGTTATGGCCGGTCGTTGGCGGTTCTATTTCTGGCTCGCATCACTGACGGCTTGACGGGTGGCAATATCTCCACGGCGCAGGCCTATATTGCAGACATTTCGGCGCCCAAGGATCGTGCCAAGAACTTCGGACTGATCGGAGCTGCCTTTGGGCTCGGGTTCATTCTTGGACCCGCTCTGGGCGGTGTGCTGAGCAAGATCAGCCTGGCGGCGCCGGCCTACGCCGCGGGTGTCTTTTCCCTGGTGACTTTCGCCGTCGGCGCTGTGTTGTTGAAGGAATCCCTGCCGGCCGAACATCGGACTTCGGCGAAGACGCGATGGCATGATGTGAATCCGTTCTCACAGATTCGAGCGGCTTTCGCGCGCGTAGGCTTTCGCGAACTGATGCTGGCGACCTTTGCGATGAATTTCGGGATGGCCGGGTTGCAGACCAATTTCGCCGTGTTTACCCACGTCCGGTTTGGTCTGGATGCGAGCCACAACGCGATTCTGTTTGCGTTCCTGGGTTTGATGGCCGCGCTGACGCAGGGTCTGTTGTTGAGAAAGCTGGCTCCGTCGTTGGGTGAAGGGCGGCTGGCCGTGGGCGGCTCGCTGTTGTTGGGATTGGGTTTTGTGGTGCTCGCCTTGTCCAATGCGATCTGGATGCTGTATGCCTGCCTGGTGTTGACCGCGCTTGGGTTTGGGCTGGCCGGCCCGTCGTTGTCGAGCCTTGTTTCGCATAAAGCGACCCCGCGCGAGCAGGGTGTGCTATTGGGGACAATGCAATCGGTGGCGAGCTTCACTCGTGTGGTGGGGCCGGTTTGGGCGGGTCTATCGTTCGACCATCTCGGGCAGGGCGCTCCGTACTGGACCGGCGCGGTGTGCGCGGGCCTGTCGATGATGTGGGCGATCCATTCGATGCGCGAGTCACTTTGATTTGCCGCGCGGCAGTTTGCCGGGCAGGCCAACGGGGTTCTCGTGGACGCGTTCGGCGTGATCGGCGGTGAGTCCGGTGGCGAGCTTCACGCTCTTCTCTCCGTACTTGTCCCGGATGCGGTCGACGGCGGCCAGCGCCTGGCGGGCTCGCCGATTCTTCTCGGAGTCGAGCAGACCCAGTTGTCCTTCGTGTTCTTCCAGTCCTGAGACGCCCGTGCCGATGAGGCGGATCGGCGTCTTCCCGTCCCACGCCTGATGGAACAGGATCCTCGATTCGGCGATGAGTTCGTGGTCGAGCTGTGTCGACTGGGGCAGGGTGCGGCTGCGCGTGAGCGTGGTGAAGTCTTTGTACCGCAGCTTCAGGTGAACGATGCGGGCGTGGAACTCGTGCTCGCGGAGGCGGCGGGCGACCTTCTCGGCGAGGCGGGCTAGCGTGGCTTCGAGTTCGAGAGGCTGGGCTGTATCGACGTCGAAGGTGTGTTCGTGGCTGATGGACTTGGGGTCTTCGTGATCGCCGATGTCGCCGTCGACCCAGGAACCGGCGTCGATTCCGTGCGATTTGCCCGCCAGCGCCAGGCCCCACTGGCCGAAGCGGCGGCGGAGGAAATCCTCGTCGAGCCGGGCGAGGTCGCCCACCTTCCTGATGCCGTAGTCCTTGAGCTTCTGTTCGGTCACCTTGCCGACGCCCGGGATCCGGCGAACGTCCAGCGGCGCGAGGAAGTTGGCTTCGAGCCCGGGCTGGATCCAAAGGATGCCGTTGGGTTTGGCCTGATCGGAGCAGACCTTAGCCACCAGTCGCGAGGTGGCGATGCCGACGGAGCAGTTGAGGCCTGTGACTTCCTTCATGCGGACGTGGAGGAGGTGGGCCGCGTGGAGGGGTGGGCCGAGCAGGCGTTCGGTGCCCGTGAGATCCATGTAGGCCTCGTCGACGGACGCCATCTCCACCTTGGGCGAGAATTCGTTGAGGACGGCGTGGACCTTGTGGGAGTAGTCGCGGTAGCGGTCGGGATGGCCGTTCAGGAAGATGGCGTGCGGACAGAGTTGACCGGCGGTGCGCAGGGGGAGGGCGGAGTGGACACCGAACTTGCGGGCCTCGTAGGAGGCGGCCGAGACGACGCCGCGAGCGTCCTTGGGGCCTCCGACGACGACAGCCTTGCCTTTGAGGGACGGGTCGAAGAGCTCTTCCACGGAGACGAAGAAGGCGTCCATGTCGACGTGGAAGATGGTTTTCACTTCTGTTCCAGGATAGATCGTGGTGAGCCGCGCGGCGAGATATGTAAACTTTAAGGGTAATATGTTGCCTGTCAACAGGAGCCTCAAGTATATTCATGTTGACAGGCAACAGATGCATGAGAAGACGACGGACGGTGACGTTCCATACGGCACTTTGGATCTGATGGTGTTGAGAACTCTGGCGACGATAGGGTCTCAACACGGCTACGGCTTGGCCCGCCGAATTGAGCGGGTGGCCAGTGGCTCTCTCTCGCTGAACCAGGGAACGATTTACCCGGCGCTCCTGCGACTGGAGCAAAAGGGCTGGATCTCGAGCGATTGGGGCGTCAGCGAGAGTAAGCGGCGCGCGCGTTTCTACTCGATCACCGATGCCGGGCGCGATCAGCTTTCTACCGAGATTGAGAAGTGGTCGCGCGCGGTGCAGATGGTGCAGCGCCTGTTGGAGGATCCGGCATGATGTGGCTCCGGCTCGTGTTTTCCCGACTGCTGGGGATCGCCTTTCGATCCCGTCTGGAAGCCCGGCTCGATGAGGAGATGCGCACCCACCTCGATTTCCTGATCGAGGAGAAGCTTCGGCAGGGTCTCAGCCTGGAAGAGGCCCGGCGGGCCGCGTCACTGGAATTTGGGGGTACCACCGCACTGATGGAGAGCTGCCGGGAGCAAGCCGGAGCGCCGGCACTGGAGTCGGTGTGGCAGGATCTGCGCTATGGCGTGCGCAGTCTTGCGAGGAGCCGGGTGTTTACCGCTTCCGCTGTCTGCACTCTCGCCCTTGGCATTGGCGGGGCGGTGGCCGTCTTCAGTCTGGTGCAGGGGCTTGTTCTGGAAGGGTTGCCGTATCCAGACGCGGGGCGGCTTGTCGAGCTACAGGAGACCAGCGCGCGGGCAGGAGTGATGTCGGCCTCCTGGCACGACTATCTGGATTGGCGCGCCCGAGCCCGAAGCGTGGCGCAGATGGCGGCGATCCAACCGGGTTCCGTGTCCCTCACTGGCGACGGCGCGGCGGAGCGTCTGCGCGTCCTGAATGTCTCGGCTTCATTCCTCGACGTGCTGCAGCGGGCACCGGCGCTGGGCCGCGGGCTGAAGGAGTCGGACGACCGTGCCGGGGCGGAGCCTGTGGTGGTGCTCACCCATGCGGTGTGGGCGCGCCGCTATGGCGGGGACCCCGGGTTGGTGGGTCGCCGGATCGTACTGGACGGGCAAGCGCACCTGGTTGTGGGGATTCTGCCGGAGAGCTTCCGCTTCTTCGTGGAGGCGGATCTCTACCGCCCCATCACGCCGCAGGCACAGCGGCTGGGCGCGCGGGGCGGCGACCACGGATGCTATGTATACGGGCGGCTGGCTGAGGGCGTAACACTGAAGCAGGCACGTGACGAGATGGAATCCGTCGCGGCGGCATTGAGCAGACAATACCCGGAATCCAATGGCGGCGTCACCGTCCATGTCGAGCCTCTGGCGGCTGCCGATGAGGGACTGCGGCGAACGCTCTATCTGTTGCTGGCGGCAGTAGGTTGCCTGCTGTTGATTGCCTGTGTCAATGTCTCAGGGCTGCTGCTGGCACGCGGCGAATCACGACGGCGCGAAATGCAGGTGCGCGCCGCGCTGGGGGCCAGCCGCGGGCGGCTGTTGCAGCAGGTCGTGATGGAGAGCTTCCTGTTGGCCAGTGCCGGCGCCGCGGTCGGCCTCCTACTGGCGCAGTTCAGTCTACCCCTTCTCCAGACGCTGCTGCCCGAGGAGACGCGCCGAGTCGCAGGCATTGGCATCCATGGAGCCGTGCTGGCAGGCGTGACCTTGCTGGCGACCGCTGCCGCTCTGATCATGGGTGCGATCCCCGGATGGACCGCTGGCCGTGGCCTGGGCGTGCTGCGTTCCGGTGCTCGCCCTGCCGGAAGCGGCTTCAATCGCCTGTCGTTCCGCGGCGTGCTGGTGGCGACGCAGGTGGGCGCCTCGTTTGTTCTTCTTGTGGGTGCTGGTCTGTTGTTGCGAAGCGTGATCAACATCTACAGCGTGGACCCGGGGTTCCGGGCGGAACGGCTGCTGTTGGCGGAGACGGCCCTGCCCGCAAGCCGTTTCGGCGCCGAGGAGCAACAGGTCCGGTACTTTGACCGTCTTCTTGCCGAGTTGCGAGCCATACCAGGCGTAGAGTCGGCGGCGACCACCTTCTGTCTGCCGCTGGACGGGGGCTGCTGGGCTTCCGGCCTGTCGGTGGAGGGACAGGCGGTGATGCGGCGGGAGGACCGGCCGTTGGTGGATGTGAACCAGGTGAGTCCGGGTTATTTCCAAGCCCTGGGGGCACCAATGCTCAGTGGCCGCGACTTCGGGGCTCAGGATACTCCTCGTGCGGTGCCTGTGGCGGTGGTGAGCCAGGCGTTTGTCCGGCGTTACTTCCCGTCCGGCGAGGTCTTGGGGCGCCGCATCAGGCTGGGCGCGCCGGCGGACCAGGCTCCCTATCTGACGGTCGTTGGTGTGGTGGGCGACGTCCATCGAGTCGGGCTGACCGCACCCGTCCGGCCCGAGGTGTACCTCTGTCTGCGTCAGTCAGGTAGCGACGTCGCGCGTCTTGTTGTGAAGACGCGTCTGAGCGATCCGCTACGGTTGGAGGAGGCGGTGCGGCAAGCCGCCACCCGCGTGGATGCGGACGTTCCACTGTTTGGTTTCCGGCCGATTGAACACTATGTCCGGCAGTCGACCCAGTCGCGGCAGTTGCCGCTCATCGTCGTCGGTGCGTTCGCGCTACTGGCCTTAGGGATGGCGGCCGTTGGTGTGTATGGCATTGTCAATTACACCGTTGCGTCCAGGTCCCTTGAGCTGGGTATACGGATGGCGCTGGGTGCCACACGAGGGCAGATTGTTGAGCTGGTCGTCGGTCAGGGCGCGCGTCTGGCTCTGGTGGGGTTGGTGCTGGGCACGGTTGGAGCGTTGGTCCTGGCGCGTGTCCTGAGGAGTCTTCTTTTTGGCGTCCAACCGGCGGACCCAGAGACGCTCTTTGGCGTGGCCGCCCTGTTGGCCCTGGTTCTGGGATTGGCGGTCTGGTCTCCGGCGCGGCGAGCGGCGCGGGTGGATCCGGCCGTCTCGCTGAAGAGTGAGTGAAGGGCGTGGACGGCGGTGCGCCGGTCAACCCTTATCGGAGCGGAACTGGCGGAGGGGGCCTATGTCGATCTTCATCGTGCAACTGGGTACGCCGCGCAGGGCAGGGGAAGGCCCGCGGCTCGGCACTGTCCGGAGGCCGCCGCGTGGTGTGGCCAAGGCGGACTTCGCACGGCTGGACTACTACGATGTCTGGTTTCCGAATCTGGCGCCGAGCGCCGAACTGGTTCAGGAAGCGCTACATGCGGACAGCGATCGCGCCTGGGCGGAGTTTGCCCGCAAGTTCCGCAAGGAGATGAGCGCGCCGGATCGTAGCCGCGAACTCGATGTACTGGCCACGTTGTCGCACCATACGAATCTCGCCCTGGGGTGCTACTGCGCGGAGGAGTGCCACTGCCATCGGTCCGTGCTGCGCGCTCTGCTCGTCGAACGCGGTGCCGAGGTGGTGTGAGAGTTCACGACAGGTGCTTGGGCTACGGCGCGTAGCGGCCCCGCAGGACGCGCGGCAGACCGGCGAGGTCGCAGGCCAACGTGATGTCCGTCCACGGGCCTTTCGCGAAGGCAGCGCGGACTCCAGGCTCGCCGCGATAGCCGATCTCGAAGATGAGCCAGCCTCCGGGTTTCAGTAGCTGCTCGGCCTGGGGCACGATGCGGTGATAGATCTCCGTGCCCTGCTCGCCGCCGAACAGGGCCAGGTGCGGCTCGAAATCGCGCACTTCGTGTTGCAGGCCGGCCATCTCGGCCGCCGGGATGTAGGGCGGGTTGGAGACGATGAGATCGAAGCGGCTATTGAGTGCGGAGGCCAGATCGCACTGGAGGAACTCCACCGGGGCCTTCAGCGTCTTGGCGTTGTGGCGCGCCACCCGCAGTGCCGCGAGGCTCAGGTCCGTCGCAATGGCCGGACATTTCAATTCCAAGGCCAGTGTGACGGCCAGGGCTCCGGAACCGGTTCCGATGTCCAGCAGATTGCTTGCATGCGGTGCGACCTGGAGGGCCTGTTCCACGGTGTGTTCGGTTTCGGGGCGGGGAATCAGCACGGCCGGCGAGACCTGGAAGGGGCGGCCGTAGAACTCCTGGACACTGGTGATGTGTTGCGTCGGCCTACCCTGCATGCGCTCGTGCAGATAGCGGCCGTAGTGGATCCACTCGATGGTCGTCAGCTCATGCTCGGGATGCGAGTACAGATAGATGCGCTCGCGGTGAAGGGCGTGAAGGAGCAGTACTTCGGCGGTGAGCCGGGGTTCAACAATGCCCGCGCCGGCGAGGAGATCAGCCCCCTGTCGGACCGCGGTCTTTACCGTCATCCTTCTTGTTCTGGTTCAAGTCGGCCTGGGAGGATTCCGCCTGCTCCTTGAGCTTCTGCGCATTGAAGTGATTGACGCAGGCGGTGAGCAGTTCGTCGATCTCGCCTTCCATCACGCGGTCGAGTTGATGGAGGGTGAGGCCGATGCGGTGATCGGTAACGCGGTTTTCCTTGAAGTTGTACGTGCGGATCTTTTCCGAGCGGTCGCCGGTGCCCACCTGACTACGACGGTCAGCTCCAATGGCCTGCTGCTGCTTCTCCATCTCAAGTTCATAGAGACGGGAGCGGAGGACACGCTCCGCCTTGGCGCGATTCTTGATCTGCGATTTTTCGTCCTGGCAACTCACCACGAGGCCCGTCGGCAGGTGGGTGAGACGGACTGCGGAGTAAGTGGTGTTTACCGACTGTCCGCCGGGGCCGGAGGAGCAGAATGTGTCGATGCGGACGTCCTTGGGCTCGAGCTTGATTTCGACTTCGTCGGCCTCGGGCATGACGGCCACCGTGATAGTTGAAGTGTGAATGCGGCCTTGCTGTTCCGTGACCGGGACGCGCTGGACGCGATGGACTCCGCTCTCGTACTTCAACTTGGAGAACACGCGATCGCCACCGACCATCGCGATGACTTCCTTGGAGCCGCCCGCGCCCGACTCGCTGGCCGAGATGACTTCCACCTTCCAGCGCCTGGAATCGGCGTAGCGCGAGTAGACGCGAAAGATCTCGGCCGCGAACAGGCTGGCTTCGTCCCCGCCGGCGCCGGCGCGGATTTCCAGTAGTACGTTCTTCTCGTCGTTGGGATCCTTGGGCAACAGCAGGATTTCGAGCTGTTCCTCGAGCCTGGTGGTAGCCGGCTCCAGCCGTGCGATCTCTTCCTGGGCCATCGCCCGCAAGTCAGGATCTTCGTCCTCGATCATCTGGCGGGCCTGGGCGAGTTCCTCGACCGCCTTCTTGTATTCGCGATACACGCCGACCGTCTCTTCGAGGTCGCGGTGCATTTTGGCGGTCTTGCGGTACTTTTCGGGGTCGTTGATGACCTCCGGATCGGCCATTTGCGCCGTGAGCGCGTTGTATCGCTTCTCAACGTCTTCTAGTTGCTGCGTGAGGTCCATTAGGCTATTACCAACTCGCCGCCCTGCTGCTTCTCAATCTCCATTGCACCATCAAGGGCTCGAATGGCAACAGCGGTCTGGTCATCGGCCGGAGGCTGCGTGGTGATGCGCTGCAACCAGAGGCCGGGTGCGGTCATAAGTGCCAGCAATCCGCTGCGGTGCTTGGCGGCGAAGCGGATGAGCTCGTAGCTGAGGCCGGCGATCAGCGGCAGCGCGACCACCCGGACCAGCATCTTCGCCCAGAACGTGTCGACCGGGATCACCGCGTAGACGGCGATGGACACCATCATGACGACCAGCAGGAAACTTGTTCCGCAGCGGGGATGAAATGTGACAAAGCGCTGGGCGTTCTCCACAGTGACCGGCTTTCCGGATTCAAAGTTGAAGACGACGCGATGCTCGGCACCGTGGTATTCGAAGACACGGTGGATGTCCTTCCAGCGCGAGATGATCCAGAGGAATCCGAGGAAGATGACCAGGCGGATGACGCCATCCATCAGATTGAACAGGATCCGATTGCCGAGCCCGAGTTGCGGGTAGAGCTTTTGCAACTCCGTAGTGAGCAGCAGCGGCACGAACTTGTAGAGGGCGATGAAGAAAACGAAAGAGAACAGCAGATTCAGGGTCATCACCCAGCCGGGGATCTCCGTAGGTTTCTTCTCTCCGGCCGGCGCGGCGGCTTTGCCTTCCTTCTCTGCTTCCGCCTGCATGGCGACATCCGCGGAAAATCGAAGGGCCTTCACACCCAGCGACATGGCTTGCCCGAGCGTGCCGACCCCACGGAAGATGGGTAGCTTGAAGATCGGGTATTTCTCCGAGACCTTTGGAAGGGGTTGCTCCTCGGTGACGATGACGCCGTCGGGCCGGCGCACGGCGACGCAATAGCTGTGAGGAGCGCGCATCATGACGCCCTCCATGACAGCCTGGCCGCCCACCAGGGTCTCTTCGCCACTCTCGAGAATCGGCAGCATCTGGGTATGTGCGGCCAGGCGAAGATAGCTCTTCCAGTTCAAGGTTGTATACGCCTCTCTTAAATACCAGTATAGCGGTAGCCGGAAATGTGTCCATGGCCCTCTATCGAGGAGGGCCGGAGGGGTGGAGCTGATTGAGGATCCGGGCGGCGCTGGGGAAGAGTGGGGATGCCTCTCGAAGAGCCCTTACCGTTTCTTCGCCCTGGTTACCCTGGCGGAGCATGGTGAGAGCCAGGACGTAGTTCGCTTTCTTGTTAGCAGGATCGAGACGCAGGGCGGAGCGGGCGTAGTCCTGGGCTTTCACGGTCGCCTCGGCCGCATACTGTCCGAAGGCTGCGTCCGCGAGGAAGTTGGGGTTGGATTGATCCAGGGTTGCGGCGCGGGCCAGAAGTTCACAGGCTTTGGAGTATTCCCTTGCCTGTAAAGCGTAGACCCCGCGCATGTGTAGTGCGTCGGCGAACTGCGGGTCCTCCTCGAGAGCCTTGTCGAGGAGTTCGACGGACTCGTCATCCCGTCCGGACTTGGCCGCCTTCCCCGCTTTCTGCCAGAGTTTCAGGGCCTTGCCGGGTATCTGATGAGCCAGTCGGTAATAGCTGACGGGTCCGGCGTTTCTTGCACTTCCGCCGGTGATCCTGGACAAATCGAAGCGGACCGTGGTCATTGACGGCACGGTGACCAGTTGCTTGGCGAGGACTTCGCCCTGCAAGGTGGTGAGCCGAACCTCATAGTTGCCGGACGCCAGGGATCTGAATTCAAACGAGCCATCACTGCTGACGTGAGTTGTGGTTTGGGAGAGGGGTGACGTGAGTTCGACCGCCGTGACCTGTAGGCGATCGGGGATTCCGTTTTCCGAGACTAACGTTCCTTCCATTTGATACTGCATTTCCCTGAACTGAGCGTGCAGAGACACGGCTAGCAGCAGGTAGAGCAAGAGTCGAGACACTAAGGGTGAGTCCTCCAGAGAATAGACATGTGTAGAGACACAGACCCTCCGCGTATAAGACGGAGGCATCTGTTCAGCCGACTGGGCCGGGGGATTTCAGAGCAGCGGGATCAGGCCGCGGCGAGCGCTTTCCGGGCGCGGGCGTGGGTATCGAGCAACCAGCGGAGTTGAGTGGTCTCAAACGGGGCGGCGCAGTAGTCGGCGGCGCCCGCTTCGAGCGCATCCAGCCATCCGTCAACTTCCGGCAGACGGCTTACTACTACGACAGGAGTGTGCTTGAAACGCTGCAGGACGGGCTTCAGCACATCGGGGGATGGCGAACAAAAGACAATGTCCGGATGGGGATGTTCCCGGTCCTGGTCCTGGGTCTGATTGAAAGTAAAGCAGTTGCAGCGAGAAAGGGCATCGGAAAGAGCGTTTGACAAGACGCCCTCCAAGCCGAAAAGAGTGGCTTTGTAGTTGGTTTTCTTCGAGTCAAGCATTTGATCCCTCCAGCAAGACTTTGTCCTCGCACAGGGAAGTACTCGACCTCAGCAGGGAGAAACGGACCGCGTAACAACGTGAACGTTCCGTTCTGAAGCCAGGATACGCCCAATGTGGGGTGCTGGTCCAATTGAAAAAAGTTATGATTGCGATGCCAGTCCGGTTTCCCGGCCGGGGGCTTGGTAAAATGGAGTTTTCCGGAGGCAGAATGGCTATCATCGCGCGGCGCAAATCGGTGGTCGTGAGCATTGGCGGTGTGAAGGTTGGCGGCACCAATCCGGTGGTTGTCCAATCGATGACGAACACGGACACGGCTGATGTGACCGGCACTGTCAACCAGGTGATGGCGCTGGCGAACGCCGGGTCTGAGCTTGTCCGTGTGACGGTGAATACGGAGGAGGCGGCTAAGGCCGTCCCTCGCATCGTCGACACGCTGTCGATGTTTGGCATGAAGGTCCCCATCATTGGAGACTTCCACTACAACGGCCACATACTTCTGAAGAAGTATCCGGAGTGTGCGAAAGCTCTCTCCAAATACAGGATTAACCCGGGCAACGTTAATATCGGCCGAAAGACCGATGACAATTACCGCACAATGATCGAATGTGCCGTGGAGTACGGCAAACCTGTCAGAATCGGCGTGAATTGGGGCTCTCTGGATGGCGCCCTGCTGACCCGGATGATGGACGAGAATGCGAACAGCTCCAATCCGCTGACGGCCGCCGATGTCACCAAGCGGGCGATTGTCGTGAGCGCGATCGAGTCGGCGTCCGCGGCGGAGTCCTACGGTCTGTCGCGCGACCAAATCATACTCAGTGCGAAGGTTTCCGCCGTTCAGGATCTGATCGACGTCTACCGCATGCTGGCCGCTGAGTGCGACTACCCGCTCCACCTGGGGTTGACGGAAGCAGGCATGGGGGCCAAGGGGATTGTGGCGACGACCGCGGCTCTCTCGGTGCTGCTGCAGGAGGGGATCGGAGACACGATCCGCGCCTCGCTGACGCCGCTGCCGAACGGCGACCGCACAGAGGAAGTCCTGGTTTCGCAGCAGATTCTGCAATCGCTGGGGATCCGTAGCTTTACTCCTCAGGTAACGGCGTGCCCCGGCTGCGGCCGGACCACCAGCACGTTCTTCCAGGAATTGGCCGATCAGATTCAAACGTATCTGCGGGAGCAGATGCCCCTCTGGAAGGAGAAGTTCCAGGGCGTGGAAGAGATGAAGGTCGCTGTAATGGGTTGCATCGTGAATGGCCCGGGCGAGTCGAAACACGCCAACATTGGCATCTCGCTGCCCGGCACGGCCGAGGATCCGAAAGCGCCAGTGTACGTCGATGGAAAGCTGGTCACCACCCTGAAAGGCGAGGGGATCGTCGATGATTTTACCGGCATGGTGAATCAGTACGTCGAGCGCACGTATGGCGCCAACCAGCCCACGGCGGTGAACTGAGCGGCTGGCGAGCGGATTGCGGTATCCTGAAAGTTGCGTGAAAACGCAAAGTCCACGCCGGAAGGAGGTGAGTAGGAAATGGCGGAAGTTTACATCCAGGATGGTGAAACTCTGGAAAGCGCATTGCGGCGGTTCAAGCGCAAGGTGCAGCAGGAGGACATCATCAAAGAGATCAAGAAACACTCCTACTACATGAAGCCCGGCGAGAAAAAGCGCGTGAAGGCGGCATTGGCGCGCAAGCGCAACCGGAAGAAGCGCAACAAGGACATGGACTAACGGTCCTGTCACGGGTTTTACACAACAACAGCAGAAAGGGCGTCCCGCGCGGGACGCCCTTTCTGCTTCTTGAAGCTCGCGGCCGAACCTACTTGTTGGACTCGCGAATTGCCTTCTTCATGTCGCTCTCGACCTCCTTGAAGCCGGCCGGGACTGTGAAGTTGGTGGTGTCCACGGCGCCGGAGGAGAACGAGGTCCATTCCGTCGTGATCTCCATCAGAGCCTGCGGACCCGCAGCCTGAGGCTGCGCCGCCGGTTGCGGCTGTTCTGCCGCGGGCGGAGGATCCGCCTGTTTCTTCTTGCGGCCGAAGCCACCCAGCATGCCGCCCGCCGCGGCGCCGGCCAGACCACCGAAGCGGCCACCAGTCGCGCGCCCCGCGGCCCCACTGGCGGCGTCGGTCTGCGCCGTTTGGGCCACCTCACCCGCGGTAGGCGGAGGCGGACCTTCCTGTTGAGGCATGCCGCCAGGACCACCCATGCCCTGCATCTTCATGACCTGATAGACCGGAATGCCTTCCAGCTTCGACGCTTCCTTCGCCAGCTTGGCCATGCCTTCGCCCATGCCGGGCTGCATCGCCATCCGCGAGTACTTCATCGTGTCGAGGTTGTACGCCAGTTTCTGTGCCATCAACGTGTGGAACTTCTTGACTTCGTCATAGCCCGGAATGTCCTTGGCCATCCACATGTCGGAGTCGAAGTTCATCGCACCGGTCTGGCCGGACTTGCTATCCTTCGTCTCCATCGTCACCTTCAGCAGCGTCTCTTGGGCGCTCAACCCGCTGACGACTTTCACCTGGCCTGTCTTCTGGACATCCATCTTGAAATTCATCTCGGCGCCCGGGGTTTGCTGGGTCTTGCCGGACATCCGCTTCTGCATGGCTTCCATTGCCTGGCCGAATTCGGCAAACGTGATGACCGAGAACGTCTTCTTGTCGAGATTGATATCGGTCATGGTCTCTTTGTCGAGATCCACGATGTGGATGCCGTGCGGGTCCACCGTCGCCATGCGGTTGCCCTTCAAATAGACCGTGCTGGTGGTGGGTTCCAAGGCCTTGCCTCCGCCGGGAACCATCTTCATCATGCGCGTCAGCGTTCCGCCCGTGATTTGTGTTTTCTGCTGGTATGTGAAATCGGCCCACAGCGGAGACAGCAATAGGCTGCCCGACAACGCAAGGCTTGCGCCTAGAAATCTCATTAGATCCCTCCTCTGCACAGCGTAGAAGAATCCACGCTGCTATACAATAGCGGTCACTGGAGTTACACAGTGTCATCCGAACTGACGGTCCGGCCCACGCTCAAACGCGCGAAGTTCTCCGCGGCGCTCTGCGTCCTCTTTCTGATCCTTGTCATTTGGCTGTGGCGGACGCGTGCGCCGGACGCCGCATGGTGGATAGTGATAGTTGGTGTCATTCCGTTTCTGGCGCCGATACTGAGCTGGTTGGATTCCACCCGGACGGAACTCACACTGGAAGGCAGCGTGGTGCGCTACCGGCATGGTCTGGTGAACCAGACGACGAGGGCCCTGGATTTGCGGAAACTGCAGGACGTTCGCGTGGAACGTTCCTTCACCCAGCGGTTTTGGGGTGTTGGCACGCTGGTGCTGGAGACCGCCAACGAGTCGGGACGCATCGTCGTGAACGATATCGATGGTGCTCAGCGCGTGGCCGATCGAATCCTGACCGCATCTCGAACAGAAGGAAACTCGACCCAGAATGTCTGACAGTCTGAAAGATAAGATTGCACTGATCACCGGGGCCTCCCGCGGCCTGGGCCGCGCGATGGCGGTTGCATTGGCGGGCGCGGGCGCTCGCGTGGCGCTGGTGGGCCGCGACGCGGCCAAGTTGGAAGAAACCGCCGCTGCGTGTGGAGATGCGGCCATGATACTCCCTTGTGACGTCACCAAGGAGGAGGAGATCGCTCAGCTTGAGCAGCGTGTCTCGGAGTCCTTGGGCAAGGTTCAGATCCTCATCAACAATGCGGGAGTGAATCTTCGCAAGCCGGTGACTGAATTCACCCTGGCGGAATGGCATTGGGTGATGGACAGCAATCTCACCAGCGCTTTCCTCTGTGCGCGCGCCTTCGTCCCTCACATGAAGGGCACCGGCTATGGGCGCATCCTCAACATGACGTCCATCATGAGCCACGTGTCGCTACCCGGTCGGTGTGCCTATTCGGCGTCGAAGACGGGCTTGCTGGGCCTCACGCGCGCTCTTGCCATGGAGTTGGCGGGCGAGGGGATTACGGTCAACGGCATCAGCCCGGGGCCGTTCGCGACGGAGATGAACGCGCCGCTGCTGAACAATCCGGAGGCGAACGCGCAGTTCCTTTCGAAGATTCCGGTGGGCCAGTGGGGCGACCCCGCCGACATTGGCGCGCTCGCCCTGTATCTGTGTCTGCCCGAGTCCCGCTTCATCACCGGGACGGACATTGTCATTGACGGAGGATGGCTGGCCCAATGAGGCGCCGCGCATTCCTGGCGGCTGGCGCGGCCGGCGTCACCGCCGCCTGCAGGCGCAGCGGGAAGCGCAGAATCGCGGTGATCCCGAAAGGCACGTCGCACCTGTTCTGGGTGTCGGTGCAGGTGGGTGCGCTGGCCGCGGGGAAACAGCTCAATGTCGAGATCCTCTGGAATGGTCCGGCCACGGAGACGGATTTCAACCGGCAGATCCAGATCATCGACTCGATGGTCGCCCAGCGCGTGGACGGCATCGCGGTGGCCGTGAGTGAGCGGCAGGCGCTCGCGGGGCCTATTGACCGGGCCGTAGCTTCGGGCATACCGGTCACCGTGTTCGATTCCGGTGTGGACACGCAGAGCTACATGACCTATGTCGGCACTGACAATGTGCTTGCGGGGCGTTTGGCGGCCCGGACGTTGGCCGAGATCCTGGGCGGCAAGGGTAAGGTGGCCGTGGTTCTGCACATGCCGGGCAGCCTTTCGACCATGGACCGTGAGAGCGGCTTCAAGGATGAAGTGGAGAAGAAGTTCCCGGGACTCAAGATCGTCGCCGAGCAGTTCGGCATGTCGGACCGGGCCAAGTCCCGGGCGGCCGCGGAGAATATCCTGGCTGCTCATCCTGATCTCGACGCCTTCTTCACCTCCACCGAGCCCAGTGCCACCGGGACGGTACTGGCGCTGAAGAGCCGGGGGCTTGAGCGCAAGGTCAAACTCGTGACGGTGGACTCCAGCGAGAATCTCATTGATGAGATGCGCTCTGGAGTGCTGAGCGCACTGGTGGCGCAGGACCCCTTTGGGATGGCCTTTCAGGCGGTGAAGTCACTTGTGGACAAACTGGACGGGAAGCAACCACCCAAGAGGATCGAATTGGAGCCGCGAGTCATCACAGCGCCGGATCTGGACAAGCCGGAAGTGCAACAATTGCTGAAACCGGACATCCGGAAATATCTGTAGAGAAGGCGCATGAACCAGGACACCCGCTTCTTTGGCCACCCGGCCGGCTTGTCGACGTTGTTTTTCACTGAGCTATGGGAGCGGTTCGGCTACTATGGCATGCGCGCGCTGCTGGTCCTGTTTATGACCGCGGCCGCCTCAGCCGGCGGCATGGGCCTGGACACAACAAAGGCCTACGCGATCTACGGGCTGTACACCGCCAGTGTTTACGGGTTCAGCCTGCCCGGCGGCTGGATTGCAGACCGCATCCTGGGCCAGCGCCGCACGGTGATGTACGGCGGGTTCCTGATCGCGGCGGGGTACCTGATGCTGGCGGTCCCCAGCGAGTCGGTCTTTTACCTTGGGCTGCCTGTGATTGTGTTTGGCACCGGCATGTTAAAGCCCAACATTTCAACAATTGTTGGGCAGATCTACGCGGTAGGCGATACAAGGCGGGATTCCGGATTCTCCATTTTCTACATGGGGATCAACATTGGCGCCACGGTCTCGCCGCTCATCTGCGGGTATGTCGGCGAGCGCATCAACTGGCACTATGGCTTTGGTCTGGCCGGCGTTGGCATGCTCTTTGGCGTGCTGACGTTCTGGATGGGCCGCCATCGCCTGGGGGATGCGGGCCTGCACCCGGTGAAGCCGCCGACGCCCGAGGAGGGTCTGAAGTGGCACCGCCAGTTCCGGCTCTCCGTTCTGGGGCTGGTTGGCGCGGCGGCGGTGTTGGCAGGGCTGCACTTGAGCGGCATCATGGAACTCACCGCGGAACGGCTGGTAGATGCGGCGGGCGTCCTTTTGGTCGTCATCACGCTGGGGCTTTTCGGCTGGATGTTCTTTGGCGGTGACTGGACAGCCGCCGAGCGCAAGAGGCTGATCGTTATCATGGTGTTTTTCTGTGGCTCGGCCCTGTACTGGGCGGCCTTTGAGCAGGCTGGTTCGTCGTTCAGCGTCTTCGCGAAACGGAACACGGACCTCACGCTGTTCGGCTTCGATTTCCCAGCCAGTTGGTTCCAATCGCTCAATGCGGGTTTCATCATTTGCTTTGCGGCGGCGTTTGCCTGGCTCTGGTTGAAGATGGGTGACCGTCAACCGTCCTCGGTCATGAAGTTTGCCTTGTCTTTGTTCTTTGCCACGGGCACGTTTCTCGTGATGATGGCCGCCGCGCAACGAGCCGGCGTGGACGGCCGGGTGAGTCCTCTCTGGCTGGTGGCCACCTACCTGTTGCAGACCTTCGGAGAGCTGCTGCTAAGCCCGGTTGGTTTGAGTGCCATGACGAAACTGGCGCCGGAGCGGGTGGCTGGACTGATGATGGGCGTATGGTTCCTCTCGCTCTCCATGGGCAACTACCTCGCCGGCAAAATGGCCTCGATCTATGGCAACCTGCCGCCGTTTGAGCTGTTCCGGACACTGGGGATCATCATGGTGGTGGCCGCCGTAATTCTCACCGTGATCGCCCGTCCGGTTTCGAAGTTGACTGGCGACGTAAAATAGAACGATGGCCGACAAGAAGCCGAAGACGCCGGAGAACCCGTCGTCCATAGGCGCGCAACCGTTTGAACAGTCGATCAGCGACCTCGAAACGGTGGTGCGTCAACTGGAAAGCGCCGAACTGCCTCTGGAGCAGGCTCTGGAGCTGTTCGAGAAGGGGATGCAGCTCAGTGACTCGTGCCGCAAACAACTGACAGCGGCGGAAACTCGTGTGGAAATCCTCATGAAGAAAGGTCAGGAGTTTGAGGCCGAGCCTTTTGATCCGGAAGAAGAATGACCCTTGCTGAATTGAGTCTGAAAGAATACCTGGCCGAGCAGACCAAGCTCATCGACCAGGAGTTGGACCGGCTAGTGCCGGCCGAAGATACGCCGCCGGCGGTGATCCACAAGGCGATGCGCTATTCGCTGTTTGCGGGCGGCAAACGCATCAGGCCCATTCTGTGCCTGGAAGCGGCGAGGAGTGTCGCCGGCCGCGACATCGAAGGCGCGGTAACCGTGTCCTGCCCGCTGGAGCTGATCCACACCTATTCGCTGATCCACGACGATCTTCCGGCCCTGGACAACGACGATCTGCGGCGCGGGCGGCCCACCTCGCATAAGGTGTTCGGCGAGGCGATGGCCATTCTGGCCGGTGATTCCCTGCTGACTTTCGCTTTCGAGGTGTTAGGCCGCGCAGGCAACGCCCGGCTGGTGACGGAACTGGCGGCGGCCTCCGGCACGGTGCGTGGCATGATCGCGGGCCAGGTGCACGACATTGAGGGTGAGAATCAGACGCCCACGGCGGAACTGCTGGAGCAGATCCACAGAGCGAAGACCGGCGCGCTGCTGCGCTGTTCCCTACGCATGGGGGCCATCCATGCCGGCGCCACGGATAGCCAACTGGCGTCCATGTCCGCCTATGGAGAACACATCGGACTCGCGTTCCAGATCATCGACGACATTCTGGACGTGACACAGACGAGCGAAGAACTGGGCAAGACGGCGGGCAAGGACGCGGAACAGCATAAGATCACCTTCCCGGCGGTTTACGGGCTTGAGGCTTCGCAGAAAATGGCCGAGGAACAACGGGCGCTGGCGCATGCGGCATTGGAACCGTTTGGCGGCCATGCCCGCCGCCTGCATGAACTGGCCGATCTGGTTGTAGACCGCCGCTCATGAAACAGGCCAGGCAGCGCATCGACCAGCTTCTCTGCGATCGCGGCCTGGTCGAATCCAGAGACAAAGCGCGGGCGCTGCTGCTGGCCGGAGCGGTGAAAGTGAATGGCCAGCGAGTGGACAAGGCAGGAGCACTCGTTGCCACAAGCGCAGCCGTCGAACTGACGGAGCGGATGCCTTGGGTGAGCCGCGGGGCGTACAAACTGTTGGGCGCCCTGGACCACTGGAAGATTGATGTGACGGGCAGGATCTGCCTGGACGTGGGCTCCTCCACCGGCGGGTTCACCGATGTTCTGCTGCAGCGCGGGGCGGCTCGCGTCCATTGCGTCGACGTGGGAACCGGGCAGTTGGACTGGAAGTTACGGAATGACCCGAGGGTAATCGTTCATGAAGGCGTGAACGCACGATTTCTTGAGCCACCGCTGACGGGAGAACTCGCAGGGCTGGCGGTCTGCGACGTCAGCTTCATATCGGTTACACTCATCCTTCCGGCCCTGAAGCCCATGCTCACCACGCCGCGTGAGTTCGTTATCCTAGTCAAACCACAGTTCGAGGTTCATCGCGACCAGGTAGGCAGGGGTGGAATCGTGCGCGATCCCGCTCTGCACCAGGCGTCGGTGGAGCGGGTTCGTTCCGCCGCTGCGATGCTGGACTTTGAGACGGATGTAATTGAAAGTCCAGTACTGGGCGCTGAAGGAAATAAGGAGTTCCTGCTGTATGGAACCGATTCGCACGGTCGGCATCATCTCGAAGCCTGAAGTCAAACAGGCCGAGCAACTCGTGCCGGCCCTGCTGGCCTGGCTCGACGCGCAC
This sequence comes from uncultured Paludibaculum sp., assembly GCF_963665245.1. Taxonomy (NCBI): domain Bacteria; kingdom Pseudomonadati; phylum Acidobacteriota; class Terriglobia; order Bryobacterales; family Bryobacteraceae; genus Paludibaculum; species uncultured Paludibaculum sp. The sequence continues at coordinate 2,055,419 of NZ_OY762269.1, forward strand.
GGCGTGTCCTACCGGGCGGATGAAGCGACAGAGAATTACGCCGGGCGGGCCCTGGCGGCGGTCTCGCGTGAGGAGGTTCCGGACGGCTGCCAGTTGGTGATCGTATTGGGCGGAGACGGCACGTTGCTGTCGGCGGCCCGTGCCATCGCCGGCCGGGAGATCCCGCTCTTTGCCGTGAACCTGGGCGGTCTTGGCTTCCTGACCGCGATTTCGACGGACGAACTCTTTCCGGAGCTCGAACGTGCTCTGCGCAACGAGCACCGTATCGCCAAACGCCGCATGCTGTCCTGCGAGGTCCAGCGCGGTGGCGACGTGGTGGCGCATTACGAGGCGTTGAACGACGTGGTGATCACCAAGGTCAACATCGCCCGCATGATCGACCTCGTGTGCAATGTGGATGCGCACTTCGTCTGCCGCTATAAGGCCGACGGGCTGATTCTCTCGACGCCCACCGGCTCGACCGCCTATTCGTTGAGCGCCGGCGGTCCCATCGTTTTCCCCTCAGTGGGCGCGCTATGCATTACGCCCATTTGCCCGCACACGCTGACCAACCGGCCCGTTCTGGTGTCGGATGCGAGCGTGATCCAGATATTGAACCTGGCTTCCGACGACGTGGCTTACCTCACGATCGACGGCCAAGTAGGAGAGCCGCTGAAAGAACAGGACCGAGTGATCTGCCGTAGCAGCCAACATGCCTTGTCGCTGATCAGGCCGCCGCGGATGCTGTTTTTCGATGTACTGCGACAGAAACTCAAGTGGGGTGAACGTTGAAAAAGCTCTCTCTGACCAGCTGGATCTTTATCGCCATGGCGTTGGGCATCGCCCTGGGTCACTTTCTCCCGGATGTTGGAAAGCAACTCACGCCGGTATCCAACATCTTCATCCGCATGATCAAGTCGATCATTGCGCCGCTGCTGTTCGCCACTTTGGTGGTGGGCATCGCCGGATCGGGCTCGGCCAAGGCGATGGGACGCATCGGGGCCAAGGCGATCATCTACTTTGAGATCGTGACCACCGCCGCCCTGGTCGTCGGGCTGGCCTTTGTCAACCTGCTGAAGCCGGGCGTGGGCGTCGCGCTGCAAGCCGGCGCGCCGGATCCCAATCTGCCGACGACCCATTTGACGTTCGCCTCGATTCTTGAGCACACCTTCCCGACCTCTGTCTTCGACTCGATGGCAAGGGGCGAAGTACTCCAAATGGTGGTCTTCTGCTTCCTGTTCGGCACGGCCTGCACGGCGCTGGGCGCGAGGGCCGAACCGGTGGTCAAATTCCTTCAGTCCCTCGCCGAGATTATGTTCGAGTACACCAAGTATGTGATGTACCTGGCGCCTTTCGGCGTGGGCGCGGCAATGGCGGCGACCGTTGGGAACAAAGGGATCAATGTACTGGGCAACCTGGGGCAACTGGTGTTGACCCTCTATGGCGCCCTGGCATTCTTCGTGATCGTCGTGCTGGGGGCGGTGATGGCGATTGCCCGCATCCCGGCGCGCCGCTTCTGGCATTGGGTGAAGGAGCCCTACATCCTCGCGTTCTCAACGGCGTCGAGTGAAGCCGCGCTGCCAATGGCCCTGGAGAACATGCAACGCTTCGGCGTGCCGAAGCATATCGTGGCGTTCGTGCTGCCCACCGGCTACAGCTTCAATCTCGATGGATCCACGTTGTACCTGTCGCTGGCGTCTGTGTTCGTCGCTCAGGCGGCTGGCGTGGATATGCCGCTCTCGCAACAGATCATGATGATGCTCACGCTGATGCTGACTTCGAAAGGCGTCGCGGCCGTCCCGCGAGCGTCCCTCATTGTGTTGGCTGGCACACTGGCGACCTTCAAGCTGCCGGTGGAGGGCATCGCCATCATCCTGGGTGTGGATACGCTGATGGACATGGCGCGCACCTCTGTGAATCTGTTGGGCAATTGCCTGGCTAGTGCGGTGGTGGCGCGTTGGGAGGGCTACGATCTGTCGCAGCCACCCGCCGAACTGGAAGCGGAACCGGTCGCGCAGTAAGCCGGCAAGGAGGTTGGAGCCATGATGCTCGGAGCAGTAACGTACAACGTCCTGAAGGACTGGGATCTCGAGACGGTGATCACCCGTCTGGAGGAAGCGGGCTTCGAGGCTGTCGAGCTCCGCACGACGCACAAGCATGGTGTGGAGCCGTCCATCTCAGCCGATGAACGTGCCAAGGTCCGGGCTCGCTTCGAACGCAGCAAGGTACGGTTGCTCAGCTTCGGCACCACCTGCGAGTTCCACTCCGCGGACGAAACGGTTCGCCGGAAGAACGTGGAGGACGGCAAGGCATTCGTCGATCTGGCGCACGACACCGGGGCATGGGGCGTGAAGGTCCGGCCCAATGGATTCCCTAACGAAGTTCCGAGGGAGCAGACGATTCAGCGCATTGGTGCGTGTTTGCGCGAGCTGGGCGAGTACGGCATGGGCAGAGGTGTCGAAATCTGGCTGGAAGTGCACGGGGCGCAGACCCAGGTGCCTCCCGTGTGCGCGGCGATCATGCGCGCGACGAAGCACGACAGCGTGGGCCTGTGCTGGAATTCGAACCCCACCGACGTTGTGGACGGGAGTGTCAGGCAGTCGTTTGAGTTGCTGAAGCCCTGGATCAAGAGCTGCCACATCAACGATCTCGTCAATGAGAAGTATCCGTGGCGCGAGCTGTTCGGCCTGTTGCGCCAAGCCCGGTTTGAGCGCTATACGCTGATGGAAGTGGCGGAAAGCAAGGAGCCTGAGCGATTCATGCGCTATTACCGGGCGTTGTGGAAGGAGTTAAATCGCGGATGAAGATGTGGGCCCGCATGTGGCTGGTGGTTGCGCTGCTTGCCTCTACCCTGGTTGCTCAGCCCCTGGCGCCTGAGGCCTTTTTCGGACACAGGATGGGCGCGGACCGGACCGTGCTCGACTGGTCCAAGGTGGTTGAGTACTTCCAGGCGCTCGAACAAGGCAGCGACCGGGTGCGGTTCCGCGAATATGGCCGCAGCACCGAGGGGCGGCCCATGGTCATGGCCATCATCAGCGCGCCCGAGACCCTGAAGCGCCTGGATCGTTACCGCGAGATTCAGAACAAGTTGTCCGACCCGCGGGTGACGTCCGCTGAAGAGATGCAGAGGCTCACAGCCGAGGGCAAGGTGGTCGTGCTCATCACGTGCAGCGTCCACGCCACTGAGATCGCGTCGACGCACGCCGCCGTCGAGTTGGCTCACCGGTTGGCGACCTCCACGGATGCCAGAATCCAGGGCATCCTGAACAACGTCATCCTGCTTCTGGCCCCGTCCATCAACCCGGATGGTCTGGATATCGTCACGAGGTGGTACCGGAAGACGCTCAACACCCCATTCGAGGGCACCAGCCCGCCCGAGCTCTATCAGAAGTACGTGGGCCACGACAACAATCGCGACTGGTACATCTTTTCGCAATCCGAGACCCGCGCGGTGGTGAGCCAGCTTCACAATGTCTGGCATCCGCAGATTGTCTATGACGTCCACCAGATGGGCCCTACGGGCGCTCGCATGTTCGTTCCACCGTGGCTCGACCCCATTGAGCCGAATATTGATCCTCTGATTGCCCAGCAGTGCAACATGGTCGGCATGACCATGGCCGCCGACCTGACGGCCGCCGGCCGGAAGGGCGTGGCCGTGAACGCCGTCTACGATTTCTGGACGCCGGCGCGCCACTATCAGAGCTATCACGGTGGTTTGCGCATCCTCAGTGAGTCGGCCAGCGTCCGCATCGCAACACCCGTGAACATCAAACCGGAGCAGATCTCCAATCTGGCTCTCGGCTTCAACCCGCGGGAGAAGTCGTGGAACTATCTCGAGCCTTGGCTGGGCGGTGACTGGAAACTGCGGGACATCATTGACGACCAGTTGATCGCGATGGAAAGTCTGCTGAATACGGCCGCGCTGCGGCGCGAGGACTTCCTGCGGAACTTCTACAACATCAATAAGCGCTCGGTGGAGCGGCGGACGCCGTATTCGTTTGTCCTGCCGCCGGCGCAGTCGGATCCGGGTGCGGCGAGAAAGCTTCTCGAGACGCTGGACTTCGGCTCGGTGGAGATCCAGAAGGCGTCGGAAGGGTTTCAGGTTGGGCCCAAGTCGTATCCCGCGGGCACCTTTGTTGTGAAGATGCAGCAGCCCTGGTCCGGTTTTGCGAAGGCGCTGCTGGAGCGCCAAAAGTACCCGGATCTCCGGATCTATCCTGGTGGGCCGCCACGGCGGCCGTATGACGTCGCGGCGCAGACGCTGCCTCTGCTGATGGGCGTCCAGGTGGATACGGTGGACGATCAGTTTCAGGCCAATCTGGTGCCTGCAAAAGACTTCCGTTTCCCGGCCCAGGGGCTGACGGCCAGCGACAGCGATTCATGGAAAAAAGTGAATCAGGCTTGGAGGGCAGGTACGCCGGTCTGGCGCAGTCCGCAAACAGGCGACTTCTCAATTGGTGCCCGGCGCCCAGGATACACGGCCTTGAAACGGCCGAGGGTTGGCATCTTCAAGTCGTTCGTGCCGTCGATGGATGAGGGCTGGACCCGCTGGCTCGTCGAGCACTTCGGCTGGGAGTATGCGAGCGTCAGCACCTCGGAGATCAGGAGTGGCAAGCTGAACGACCGGTACGACGTCATTCTCTTCGCGGACCAGTCGGCCGGGTCGATTCAGAACGGCTACCGTCAGGGCTCGATGCCGGAGGAGTATACCGGAGGGCTCGGCACGGAGGGCGCCGAGGTGCTCAAACAATTCGTCGAAGCCGGAGGACGCCTGGTGTTCCTGAACGATTCGACTGAGTATGCGGTGGAGCATCTGGGCGTCAAAGCCAAGAATGCTCTGAAAGGCGTCTCGAACCGCGAGTTCTACTGCCCCGGCTCGTTGTTGAATGTGACGATGGAGCCTGGTTCGCCGCTGGGTTTGGGCTTGCCCAAGGAGTTCACCATCTGGAACGAGCAGAGCCCTGTTTGGGAGCCCGAGGAGTCCGGCGCCAAAGCCGTGGTCCAGTACTCTGACGCTCCGGTGCTGGCCTCCGGCTGGTTGTTGGGTGAGAAGTATTTGACCGGCAAGCCCGCGCTGCTCGACGTAACGCATGGAAAGGGCCATATCTTCCTGTTCGGGATGAGGCCGCAGTACAGGGCGCAGAGCTGGCTGACGCTGAAGCTTCTGTTCAACGCAATGGTGTATTGAAGACGGACAGCGCGTTGAGAAACGTGTTTGCGTGCGCCTCGGCCGTGCGCTCCAGCGGAGAAGAGTAGCCGCCGCCCAGCGTGACCACAAGGGGAATCCGCGCGGCCCGCACCGCCTGCATAACCATGGTGTCCCGCGCGGAAAGTCCGGCCATCGAGAGGCTCAGCCGGCCCAGTGTGTCGCTGTCGAGGGCGTCGACGCCGGATTGATAGAACACGATGTCCGGCTGAAACTCGAAGACCCGCGGCAGAACATCTTCCAGAGTTTCCAGATAGGCGCCATCCGTCATCCCATCGGGCAGGGCGATGTCGATGCGGCTCTTCTGCTTACGAAACGGGAAGTTCTTTGCCCCGTGCAATGACAGGGTGAAGACATCCTCGTCCTCTTGGAAGATCATCGCGGTGCCATCCCCCTGGTGCACATCGAGGTCGACGATTGCGGCGCGGCGCACACGGCCGTTCCGGCGTAGGAACTGAATGGCTATGGCCATATCGTTGAATACACAATAGCCGCTGCCTTCGTCGCGGAAGGCATGGTGCGTGCCCCCGGCGAGATTGCCGCCCCATCCCCGCTCCAGCGCATCGAGGGATGCTCCCATGGTTCCGCCTACACTGGCGAGGGAGCGCAATACCAGCCCCGGTGACCAGGGGAAGCCGATGCGGCGAATAGCAGCGCGGGGGAGGGAACCATCCAGAATCTGTTGGACGTAGGATTCGTCGTGAGCGAGCGCCACGACGTCGGGCGGGGCCGGCTGCGCGCACTGGAAGGAAAACAACCCAGTGCGCGCCAGCCGGTCGCGAACCATGCGGTATTTGGGCATCGGGAACTTGTGTCCCGGCGGCAATTCAATCGCGTAGTGATCGCAGTAGAAGAGCCGAGGCAAGCGACTATTTCTTGGTGAGGTCCCGCACCCAGATGTCCTTGAACTGCATGTGGCCGTCACCGCCGGAGTGGAGTTGGAGAGCGATAGTGCCCTGGATAAAGGGAGCGCGCGGGTCGGTGAAGTCGACCATCGGGACGCCGTTCAGCCGTGATGTGTAGTGGTTCCCCTGCACGGTGACCAGCATTTCGTTCCAGTCGCTCTGCCGGACCACGGTTTCATTTTCCGGCGAGGGCCATACAATCCACGCGCGGCCGAAGCCATAGACGCCGGCGGTGTGCTGGCCGATGCGGCAATCGATCTCAAACTGGGCGCCCTGGCTGACGTCGGCGGTGCCGGGCTTGAACTTGGTATGGAAATAAACGCCGGAATTGCCGGAGCCGACGCACTTGAAACGGAGGGAGAGTTCGAAATCCTTGTAGTCGCGGGGCGTCTCGAGGTAGCCGTAGCTCTTATTCACGGCCTTACCGGTAAGGATGCCGTCTTCCGAGGTCCACTGCTGCCCTCCGACGCTATTCCAGTTGGACACGTCTTTGCCGTTATATAGCTGGACCCAGTCCTCGCCAGGAGGCTTGGTGCCGGCGGGTAGCTGCGCGAACACAGTGGTCGCGGAAAGAGCGATGAGAAGAAGCGCACACTTCATAGATGACAGGATAGCGTTGATGCCACCACCCTGTGTACGGGTATTAGGACAGTGCCGCTTCGATAGCGTTGGCGATGCTGTGCGCACGGTGTGCCACACGCTCGATGGTCGGGCCCTCCACCATCACGCGGGCTAGCGGTTCAGTGCCCGAGAACCGAACGAGCACACGGCCGGCGTCGCCGAACTCCGCCTCGGTGGATTGAATTTCGGCTTGTACCGAGGGGAGTTCCTCCAGCGGACGCTTCTGCTTGAACCGCACGTTGACGAGCTTCTGCGGGTAGATCACGAAGCCTTCGGTGAGTTCCTCGAGAGTGCGCCGCGCATTCACGGCGATCTCGATGATCCGCAGAGCGGTAAGCAATCCGTCGCCCGTGGTGGCGTAGTCCCGGAAGATGACGTGGCCGCTCTGCTCCCCACCAAGGGTGAGATTGCTCCGCAACATCTCCTCGATCACGTAGCGATCGCCCACGGCTGTTCGAATGAGCTTCAGTCCATCACTCTCAAGAGCGCGTTGCAGGCCGAGGTTTGACATGACCGTGGCAACGACAGAGGCGGGGCGCATGTGGCGCGCGGCAATCAGCATCGCGTGGTCGCCGTCGATAAGCCGGCCCGCCGCCGAGACCAGCATGCAGCGGTCGGCGTCGCCGTCAAACGCCGCACCAAATTGAGCCTGCTCGGCTACGACCCGCCTACACAGAGCGTCGACGTGAAGGGCGCCACAATCCTTATTGATGTTCCGGCCGTCGGGCTCGCAACCCGTGGCCACCACCTCCGCGCCGAGCATCCTGAATAGCTCCGGGCCGATGTAGCTGGCCGCGCCATTTGCACAGTCCAGTACGATCTTCACTCCCTGTAGCGACGCGTGAAACGTCGATGCCAGGAAGTCGAGATAGTGCCGATCGTAAGCGGGGTCGACGGTCAACGGCTGCCGCAGTGGGGCGGCACCCTGCGCCAGGATCGCGAAGATGCGCTCCTCCATCTTCCGCTCTTCCTCGTCGGGCAGCTTGAAGCCGGAATGGTCGAAGGCCTTGAGCCCGTTGTCCTGATATGGATTGTGCGAGGCCGAGATCATGACCCCGGCCACGAACTCCTCGGTTTTGGTGAGATAGGCTACACCCGGCGTGGTCGTCAGACCGGCAAAACAGACGTTCGCCCCGGCATGAGCCAGGCCTCCGGCTAGAGTTTCGGCCAACCACGGGCCGGACTCCCGCGTATCCATGCCGATAACCACCCGGGGGGTGGAGTGATGGGCTACCCATTCACCCAGCGCGGCGCCGAATGCAAAAACCGTGGGTTCGTCGAGAGGCGCCTTGCCGGCTACCCCGCGGATGCCATCGGTGCCAAATAGTTTCCTGGACATTACCTTTTCCCTTGATCCGATGGTTTGGGTACAACCGTAACGTGAATCGTGACCGACGGAGACGTGGTGAAATTCACTTGTGCGTCACCGGAATAGGCCGTACTGGCGATATTGCCGTTCGAGTCCAGCATCCGCAGGTCCACCGCGTCGGTCAGAACCTCCTGAATATGCCGGACCCGGCTCTGCGGCCCAACAATCGTCAGTCGCGCCGGGGTCACTTCTGCGGACTGAATGTGCATGCCTTCCGGCATATTTTCAAACTGCGGTTTCACTGGAACATCACGCGAAATGCGGGTCTCCAGACGGATCTGGATCTGCGCCGGTACCGCCCGCTCCAGCGTGACGCCGGCCGGCAAGGCAATGTTGCGGCTGTCGAGGGTGAAGGTCCGCTGTCCCGGAGTACGCGCGTCGCTGAGGTCGATCACCAGGGGCAATCCACCCGGAGCTAGACGTGTCAGTAGAGGCGACGGCCCGCGAAGAACCAGGTGGACCTGCTCCATCATGTCGGAGCTGATCTCCAGGCTCTTGGGAATATTGCGATATTGCACGGGGACTGTGATGGACGTGGTCAGCTCCCTGGCTCCGCTGACGAGCAGCCACATGACAAAGGCGGCCAGAAGCGATGCGAGCTTCCAGCCGAGGTTCCGCGTAAGTGGCTTCATCATGGCCGGGTTACCTCGCGGGAAGAGGGCGATGACGCTGGTGCCACATAGCGAGGCGCACCGGTGGGGCCGCCAAGGCGTTGCGCCACGCGCTCAATCGGAATATCCATTTCGAGGTCCCCGAGAGCGGCAATCGACACCGTCCCCCTCTCCTCGCTCACAACAATGGCCAGGCAGTCGGCTTCTTCGGTTACGCCAATCGCAGCGCGGTGACGGGTGCCGAGCTTGCGCGACAACTCGGGATTCATCGTAAGCGGCAGGAAGCAGGCTCCGGCCGCCAGCCGTCCGCCTTGTACGATCACCGCGCCGTCATGCATTGCGCCGCCAGGTTGAAAGATGGCCAGTAGAAGATCGCGGGTCACGCGGGCGTCAACAGGCACTCCGCTTTCGATGAAGGTCCGGAGACCGATGTCGCGTTCGACCACGATCAATGCGCCGATCTTCTGTGCCGCCAGGTGGGTGACCGCCAGCAGAATCTCGTCGGTGACCTCGCGGGTCTCTAGCCGGGAGCCGAAGCCCACCCAGCGGCGCTCGCCAATGCGCGCCAGCAACCGCCGGATTTCACTCTGGAACATGACAATGAGGGCAAAGGCGGTATACGGTGCCAGGGTCTCCAAAATGGAACGAAGTACGGTCAATCCGGCAAAAACTGAAACGACATAGATCAGCAGGACGACACCGATGCCGGAAAGAATGTGCGCGGCGCGGCGGCCGCGGATCAGCATAACCGCCTGATACAGAAGAAGCGCGACCAGGAGAATGTCGAGTGCGGCCGTCGGTGTGAGCCGGGGCATCGTATCCAGGAACTGGTCGAGCAGGGGCCGCAAAGTAAAATCCTCCGTACTGCCGCGCCTGAAGAGAGCGCTTACCCTTCAGTCTACCTGATCGCTTTCTGAGCCAATTCGGCAAATTTCGGTACGGAGTACAAATCGCTTCCGATCGTAGCCGGGGTCAGGCCCGGACGAATCGCCGATCGGGAGGCGTGCCGGTCTTACGCTGACTTCAGTTCCGTCCATAGCCGGTCGCGGAGTCTTTGAGCCGGTGCCGCCAACGGGGCAAACCATTCGCCCCTGGCCAGCGTCTCCGCGTCGGGATACAGAGTTCTCAGGGTGCCTACCGGCTTGGGCAGTAGTTCTCGAGCTGCACCGTTCGCTGTCGCCGTGCGCGACGAACTGACAATGTCGGCGGCAACTTCTGGGCGGAACAGGTAGTCAAGGAACTGATGAGCCAGGTCGGCACGACGCGATTCCCGCAGCAACGCCGCACAATCGGCGTAGAGGGCGTACCCCTCGCTGGGATAGACGTAAGCCAGGTGTGGAGCCGCGTCGATCGCCTGTTGCGCCGTCGTCGCCCAAAGCTGACAGGCAATCATGTCGCCTGCCACCATTTGGTCCCGCACCTCCGCATTCAGGTAGGCCCGAAGCAGCGGTTTCTGGCGCAGAGCCTCCTGTTGAGCTGCCCGCAGGTCGGATTCCGCGCCCGCGTTGAGCGACCGGCCCAGTTTCTTGAGAGCCGCGCCAAATACCTCGGCCGGATCGTCGAGCATCGTCATGCGGCCGCGAAATCGCGCCGTCCAGAGATCGGCCCACGATGTAGGGGTGGCGCCGCCGTGGGCGTTGAACAGGATCCCGCTCGAGCCCCACATGTAGGGCAGGTTCCATTTGAGGTCCTGATCCCACACCGGCCTCTGAAAGATCTCGCCCAGATTGCGCATATGACCCAGTCGCGTGTGATCCAGCGGGGCCAGTAGAGACATCTCGCGCATCGGCGCGATGAAGTAATTGGATGGAAAGACGATATCCCAGCCCGAGTTGCCGGTCATCACGCGAGCCAGCATCTCCTCATTGCTTTCGTAGATGGCATACCGGACGCGGATGCCTGTCTCCGATTCGAAGCGCGGAATGGTGCTTTCCGCAACGTAATTCGACCAGTTGAAGACGTTCAGGCGCAGACGGTTGGCGCGATTGCAGCCGGCTGCCCCGCTGAGCCCCAGAAAGAACAGCGTCTTGCGCCGGGAGATCATGACTCCTTCAGGCGCTCCGAAATCAGTATCAATACCCCCAGCCCGACGACGATGACGGTGGAGATAGAGTTCACCATCGGATTGGCGCCCCTGCGGGCAATGGCATACAGCACCATGGGCAGCGTTTCCGAATCGACTCCGGCCACCAGCGATGTGATGACATAGTCGTCGAAAGAAGTGGTGAAGGCAAGCAAGGCCGCCGAGACAATGGCGGGAGTCAGATTGGGCAGCGTCACGCGCCAGAAAGCCTGCCACTCGGTGGCGCCGAGATCCAGGGCTGCCTCCTCCAGCGCGCTGTCGAACGTCCGCAGTCGCGCCAGGACGACGATCACAACGAACGAGATGCAGAACGACACGTGAGCCAGGATCACCGTATGCAGGCCAAGCTGCACCGCCAGAAAGCGAAAGATCCACTGAAACAAAGCCAACAGCGAAATACCGGCGACGATCTCCGGCGTGACCAGCGACAGCGACAGGCTCATGGTCACAATCGGAACATCCTTCTTCCAGAGCGCATAGGCGCAGAGCGTCCCAATCACCGTCGCCGCGGCCGTCGCCAAAAGGGCGATGAGCAGGCTGTTCCATGTCGCTTCCATTAACTGCTGGTCGTGGAAAGCGGCACTGTACCACCGGAGCGAGAACCCTTCCCATACCGTGAACCGGGAACTGTTGAAGCTGAAGACGGCCAGAACCAGTAGCGGCAGGTGTAGAAACGCGTAAAGGGCCACAGCGGTGGCGGGCAGCAACCGTCTCATAGCAGTGGCTCCCCTTTGCGGCGTATCTGGAGCCAAAGAACGACCATCACCAGCGCCATCAACGCGATGGAGACGGCCGAGCCGAACGGCCAGTCGCGCGCGTTGGAGAATTGATTCTGTATCAGAGTCCCAACGAGGATCGTGCGCCCGCCGCCCAATAGGTCGGGCGTGAGGTAGGCGCCCAAACACGGTATGAACACGAGAATCGCACCGGCCCGGATGCCTGGCGCGGTCAAGGGCAGAATCACGCGCAACAGACCCTGCATCGGCCGCGCACCCAGATCGGCTGCCGCCTCCACCAGACCGGGGTCGAGGCGCTCAAGGGTGGAAAACAGCGGCAGAACCATGAAGGGCAGGTAGCCGTAGACAAGCCCCAGGATCACGGCCCACCAGTTGTACAGCATAGGCAGCGGTTCCTTGATCAGGCCCAGGGCCTGTAGGCCGGTGTTGATCAATCCCGTATCCCGCAGCAGGAACATCCACGCGTAGGTCCGCACCAGGAAACTCGTCCAGAACGGCAGCATCACGAGGGCCAGGTAGAGGTTCTTCCTGGGGCCCGACCTGGAAATGAAGAGAGCGAGGGGAAAGCCCAGCAACAGGCAGACCGTCGTGGAAACCGCAGCCACCAGAAACGACCGGCCCACGATCGCCAGATAGAGCGGATCAAAGAGCCGCAGCCAGTTCTCCGCGGTGAAGGGCTGCGCCGTGCCGCCATAGGCGCCGCGCGTCAGGCAGGCATAGACCAGTAGGATGCACAAAGGCACGGCGAACAACAGCAGGAGGATGCTGACCGCGGGCGTTAGGAAGAGAAGCCGCAGACGCCTCATGTCTGCTCGCAGTGGATCTCATCCGACGCATTCCACCATGCGTGGACGGCCTGGCCGCGCTGGAACAATCCGTCTTCTCTCGACACCTCGGCCACGATGCGTTGGCCGTCGGCGGAGCACATCTCGATGTGCAGGCAGTTCCCCAAAAACATTGAATCAGCGACCGTCGCCGGCAGGACTCGAGTATCGTTGCCAACTGGAGGCGCCAGCGCCAGTCGCGTGGACTCGGGCCGCACGCCCACCCCATTGATCCAGTTCACCGGGCCGAGAAACCCGGCGGCGAATCGTGTCCGAGGCTGCAGGTAGAGATCGTGGGGCGTGCCCAGTTGTTCCAGGCGGCCTTTGTACAGCAACGCAATACGGTCCGAGACCGACAAGGCCTCCTCCTGATCGTGAGTGATGAAGATAAACGTGATGCCGACACGCCGCTGCAGGGCCTTTAACTCGGTTCGTACCTGGGTCCGCAGATTGGGATCGAGGGCGGAGAGTGGCTCGTCGAGCAGGAGCACGTCCGGCCGGAGAACCAGCGAGCGGGCCAGGGCCACCCGCTGCTTTTCGCCTCCGCTGAGCTGGGCCGGCTTTCGATCCTCCTTCCCTGCGAGCTGCAACATTTCGAGGCACTCGTTCACCCGCTCCCGCGCTCCGCTGGGCGACTGGTAGCGAAGACCAAATTCGATATTCTGGCGCACTGTCAGGTGCGGGAATAGAGCATAGTTCTGGAACACCGTGGAGACATTGCGCCGGTACGGTGGCAGATCCGCCACCGGGGCGCCCCGCAACAGGATGCTTCCCTTGGTTGGTGTTTCGAAGCCCGCTATCAGCCGGAGTGTCGTGGTCTTGCCACACCCGGACGGGCCGAGCAGCGAGAAGAACTCGCCCTCGCGAATCTCCAGTGTCAGGTCGTCCAGCGCGGCGTGATTGGGAAAGTGTTTGGAGAGTTCGCGCAGCTCCAGAATATGGCCCATGGCTTCAAAGCATGGTAGCGCGAAAGCGGCGGCCCGTGATGGATCGGGGCGCCAAGCAGGCGGTTGGCCGGACTACGCTGTGACCACCGCGGTCCCGGCCGCGGTCACCATCAACATCCCGCCGCCGTGAGCCGTGGAAATTGTCTCGTAGTCGAGGTCCACGCCAATCACGGCATTGCCCCCCAACTGGCGTGCCTGCTGGCACATCTCCTCAATGGCGAGATCCTTGGCTTTGCGAAGTTCGGCTTCGTAGGAAGCGGAACGCCCCCCTACGATGTCACGGATACCCGCGAAGAAGTCCTTGAAGATGTTCGCACCCAGAATCGCTTCTCCGCTCACAATCCCGACGTACTGGCGGATCTCGATCCCTTGCAGGGTAGACGTGGTCACCACAAGCATATTGGCCATTTAGTAAGGTATTTTGCTCACACTCTTACGCCAGATCGCAAATGGCCGGTCGCCTTCCTCGCCCAGAAGCCGGTGGGTCGGTAAGGACCGCATTGAGGTTTCCAGCGGGATTTGTGCGTACAGGAAGGAGTCATCGAAGCCGGCGGCCGAAGCGTCATCCTTGCTGGCCGCGTAGTACAGCGCATCCAGCCTGGCCCAGTAAATGGCCGCCAGGCACATGGGACAGGGTTCGCAAGAGCTAAAAATAGAGCATCCGCGGAGTTCAAAGGTACCCAGCTTGGCGCACGCCGCGCGAATAGCAACGATCTCCGCATGCGCGGTTGGATCGTGTTGCGTGGTCACATGATTGGCGCCTTCCGCAACAACTGCGCCTTCGCGCACAATCACCGCTCCAAATGGGCCGCCGCGCCCCGACTCGACGTTTTCGGCGGCGAGTTGAATGGCGCGGCGGAGGAATTCTTCGTACATGAAATCAGCGTGCGCCCGGGCGCACCCTCTGGTTAGCTGTTGAAGTGTTCTTCAGCCTTGTCCCAGTTCACCACACTCCACCAGTTCGTAATGTACTCGGGCCGGCGGTTCTGATACTTGAGGTAGTAGGCATGCTCCCACACGTCGAGACCCAATACCGCTTTCTTCCCCTCCATCAGAGGATTGTCCTGATTGGGCGTCGAGATGATGTCCACGCTGCCTGGGCCGGTCTTGATGAGCCACGCCCAGCCGGAACCGAATCGGCCCACCGCGGCGGCAGCGAACTTCTCCTTGAAGGAATCAAAGCTCCCGAACTTCGCGTTGATGGCCGCTGCCAGATTGCCTGCCGGAGCGCCGCCTTTGCCCGCGCCCATCGCTTCCCAGAAGAAAGTGTGGTTCCAGTGGCCGCCTCCATTGTTGCGGACCGCCGTGCGAATCGCATCCGGCACGCCGGCGACACCGTTCGCCAGCAATTCTTCCAAACTCTTCCCGGCCAATTCCGGGGCGGATTCCAGTGCCTTGTTCAGGTTGGTCACGTAAGCCTGATGATGCTTCCCGTGGTGGATCTCCATCGTGGTCTTGTCGATGTACGGCTCCAGCGCGTCGTGGGCATACGGAAGCGTCGGCAGAGTAAACGCCATTGTTTGTAAGTCTCCTTCAGCTATCCCAGATGATTGAAAAGGCTCAAAGGATGCGGGCCGTTTCCCATGAAGCGGCTGCATCCCTGACTTCTGAATTCTAGAACGAAACGTGAAGATTATACAGCGAACCCACCAGCCCGCTCGAATGCCGAGGCCAGGCGGAACATGCCCGATTCGTCGAAATGGCGGGTCAGGATTTGCAGCCCTACAGGAAGTCCTTCACCCGTCGTACCGCAAGGGACGCTCATGCAGGGGATGCCGGCCAGATCGCCGGTGATCGTGTAGATGTCGGACAGGTACATCTGGATGGGATCATCCAGCTTCTCGCCCAGCTTGAACGCCGGGAAGGGTGACACCGGAGTCACCAGGGCATCCACTTTTTCAAAAGCCTGCTGGAAGTCGCGGGCGATCAGTGAGCGGACCTTCTGGGCTTTCAAGTAGTAGGCGTCGTAGTAGCCCGAGCTCAGAACATAGGTGCCCAGCATGATGCGCCGTTTGCACTCCGCGCCGAAGCCTTCCCCGCGGGTCATCCGATACATGTCCTGGAGGGTTTTAGCCTGTGGAGCCCGGCCGGTGTACCGGACGCCGTCATACCGGGCGAGGTTGGCACTGGCCTCCGCGGTGCAGATGATGTAGTAACACGCAACCGCGTAGTCGGTGTGCGGCAGGCTGACGTCAACCACCTCGCAGCCCTGCTGCTTCAGCAGTTCGATGCCCTTGTGAATCTGGTCGCCGCTCTCGCTGTCCAGGTGCGCGAAATATTCCTTGGGCAGTCCAATGCGTAGCCCGCGCACGTCCTGGTTCAGGCTCTCTCTGTAGTCCGGCACTGGCGCGAATGCACTGGTGGCATCCTTCGGATCCCTACCCGCAATGGTCTGGAGCAACACCGCGGCATCTTCCACATTGCGGGCAAATGGGCCGATGTGATCCAGCGAACTGGCGAAGGCGACCAAGCCGTATCGCGACACGCGGCCGTAGGTGGGGGTTACCCCGACAACCCCGCAAAAGCTTGCCGGCTGCCGGATGCTGCCGCCGGTGTCCGAACCGAGCGAGACCACCGCCGTACCTTGGGCTACCGCTGCCGCTGAACCGCCCGAGCTGCCGCCCGGCACACGGTCCAGAGCAACAGGATTTCTTACGGGTCCGAACGCCGAGTTCTCGTTCGACGAACCCATGGCAAACTCATCGCAATTCGCTTTGCCGACAATGACGCCACCCGCCGCTTCCAGCCTCTGAACGGCCGTTGCATCGTAGGGCGGAATAAAATGCTCCAGCATTTTCGAGCCGCAGCTCGTGCGCAAACCCTTTGTGATGATTACATCCTTGACGGCGATAGGAACACCCGCCAGCGGCCCAGGATGCTCTCCGCGCGCGATCTGGCCGTCCACGGCCGCCGCGGCGCTGTGCGCGCGTTCCTCGCTAAAGGCCAGGTATGCGTTGGTCTTGGGGTTCTCACTGCGGGCGAAAGCCAGCGCCTCGGAGGCCAACTCGGCGGCGCTGAACTGGCGGGCTCGGAGACCTGCCTGAATGCCAGAGATGGTTAGTTTCGCGATGTCCATGTCAATTGCGTCTTAAATTGCCCGGTGGGCCGGAGCGATGTTATCGCTCGATGATCTTCGGTACTTTGAACTGACCGGCGCCAGATAGAGGCGCGTTTGCCAGGGCAGCCTGATTGTCCAGCGACGGCTCGATGACGTCTTCACGGAGTGTCGCCGTCTCGCCCGCCTCATACAGAACCTGCGCCATCGGCTCGACACCGGTCACATCGAGCTCGTTCAATTTGTCGATGTGACTGAGAATGCCATCCAGATCTCGCGCCATGCGCGCGATCTCATCGGCGCCCAGTTGGAGATTCGCCAGATCGGCGACGTACTTGACTTCTTGTTCCGTTATCTTCACGAAGCACGGGCCTTTCTTCGGGAATTGAGATAGATGCGGCGCAGCACCGGGTCGGCGATTCCATCCGCCTCGTCGGCTGGGCGGAGAGTGGGCGAGGTGAGTGAGAAGTCACTCACGGCTTCGGCCCGCTGCGGTGGCCTGCGGGGCACTCCCACCCGGAACTCAATCCCATGCGGTGCGGCTCCGTCCAGAAGGTCGCCGAGGTTCCTCAGAATCTGTTGCCTGAGTCCCCACAGATTACGCCGCCACTGATCGTCTTCCACCAGGACCACCACGTTGTTACCCTGCAACGCCACGGCACGCGTGCGGCCGGCCAGTCTCTTTCCAACCGCGGCCGGCCAGGCGGCAAGCGTCAGCTCCTCCTGTGTGAAGTGCTTTTGTGCCGTTCTGAGCTTGGCGATGATCCGCCCTGCGCGTTCCATCCTGATTGGATTCCTGGAACGGCTATTTTAGCACGCGAAACAGCCGTGCCCACCGTGTTAGTCTGGGCTTCCAATGATCGTGTTGGCTTCGCAATCGCCGCGCCGCAAGGAGATTCTCACCCGCGCGGGCATCCCCTTCGTAGTTCGTGTCTCCGGCATCGACGAAGTGCCCGGTCTAGGCGAATCGCCCGCGGCCTACGTCCAGAGGCTTGCCCAGGAAAAGGCGGCTGCCGTTGAGTGCTCGCCAGAGGAGTTCGTACTCGCCGCGGATACCACTGTGGTCGTCGACGATGAACTCCTGGAGAAGCCTCATTCGGAAGCCGATGCCATCCGCATGCTCACCCGTCTGAATGGCCGCGATCATCTGGTGCTCACGGGCATTTGTCTGCTGCACCATGGACGGACTTGGTCCAGCGTTGAGTCGACGACGGTCACGTTTGCCACAATGACCGACCAGGAGATACAGCTCTACGCAGCGAGCGGAGAACCTTTCGACAAGGCGGGAGGCTATGCCATCCAGGGTCTGGCTTCGAAGTTTATCACGCGCGTTGAGGGCTGCTATCTCAACGTCGTTGGATTGCCAATGGCGGCCGTCTACGCAATGCTGAAACGCGCAGGCTATAGCTTGGCTTTGGGGTAGCGGGCTTTCATCCAGTCCACGAAGCTGGCCGGCGCCGCCATGGTGGACAGCCGGCTTTGCCGGACCAGGGCCCAGTCGTTGAACAGGCCGCTGGCTTTGATCTCCGACAGGCTCGTGGGTGGCAAGAGATCCTCTACAAATCGCATGTCCACAACCCACGACTTCGGCTGCTTGGGGTCCTGCCGCGGCGCCGAGGTAACCTCCGCTAAACCGAGAATTTGTGACTGCCCACCGCTGTGATAAATGAACACCCGGTCGCCGGTGCCCATTGTGCGAATGGCTGCCACGGCCTGAGCATTGGTGACGCCGTCCCATGTGGTGCGGCCGTCCGCCTTGAATTGTTCAATTGGATACGTGTCCGGGTCGGTCTTGGCAAGAAAGTAGGCCATGGTCTGACGCCTTTTTACTGGGATTGCTGCATCCGTCCATCGGCAAATGGCTCCATGACCCTTGCCGATGGCGAATCGGGCAGCATCGTATGCTTTATCGTATCAGTGAGTTGCGGTCCGTGCCAGAGGTCCCGCGGCGTAACCCTTTGGCAGTGCTGTTGTACAATGGATCGAGCAATAAACTGGGGCGCGTCTAGGATTCCGGGTCGATGAACGCGGCTTGCCGCGGCCTTGGTGAATCCGAGATTGGCAGCCGAGCGGAGGGTGATGAATGCGGTCGAACTGGAAGCCGTCCATGGGATGGTTCCTTTCTGTATTCCTGGTGCTGGCGGCCGGAAGCGTGCTTTCCGCGCAACAGGAACCCGCCAAGGCAGGCGAGGGACAGAAGGCGTCCGGTCAAGTGAAACCCGCGCCGGGTGCCGAGGACTTGAATGTCGCGGCGCCGGTGGACCCCAAAAGCTACAAGATTGGTGCGCAGGACGTACTCAACATCCGTGTGTGGCGCGAAAACGATCTGAGTGGGAACGTGGTTGTCCGTCCTGATGGGAAGATTACCGTCCCGCTGGCGGGCGAGATGGAGGCGGCCGGCCTTACACCCGAGCAACTCACCGCTAAGGTGACTGACGCCTTGGCGAAGTACCTCACAAAACCCGAGGTTTTCGTTTCGGTCTTTTCCGTCCAAAGCAAGCGGTACTACCTGTCAGGCAACGTCAGGAGTTCCGGTCCCATTCCGCTCGTTACCCCCACCACGATCCTTCAGGCCCTCAGCGCGTCGGGTCTTGGCCAGTGGGCGAAGAAGAACAAGATAGTCATCATGCGCGGTACTGAACGTATCAAGTTCAACTACAACGACGTGATCAAAGGGAAGCATCTGGAGCAGAATATCTATCTCCAGGATGGCGACCACATTTATGTGCCATAAGCTGTCAGCCCGGAGGAAATAACCATGTCGACAGCCCCCATACCCCCGGCCCAGGGTTTGCAGGATCAACCAATCTCAGTACCGCGGCGTGCGCTCGATATCGAGGACTACATCGATATCCTCCGCCGTCACCGTTCCTGGATCCTCGGGCCAACCTTCATCGGGCTGGTCGCCGGCGTCGTAACGGCTTTCCTCTGGCCGAACTCCTACATGGCGACCGGGCTGATTCGTGTCGTGCCTCCACAGGTTTCCTCGCGGTTGGTTCGCACCAACATCACAGAGGAGATGACGAGCAAGATCACCTCGACTTACCAGAACATCATTAGCCGTCCAAGCCTGCTGAATCTGATCCAGACCTACAATCTCTACCCGGACGACCGCAAACGCCTTCCCACGGACGACATCATCGAGAACATGAGGAAGGACATCACCCTGGGGCAGATGGAGTCCATGTCCCGTGGAATAGGCAATCGGACGAATAACGTCAATGCCTTCCGGGTAGCCTTCTCTTACTCGGATCGCAGGTTGGCGCAGAAGGTGACCATCGATCTCATGTCGCGGTTCATTGACGAGAGCATTAAGTCCCGCTCGAATCAGAACCTGATGACGACGGAGTTCTTCAAGGACCAATTCGACACCGCCAAACGGGAACTCGAAGAGATCGACAGCAAGATATCGGCGTTCCGCGGCAGCAATATGGGGACCTTGCCCGAGCAGGAGCAGTTGGCGCTCAGCCGCATCACCACGCTGGATTCCTCTGTGCAGTCGGTCAACAGCGAAATCAGCCGGGCGCACCAGGACAAACTGCAGTTGGAAGCCCAACTTCGGGATCTCAGAGACCAGGTCCAGGTGCTGTCCCAGCCGGTACCCGAAGGGACGGGGCCCACCAGTGTCAGAAATGACCGCTTGGTCGAAGCGAATCGCGATGTTGAGAGATACGAAGCCGCTGTCGCTTCCCTTCGCGAACGCTACAAGGACGACCACCCGGATGTTAAAACCGCCTTGGCCTACCTACAGAGCAAGATCAAGGTCCGCGATCAGCTTCTGCGTGAAAGCGAAGGTGCCAAGCTGGATGCTGCCGCTCCAAAGCCGCGAATGGTGCTTCCGCCCGGCAATGTCATCAAACTGCGGGAAGTAAACAGTCAGATTTCCAGGATTCAGACCGCCCTTCAGTCCAAGGATATGGAGATTGAAGATCTGAATCGCCAGTTGGCCGATGCACGCGGAAAGCTTCGGAATGCCCAGGCTCGCCTGGAGTCCAGTCCGTCGTCCAATCAGGAGTACGTTCAGCTCATGCGCGACCGGGGCCTTGCGGCGACCCGGTACGATGATCTGAGCAAGAAGATGCAGGACTCGGCGATGGCCACGGACATCGAAACCCGTAAGCAGGGTGAGTTGCTGGAAGTGCTTGAGCAGCCTGCTATCCCGGAAGAGCCCTATGCTCCGAAACGGCCGCTTATTATTGCTGTCGGCCTAATTGTCGGCGTTGGCCTGGGGTTCTCCCTCGCTGGGGGACGGGAACTCAAGGATACCTCCCTGAAGAATCTCAAGGACGTCCGGGCCTACACGCGGCTGACCGTCCTTGGCAGCATCCCACTGCTGGAGAACGACTTTGTTGTCAAGCGCCGCCGCCGGATGGGTTGGCTTGCCTGGACAGCTACGTTTCTCGTCGGAGTTCTCCTGATGGCGGGTTCGGTGGCCTACTATTACACCTCGAAGGCGTAGCGCCTTGTCGCACCAGAAGCCGTATGAATTGATGGGTAGAAATCGGAGAGATCTATGAGTCGAGTCCACGATGCATTAAGGCGTGTTGAGTCCACCATTATGGGAACCGCGCCGGCTGCGCCGCAGACGACGCCCAGTGGACGGACCGTGAGTCCCGAGCCGGCGAACCCCTTGCGCGGCCTGCTGGAGCGGATTCAGACGATTCCTTTTACGCCCTCGCCCGATGCGTCGCTGCTGGATTCGACGCGGCCCAGCGAGTCGCCGGCGGAGGAGTTTCGCAGTCTTAGGACGCGGCTGAACCATCTGCAAAGCCTTCAGCCCATCCACAACATCGTGCTCACTTCCGCGTCGCCTGCCGAAGGAAAATCGTTTTCCGCGACGAACCTGGCCCTGGCTCAGGCGCAGTTGGAAGGCAATATGACGCTTCTGGCGGACTTCGATTTCCGCCGCCCGGTCATCCACACATTCTTCCAGGTGCCCCGCAGCCCCGGCATCACCGACTACCTCCAGGGAAAAGCTACTCTCGAGGAAGTCGTCAAACGCATCGAAGGTACGAATCTCTGCATCATGCCTGCGGGAGAAGCGGTTCTGAATCCGCTCGAACTGCTGAACCTGCCGGAAGTTAAGAACATGCTGGATGCCCTGCCATCCATCTTCAACTGGGTCATTCTCGACACCCCCCCGCTCCTGTTCGCCGCCGACGCGAACTTGCTGGCCACTCTCTGCCACGGCCTGGTCATGGTGGTCCGCATCGGCAACACGACGATCGACTCGGTTACAAGGGCCATGGGTTCACTCTGCCAGAACAATATCCTGGGCATCATCGTAAATGGCGCACATCGCGGCGAGCTATACAGCAAGTACACCTACTATCACTCCTATTACTACTCGAAGCCGGACTAGCCGCTGCCAGGTTGTTGCCTGATGAAGCTAGATCCATCCGGTTCCCGTACACCCGCAGGCCTGAGTGAACTTGTGTGCCGATGGCTCGCCGGAATGGACACCGGGTTTGCCGGCGGCGTTGTCGTCCTCGGCTGGTTTCTGTTTCACTCCTGGCTCAGCGGCGAGTACTGGTGGGCCAAACTCAATGTTGCTGGTGCGCTCTTCTACGGCACCCCTGTGTATTCAATGGGGCTGAGCCGCGCCTCCTTCGCCGGTGGAGCCCTCCTGTTGGTTCTGTATGCCTTTCTGGGCGGCTTGTTTGGACTCATTGCCCGGCCCCGCGGCTTCACCCGCAATCTACTGCTGGGGATGCTGCTGGCCATGACCTGGCATGTCTTCGCCAATCGCTTTGTCTGGCGCCGGCTGGACTCCTTCGGTCCGGCCTACTTCCCTGTGCTTTCCACCTTGCCGGCCCACTTGATCTTTGGCCTCAGCCTGTCCAGGTACGCAAGCCGCTTCCAGCGGCTGGCACTCACCTTCGGAGACCCTGCATGGGCTTCCGAGCTGTGGAAGGCCATCGAGCCGCCGGAATCGGAGGATGTGCCATCCCCTTCCACTTCGAAGGTTCCGGAGCCCGGCGAAACCTCGGGCCAGCCACCCGCGCTGGAAATGCAGGATAAGCCGCCCTCTCCGGAGGAGCCCGCCTCGGGGCCTGTCTCTGGCGGCGACCCGCAGTGCGCCACGGATCCCGGTTCGACGAGACTCGAGATCGGCGCCGCCTGTGAGACCGATGGGGGGGCGATGGTTGCTTCGGGCGTGGCTTCCGCGCCCGTGTCCTTTGGGCAGCCTGCCACGGGCCCCGCCCAGCCATCTGCGGCTGGGTCTGACCTGGCGCCCGCCACCCCCTCCGTTCCGCCCGAAATCCCAGGCGGTGTACCGTCTCCGGTTACCCCTTCTCCTGGGGTGGTGGCGCCCGCCGCGGAAGAATCCAATCCGCCCCCGAAGACGGACTGTTGATCCATTCGAGATTCCGCTAGAATGGAGGCTTGTGCCTGCGTGCAGGGATGTTTCTTCCATGTAACGTCGTCGGACTCCGGCGCGTCTGAGGCGAAGGCGCAGAAAGAAAGGATCTTGACTGTTCACGATGACCCGCAGGCGTAGAAGCCTGAAAGCCGTACCGCTTTGCCTCGTTGTCCTTTCGATCACCATCGCGGGCGCGGCGGGAACTGTGCAGGCAGAACCCCAAGCCGCGCCTCAACAGACGCAGGCTCCTAAACCGGCTGAGCCCAAGAAGGCAAGTCCTTTCGAGAACGTATCCCCAGCGCCGGAGGCACAACCCCCGAAGCCCGCTGAACCGAAAAAGCCCGCTCCTTTCGAGACGGTGCCGACACCCAAGGAAGAGCCGGCCAAACCGCCCGCCGGAACGCCTCCGCCAGCCGAAGCGGCCAAGGCTCCGCAGGCTCTGCCCGATGTAATCGAAGCCATCGAGTTTCGGGGCGCGCGGCGCGTGCCGCAGGATACCCTGAAGGCCCTGATTGTGACAAAGAAGGGCGACTACTATGATGCGGACGCTCTTCATCGTGACTTCATGCGTCTCTGGAACACGGGCCGGTTCGATGACATCACCATCGAACGCGAAGCCGGCAAAGTTGGCTGGATCGTCCGTTTTCTCGTGACCGAACGCCGGGTTGTTCGCTCCATTAAGTACGAAGGCAATAAGTCCATCACTGTTTCGGAAATCCTCGACCGCTTCAAGGAACGGCACGTCGGCCTGTCTGTCGAACAGCAGTACGAGCAGGGGCGCGTCCAGAGGGCGACGAACGTGCTCAAGGAGTTCCTCTCTGAGCGCGGCCGCCAGTTTGCTTCCGTCACGCCCGAGATTCGGCAGATTCCGCCCTCTTCGGTCGAAGTCACATTCAAGATCCAGGAAGGCGCAAAGGTCAAGGTCGGCAAGATCGACATCCAGAACAACAAAGTGTTCGCTGATCGGGCCGTCATCCGTGCGATGAAGAACCTTCGGCCCATCGGTGTCCCCCATTCCGTTATTCTGGAGAGCCTCTTCGCCAAAACGTTCGACGCCACCAAGCTGGAGGAGGACAAGGAACGAATCCGCCAGTTCTACGCATCCAACGGCTATTTCCTTGCCCGTGTTGTCGATCATAAGGTGACGATGCGCGATAAGGCCGGCGTCGCAATGCCTTTCACCCGTGCCAAGGCCGGCAAGGTCGCCGACGTCACGATGAACATGGATGAAGGCGTGCTCTATCGGCTGAACAACATCAACTTTGTCGGTGTGAAGCTGTTCCGCACCCCCGAGACCCTCATGCGTCCGTTGTTCGGAATGGACAAAGGGGACATCTTCTCCACGGAGAAACTTCAGAAGGGCTTCAAGAACCTGACGAAGCTCTACGGTGAATTCGGCTATATCGATGCCGTTCCTGAGCCGGACTTCAACCCGCTCCCGGAAGGCAAAATTGATCTGACCCTCAACGTCGACGAAGGTAAGCAGTTCTTCGTCCGCCGCATCGATTTCCAGGGCAACACCACTACTCGCGACAAAGTCATCCGCCGCGAATTGCTCGTCGATGAAGGCGACATGTACAACACCCGGTTGTGGGACCTCAGCATTCTGCGTCTCAACCAGCTCGGCTACTTTGAAGCCCTCAAGGAAGACGAGTCGACCAACGTGACTCGCGACACCAAGAACAACACAGTCGATCTCACGGTTAAGGTGAAAGAGCGCGGCAAGAATTCCATCAGCCTCAACGGCGGCGTCTCGGGCATCGCCGGCAGCTTCATCGGATTCGGCTACTCCACCAATAACTTCCTCGGACTTGGCGAGACGCTCAGCCTCAGCGCCGAAATCGGCGATCGCATGAAGAACGTTACGTTCGGTTTCACCGAACCGTACCTGTTCGACAAGCCGATGCAGGCCGGTTTCACGGTCTACACGCAACACTTCAACTACGATCAGGCTCGCGAAGTCTCGCTCTTCTCCGGGCGCAATCTGATCCCTCTCTACAACGCGCTCGGCACCGATAACCTGCTCAACTACACTTCGAATGGCTACGGCGCCACTGTCTTCGTCAGTTACCCCCTCAAGCGCTCATTTGCTCGTTTGAGCCTGACCTACGGCATCGACAGGTCGAACATCGTTCCGAACAACAACGGTTCCAAGAGCTACTTCGACTACTCGAACTTCCTGAACTTCGACGGGCCGAACTCACTGAATGGCATCGTCACCAGTCGCGTGATTCCGGCCTACACGTACAACACCGTGGACCACCCCATCACGCCAAGCCGTGGGCGCAGCCTGTACGCCTCCTTCTCGTTCGCCGGGGGCCCCATCGGCGGCAATGTCAATTCGATCGAACCCACCGTCTCGGCCACTTACTTCCGGAAGGGTTTGTCGCCGAAGCATGTCATCGGCATGCGCGTCATGGGGCGATTCATCTCCGGTTACGGCGACCGTGTGGCGCCCCCGTTCAACCGCGTCTTCATGGGCGGCGAACAGGATGTCCGCGGCTTCGAAATCTGGGGTATCGGTCCGTTTGCCTACATCCCCAGTTCCGCCGCCGTCACTGTGCGCAACAACGACGGCTCGGCCCGAACCCAAAAGGTCGTTGTGGACGGTGTCGTCACCACCCAGAACGTCACTCAGAACATTCCGATCTATCAATTGGTCTTCCCCGGTGGTGACACTCAGGGTGTGGCCAATTTGGAGTATCGCATCCCGATTGTCGGCCCCCTCGTCTTGGCGGCCTTCTTCGACGCCGGCGTCAATCGCATCAGCCGCGCCAGCCAGTTGAGACTGAACGCCAGCCGCGTGGATTCCCTGAATGGCGAATTCCCCCAGGCGGGCTTCGATAACAAGGCCTACATTGTGGACCAAAGCCAGAAGATGCGAACGTCCACCGGCTTGGAGTTGCAGATCATGATGCCGGTCGTCAACGCGCCGTTCCGTCTCTACTGGGCATACAACCCCACTGTGGTACGGCAGTACTTTACCCCCCCCGTCGCCGTGACCCCCTCCATGTTCCCGAACTATGCGACATACGCCTATGCTTCGCAGACTTTCGCGAATCCGGCGCCCTACTACGAAAAGCGAACCATGTTCCGGTTCACCATCAGCCGCACTTTCTGAGTCCCCGCCGGGCGTGACAGCGGCATGTTAGGATCATATTGTTTGAGGAGTTTGACACAAGTGAGATTCGACGCGAAGCAGATGGGCCTCTCCGTTCTGGCCCTCATCCTGACAGCCCCGGCCCTGCCGGCGCAAGCGCCCGCCACCAAGCTGGCCATCATCAACATCCAGAGTGCCATCTTGGCGACCAAGGACGGCGAGAAGGCCCGCACCGCCCTTACCGCGAAGTTTGAGCCGCGCGCCAAGGATATCGAGGGCCGTGGCGGCGAGCTTCAGAAGAAGCGCGAAACGCTCAACAAAGGCGCGAACATGATGTCCGCCGAAGCTCGCGAGAAGCTCACCCGCGAAATCGACGACTTCCAGAAGAAGCTCCAGTGGGACAGCGAAGACATGCAGCAGGAAGTCCAGCAGGAGCAGGGCAAACTCGTCAACGATATCGGTCAGCGCATGATCCAGGTGCTGGACGAGTATTCTAAGGCTCAGGGCTTCACCGTCGTGTTGGATGTCAGCACCCAGCAGAGTCCTGTGCTGTGGGCTGCCAACGGCATCGATATCACTCAGCAGATCATCGATCTCTACGACAAGAAATACGCCTCCGGCGCCCCTGGTGCCGCTCCGGCCGCTCCCGCCGCCAAGCCAGCGGCTCCGCCTGCCGCCGCGCCCAAGAAGCCGGCCGGCGCCAAGTAACGCCGTCTGATTCCAGAGCACCGAAAAAGGAGCCCGGTCACCACCGGGCTCCTTTTGTTTTTCCGGAGTCCTTCCGCCCGTCGCGACGCTCAGTATCCGCTCGGCACGACGCGGAAGCTCTCACTCCAGAGGCCCCCGGGCGCCACCGTCTGCAGCCCCTTATACCAACCGTCATGGGCCGCATTGAATGCGTTGGTCGGGCCTGTCATCGGCTCAAAGCAGATGAAGCCACGGCCGCGCGGAGCATAGACGACCGCAACTCCGAATTTCGGTCCATACTCGACCGTCACCCGCTGCTTCTTTCCCTGCACCCAGAATCGGGACTTCCCATCCGCATCACGGACTAACCCATCGAACACATCGTCCAACACGACACCCTGCAGCGCCAGCGGATCACCGTACGGATTCGTGGTTCGTTCGCCTGTCGGAATCAGTCTGCTGGACAAAGTCAGCCTATCTTTGGCTGGGAGATGGACGGTCCACTCGTCTCGCGGAGAGTCGGTCAGCTGGAAGTACGGGTGATAGCCCAGTGAGATCGGCAGCGGCTCCACACTCAGATTCTCGACCGAGGTTTGAACCTCAAGCGCGCCATCCGCGAGCCTGTACGTCATTTCAATGTTGTGGGCGAACGGGAACTGCGCCATCAACTCCGGATGCCGCCAGAATTCCAGGCGGGCGGTGACGCTCGCTCCTCGCCCGTCCGCATTCGAACTCTTCACTTTCCACAGCTTCGAGTAAACCAGTAGGCCATGAATCGGAGTGTTGTTGGGTCCTGGACTTACATTGCCCACCTCAAGATCCAACGCGTACTTACGTCCGGCGGCATAGTAGGTGGTGCCGTCAATCCGATTGGCCCAGGGCCAAAGCAGCGGGTTCCCAAGATGCGCTGGCTTCGCGGCAAACTCGCCGACGCTCGAGTAGGGTGACCAGAAGATCTTCTGGCCCTTCACCGTCATCTCGTAGGAGTTGTTGCCCAACTCCGGTGCTATGCGAACCTCTGTCGCGCGCGCCTGGTCGCGCATAATGTAGACTTCGACGGAATCGACAGTCGTCTTCTCAATGGAGTAGTTAGCGGCTTGTGTCATGGAGGTGGCCCCGGACAGGCAGAGTCCGGCTGTGAATGAAAGGAGCGCGTTGCGCATGCTCCTGAGTTTAGTTCGTTGGATCGGTATCTTCCAACGCCGGATCTCTCAGATCCAGTTTCATGGGGCGCTGGCAGCATTGGCACGGCCCGGGGGTCCACGCCCTGATTGAGCAGATCTCGCACCAGTACGTCACCATGAGCCGCTTGCCGTCCCGCCACGCGAACAGAGCCTTCTTGTAGATGGGATCAATCTGGAACTCCGCCGGCCCCGTGAAATGCCCCATTGCCTCGAAGTCGGCGTCCTTCAACCGCGTGTCCCGCAGTACACCCAGCGTTGCGGAATCACCGGCCAGATCGATGGTTTTCCCATCCTTGGTAGTAAGGCCCGGCTTGACACCGTCGCCTTGACGAAGGCGCCCACGGACGGACACGCGCTGCTCGTCCGCCATGAGCCGGAACGGAAGGACAGCCGCCGAAAACAGCAGTATGCGCCGCGTCATCATACTGTTGGATGCTGTTTGGTCCGCAGGAGTCGCAGCCCGTTCAGCGTAACCGCAAAAGTCGCTCCCATGTCAGCCGCAACGGCCATCCACAGTGTTGCCATCCCGGCAATCGCCGCGGCCAGAAACAGGACTTTCGCTGCCAAGGCGAACAGGATATTGGCTCTGATCACGCGCAATGTGCGACGGCCATGGTCCACCAGGAACACAAGGCGCCCCAGATCGTTCGTCATTAGGACCGCATCGGCCGTTTCCCGCGCCATATCGGTGCCCTGAGTACCCAAGGTGATGCCGAGGCTCGATTCCGCCAGGGCTTCGGCGTCGGTCAGACCGTCTCCCACCATGGCCACCTGTCCGTAAAGCCGACTCAACTCACGAATACGCGCCGCCTTTTCAGCCGGAAAGAGATCTGCCTCAACGTCGGTGACGCCGGCCGCCTCGGCCGCCTGGCAGCCGGCCTGGCCCGGATCGCCAGTCAGCATAACGATCCTCTCCACGCCCCGCTTTCGAAGGGCGGACAGCACGTCCGACGCCCCTGGCCTGGGCGCGTCGCACTGGCCCTCCAGGATCAACGAGGTCGATTCCTCGCGTAGGGCGGCGGTCCAACCCCTACTGGCGATCCGCTCCACCCGCCTCACTACTTCACCCTTCGCACCCGACGCCAATAGAGTTCTGGGTGTCAGCGGCAGATCCAGCCCTTGATCCTCTTTCCACGCCTGCCAACGCCGGATCTCCTCCACCTCTGCTCCGTCCAGCTTGGTCTGTTCCGCCGTCTCCGGCGTGCCGAGGGTCAGTACCCCCGCCCGGCCCAGCACCAGCACTCGCATTCGCGCCGCCTCTTCCAGGAATGTCCCGCCTTTGAGCAGCACTCCATGCCGCGCCGCGCTCGTCAGCGCCGCCACAATCGAGACCGGTGTCGAAATGACCAGTGCGCACGGACAGGAAATCAACAACACCACCATTCCCTGATAGAACCACTCGCCCCACCCGCCTCCCCGAAACAGCGGTGGCAACGTACATACAGTGAAAGCAAGCAGCAGGATGGTGGGCGTGTAGTACTTGGTGAAGCGCTCCAAAATCTGCTCACTCGGCGCGCGCCGAGCCTGTGATTCCTCCACCATCCGGATCATCCGCGCCAGTGTGCTGTCCGACGCCTCTCTCGACGTCTCCACATCCAGCGTCCCACTCTCGTTGATCGTGCCCGCGAACACTTCCTCGCCGCTGCGCTTCTCCACGGCTACCGACTCGCCGGTGATCAGCGCCTGGTTGACGAACGATATGCCTTCCACAATGTGTCCGTCAGCCGGAATCCGTTCGCCCGCTCGAACCCGCACCCGCGCGCCCACTGGAATCTTCCCGACGGCCACGCGGTGCTCGTGATTCCCATGAATCACGGCGGCCTCCGCTGGCGCCACCGCCAGCAGTTTCGCAATAGCGTCGCGGGCTCGGGCCATACTCCAACTCTCCATCCGGCCGGCCAGGGCAAACAGAAAGGAGAGCGTCGCTGCTTCAGTCCATTCGCCCAGCGCACTCGCCCCGGCCACCGAAACCAGGACCAGCAGATTCATATCCGCCCGGAGTCCGCGCAATGCCCCCCACGCCTTTGGCAGCGCTGGGAGCATGCCAATGAGAATCGACACCCAGAAACAGAGGAGGACTGGAGTTGCGAGTTGGTGGCCTGAGTGCTCGTGAACTAGCACGGTGTGCAGCAGGTCGCCTGTCTGCCAGGCCTCAATGGCCATCCCGCCGGCCAGCGCCAGTCCGCTGCCCCAAGTGAACAACGCCACCCGGTCGATTCCTCCCCCTTCGGGACCTGGGCTGCTGTTGCGGGCCCACCGCTCACACCTCATCCCAATCGAGCTGACTGCTGCCTCAATCTCAGCGGGGGACACCCGCTCATCCGCGTACTCGACGTCCATTCGTGACTGCACCACGTCGAACCGCAGATCCCGTACCCCATTCACGCGGCTCAGCCGCGACCGCAGCAGCGACACCTCCTGCGCGCAGTCCATCCCGTGAACCCGATATTGAACCGTTTTGTTAATGAGAATATATCCTCAATAACATTGTAGCCGAACTGATACCCGGTTGGATGACAATGGAGAGGAAGAGCTCCCATGGCAGCCCACAAGATCCACGGCAACCATTCCCATGTTCACGGTGAGGACTGTGGACATCTGGCCATTCGGCACGAAGGACATCTGGACTACTTGCACGACGGATGCCTACACACCGCGCACGGTGATCACTTCGATGAGTGTCGCATTCAGGTGTCCGATGCCAACCCGGCAGACTGTACGCCGGCCCATACTTGCGCCGGGCACGATTCAGCCCACCAGCATGGGAAAGGCTGCGGTCACCAGGCGGTGCCGCACGGCGATCATGTCGACTACCTGGTTGACGGGCACTTGCATCATCCGCATGGCTCGCACTGCGACGATCACGGCGCGATCGAGGTGGCGTGAATCCGCCTATGCGCCGTTGTGGTTGTCCAGTAGCTTCCGCAGCGGTTCGAGGTTCGCAATGCTGACACGGTTCTTTCCTAGTCGTACTAGACCGAGCTTCTCAAGCCGGTTCAGTTGTGTGGAGACAGTCTCTCGCGTCGAGCCCGCCAACCCGGCGATCTGGATTTGAGAGATCCCGATAAGCGCCTCCTTATCGCCGCCCGTTGCCGGAAAGACGGTGGCCAACTCAAGCAATGCAGCCACCAGTCGCTGTTCCACGCCCATCAGGGCATGTTGGTTCATTCTATGGAGCAGCGACCGCCGCTGCAGAGCGAAGCGCTCCGCCAGCCAATGCGCCACGTTAGGCGATTCGGCCTTTGCCTTCAGCAGGCTGGATCGTTTGATGCGCCACACCAGCGATGGATCCATCAGCGCCGCGCTGGTTTCGCGTTTCCGCTTGCCGAAGATCGCTTCTTCGCCCAGAACGTCGCCTGGATGCACCAGTGTCAGGACGTATTCCAGACTTCCGCGTCTCGGCTGGAACAGCCGCGCCGCGCCGCTCTCGACAAAATAGATGCTATCCGCGGCCTCTCCAGCCCGGTACAGCGTGGAGGGATGTTTCCAGGACGCCAACCGCTCTCCATCCATCGCCTGTACGAACTGCAGACCTGCGTTTACACTGGGTTTCATGGATCACTAGTGCGAAGATCAGCGAGAATGGCCGCTTCGACAGGCGGCAGGGGAAAATCTAAGAGCCATTATAGTCGAAATAAGTGTGACCGCTTATGCGGGCTCACAAGATTTCCAACTTCTTCGCTTTGACCCCTTAGCGCGAATTGCGCAGCCGCTGCGCAAATTCTTTCCCCTGTATGAAGTCGGCTTCCAACTCACCGTTTGCATAGCGGGTCCGCAAGGCCTGCATGTCGTTGATAAACCGGTCCAGGGCGTCAAGAATTGGCGCCTGATTGGTGTCGAGAATATCACGCCAGATTTCCCAGCCGCTAAGTGCCAACCTGGTTGAATCTACTAGCCCAGGACCAGCCGCCGCCCTAATTAGTTCTGAATCAGGATGACGCCCAAGCGTCCCGGACAGTGCCGTCGACAACAACTGCGGCAAATGCGAAGAATGGGCGACGATCCGATCATGCTCAGCGGGTGCCATCACACGCGGCAGTGCCCCAATCCGCTTAATCCACTCGACGAACCCACTGGCCGCGGCGGTTTCCAACTCCTCCGCCGCGTTGGGAGTCAGCAGATACGGCCGCCCTTCAAATAGTCTCTCTTCCGCGGCCGTTACGCCTCGCGACTCCTTGCCCGCCATCGGATGGCCGCCCAGGAACTGTACCCGCCGCAGGCGGGCGCCCGCCATGGCGATCTTCTGCTTGGTGCTGCCCGCGTCCGTCACCAATGCGCCTTCCCGCGCGAACTCGTCCAACCGGGGAATTGTCGTCAGAATCGAGTGGATGGGGCCAGCGAGGTAGATCAGATCCGCCGCCGCACAAGCGGCCTCCATGGGTAGCGCTTCGTCAATGACTCCACGTTTCACGGCCTCATCGGTCGTCCGTTGCGAACTGACACCGACAATGCGGCCCTTGAACCCGGCCATTCGTAAGGCAAGGGCAAACGAGCCACCAATCAGCCCGACCCCGACGATCGCGACCGTATCCATGGCTGGCCTAGATCGTCCTTCCGACGGCCGGGGCGATCAGCCGGAGCTGCGTCATCAACTCCGCGAACTGCTCTGGATTCAACGACTGGGCTCCGTCCACCTGCGCCGCATCCGGGTCCGGATGCACGTCGATCAGCAGTCCATCCGCACCCGCGGCCACCGAAGCTCTTGCCATCGGCGTCACCTTGTCGCGTCGTCCCGTCGCGTGCGATGGGTCGGCCAGGATGGGAAGGTGCGAGAGCTTATGAGCGGCGGGGATTGCCGAGATGTCCATCGTGCTGCGCCCCTCCATCTCAAAAGTCCGGATACCACGCTCGCACAGGATCACCTCATAGTTGCCGCCCAACAGAATGTACTCGGCGGAGAGCAGCAATTCCTCCATCGTGGACGCGACGCCGCGCTTGAGCAGCACGGGCTTGCGCACTTCGCCCAGTCCGCGCAGCAGGACATAGTTCTGCATGTGCCGTGAACCCACGACGAACATATCCGAATACGCGTCTACAAGGCCCATCTGCGAAAGGTCAATGACCTCGGTGGCTACGAAGAGCCCGAACTCATCTGCTGCTTCACGCACCATCTTGAGGCCGCTCTCGCCCAGGCCCTGATACTGGTACGGCGAATTCCTCGGGCGAAACGCCCCAGCCCGCAGGAACCGTGCGCCTGCCTGAGCCACCGCTTCCGCCGTGCGCCGAACCTGGTCTTCGCTCTCCACGGTGGGTGGCCCGGCCATCACCACGATATTGGGACCGCCGATCTCCACTACGCCCGCACCCGCCCGCTCCAGCCTCACCACCGTGCCTTCCGGCTTGAATCGCCGGCTGGCCAGCTTATAGGGTGACATCACCCGCAGGCACTCTTTCACGCCGTCCATCACCCGGAACTCTTCCGGGTCGACCAGTTCGGCCGGACCAACGCCGCCAAGCACCGTATGCACCACGCCCGTCGAACGGTGGACCGAAAACTCCAGGTTCACCAGCTTAGTGATGACGTTCTGGATTTGCTCCTCGGTCGCGCCTTGCTCCATCACGACGATCATTTGGCTTTGTCCCTTTCCATGCGCTCGCGTTGCAGGGTTCGCATTTCATCGATAATGCGCTCGAACAGCCGTCGCACGGCGCCCTCCGAGAGAGGCCCCTGATTGCCTTGTAGCACGTTGCGGAATACTTCATCTTCCCGCTTCGGCTCGTAGATTGGCATGGTCATCGTCTTCTTGATGTCACCGATGCGTGACACAACATCGGCGCGCTCGTTGAACAACGCCAGAATCCTCAAATCCACATCATCGATCAGTGCTCGCAGATCGGCCAGTGCCGACTGTGCTTCTTCGTTCGTCATGGCCTGCCGCTCAACCCCCGCGTGAATGCTTCCAGCTGCGCTGCCAGATCGGGGGCGGAACCGTGCTCCTCCACCACTCTCATGAACGCACTGCCCACCACAACGCCATCGGCGTACCGGCCGACAGCTTCCACGTGCTCGCGCCGGGAGATTCCGAAGCCGACGGCCACCGGCAGCGGCGTCAGCGCCCGCAGGCTCGTCACCAGATCGTCCACGCCGGACGCCATCGTTGCTTTCTCGCCCGTTACACCCGTCCGCGATACTACATATACGAAGCCCGTCGAATACCCCGCCACCAGCTTCAGCCGGCGTTCCGTGCTCGTCGGCGCGGCGAGAAACACGGTATCGAGTCCGTGTTTCTTCATGGAAGCGACGGTGGTATCGGCCTCTTCCACGCTCAGGTCCGTAAACAGGCAGCCGTCCACGCCAGCGGCCCGCGCGTCGGTGCACAGCCTGTCGAAGCCGTAGCGCAGCAGCGGGTTCATGTAGCTGAACAGGATAATCGGCATCGAGCTGTGTGCCCGGATCTCCTTCGCCAACTCCAGCACCCGTGCCACAGTCGTCCCGGCTCGCAGCGCCCGGTCCGATGCGTGCTGAATCACTGGACCGTCGGCGATCGGGTCGGAGAAGGGCACACCTAACTCCAGAACGTCCGCACCGCCGCGTTCCAGGGCCAGCGCCAGTTCCACCGTTCGATCTGGATGGGGGTCTCCGGCCGTGAGATAGGCCACCAGCGCGGGCCTTCCGGCCTCCTTGCAGGCTGCGAAACAGCGTGCGATCCGTTCACTACTCGGCATTGTCTTGATCCAGTTCTGGGAAGTTCTCGCGATAGATGTCCGTGTCTTTGTCGCCACGTCCGGAAAGGTTGATCAGGAACACTTCACCCGCTGCTGAAGGCGCCCGCTTCAGCGCCTCGGCCACGGCGTGCGATGACTCCAACGCTGGGATGATCCCTTCAGTCCGAGCCAGTGTTCTGGCCGCCGCCAGAGCGGCTGGATCGGAGGCGGAAACGTATTCCGCCCGGCCCTGATCGTGGAGATATGCGTGCTCCGGGCCAACCAGTGCGTAATCCAGGCCCGCCGAAACCGAGTGCGTCAACGAGACCTGCCCGTCCTCATCCTGCAGCAGGTAGCTGTATGCGCCCTGCAGGACGCCAGGAGATCCGCCCGAGAATCGTGCCGCATGCTCGCCCAACTGCCCGCTCCGGCCTCCGGCCTCCACGCCTACCAACTTGACTCCGGCATCGCCGAGAAACGCGGTGAAGATGCCAATCGCGTTCGACCCACCGCCCACGCAGGCAAAGATCGTATCCGGCAGGCGGCCAATCCGTTCGAGGATCTGGGCGCGGGCCTCGTCGCCCGTGCAGCGATGGAAATCGCGCACCATCATTGGATACGGGTGCGCCCCCAAGGCCGAGCCCAGCAGATAGTGCGTGCTCGCCACGTTGGTCACCCAATCGCGCATCGCCTCGCTCACCGCATCCTTCAGCGTCCGACTGCCGCTCGTAACGCTCACGACGCGGGCGCCCAGCATGCGCATGCGGAAGACATTCAGCCGCTGCCGACGCATGTCCTCCTCGCCCATGTACACAATGCACTCCAGGCCAAACAGCGCGCATACCGTCGCCGTGGCCACTCCGTGTTGGCCCGCGCCGGTTTCGGCGATAATCCGCTTCTTCCCCATACGGCGCGCCAGCAGAATCTGGCCCAGGCAGTTGTTGATCTTGTGCGCACCCGTGTGCAGCAGGTCCTCCCGCTTGATGAAGATCCGCGCCCCGCCCAGTGTCTCGCTCAGGCGTTTTGCCTCATAGAGCGGCGTCGGCCGGCCCGCGAAGTTCGTCAACAAGTCCTTCAGTTCGGCCTGAAATGCCGCGTCCTGGCGCGACTCCAGATAGGCCCGCTCCAACTCTTCCAGCGGAGCCATCAGAGTCTCCGGAACATAGCGCCCGCCATATGGCCCGAAATGGCCGCCGGCGTCTGGTGTTTGTGTTGTTGTGCTCATAATCCTGTTTGCCGCACCGCCCGCAGGAAAGCAGTGACTTTCTCGTGATCCTTCCTGCCCGGCGCAGTCTCCAGCCGCGAACATGCATCCACGCCCCAGGGCCGGACCTGTTCCACGGCCTCCGCGACGTTCTCGGGACCCAGGCCGCCGGCCAGAATAATCCTTCCCGGCAGGTTCCTGGCGAGAGACCAATCGAATGTCTTGCCGGTGCCCCCCCGCAGGGTCCCGCTCGGAGTGTCGATGAGAAAGGCCTCCGCCTCGCTTGCTTCTATTCTCTCCCTAAGCCCCTCGCTGGTGGCAGACCACGCCTGCCACACGCGCCGGTTCACCAGCTCCAACGGAGAACCATGAATCTGCGCTACATCCAATCCGGCCGCGTCCATCACAGTGCGGACGTGTTCCGCCGTCTCGTCGACGAAAACGCCCACCCGCAGAACCGTGCCGCCCAGCGCATCGATCATTGAGCGAGCCGCCGCCGGCTCGACATATCTTGGACTGCGCGGCCAGAAATTGAAACCCAGGGCATCGGCGCCTGCCTCTACTGCCTGTTGTGCGTCCTCCAGGCGTGTGATGCCGCAGATCTTGACCAGGACGCTCATCCCAGCAGCGCCTTCAATGCGGCCGACGGATCATTCGACTTCATGAGGTGTTCGCCCACCAGGAACGCCTGGAACCCCGACGCCATCAGTCGCTCGACATCGGCTCGCGAATGGATCCCGCTCTCCGCCACCTTCAGCAGGCTGGCGGGCATGCGGGCCGCCAGACGTTCGCTCGTCTCCAGGCTCACTTCAAAGGTCCTCAGGTTGCGGTTGTTCACGCCGACAATCTCGGCGCCGCTCTCCAGCGCTTTGTCGAGTTCCTCCTCGTCGTGAACCTCCACCAGGCTTGCCATCGCGAAGCGTGAAGCCAACGTGCGGAACTCGCGCAACTGCTCCCGCGAGAGAATCGCCGCAATCAGGAGAATCGCGTCCGCCCCGCTGGCGGCTGCCTCCAGGATGTCGATCTCGTCGATGGTAAAGTCCTTGCGCAGCACCGGCACAAACACCGTCGCCCGCGCCGTCTTCAGGTCGCTCAACGACCCCTGGAAGAACTGCTTATCAGTAAGGACCGAAAGCGCGGCCGCGCCGCCCTCGAAGTATTGCTTCGCCTGCAGACCTGGATTGAAGTCGTCGCTCAACACACCCTTGCTGGGCGAGGCCTTCTTGATCTCTGAAATGATAGCCGGTTGCCTTCGCTCCAGCGCCTTCCGGAAGTCGCGGCGCTGCGCTGTCTGGAAGTTCGCGCTTTGCTCGATACTCCGCCGGAGCTTACTCTTCTCAGCGACTTCTTGGCGCTTCACTTCGACAATACGGGCGAGGATGTCGGGAATCGATGCGGACATCAGGGGAATCTCCTACGATATCAAATGCTTAGGGGACGGGGCGGCTACCGGAGGTTCCAGCGCAGCCCCAATCGCCAAAGCCGCGGGGCGCCCGTCAGCGCCGTCGGGCTGAATCCCACTGCATACTCACGGTTCAGCGCGTTCTCCAAGGCGAACGTCGCCGTGACACCGTGCGTCAGTTGCTGCCGTGCGGCCATCTGAAGCACGGCGAACCCTGGCAATAAGAACGAGTTCTGGTCGTCTTCGAATTGCAGTCCGGCTGCCCGCAAGCCGCCACTCACCAGTGTCCGGCCCCGTGACCACGTCAACTGAGCGGACCCCTGGTGCTTCGGAATCTGCGGCACCCGCTGTCCCGTCGCATAACGCGAGTCAGCCAGTAAGTATGACGCCTCGGCCCGCCATCCGCCCCAGCGCTTTGCGGCCGTAGCCTCCACGCCGCGCGATGTCGCAGCGCCGGCGTTATCCCGCTGCCTCGTGATCAGCGTCGGAGTGACCGACCGTGTTACGTTGGTGATCAACGCGTCCAGGTGGTTTTCAAAGCCAGTTACGGAGATGCGCATTGTTCCAGCCGTGAAGTCCGCGCCCGCTTCCACGCCCCGCAGCGTCTCCGGCTTCAAATCAGCATTCGCCAGTGTCAGAGCGTTGCCTACCCGGAACTGCCGGTACAACTCGTTCAACGTCGGCGCGCGGAACGCCCGGTACGCCGAGGTTCGGAATCGCCACCGCTCCAGCCCTACCGTGATTCCGCCGCTTGGGCTCCAGAACGCGGTCCCATTGCCTGCGTCGCTGCCGCGCACCCCGCCATAGAACCGCATGGGGCCGACGGCCAGATCCCCTTGGCTAAAAAGCCCGTACTGCATCTGGATGCCGCCGCCTACCCGCGACCCCGCTGGATACACCCGCTCCAGCGAATACCCTTCAGATCGGTTGAAGTCCCCACCGGAAAGCAGGTTCCACTTCGATCCAGATCTGCGCCACAGTCCGGCTCCACCCGTTGCCTCGGCCGGCACCGTCTGCCGCAGAGTCAGGTTCTCGGTCGATCGCCCCGCCCCAATGGACGAAAATGTGGCCCGGTACTCTTCCCGGCTGTGGTAGCCCAGCAGAGTGTACGTCGACCGGCCCTGTTCCCGCGTGTAGTTCGCCGCGATCGTCCCCAGGCCGGTGGAGTTCTGGGTCAACGTGGTCCCGTTGTCGCGCTCCTCGCCCAACGCATCAACACGCAGAAACAGCCGGTCGTGCTGCGTGAAGTAATCGGTCCGCACCGTACCAGCCGCGAACTTGATATTTGCCTTCGTGTCGATCAGGCCCCGGGCATACCGCGGCACGATGTAGTACCCATCGGTAGTGAACCCTCGCCCATTGCCCGAGAACGCCCAATGCTGCCCGACGTAGATGGAGCCTGCCCCCTCCACCATGTGGCTCTGCTCGTTGCCGCCCTCGTAACCGAACCAGACTCTGGTCTTCTGCGGCTCGCGGGTGAAAAGCGTCACAGCGCCCCCCATCGCCTTGTCACCGAAGACGCTGGTTGAGGCTCCACGCGAAACCTCCACCCGGTCCAGTTCTTCCGGATTCACGCGGGTCCAGTAGATCCATCCGCCAAATGGGCTGTTCAGTGGCACGCCATCCCAGAGCACGACGCTGCGGCTGGCACCGCTCGAGCCCAACCCACGCAGGCTCACACCTTGCGTTGTCGGATTCGCGACCAGCGACGATGACCGTCGAAACAGGGAGAATCCCGGCACCAGCCTCAGCCGATCATCCATATTGATGCCCGGAGCCTGCTGAACCTGCAGCGCGTTCAGCACAGTCAAGGCGGCCGGAGCCTCGGTGCTCACTCGCTCCGTCACCGTGATCGACGTCTTGAGCGGTTCCGGGTCAGTCTTCTGCTGTGAAAGCCCAATGGTCGGGAGCCAGAATGCGAGCGTTGTTCCAATCGCAATCTTCCAGCCGGCGCGGCGATGAGGTAAAGACGATGGCAACACTCTCTTCTTCCAGATTCCTGAGGGGAGCGGCCCGGTGTCGGCATTCCACCAGAGCCAGATACTTTAGGATAACGTACACATCGCCTTCCACTGGCGTCAGCACCTCGAAGTCCTGCGTCCGGAAGCGAACTCGCGCTCCGCTTTGGATACAGCGCCAGGCCAGAAAGGCACAACACTCCACGGCCTGTTCAAACCACTCCTCCCGCTCTCGGGGCACTTCCAGATCCAGGAACAGAGTGATCAGGTGCTCCTGCTCGCGGGCGAACTCCCTCACCTGCAACTCGCCGGTGTGGGCCGTGGCTCGCCAGTCCACGTGCCGGGCGCTCTCCATCATTTCGTAGGGGCGGATCCGGTAGAAGTCATGCCCACGGCCCCGGAACCTCGTCTCCGCCTCGCCGTTGACATCGGCTAGTATCTGCTCGAAACCACCCTGCGGCTCCAGTGCCGGATACACCAGCACGTCCCGCTTCATCGTCACCCGAGCCCGCCTCTCGGCAAAGCCGAAGGGAAAACGGGACGAGAACAGGAAGCTGTCCTCCGTTCGAAGACCACGCCGGCCGAACCGCACTTCCACGGTCGTCTCGATCGAGCCACCGCCCGGGATCACCGGAAAGTAGAGGTCCGTCGTGAACACGCTGTCTTCCACGCCCACCAGCCGTATGGAGAACGACGGCATCCAGTTCTTCTCGTTCCTCAACACGACCTTGGCCGCTACGGGGCGCTTGGCCGCGATATGGTCGGGCAGTTGGATGTCCAGTTCCAGTCCCGCGATGCCAATGCGGCTTACGAAACTGCTCACCAGCAGCGTGGCCAGCATCGCCGCCAGCATCAGGAACAGAAGGTTGTTGGCCGAGGCGAACGCCGCAAATCCGGTGAGCGCCATGGCCAGCAGAAAGACGAGTCCTGTCGACGTCACGCGCTCGCGGACCCGGGCCTCCAGCCACTGCTTGATCTCAATCCGCTTCATCGGTCTCGACCACTCTTCCGGTTTCAGTCAAACGGGCGCGTTCGATCTCAACATGGCACAATCAAAGTTCTCATGTCGAGCAATACAGCCGAACCCATCCGCCTAAGCCGTACCTTGGGCCTGTTCCAATTGCTCATCATGGGCGTCATCATGGTGCAGCCCACCGCGCCCATGCCACCTTTTGGGGCCATCAGCGCGGGAGCCAACGGTCACGTTGTCACCACCGTCCTCATCGCCATGTTCGCCATGCTGCTCACCGCCTTGAGCTATGGCCGCATGGCCCGTGCCTATCCCAGCGCCGGCAGCGCCTACACCTACGTGGCCCGCGAAATCCATCCGGCCCTCGGCTACCTCACCGGCTGGAGCATGCTGCTCGACTATGTCGTCAACCCGCTCATCTGCACCATCTGGTGCGCCGGCGCCATGGTCGGCCTCTTCCCCGGCACGCCCATCTGGTTCTGGATCCTCGCCTTTGTCCTCCTCTTCACCGGCCTCAACCTGCGCGGCATCCAGGCGACCGCCCGCACCAACGAGATGCTCACCCTCGCCATGGGTGTAGTCATTCTCTGGATGCTAGGCGCCTCCGCGCGATACCTCTTCGCCCTGCCCGTACTCTCCGGCGCCGACTTCGTCCGCCCGTTCTACGACCCGGCCCGCTTCACCTGGGGCTCGCTCTCCAATGGCGCCTCCATCGCCGTCCTCACCTACATCGGCTTCGACGGCATCTCCACCCTCTCGGAAGAGGTGAAGGATCCCCGCCGCAACATCCTGCGCGCCATGGTTGGCACCTGCCTCATCATCGGCGTCCTCTCCGCTATCGAGGTCTATGTCGCCCAGATGGTCTGGCCCGCTTCCGAGCCCTACCCTAACAGCGACACCGCCTACATCCACATCGCCGGTCGCGCCGGCGGCCAGCTTCTCTTCCAAGTGATGTCCATCACTTTGATCGTGGCCACCATAGGTTCGGCCTCCGGAGCCATGCTCGCCGGTGCCCGCCTGCTCTACGGCATGGGCCGCGACAACGCCATCCCCAAAGCCTTCTTCGGCTACCTCCACCCTGTACGCCGCATCCCCAGCCGCAACGTCCTGCTCATCGGCGTCCTCTGCGCCATCGGCGCCTTCTCCATGACCTATCAGACCGGCGCCGAGCTCCTGAACTTTGGAGCCCTCATCGGCTTCACCGGGGTTAACGTGGCCAGCCTCACCCATTACTACCTGCGCGGCCGCGACCGCCACTGGTCCCACCTGCTGTTGCCCGCCGTCGGCGCCCTGGTCTGTCTGTACCTCTGGCTCAGCCTGAGCCTGCTCGCCAAGACCGCCGGTGCCATCTGGTTGATCGCCGGTGTCGCCTACGGCGCCTGGAAGACCGGCGGCTTCCGCCGCAACATGATCAACTTCGACGCGCCGCTCGACGAGTAGTCCTGACGCTGACCGTTCCGAGACGCTATGCTCTCAATCGAGAGGTGTCCCATGTTGTACGAAAAGCTCTCGGAAAAGACCATGGACGAGATCGACCTATCGCTGCGCGACTCCGCCGGACGGCACAGCTTTGGTGTCTTGCACGTTCACGACCTCCACCAGGCCATGAAGAACAAAGGGGTGGACTACGCTGGCCAGTGCTCGGTCTTCGAGGTCTGCAATCCGCGTCATGCCAAGCGCGTCCTCGAATCCGATCCAGCCGTCTCTTCCATGCTGCCCTGCCGGATCTCCGTCTATGAGACCTCCGACGGTCTGATGCTCTCTACCATCCTGCCGTCGGCGATGATGGGCATGTTCTCAGACCCTGCCATCCAAACCGTCGCGGCAGAGGTGGAGACAGCCCTCAAGGCCATGATCGACGAGTCCGCCTGACAAGGGGAGCGCCTAGTGCCTGGGCCGGGTGTCAGGCGGCGGGCCACCCTTCGAGAGGCGGGCGATGGGCCTCGTGGCCGCGCGCTGTGGGCGTCTGGCCGTCGCAGGTGCCCGAAGGTACCGAAGTTGGCGCGTGTGGGAGGGGTGGTTGCATCCGCCGGTTCTCGGGTTCGTTCAAAAAGTCAAACTGTTGAAAATATGGAAGTTCTTTGGATCGTACGATGGTTTTTTGCGTGCTTTCCGAGGGTGAACAGATGGCCCAGATTTCACGGACGAGAGAACACCCAAAGGAGTTGTAGGGAGGAGGTCCCGGTTCAGGCGTGCCGGGAGGTCATTGAAAGCGGCCCCGTCCTCATTCCTGAGGACGATGGTGTGGACGTGGTCGGCGACCAATTTGGCGTATCCACCATGTTCGGTGGAGTTGCGGGCCGAGCGAGCCTTGCCTTCCTGTGTAGCGGGCCCATGCGAGCGCTTCCCGTTGATTCGAGCCTGCTCCGATCTACTCAGTTTAGTCATAGTTCACCTCGGGCAAGATTATCGGTGTGGGTCACAAGCGAAAAGAGCGCTTGCCGGTGGGCGCTTGACCGTAAGATGGTCCTCATGAGGCGGTTACGGGTATTTTTGTAATTTTTGAAATGCTGTGACTGGGTTTCTGTGTGGAACGATTTTGGCGAGTTCCGTGGCTTGCGGTGCGGTCTGTGCGGCGCGTACTCACGCCATCGATGTCGGTCTTCCATCTCGACATGGCCGGAACCTGTGCGGGCGTGACAACCGGCCAAGGCTGGTTCGACCGCTCAGAGCCGCGGAATGGCCACTCATCGGGATTCCACTTTCTGACCCGGAGCGCAGGGCCTACGCTGAGGTTGCTGCATCTAGCTTCGAGAAATGACAATGCGAATCGCGTGCCTGGCGACCGTCCTTTTTTCGGGAACTATCTTGGCGGAAGAATCGAAGCTGTACAAGCTGCGATTCCGTGAAGGGGCGGAGCGCTGCGCTGTCGTGCGGATTTCGGAGGAGTGGCAATACGCTCCCAGGATGTGGCCTCGCCCCCTTTCGCCCGGTCGCTGGGAGATCAGAAAGGACTCCACGCTGCCCGCGCCAGGCTATCTCCCACGTTGGAATGGAGAATATGGAGTTGCACCGGACAATTAC
Organism: uncultured Paludibaculum sp.; assembly: GCF_963665245.1. Classification (NCBI taxonomy): domain Bacteria; kingdom Pseudomonadati; phylum Acidobacteriota; class Terriglobia; order Bryobacterales; family Bryobacteraceae; genus Paludibaculum; species uncultured Paludibaculum sp. The sequence goes on from NZ_OY762269.1 coordinate 2,098,294, forward strand.
AGCTTGAACGTGTTCCGATTCGAATGGACCGGACGGAAGCCTGAGTTCACGCCCGCACAGCCCCAGCGGTGGATGACCGCGACGAAAATTCCGGTCATCGTGCGTCAGGACCAGCGTGTGAGATCCGATGGCTTGGGCGACGACGCCAAGGTCGTTGTGGGTGGCAAGCGTTTTGAGCGCACCGGCAAACACTGGCAAAGAAGCTACCACGACGCAATGCTGTCCGCGGACGATAAGTGGCTTGTCCTGCAAAGCACCGATGGCCGGATCGTGCACCGTACGATCTTCGGTCCTGGCCCAGACAGGCCAATGGGTGGACGCGCTCATATCGACGTTTATCATGTGCCGACGGGTGAAAGGAAAATCCGCCTAGAGGTGAACCAGACCGAAGACCAAGGGCTGGATTCCCTTTTCACTGAGACCCGAATCTATGAAAGCCGCTATCTCTTCCTTCGGGTGGATCCACGACCGCAACGTGTGTATTTCCTGGTCTGCAGACTCACTGCGGAGCCGTAGTCAGCCAGGCGTTCGGGGAGCGGACGTGACTCAAGGGCACGGCCGTCCTTGCTGTGGCCCGTCGGCATCGCGGCGATGTGGATGCCCGGTGGAGCGTCGATCCACACGATTTCGTCCCTGGAGCACACGCCGAATGTTCCGCAGGCCGACCGATAGCCGATGATGCAGTTCACTTCCAGGGCATCCGGTGCTGACTCGCTCCAGCAATCTTCGGCCTGTATGACTATCACCGTCTCAGTGGTTCCTGCCTCCTCATCCGTATACAAGGCCAACCTTGGGAGTTCGGTGTCAGTCGGGCGGGCGCGTGAATTGTCGGTGTTCGCGAGGTAAAACGCAGCCCTACCATTTCTGACATCGTCTTCTGTCGCAAGGCGTCCGATAACGCGCGGAGTGGCTCGCCAATCTTTTCTGCTCACGACGTTCATTATTGACTCGGTCGGGCTTGGACGAGGCCAATAGATAGCGCCGCGACCCCGCACACGCGCGGCCGGATTCCTCCCACCCCGATTGGAGCCTTAGGGCTTGTCCAGGGACCCTTGCTGGGACTTCCAGTTCTCCCACTTGGCCTTCAAAAGCAAAATGACGGTGGTGAGATTTGCCGCAACATTCTCTCGGCTGGTCATGGGCAGAGGGAATGTTACCGCCCATACTCCCCAGCGATCTTCCGTCTCGGTGCAGGCTTGTTCGAAGACGTGGGTTTCCGAAACCTGCCAGACCAATCCAGCCCGACTGTTGTCCGGCGCGACGACAAAGGCATCCCCATAACTGACCGGCTCGGCTTCGAAATCGGTGATCATCCCAAAAGTGAAGCCGTCCACGACGACGTCATGGAGGACCTTGAATCCGTGATAGACGGGCGCATCGCTCGGTCTGGCGAGGAACCCAGGGAGACCAGGGGACGCGCTAGTTGCGGCGTGATCAATCGCCATTGGGTGCCCGACCGCAGGCGGTCGTTGCGCATCATCCTCTTCCGCCATGCCCCAATGATAGTGGATCTGGGTTCGGCCCGGCCTCACCAACCTGGGAGCATGAAGGCGGCCAGTTCCGTTAGTCGACTTCTCTCGCAGTGTGCCAATCGTCGCAGCCGGCCTTTCCCCCGCCAAAGGCGGCGCGGTTCCGGTCCTGGGTATTTCACTTTTCCACAGGAAAGCCCCCACTTGCTACTAGATCTGTAGAGGATCATATAAGATTATGTGCCCCTAGAATGCTGATCCAGCGCCCCCAGAAGACCGAGAAACTGCCGACATACCGCCCCCCAGAATGCCGTGGATGATTCCGTTTGCGGAATCATCCACGGCATTCCGAGTCCCTGAGTATTCCGAGTCCCATCATTCAGTTGCCTGGATGGCCCGGAAGAGCGATTCCACAAGACTTCCACACCCAGAATAGTGAGAGGCGCACATTCCGATCCGGCCAGTCGTAGACGTATTGGGGGCAAAGGCGGTCGGATCGGAATATCTGTCCGCACTGCTGTCCAAGATAGGACAGACCCGTCGCATCCAGTGTTGAATTCAAAGGGTTCCTGACCGGCAGCTGCTGGTTTCCTGAGGGGTGGTCTCCTTTCTACAAGGGTTGAGCCTGTCCAAGTCAGCACAGGGCGAGAGTCAATTGCTGCGGCGGCGGTGGCAGAGGTGGGGTTTCGAGCGGATCGTTCAGCCATTTCGTCAATTCGCGGTAGGTGAACAGGTTGAGCCGCAGCAACGAGGCCAGATTGGACAAGGACCAGTTGGCGCGGGAGAGGTGATGCAGCCACTTCAACAACAGCAGAGCGATCAGGGCTGTCCAAATCTGGATGCGGAGAGCGTTCTCGCTGGTGCCAACGAAGGTCTTCACGGTCAAGTTTTGCTTGATCGCCTTAAAAAACAATTCCAGTTTCCAGCGGTCCTTGTAGATGGCGGCAATGGTCGTCGCGCCGAACTCCAGATGGTTGGTGAGGAGCACGATGACATCGTCCTTTTCGGGGACCCAGACCACGACGCGGCGTAGCAGATGCGGGCAGCCGGCGCGGCCTTTGGCCGAAGTGAGACGGATGATCTGGTCGACACAGATCGCGCTGTTCTGCGGCCTTGTCCGCTCCTCGACAATCTCAAACTGGGCATCGTCTTTCAGCCGGGTCACGAAGAAGACGCCGGCCTTCGTCCAGCGGCCAAACAGGGCGTAGTCGTTGTAGCCGCGATCCATGGCGACGATGGAGCCGGGATTGAGCAGGAAGGAGTCGGCCATTTTGACATCGCTCCGGCGGGCTTCGGTGAGCAGCACATAGGCAGGGAGGTAGTCGTCGTGATCAAGGAGGACATGCGCCTTCACTCCGCCTTTGGCGCGACGGTACTTCGCCCAGGGGAACAGGCTCAGACACAGAGTAATGGTGGTCGAGTCCAGACTGAGCAACTTGTTTTTGAAGCGGAACTTGTGTTGGCGCTGGCCGAGGGCCCCACTGTCGCGGAAGCGGGCCAGCGAGGTCCAGAAGAGATCCTCGAACAGGGCGGCAGGGCGGTGTTCATTGGCATAGGAAAGGGTGGAACGGCGGGGCGCTTTGGCGATGCCGAGGTGCACGAGTTTGCCGAGGCAGCAACTGAGCCCGTTGCAGATCTCGCGAAGGGAGTCGGCGCGGCCGAGTTGGCAGAAGAGCATGGAAACGAACTGGGTCCAGCAGGTGAAGCCCTTGGCGGAGCGTTCGGCGCCGTGCTTCTTGACGAGAGCGGCGAACTCGTTGCGGGGGAAGTGGTGCAGCAGTTGATTGAAGAGACTGGCGGCTTGTAGGATTGTCTTGCCCTCCTTGGGTGTGGCGCGGGCGCGGTCCCGGTGAGAAAACGAAACTGCGCCAACGCTTAATTGTAGGAGGGCACCCCTCTCAGCCGTCCAACCGGGCCCGATTCGTGGTTCGCGGATTTATCTTGGACAAGAGTGATCTGTCCGTCGACGCGGAATAACCCGCGCGTGCACAGCGGTCGCGCTTGGTCGCCTTCTCACTGCCCGCAAAGACTACACGGGACGTGCAGGGTCGAGTGCCCGCTTGACGACGAAGACGCGTCCTGTTCGGGTACGGCTCGGTTACGGCGCTCACGCCGCTAGCTGCCTGAAGAGAGCTTTCCGACAAGGCTGTTCAACTGGCCTTATCGGAAAGTGCGCGAATCCTGCCCCGCTTCTTCACCTGCGCATGGACGTGTATCTTGGAGTTGATCCGCCATGAGGACTGCCCCTTCCGTTGCCCCGCAGTTGGCGCTTGCGCTGGGATGCTTTGCAGTTTGCGTCAGTGCCCAAACGCACAACCTGTACGAACCATCGGAAGTTCTGAAGCTGCAACTCGACGCCACATTGCGTACTTTCACGAACGCCCAAGCGAGCGGCGATTGGGACACCGTCGCACGGCTATTGGGAAGATATCGACGCGGAGCGAACTACCTGGCCTTCACACCGTCCCACCGAGCGTGCCTGATCCAGGTGATGAAGCGAACGCCGATAGTGAGCCTGACGTACGCACTAGAGTACAAGTACATCAGCTCTGAACTTGATATGACGCCACCCGAGAGACGATGGTGGACACTGGTCGGGGAGGCAACGTTCCGCAAGAACGGCGAAGACGTTAAATCAAAAACCTCTCTCGTGGCCTATCGGGATCGTGGCAGTTGGTTTTTCACACCTCCGCCCATGGACTATGCCGATGCGCGGTCCCATTTTACTGCCGAACTATTGAAGACTGATCTTGCTGACCAAGTCGTCTTGCTCAACCATCCCGGCAGTCCGATTGAGGTCGCCGATTTGCGTTCATTCGTGGATCCAGAAAATCTGCTTTCCCGCCACGTCCGCCTTCGGCTACACAATCTCACGCGTAAGCGCATCATCGGCTACGGATTTAACGCCTATGATGCGATCAATTCGGGCTCGATGTCGTTTGGCACAGGCGCCGAACGTGACTGGATCGAACCGAATGGGTACTCGCGCGAGTTCTCAGAAGATATAGCAGTAGGCGGTTATTGGTGCGAAGGCAATCAGACGATTAAGATCGAAATCGACAACGTCCGGTTCGAGGATGGCACAACGTGGAATGTTCCGCTGAAAAGAATGCGGTCGAGATGAAGACATCTCAATCCAGAGTGGCGTCGCCAGCTCTATTCAGGATGCATCCAGCGCCATACATGAAACTCGGCTGCCGTAAAGTGGCATGGCTCCCCGAAACAACCTTCGCGTGGCCAACATTCAGGAGCACGTTCCCGAAGGCCGTTGTTGTAGTTAGCGCGCCGAACTGGTTGATTGCACCCAATCAAAAGCGGGTAGAATGGCGCATGTACGACGAAGTGGCGGTGAGATGGGGCAGGCTGAGGGGCTTCCCGCTGCTGTCAGCGCAGTCGCGTGAAAATGCTCATTCGGGCAGCGGAGACTCGGAGCGCAGCGGTGGTCGACCTGTTGCAAGGACGTGAAGGCAACGTTCCAGCGTCATCACTCGCTCGAACGCTCGGTCGATAAGCAGTTCGACGGGGGCGACTCGGGTCAAAGCTCCCCCGTTCGGACCCTGCCAGTAGCGAAGCGCGTGAAGAATCGCGCGCCAGGCATCGTCGAAGCGACCAGCCTCGGCATAGTACCGGGCAATGTCGAAGTTCTGATCAGCGAGGCGGGCGGCTGGCCTGCGATCGGCAATCGCCATGGCTATGTCCGGCAAGCGATAGGAGATTGCCAAACTCCAGCGGGCGTTGTCCGCTCTCTCGGGGGTGCTCCAGTTCCTGGGGTGCTCTTTTTGGGCGCGCGCGCAGCATCTCTCAAACGCCAGCCTGCGGTCATCCTCATCGGATTCCTCGCCTCCAGACTTGGGCAGGTCGATGCGCAGTGACAACCCGGTCCATTCACGGTTCTGAATCATCTGCGTGAGCGCTACGCAAACCCCATCTTGAAGGAGTCCTTCGCCTGCCCCACTGTGAAGTCATGCGCACGCGTGGACCCGAAGCATGGACGAAGTGGCGGGAGCTGGTCGCTGAGCAAGAGCGGAGCGGGCAAAGTGTGGCGGCGTTCTGTCGGGCACGTGGCCTTTCTCCATCTCACTTCTTTGCCTGGAAGAAACGTCTGATCCTGGCTGGCCCGCAACCCTTCGTCGAGGTCCACTTGGTGGACGCGGGCGGGGCGACTCAGGCGGCGGCTGGGCATGGATCGGCGATTGAGATTCGACTGCCCACCGGCCGGAGCCTGCTCGTCGAGCCGGGCTTCGATCCCAATCATCTGCGCGCCTTGTTGGCCGTGTTGGAGTCCCGCGTTTGACCGGTCTGCCGAGCCTGCGCACGCTCGACCGCGAGCAAAGCGCGCGCATCTGGCTCGCCGCCGAGGCGGCTGACATGCGCTGCGGTTTCGACCGCTTGGCCGAACGCGTGAAAGCTGTCATCGGACAGGACCCCTTGAGTGGCCACCTGTTTGTGTTTCGCTCGCGCCGCGGCGACCGGCTAAAAATTCTTGTATGGGATCGCGACGGCTTTGTGCTCTGGTACAAGCGGCTCGAGGCCGGCGCTTTCAAACTGCCCCGCGTGGAAGCCGGCTCATCTTCGGTGGAACTGCGGGCCAGTGAACTGGCCATGGTTCTGGATGGAATCGACGTGTCGCGGCTGAGACGGGTCGCCCGCTATGAGCGCGGCGCGCGCGTCGTCTGAATCACAATAAAGCCAGTATTCGCGTAACCTTTATCCAGGAAATCGCATCTATTTACCCGTGGCCATTGGCAGCGGGAATTTGATCGACTTGCCCGAGGACAGCGCAGCACTGAAGGCGATGGTGCTCACGCTGTTGGCCGAACGTGATCGCCACGCCCAGCTTGCCGACGAGCAAACCCGCCGTGCCGATGAACAGACTCGCCGCGCTGAAGAACTCCGCGTGGAAATGCTCCGCCTTCAACTGGAATTGGAGCGTTATAAGAAGTGGTATTACGGTCCCCGCGCCGACCGGCTGCAATCAACTGGCGATCTGGCGCAGATGCTGTTCGACTTCGCCGCATCGATGGACCAGAAGCCGGTTCATCCGGATGACGTTCCTCCCGAGACGCCACAGGACTCGGAAGTGCGCCGCGTGCGGCGCCGCAAAGGCCGGCGCAATCTCGCCAACTTTGAGAATCTCCCGGCCACCACGCATGTCCACGAGCTGAGCGCGGAACAGCGAGCCTGCCCCTGCTGTGGAACCGAGCGCCAGGAGATCGGCGCCGACGAGAGCTGGCAGATCGAGTATCTGCCCGGTCACTTCGAACGCATCCACCACGTGCGCAAGAAGTATGCCTGTACGGCCTGCGAGAACAGCGGCGGCAAACCCAGTATCGAAACGGCGGCCAAGCCCGAGGCAGCAATTGACAAGGGGTTGGCCGGACCGGGCCTGCTGGCTTACATCGTGACCAGCAAGTTTTCCGATTACCTGCCGCTCTACCGGCTGGAAGACATCTTCGCGCGGCAGGGCTTCGAGATTTCGCGCGCCACCCAATCGGTATGGTGCGGCGATGTGGCAGACTTGGCCGAACCGCTGTACCAATTGATGGCGCAGCGAGTGCGGTCCTCGCATGTGGTAGCCACCGACGACACCATCATGCCGATGCTGAGCAAAGGCAAAACGGCGAACGCCCGGATGTGGATCTATGTGGGGGATGACGACCATGCCTACAACGTCTTCGACTTCACGCTGAACCGGGGCCGCGATGGGCCGAAACATTTTCTGAAAGATTACCGGCAGGTTTTGCTGGCCGATGCCTACGGCGGATACAACGGCGTGGTGGCGGGCAACGAGATCACGCGCGCGGGGTGCTGGGCGCATTTCCGTCGCAAGGTAGTGGAGGCGGAGAAGGCGGCGCCGGAGATCGCGCGGAGCGTGGTGGAGGTGGTGCGCGCGCTGTATTCAGTAGAACGTCAGGCGGCCGCACTTCCGGTGGCGGAGCGGCTGAAGTTGCGCCAGGAGAAGTCTGTGCCGGTGGTGACGGGGTTACGGGAGAAGCTGCTGGGTTGGAAAGAACAGTTGCTGCCGAAGCATCCGATGGCCGAGGCGCTGAACTACGCGCTGAGCCAGTGGGAGGAACTGACGGTGTTCTGCTCCGATGGAGCGGTGCCGCTGGACAACAACATCAGCGAAAGGGAAATGAAACGAGTGGTGCTGAACCGCAAGAACTCCCTCTTCGTGGGCAATGCGAGGGGTGGCCGGACCGCAGCGATTCTAGCGAGCCTGACGAGCACCTGCCGCCGTCACGACGTGGACCCACAACTGTACCTGACGCAGTTGCTAACCAACCTGCCGTCGGTGCGCATCAGCGACTTGGCCGACTGGCTGCCGGATGCATGGAAGCGGCGTCAGGCAGCGCCGCCTGACGGCCCGATGAAGTAGAGGCTGTCGGGTCGGAGGACCTGGGGTTCGCGTAGCGCTCACTCATCTGCCGCACAATCTCGATCCGCTGGCGATAACATTCCGCAGTCTCTGGAGACGGGGACGGCAGCAACTCAAGAACGGCTTCAGCGCCACTCCACTCGCCAAGACGGTTGGCGCACAGTGCCCACAGGCACGGCAGGTGGAGATCCCGGACAGCCTGGGGCTCACCAAGCATGGCTGCTGTGGCGTACTTGGAACAGGATGACCAGTTCCACTCAAAGGCAGCGATCTCGGCCAAAGGCAAAGCTGCGGCGCCTTCCCCTTCTTGGTAGCGTCGCTCAATCGCCAGCTTAACCTCCGCTGTTTGGCCGGCGAGAGCCAGCCGCGTGAGGTCGAGGAGCGGCCGAAGATGCGTTAAGGGATCTTCCGGATTGCTCTTGTAGTACTCCTCCTCGTCGTGCAACCGAGTGGCCATTAGGTCACCGAACGAACGGCAGCAGGAGCTCCCGTGACTATACAGTGAAAATGCTTCCCATTCACCGTCAGAGGAGACCACCAACGGATTCAGTAACACAATATCGTAGTCAGTATCCCCACTCACCTGTAAAAGACTGCGAACATACGGAGCAGGCCAATCGTAGTTTGGATATTCGACTGATCGGGGAATCTTCGCCCATTCCTCTGCATCCTCGTCCAGAATCTCGCACCACTCACTGTTAAGATCACGAAACCAGCCGATCTCGGAAGCTGCGGATAGCCTTCCGAGGCCCGGGAAACAGACGAATCCGTTACTCTCGGTGAGGACCTCTCGATACGAAGGCGGCAGGCGCGTGCCTAGTCGTGCCTCAACTTCCTGTATTTCAGCGTCTGATGCGCCCGGTCTGCAAAGTCTTTGTGCAGCCAGGCTTTCCGGCGGCAGGTCTTGCCGAAGGAAATCCAGCGCCGGGGTGTGCATCACCAGGCGAGTAACTCGCTCGAATACGCGGGGCCAGTCCATACATTAATATCGAGCGATACACCCACAAACTACAGCGTCGAAGTCGAATGTTATCATCGTCGTATCAATGGCTGCATTGGCAGTACTTCCCGGTGCCCTTCCCGCCTGTGCCGCATTCGGGGAGCGCTCGACGAACCCCATCTTGAAGGCTCCCCGCTGGTACCCGACTCTGAAGTCATGCGCACGCGTGGACCTGAGGGGATGCGTCTGAGTGCGCGGCGTGCGAGATCGAACGAAACAGATCGCTGGATCGGGCCTACTACACGCAACAGCCAGACCTGCTTCGGTGAGTCACACTAGCAAGGGGAAGCCCGACTGCGGTCAGCCTCCCCTCCTTGCAAAGGGCAGCACGATGATCGATGCTTTTCTCCGTGTGGCACTCGCGACCGCCATTGTGGGGCTCGCCTCTGGCGCATATGGGCAAGCGCCCACGGTCCAGGTAAATGTCGACCTAGTGCAACTGGAAGTCGTGGTCACTGATTCGAAGGGCAATCCGGTCACGGACCTCAAGGCCGACGAGATGGAGGTCTTCGAAAACGGCCGAGCACGCCTGCTCAGCCACTTCTCCTATATCCCGGAGGTCTTCGGCAGTGGCGTGCAGCCGCCAGGCCCGGTCGCGCCGCCAGGTGCAGGCAAGCCTGGACCGGCGCCCGCCGCGACACCTGGGCCGGTCTCCAAAGCAGGGGTAGCTCGCGTCGTGGCTATCGTGGTGGACGATCTTGGCATGGATCAGCGGAGCTTCTCCGAAGTGAGGAGAGCGCTCGATCGTTTTCTGGCACGGGGCGTCCAGTCCGGCGACCTGGTGGCTCTTGTCTCGACCAGCGGCCGGTTCGGAAATCTCGCACGCCTGACAAACGACCCGCGCCTATTGCGAGAGGCGCTCGGACGCTTCAATTCCATTCCACTGGGGCGGTGGGGCGTTCGGGAACTTCGCTGCGCGGCCGATTCCGCCTTCTCACCCAAGAACGCACCAGATGCCGATGCTGTTGCCGAGGCGCACTACAGCCGCGTTACCCTGACAACTCTCCGGCGCGTCGTGGACGGCCTGCGCGGGTATCCAGGGCGAAAGTCGATCCTGCTGTTCTCGGAAGGACTGCGGGCCATCGAAGCCTTCCAGGCCAGGCAGGGTGATCAGCCTTTGTTGGATCAGTACGACGCTCTATGGGCCCACGCCAACCGTTCCGGTGTCTCGGTGAACACCATCGATCCCCGTGGGCTCGTACCGACGGCGGCCACCGCCGAGGACGTCAGTGTAGAGGATGCCTGTGCCATGAAGTTGCATACGGAGCTGGTCAACACGCAACTGCAGCTTGCGGAAATCGCACGCCGCACTGCCGGGGTAGCCATTCGCGACACCAACGACCTGCCGTCGGCCATCCGACGCGTCATGGCGGATCAGTCCGGCTACTACCTTGTGGGTTGGCGTCCGCCGGAGGCGCGGGCTGTCAACCGGCCGAAGGGGGCCCGCGGCGTTCGTAACATCTCTATCCGGCTAAAGCGGCCGGGACTGATTGCCCGATTCCACTCCAGCCTGTACGCGAACGAGCGCCAGGATGTCACCCAAGCCGACAGCGCTCATCGGCTCGCGGACGCCATGCTGTCACCCTTCACCGCCACGGATATCGGTGTGCGGGTGTCGTCCCGGTATTGGGATGCCGGCGAGCCGGACGGTTTCGTTTTCGACGTCGATCTGCTGATCAATGCCGGCGACTGCAAGTTTGCAGAGGAGAATGGAGGACGCCGCAGGGCGGAGCTTCATGTGATCGCCACGATCTGGGGTGCGGAAGAGACGCCGCTGGACACGTTCGAGCGGAGCTACACCATCTCGCTCACCCCGGCAGCCTACGAGCGGGCGCTCGCCGATGGCCTGGTGCAACGTCTGCAGATGAGAGTGAAGCACCACGGTGGCTATCAGATCCGTGCGGCCGTGCAGGATCGGCAGTCCGAGCGGTTAGGCTCGGCCAGCGATTTCGTTGTGGTGCCGGACTTGAAACGCGTCAAATTGGCCCTCTCCGGGATCGCTCTCATGGGGGCCGCACCGGCCGGAGGTCCGGATGAGGGAACGCGGCAGCGATACCGTCGGGGCGAGACCGTGACCTATACGTTTCAGATCATGAGCGCCGCGGCAGGCGCCGAGGACAGCCGGCGCGTGGAAGTACGGGCCGCCCTCTACCGAAGCGGCGCGGAGCTCGGTACGAGCCAACCCGTGACGGTGGAGAGCCGCGGCCAGCCCGATCCGAAGCGTTGGGTTTACAGCGATAGCTTCCGCATTGGCGATCAATTGCCGGCCGGCGACTACACTCTTCAGATAACCGTGGTGGACCGCGCACAGACCGACAAGCCGCTCACCGCCACGCAGAATGTCGACTTCGAGGTCGCGCAGTAGTGTGACCGGCCAACGGCGCGCTCGCTACGGCCCAAGCCCCGTCACGTTCCTTGCCCTGGAATGTCCCTCATCCAGATCCTGCAATTCTGCTCACAAAACTCCGCAGACGCGTCTTGACAAAGTGATTATTCGATGAAATAGTAAACCGGATAAATTGTCATGACAGCTAGATATGAACCGGCACCGCGGGCGGTTCCGCCCGCCGGTGTCGCATTTCTCTTGTCGCAGGTGGGCGCTCATGCGGCGCAGGACTTCGAAGAGCGGTTGGGCGCCGTGGAACTGAAACCGCATCACGCCGGCCTGCTCCGGATGCTTGGCGCCAATCCGGGACTCAGCCAGCAGGAGTTGTGCGATCTCTTCGGAGTCTTTCCCAGCCGGTTGGTTGTCCTGCTGGATCAGCTCGAGGTGCGGAGACTCATTCAGCGGCGGAGCAATCCCTCGGATCGACGCGGCCACCGGCTTCACCTCACCAGTGCCGGCCGCAGGGCATTGACGCGAATTGGCAAGTTAACACAAGAACTTGAGGGTGATCTGTGCACATCATTAAGCAGGGGAGAGCGAGAGATCCTCGCCAGTTTACTGGCACGAATCGTTGCAGCACAGAAGATCACGCCAGCGGTACACCCGGCATACCGGAAGCTCAGGGGACGAGTCGACAGGCCGGATGTGGCACCAAGTCAGCCGTCCGCGAAAGGGAAGAGAAGAGCATGACCGGGCACCGCGAGAGCCGCAGTTCGCTGTAAAGAGTTGGAACATGACGGCTCATGAAATGGCGGCCGTGGGTCCGGGGGGAGTGCCAGGACCGAAGGCATGCACCTGGACGTGGTTCCTCGGCGGCTCTGGCACGGCGATGATCGTCGCCGTGGCGTTCCCAGCGGATGCCGTGGGCGGCTTCCCTCCGGGAACGCCCGAAGGGCCTCCTACGTCGATCACTACGAGAGCGTTCACTCGTTTCATCGCCGGCGCATTGGGATTTACCTTCCTGGTCATCAGTTGCTTTCTTTTCGCCGTGACTGCGGCCGCGCAGAACGCTCCACAATTTCGCACGGAAGTCTCACTTGTTCGCGTCGACGCCGAAGTTACCGACGGAACACGCACGCTGACAGGTCTCGCGCAGGCGGACTTCGAGGTCTTCGACAACGGCGACCGGCAGGAGATCACTCACTTCTCCGAAGCCGAAGAACCGCTGGATTTGATTCTGTTGTTCGACGTAAGCGGCAGCATGAATCAGTTACTGGGAAAGATCGCCGCGACCGCGCGCCGGGCGCTGGCGGAATTCCGCCCCGGCGACCGCGTCGCCGTCATGGCCTTTTCGACGAAGTCCCGCTACATCGTAGACTTCACGGAGGACTTTGACTTCGTTGAGAGGGCAGTCTACGACCACGTTCTGGGCGACGTCGGGGCGGCCTTGCGCGAAGGCGAAAGGGGGACCGCCATCATGGCGGCCCTCGATGATGCGGTGGACCGTTTCCCCAGCCCGCGCGCGACGCATCGCCGGCGCGCAGTCCTGATCATCACGGACAACCTGGGTTTCCGCACGCGAAGAGAACAGCGAGTGTTGCACAAATACTGGGAGGCAGATGTGGTGCTGACGGGTGTTCTCCTGACAAATCTGCGGCTCGAAATAAACCGGCAGTACACGCGGTTTGCACCACATTGGTGGCTCATCATGCAAGGCATGACCGGTATTGCGGAAAAGACCGGCGGCGACGTTCTGAAGGGTAGTGATCCGGCGGAGGCGTTCGGTGAGAGCGTGCGTCGTCTCCGCCGGCGATACTCCCTGTTTTATCGGGCTCCGGTCGCGGTGCCTGGCAAACCGCGGCAGGTCAAGGTCGATTTGACCAGGACCGCCAGGCAGCGACTGGTAGGGGCACGGGTACGCGCCCGAAAGGGCTACGTGACCCCAGCCGCTCAGAACCACTGAGGCAATGTTATTTCTCGATCAAGGTGAGGGCTGATTGTGAACGTCACACTATGGAATCGACTCAATACGCCCGGCTGCTGGTTGGCCGGAACTTACCTCGTGGTCGTTATTGCCGTCTTCGCGCTGACGGCTGCTGCCACCAAGCCAGACAACGCCGGTTTGGACTGGGTTCCATTCTGTCTTCTTTCCACGCCCCGGTACGGTCTGGAGCCACGCCTGCTCTTTCCCGGCTTCTTCCTGAATGCTGGGCTGTTGTACCTGTTCGGCGCACTGTTGCGCGCGGCATCGCGGCGCATCGCGAGGTACTGAGCGCCCCTGGCTATTCTGCCGGGGTACTGTCGCCCCCGCTTGTCTCCGAAGGCGCCTCCTCCACCGGCCAATTGTTCCCAGGTTCCGCTTTGTTTTACGGTAAATGGTGTGAATCCCAGAATTGCAGTTCGTGACATCGCGAGGCCACAACGCTGGGGCAACACGCAGCCCGGCATGGTGTGGCACCACATCATCCCTTTTTCTTTGCTCCGTGAGGTCTGGAATCGCCTCGTCGACCAACACATCGCCACCGCGATGCCCGAGGCCCGCGTGGCGATCCGTCAATATCTCGTCCTGTGTGACCGAAACCTGCCTGACATTGACTTGCTGATCGAAAGGATGCGCGCCGAAAATACACAGCAGAGGCGCGCGAGTCACAATCAACCGATCCCGCTCGATGTCGCCGAGGTGCACCGATTGGCCACGGCGGCGGTCTGGCCCGCGTGGAACGCCGTCGAAGGCCCGCAGAGAAGAAGTGACGATCCGCGAGACGACTACTTTGATCGTTTCACGGTGGGGCTGACGCCGGACGAGACCGCCCGCATGCGGGCGATCGAGTTGCTTTTCCGTGACTTCGAGCGCTTTGTCAGCACTGGTCCCGCGCCCGGTGCTGACAGCTTGCGTGGGCTGGCGGAGGCCGTCTCGAGGGCGCGGCCTGTCGTCTGGTGCGACTTGCCGATTCGCTATCGAGCGGAAATGTGGGTTCAGGACGCGGGCGGCTTCTGGCGCAAACGACGTAGCGGTGAGCGGTAGACTTTCGCGAGGGCCGGAACAAGCCACTTACGCAACAGGCCGGCTCTACTTCCCGCGGAGCTGGGCCGGCCCGCCGTTTCTCACTGTCAGATTCGGCAGAGCGATAGCTCGCTCGCCCGATCAGAAGTAGTATTTGAAGCCCAATTGCACGTTCCGGTTGCCCACCTTGGTGCCGGTGATCTGGCCAAAGCTGGTGGAACCGAAACTGCCGGAGGGGTCGCTAAATACCGGGTGATTGAAGGCGTTCTGCGCCTCGAGACGGAACTCGAAACGCTGACGTTCCGTCACCTGGAAGCTCTTCAGCAGAGCGGCGTCGAACATCGACATGCCCGGGCCGCGGTACTTGAGAGTGCGGGGGGCGGAACCAGGGACGTCGATGTCTGGTTTGGTGAACGCGGCGGTGTTGAACCAGCCGTTTGTGCGGCTCTGAGCGGATCCCGACGTCGAGGGATCGCCCACCAAATTTGGACGCTGCGTGCCGTCCCAAATGTTTCCGCCCGACTGCGTGACTTGCAGAGGCATGCCCGTGGAGAGGGTTGCCAGACCGCTGACATTCCACCCGCCCGCCAGCAGTTGCCAGGCGCGGTTCATGTTCGCGCCCCACTTGCGCCCTTTGCCGAAGGGCATCTCATAGGCTCCGGTGAATACGGCGCGATGCGAGATGTCGTGGGACGAGAGTGAGCGTTCGCCGCGCAGGTCCCAGATGTTCTGAAGGGACGAGTTCCCGCCGAGCCAACCGTAGTTGCCCGAGCCATAGGAGGCATCGTCGATCATCTTCGACCATGTGTAGTGGGCCAGCATGGTCAGCCCCTTCGAATAGCGCTTTTCCCACTTCAGTTGGAGGGCATGGTAGTTCGAGTCGGCACGGGGCGGTTCGGCCGTGCCGACGCTGGTCCCGTCGAACTGCGGCATGGGGCGCAGCAGCCGGTACAACTGGATGGTCGGGTTCTTGAGGTTGGTCGCCCGGGGGTCGGTGATCTGGCCGTAGAACGGGTTCGTCACGGCGGCGGTGAGCGCGTTACGGCCCATCGACCAATACTGCGGCGCCAGGGGTGAGAGCGTCGTGACAGGAAGGAACAGGTGTGTTCCCCGGCTGCCGGTATAGTTTACTTCGAAGACAGACTGCCAACCAACCTCCCGCTGAACCGAGAGGTTCCAGGAGTGGTACTCGGGGTTGCGGCTGTTGCTGCCGAGGATGGTGCCGGCGCCAAGACCGATGAAGGTGGCGTCGCCCAGCGAACGGCCAGGGGGCAGCAGCATGCCGTCCGGATACGGGTTGTTCAGCTTGGCGTAAAGCGTTGCGTTGGAGTCCAGTGAGGAGTTCGAAGTGGAGTTGACGTTGAACCCGGCGCCGGTGTGGCCGTACACGGTGGCCCGGCTCAGTTGATAGAAAAGGCCGTAGCCGGCGCGGATGGCCGTCTTGTTGTTCAATGCGTAGGCCAGGCCAATGCGCGGCTGCCAGTTGTTCATATCCGAGTTGAATGGCGAGCGCTTGTCGTCGTCGTTGAATCGGAAGACTCCGCGAGTGTTATACCCGGGCACCTGCACAGGGGATTGGGCATCCAGATCCCAATAGCTTTGCCGGTTCGTGGTTTCCCAGCGGGGGACGTCGAAATCGTAGCGCAGGCCGAGGTTCACCGTGAGCTTGCGGGTCAGCTTCCAGTCGTCCTGGAAGTAGAAGCCCCAGTAGGCCGATCTGGTGAACGCCTTCGGGTCGATGTGGAATTGATTGGACGTCCACCATCCGGTCAACATCGTGGCAAAGCCGTTGCCCTGATCGCCGGGGCAGGAGAAACGGTCTTTACAGGTGATGCCGCGCGCGAAGGAATACTGACCCGAGGGATAGCCGGGCTGCGCGTAGTCCAGGAAGTTCTTCCGGTACTCACCGCCGAACTTCATGCTGTGGCCCCCGATGAACTTGCTCGCCGACGTCGAGACGTGATGCACACCCTCCTGGCGGTCCATCACCACCCAGCCTTCCGTGCCGATGTCCTGGTAGCCTTCCGGCGCGATGGTGGGGAAGACGGGCAGAGTGGAGTTGTCCTTCATGTACTTCGGGAAGCCCAGCGTGGTGAGGTCGAAATTGGGCATCATCGGGTTCCTGGTGTATGTGGAGTAGGTAAGGCCGTAGCGAGCGGACCACAGGAAGCTGGGGCTCTGGGCGCGCGAGAACTCCACCACCATGGCGTGCGTGGTGCCCTTGTTCGGGCCGTCATTGAACGTGAAGGCGGGGTTGCCGTCACCGAAGAGGTTCACCGGGGTGCCGACGCCGCGGTTGTAGCTGTAGCGGCCGGTGAGGCGGCTCTTATCACTGAAGTTGTGGTCGCCTTTGAGATTGGTCTGCTGCCCGGTGCTGAGGTTGATCCCTTGTTCATACCAGTTGTTGGTTTCGGTAAACGGCGCGCCGGACTGATTGGGCGTGGGGAAGTATTCCAGAGCCTTCAGCGCGATTGGGTCCATCATCGCTTTCGGCACGATGTTGCCGGCGAACGGCCTGCGCTCGATATTGCCCGCCGCGTTGGTGAACGTATCGAACGGGTTGTAGATCGTCATCAACTGGCCCGAGGAATTGAATGTCTGCGAGAAGTTGCCGTCACGCTGCAGCAGCGTTGGCCACGACGCGGTCTGCTCGGTCGGACTTTTGGACTTTGTGTACTCGTACGAAGCGAAGAAGAATGTCTTGTTCCTGACCACCGGGCCGCCAATGACCCCGCCGAGTTGATCGCGGCGGTAGTAGGGTCGGTCGCGGCCCGAACGATTGGAAAACCAGTTGTTCGAGTTCAGATCCGAGTGCCGCAGGAAATAGTAACCGGTGCCGTGATACTCATTGGTGCCGGATTTGGTCACCATATTCACGACCGCGCCCCCGGTCTGTCCATATTCGGCGCTGAAGAAATTCGTCTGCATCTTGAACTCCTGCACCGCGTCGACCGACGGACTGAATTTCAAATCCGTGATGCCGGAGTTCTGCTCCACCGTCACGACGGTGACACCGTCCAGAAGGACGTCCGAAGTGGAGTTGCGCGAGCCGTTCGCGACGAAGTTGGTGTTTGCGTCGGAGTTGGCGCGTCCACCCGACCCTACGACGCCGGGTGTCATGTAGGTCAAGCCCATCGCGTTCCTGCCTATGTTGGGCAGCGAGAGAATGTATTTGTTTTCGATTACTTGGCCCAGATTGGAAATTGTGGTGTTTAGCAGAGCGGCGCTGGCGGTGACCTCGACGGCGGTGGCGATGTCACCCACCTGAAGTTGGATGTCCAGGGTTGCCTGCTGCTGAACGGCGAGGGTGAGGGCTGTCTGGACGTACTTGCGAAAGCCCTTAGCCTCGACGCTTACGTTGTAGAGGCCGGGCGGCAACGCGGCCAATTGGAATCGCCCGGAATCGTCCGCGATCGCGGAGTGTGTAACGTTCCGTTCCGATTCGGTGATGACGATTCTGGCGGAGGGTATGGCCGCCCCGCTCGCATCGGTAACGGTGCCGCGAACCGCGGCGGTGAAGGACTGGGCGGACAGGGCAGCGGCAAAGAGAGCACAGACGAGGCTCAACCGCATACACTTTTGGTGACGGAGCATGGCACCTTCCCCTCGGCAATGTCGCGACCGCGGAGCGCGATTCCTCAGGCGCTCAGTCGCATTGAATACCTTATGTCATTGGGGTACATAAATGTCAAGGATAAACGAGCTAATGTATCTCGGATATCTTTCTGGCCACCTCAATTCACAGAGACCCTGGCCCCTTGGGCTGGGGGAGCGCGACAATGAAGCGAATGGGACAGATCGAGGATGTTCAGCGTAAGGCAATGCAATGGAAGATCTTGCACGCCAGTGTAGCGGAATCACCCGTGTGAATCAGCGGATTGTGCGATGGGAGGGACGCTGGATTCGGGCGCGTTTCCCCGGCCGTCGAGTCGCGGGTAACGTAAGCCATATGACAGACACGAGGCCCTTGTCACAACCTGGGGAGCCGGGTATCAGCTATCTCACCGCTGAGGAGTGCGCCTGACAATGCGCGTAATCAAATGCAAAACGGGCGGCAATCCCGCTCAGGACAGCCGCCCGCTTCTCGACTTTCCGAACTCTATGCCAACTGGTGAATCAATCCGTAAACCGGCTTCAGCGTCGGATACAGCACGCTGAATACCTCATACCCACGGTCGTACGCTGCCGACTCATGCACGCTTGGGATCAGGCAGTCCTTCTCTTTCACGGCCACTTCGCAGACCTCTTCGATGCTCTTGTACTCGCCCGCCGAGGCCAGGGCCAGCAGCGCCGCACCATACGCCGAACCTTCCGAATTCTCCAACGTCGAAATGCCGCGCCGGAAAATGTCGGCCAGCATCTGCCGCCAGAACAGGCTCTTGGCTCCGCCACCCGACGCCCGCACGGCGTTCACCTCCACGCCCATGCCTTCGATCACACCCAGGCAATCCTTGAGGCTGTAGCTGACGCCCTCGATGATCGAGCGCACCATGTCCCCGCGGCCGTGCTTGGCCGTCAGGCCGATCCAGCCGCCGCGCGCAATCGGATCCAGGTGCGGCGTACGCTCGCCCATCAGGTAAGGCAGCCAGTACAGCCCGTGCGACAGCGGCGGAGCCTGCTGCGCCTCGGCCAGCAGGGCGTCGTAGTCCATGCCTGTCGTGAAATGATTCCGGAACCATTGCAGGCTCAGGCCCGCGCCCTGCGTCACGCCCATGACGTGCCACTTACCGCGCACTGCGTGGCAGAACGTGTGTACCCGGCCGGTCGGGTCGTATTGCGGCCGGTCGAGATACGCGAACACCACGCCGGAGGTGCCAATCGTACAGGACGCCACGCCGCTCTTCACGATGCCGTTGCCAATGCCGCTGGCGGCCTGATCGCCGGCGCCGCCCACGACGGGGGTGCCTTCCTTCAGGCCCGTGGCTTTGGCCGCCGCTTTGCTGATCGCTCCGGTGACATCCGCTGATTCCTTCACTTCCGGCAGCAGAGACGAATCCAACTTGAGCCGCTCCATCATCGGAGCCGACCAGCGGCGTGTCACCACGTCGAGCAAGCCCGTGCCCGACGCGTCGCTCACTTCCGTCGCGTGCTCGCCCGTCAACTTGAACCGGACATAGTCCTTCGGCAGCAGCATCTTCTTCGCTTTTTCGAAGTTCGCCGGTTCGTTGTCGCGCACCCACAGCAACTTCGGCAGCGTAAACCCGGTCAGCATCGGGTTCGCGGTGTGCGCCACCACATTCGCCTTGCCAACGGTCTGGTGGATGAAGTCCACCTGCGGCTGGCTGCGCTGGTCGCACCAGATCAAGGCTGGCCGCACCACCTCGTTGTTCGCGTCCAGCAGTACGAGCCCGTGCATCTGGCCGGACAGTCCGACTGCCTTCACTTCGGCGCCCGACACTCCGGCTTCCTTCAGTACACCCTGCACGGCCTTCTGTGCGGCGCTCCACCAATCCTCAGGACACTGCTCGGCCCACAAGGGCCGCTCCATCTTCATCTCTTCATGCGGCGCCGTGAAGCCTGCCTTCACCTTGCCTTGCGCATCCACCAACAGGGCGCGGCTGCCGCCCGTGCCGATATCAATTCCAAGCCAATACATAGTGATGAGTCCTTTGCTAAATCTCCACTTGCTTCAGCTCACCCGAGCACTGAAATGGCAGGCAGGCCGCGCCATACAATCCTGCCTCGCCGCCAAGGGTTGCTCTCTCGATCCTTGTCTTCGTGTTGCGGTAGGTGAAGCTGCGCTTTTCCACTTCCCGGAAAATCGCCGGGGCGAACAAATCCCATGCCGGCAGCGGACCGCCGCTCAGCAGATACAACGGGAAATTGAAAATGTTGACCAGGTTCCCAATAGCGATGCCGAGGGCCGTGCCCATCAGTTCAAAGACGTGGCGCGCCTTCCTGGCGTCCTCCCCTTCGCCCATGGCGATCTGGTACACGTCCTTGGAACTCGGATTCTCACCGAGATGCAGTAACCGCCCCATGGAGGCGACCGCGGTAGCCGAGGCGTGTTTTTCCAGGCAGCCCTCATTGCCGCAGCCGCACGGATTTCCGCCGGGGATCACCGTCATGTGGCCCAGTTCGGCTGCCATGCCCACGAAGCCGTGCAGAATCCGCCCACCCGAGATGATTCCGCCGCCGATGCCCGTGCCCAGCGTCAGCAGCACCAGGTCGTCCACATCCTGGCCCGCGCCCAGCCACTTCTCCCCTAGCGCTGCCGCATTCGCGTCGTTCTCCAAAATCACAGGCTTGCCCAGTCTCTCGCTCAAATCATCGCGGAGAGGGAAGCCGTCAAAGGCCGGCAGGTTGTTCGAGCCCACGATGAGGCCCTTCTTGATCTCGATGAAGCCGGGCACGGCGACGCCGATGCCCGCCAGTCGCTCCGGCCCAAACTCATCGCGCAACGCCCGGATAGCCGTGACGATGTCTTCGATCACCGCATCGCGGCCCTCTCGCAGGTTGGTCTTCCCGGAGATCTTGCCCAGCTGTTTTCCGTCGGAATCGATGGCCGACGCCCGGAGATTTGTGCCCCCCAGGTCGACTCCTATCGAGTAGCGGTTTGTCGTCCCCATGAAGCCGCATGATAACAAACTCGATGGTCCGAATTTACTCCAACCGTCGATTTCCGCTACTTTGAGGCACTCTGCCCCGTTGCGCCCAGCGCCTTCAACAGGAATGCGTAGTCGAATGCCGTGTCCTTGAACCGCTCGTACCGGCCCGAAGCCCCAAAGTGGCCCGCACCCATGTTCGTCTTCAGCAGCAGCAAGTTGGATCCCTTCTTCATGGTCCGCAGCTTCGCCACCCACTTGGCCGGCTCCCAATAGCTCACGCGCGGATCGTTCAGGCCGGCCGTCACCAGCATGTTCGGATACACCTGACGCTCCACGTTGTCGTAGGGAGAGTACGTCCGCATGTAACTGTAGTATTTCGGATCTTCCGGGTTGCCCCATTCCTCATACTCTCCAACCGTCAGGGGCAGGGAAGCGTCCATCATCGTGCTCAACATATCCACGAACGGCACCTTGGCCACCACCGCACCGAACAGATCCGGCCGCAGGTTGACTACCGCACCCATCAGAAGTCCACCGGCGCTGCCACCCAGGATGCCCAGCTTCTTCGGCTGCGTATACCGGCGCGCAATCAGCATCTGAGCCGCCGCAATGAAGTCGGTGAACGTGCGCTGCTTATTCAGCATCCGCCCGGCCTCGTGCCACGGTTTGCCCAGATCTCCGCCGCCTCGAATGTGCGCGATCGCGTAAACGAACCCACGATCCAGTAGCGAGATCCGTTCCACGCTGAACGTAGGATCCGAGGAGATCCCATAGGCGCCATATCCATAGAGAAGGCAGGGATTCGATCCGTCTTTCACCAGACCCTTGCGCGAAACCACCGAAATCGGGATCAGCGTCCCGTCGCTGGCCTTCCCCATGATCCGCTCGCTGACGTAGTTCTCTTGTTTGAATCCACCCAGTACTGCCTGCTGCTTCACCAGCGTCCGCTGGCGGCTGTTCATGTCGTAGTCGAAGACCGAAGGCGGTGTCACCAGGCTGGTGTAGCTGAACCGCAGCACCGTGGTGTTGTACTCAAACCCTCCGCCGCCCGCCAGGGTGTAGTCCGGTTCCGGCATCGAAACGAGGTGCTCCTGGCCGTCGGAGAATCGCCGCACCAGCAGCCGCAACAGGCCCTGTGCCCGCTCCGTCACCACCAGGTGATCCGCGTACGTGTCCACATCTTCCAGCGTTACGTCGGGCCGCGCCGCGATGATCTCCTTCCGCGTCTGGGGCTGTGCAATGGGTGCCTCCATCAGGCGGAACGTCTTGGCACCCTCACTGGTGCGCACGTACCAGTTCTGCCCGTGGTCCGTAACCTGATACTCGACATCCTGGATGCGCTCATACAGCCGCGTGAACTGCCCCGCTGGCTGGTCTGCCCGCAGGTACCAGACCTCCGAGGTCGTCTGGCTGTCACAGTCGATTAGCAGGTATTGCCGGCTCCGCGTTTTGTTGATCGTGACTTCAAACCGTTCATCTGGCTCGTGGAACACTTCTGCGTCCGCGGCTGCCGAACCCAACGTATGCCGAAAGACCTTGAAGGGGCGCTTTGACTCGTTCAGCACGTTGTAAAACAAGGTCTTGTTGTCGGCGCCCCACTCCACGCTGTAGTAGGCGTTCCGGATCTGGTCGGGCAACAGCTTTCCAGTCGTCAGGTCCTTCACCTGCACCGTGAACGTCTCGTCTCCCGCGGTATCCGTGGCATAGGCCAGCAGTTTCTGGTCGGGACTCACCACAAACGCGCCCACCTGGAAGTACTTCTGGCCGGCCCCCAGGACGTTGCCGTCCAACAGCACTTCCTCGGGGCCGCCGGCGCCTTTCCGTCGCAGATACACCGGATACTGCTTCCCCTTCTGTGTTCGTGTGAAGTAGAAGTACTCGCCCCGCTGCACCGGCGCCGACGTGTCGTCTTCCTGAATGCGCCCCACAATTTCCTTGTAGAGCTGATCCTGAAGCGCCTTCGTATCCGCCATTTGCGCTTCGGTGTACTTGTTCTCAGCGTTCAGATAGGAGAGGACGTCCGGATTTGACCGGTCGCGCAGCCAGAAATAGTTGTCCGTGCGATGGTCGCCATGCTTTTCCAGCACCTTCGGGACAGCCTTCAACGTCGGGGGCTGCAATTCCACGGTTTGGGCAATAGTTGACATAGGTGAAAAAAGGCTCATCCAGAGCGCGGCGGCGCCGCAGCGGGAGAGAATTCCCATAGTCTCCATGATCGCATTGCTCCCCATGGCCTGATGGCCGTAACCCAATGACCGGTTTCGGCTGGCTAGTCACCGCGTCGAGTTAAAATTCACTTAGATTGGAGTCATCCTCTTGCGTCGCGTCGAGAATTAGGATTGAATACAAGCAGGTCCTAATTACTGCTTTAACGAGTATGAGTGTCGGGCGCAAAGCCCGCATGCTCCTAGGACGAAGTCGGCATACACCCCTCCGAATGCCGACTTCATCAATAAGCGGCCCGGCGATCCTCCTCCTCTGCCGGGCCGTTTTTCTTTTTTAGGGCATGGCGTCCAACCCCACCTGATGTAGTAACTCCTTGAACCTCGGTTCATCCCGCAGCGGCCGGAGCCGCGGATCCACTTTGATCCAGATCACCTGGCTCTCCCTCACCTTGATAGCCTCGGCCAGCGTCTCCAGAGCCTTCTGTTTCTCGCCCATCATGGAGTAGGTCCGCGCCAAGTCCATATGGTCTTCGTGGCCTAGTCTCACCTCTGCCTCAATCGCAGGCAAACTCCGCTTCGCCGCTTCGACATCACCGGCGAAGTAGGCCTGCAAGCCGGTGAGCGGACGCTTCGGATCTCCTCCGTGCATCTCCATCGATTTCCGCATCGCTTCTTCCGCTTCCTTGTGCCGGCCGGCGAAACCCAGTGCCATGCCCAGGTCCCAGTACATGTCCGGATGGATGTTCTTTAGCTCCAATGTGCGCTTGTACTGGGTCACCGCATCTTCGTACCGTCCATCCACTTGCAGTGCATAGGCATACGAGAAGTTGATGAACGAAGCCAGAGGATCCAGTTCCAACGCCTTCCGGTACTCCACCCGGCACTCCTTCATTCGCCCCTCGGGCAGCAGCACCGCCGCCGCATACATTCCATGCGCCACTGCTGAACCGTCGTCGATCTCGATTGCGCGCCGCGCTTCCGCCTCGGCTTCCCGCCACTTCCAGTCGTGAAAGGCCAGCGTCAGCCCGAGCGCCGAATGCGCATCCGCCAACGTCGGATCCAGCGCAATCGCCCGCTCCGCCGTCCTCCGGGCGTTCGGCCAGGCCACGTCCGCCGGCAGTGAGTTGTAGTAACCGAGCATCGAATACGTCGACGACAACCCCGCCAGCGCCGGAGCGTAATCCGGATCCAGTTTCAGGCACTCCTCGAAGTATTCAATACTCTTCTGCAGGCCCTGCCGCGAGTACAGATTCGCCTGGTACTTCCCCTTTAGGAACGCGTTGTACGCTTCGATACTGGACGTGGTTCGCTTGCTTGCGTTTGTGGCCGCCGGACCCACCTGCACCCGCAGCGCGTTCGCAATCGACTGTGCGATCTCATCCTGGACCGCGAAGACGTCTTTCATCGGCCGGTCGTAAGTCTGTGACCATACCGACGACCCGTCTTTGGGATTCGCCAGCCGTGCCGTCACCCGGAGCCGTTCGCCCTGTCGCCGCACGCTGCCTTCCAAAACCATCGAAGCATTGACTCGCCCGGCCACCTCGTCCAGTCCGGCATCCCGGCCCTTGAACTGCGCCATCACGGTACGCGAGATCACCTTCAGGCCCTTGACCTGAGCCAAACGGTCCATGATCTCCTCGGTCAGGCCCTGGCTGAAGTACTCGTTTTCGGCCACGCCGCCCACATTCGCAAACGGCAACACCGCCACGGTGGCCAGCGGAGCCTCCCGCACCCGTCGCATGTACGAGGTCTGCCAATACCCCAACCCGATCCCAATCGCAGCGAGCCCGGCGAGAATCCCGACAAGCCGCCAACCCTTGGGCATGGGGGACGACTCCACCTGTATCGTCACCGGCTGCTTCGCGGCGGGCTGTGCCGCGACCGCCGCCACGCGTTTTCCGAATGTTGGAACATACCCTCCCTTGGGTAGTTCAATTCGTACTTCTTCGTCCTTGCCGGCGGCCGAGTAGTACTCCTCCAGCCGGCTCCTCAACCGCCGTGCCTCCACCCGGACAATCGGGTCCGTCCTCGGGTCATATTCGGTGCTCCGCTGGAAGACCTCCACGCCCAGCACGGACTCCTTCAAACGGTCCGTTTCCCCGCCCAAAGTTCGTTCCACAAGGTAAGTCAGGAACGACGACAACCGGCCGGCGCCCGCGAAACCCGCGCTTTCCACAATCCGCCCCAGCGCCTCGCGGACTTCCTGCGTTGTCGGCTGTTGTTCTGTCATTTCAGTGGGTTACAGCTTGAGTATACCGTTAATCCTACCCTCCGCTACTCACGTTGATGGCTGTTTACACCTCACCATCGGTGCATGCAACACGCCTCCGAACGCTTTCACGCCTTCGACGCTCTCCGCGCCTCCATGATGCTGCTCGGGGTCGCGCTACACAGTGCCACAGCCTACTCCACCTTTCCTGATGTCTGGTGGCTCAAGGATCCCGTTACCAGCCACTGGCTGGATGCGTTCCTCCTCTTCCTCCACTCGTTCCGCCTACCTGCCTTCTTTGTCATGAGTGGCTTCTTCGCCGCACTCCTGATCGGCCGGCGAGGCTGGCAGGGCTTCCTCGAAAACCGGGCCGCCCGCCTGGGCTTGCCGTTCCTCCTGGGGATGCTGTTCCTATACCCCGTCCTCAAGGTCGCCAGCGTCTTCTGTTACTTCCTCGTCCGTCAGCCCGACGCCTGGAATCGGACCCTTGGCTGGCTCGGCGAAGGCCGTCTGGAGCGTGCCATCGAGCCGATGCACCTCTGGTTCCTGGAAATCCTCATGTGGCTGTGCCTCGCCGCCGCCCCCCTGGCTCCGCGCCTCACCCGTTGGCTCGGCCGCACGTGGTTCCGCTCGGTGCTGACCAACCGCTTCGCCCCACTCTTCTGGGGGTTGCTGACCTTCCTGACCCTCCTGCCCATGGAATTCGGCATCCTCGACACACCTCACAACTTCGCCCCGCACTTCCGCATCATTGGCGCGTATGCCGTTTTCTTCGCCTTCGGATGGGGTCTCTACTGCCACCGCGAATCCTTGCCTCTGCTTCGCTCCGCCGGTTGGCCTCACGTTGCTCTGGCGCTCTTGTTCACGTTTTTCACTATCGGCGCCATCGACCGCCAGGTGGCCAACCGCGCCGTTCGCGATTGGCCCGCCTTTCTCGCCACCTGCGCCGGCACCGCCCTCACCGCGTGGTTCATGATCTTCGGCCTCATCGGGCTCTTCCTCCGCTATTGCTCGCAGCCTTCCGCCCGGCACCGCTACCTCTCGGATTCGGCCTATTGGCTCTATATTGTTCATCCGCCGGTCCTGGTCGCCCTGCAGATCCCAATGATGCCGCTGCCGTGGCCAGCCGAGGTCAAAGCACTGATTGGGCTGTTCGCCGCCGTTCCAATCCTGCTCGCCAGCTACCACTACTTCGTCCGCTCCACCTGGATCGGTGTCATCCTGAACGGACGCAAGTACCCGGTACCGGCCCAAACCACCGCAATTGAAACTTGTTTGGAACCCCAAGCATCCGTATAATCGACAGAACCATCAGGAAACCGGCCCGGTCTGCCGATCACTTCTGCAGAGGTGTTTATGGAGATCCTAGGTGACAGACACTTCGTCGAGATTCCGGGCGACAAACTCCACCAGTTGCCGCCCCTTCTCATCCGGGCCGGCGCCGAAGCGGCACGCATGAGCCGGACCATCGAGATGGCCAGCACGCTGATCGAATCAGAGGAAATGCTGGCCCAAATCCCGATGGAACCGCTGGATCAGGAGCGGCGCAAGATGGATCTGGCTATCCAACTTGTCGAGCAGTACCTCGGCCTCATCGAGCACTGGCGCCTGGGTGACTCCATCCTCGACTGGATCCGCCAATGCGAGATGACGTTCGAAATGCGTCAGGACCTTCGCCCGCTGCTGCGCCCCGACGTCTGGCCCCATGCCGGCCGCTCGAGCTTCGTGATGCTGCTGCGCGACAAGGCGGTGGATACCCATGGCATCGCCCCTGAAAACGCCGTAGGCACGCGACTGGCTTTCCGACAGCCACCTCCGCTGAACTGCTTCTCCGATCAGTTCCTTCTGTATCTGAAGGCGACCCTGGCCTCGACCGCCTATAGCACTTGGTCGAACCTCTCGCCCGATCCCACCTCGGCCTTCCCGCCGGAGCGTTTTTCGTTCGAAGTCCACGCGATCTAGCACCGGCCCCCTCCAGCCCGGAGGGGGCTTCCGCGTCTCTTCAGCCTTCTCTCTCACCACCTTGCTACGATGGCAAAGTCTATGCGCATAGCAGTGGTCGGACTTGGCTTCATGGGATTGACCCATCTGAAAGCCTACAAAAGAATCCCCGGTGTCGAGATCGGCGCCGTAAGCTGTAATGAACCAAAGGTCCTGGCCGGAGATCTATCCTCCATCCAGGGCAACCTGGACATCGACGGCGAGGCGGTTGATTTCCAATCCGCCCAGAAATTCGCCGACGCCCTGGAATGTGTGCGGCGGGCCGACGTGGACGCAGTGGACCTCTGTTTGCCCACGGCCATGCACGCGCCCATCGCCATCGAGGCCTTGCGGGCCGGCAAACACGTTCTCGTGGAAAAACCCATGGCGCTCGACGCCGCGCAGTGCGACCAGATGATGGCCGAGGCCGAAAAGGCCGGCCGGCTTCTGATGAGTGCCCAGGTTCTGCGTTTCTTCCCCGCCTACATCCCGCTTATCGAAGCGGCACAGACCGGCAAACTCGGCGAACCCCGCCATGGCCTGTTCCGCCGCCGCTGCGCCGCGCCTGGCTGGAGTGCGTGGCTGGCGAACAAGTCCACTTCCGGCGGCGGCGTCTTCGACCTGCTCATCCACGATGTCGACATGGCCCTCGTCTGCTTTGGCAAGCCCCAGGCCGTCTCCGCCACCGGCTTTGAAGATTTGCCCGGCGGCGTCGACATGCTTACCGCCCAGCTCTACTATCCCAATGGCTTCTCAGTGACGATCACGGGCGGCTGGCATCTGCAATCCAACTATCCGTTCTCGATGGAGTACACGGTGGTCGGCAAGGACGCGGCCATCGAGTACAGCTCCGCCGGACGCCCGCCGCACTGGTACGGCCGTGGAGAGGAGCGCGCCTTGCCGCTCTCTCCGGTCGACGGCTACCAGGCCGAAATCGAGTACTTTGTCCATTGCATTCAGACCGGCTCGAAGCCTGAGCGCTGCACCCCGCAGTCGTCAGCCGACGCCGTGAAATTGACCCGCCTTCTTGAGGACGCGCGGGCCCGCCAAGGAGAGATTCTGCCATGTCAAATTTGACCCTGAAAGATCGCGAAGTCGGCATCTTTTTCTGGGCTGAACCCGATGCCCTGGCCACGCTTCGCACCGTGAAGTCCTGCGGCGTTGTCTCCGGCCAACTGGCCATTGACGGCACAGTGAAGCTCACGCCCGAGACGACGGCCGCCTGGAAGGCCGCCATCGCCACCGAGGACTTCCACGTCTTTACGGTCTTCGCCGCCTACGAAGGCGAGGACTACGCCGATATCCCCACGGTCGTGCGCACCGTCGGCTTCATGCCGGCGGAGACTCGTGCCGCCCGCGAACTACGCACCCGTGAGGTGATCGACTTCGCGGCGGCCTTGGGTGTGAAGAGCTTTGGCTGCCACGTCGGCTTCATCCCCCACGACCCGACTCACCCCGAGTACATCGCCGTCCGCGATCTGGTGCGCCGTATCGCCGACTATGCCGCCACGTTCGGCATGACCTATTGCCTGGAAACCGGCCAGGAGCCGGCCGATCAACTCCTCGCCTTCTTTGGCGATGTGGAACGCGCCAACGTCAAAATCAACTTCGACCCGGCCAACATGATCCTCTACGGTTCGGGCGAACCGGTCGCCGCATTTGAGCTCCTGGCCGGTCAGGTGATCAGCGTCCACGGCAAGGACGGCGACTGGCCCGATGCCGCCAAGCCGGGCTCTCTTGGGACCGAACGCATCCTGGGTGAAGGCTCAGTGAACATCCCCAAGTTCATGGCAGCGCTGAAAGCCAAGGGCTATAACGGCCCTGTCTGCGTGGAATCGGGCGTCCATGGCGAAGAGCAGCGCTGGCAGACGTTGAGCAACGCCGTGAAGCTGCTGAATAGTCTCCGCTAATCAAGAACGCAGAACGGGCCGGGCCGTGGAGGGTGGCATTCCCGCTCTCCGCGGCCCGGCCCGTTTGTTCTCAGCCGCTGAGTCTGAATCGCCCTTCGGATTTCAGTCAGTTTCCGGTGCGCATACCGGCCCGATGTTAGCGGGACTTCCGCCCGAATCGATGCCGGATGGCCACCACACCGGCCAAACCCAATCCCACTAGCGCTGCCGAAGCTGGTTCTGGAACCGGATCCGGTTCCGTATTGCCCAGCACCTGCACGTATGCGAACGCGGAGGCTGAGTATCCGGTCCCAATCAGAATGTCGGGGTCGGTACTAGTAAATGGGTTGGCGCTGTAGAGGTCGTAATAGAAGATCAGAGTGCCGGCCGAGAACGCGCCGGCGGGCACATCTGGAAAGATCTCAATTTGACCGATCCCGGTAGGGATCGAAGAATCATAGGTCTCGGACCACGTGGTGCCAGCGAGATCGTTCACCAGCATCACGAATTGGGTGCTCGCGAAGAACGGCGTGAAGGTGCCAACCGGTGTGATGGTGTCAAAATCCACGCCCGTGAATAGCGCATACTGCGTTGGTTGACCTGGATAGTCCGGCGTGTACGTGATGGTGCCGCCCCACCCAGCCGTTCCACCGGGATAGCCGGTCGCGGCGGGTGACACCGGGAAGACGCCAATGTCCACAATCATGGCTCCCTGCGCGGACACAGTCGCAAGGCAGGCCAAGGCGGCCAAATGAAGGAGTTTGGGTGTTCTGCGCATAGTGAAACCTTATCGGGCGGTTGTAATTGCAATGGTCTGCGGAGCGGCGTTGGCGGCCGCAACCGTCAGGGTGAGGCGAAACGGCGTCGCAATCGGTAGGCTGGTGCAGCCGGAGAAGTCGACCTGCACTGGGTAGGTCGCCGAAGCTGCGGGTGCCAAGGTGGCCGGCCCCAACAGAGGAAGAGAGGAGACCAGCCGGACCGCGGGCGCGCAAGGCACCCCCGAGCTCTGGACGATCGTGGCGTTGGTGATGTTCGGCTGGGCCGCGCTGGCCGTGCCGGAGTTCCGCAGCGCGATGTTGAAGACGCGGGTCCCAGCCGTTCCGGATTTCGAATAGGTAGACAGGATCATACGCGGAACGCCCTGGCTGAAGTTGGCCACGATGGTGACGGGATCGTAGGGGGCTACCTTGTATGGGTTCTGGAAAGACAAACCTGGCCCGTACGACGACGAGAAGCCCTGGAAACTGCACGAAGAGCCAGCCGTAATTGTCGCAGTTGCCGACACTTGACTACCCGGCAAGACCCACTGCTGAGTCGATCCGCCTTGCAAGGTATTCGTGCCGCAACCTGCCGGGCTCACCGCGGCCTTAACCAGTAGTTCACTGATATAGGCCATCGTGTATGTGTGATTGCCCGCCGGGACTACGATCGTTTGGCTGGATCCACTCGGCCCGCCCAACCAACCGTTTCGCCGGTAACGGGCTCCGGGATACTGCGGGAGGGACTCGTCCGGGAAGTTCACCGTGCACGAAAGCCCGACGGCCCAGTCAAAAGTCCGAGGTGTCTGGTAGACGCCAGGTTGGCAGTCGGCTGCGCCTTGCACTGTAAACGGTGCCGTCGTCGTGTTGAGGCCGGCCGTCGCCGTGATCGAGATGCTGGCCACAGATGCTCCCGAGATTTCGAAGGCGTGGCGGGTCAACGGTAGGGTCGGAACCGCAAATCGGGGCGCCGTCTGGTTGGATGGATCGTCGGAGTCGATCCTAGGCGCCAACCCGGCCTGCAGTTGCACCGGTCCAGGCGTCACTGACGAACTGTTATAGCCCACCAGGACCGGGATGTCGTAGTTCGAGATCATGCCCGGAATGGCGCCGAAGCCGGTTACTTCGTATATTCCTTCGTAGACATTGGGCTCAACCATGGTGAGGGGTGCGTAAGGGCCGGCGGCGGTCACTACGGCCGGAGCAGCGACGAACGGGCCGATTTCGTTCACGATCTTCCGCACAGGGCTGTCTGCTGCGGTCGATCCCAATGCGTACAGTCCGGAGTAAAGAACCACCCCGGGTGGGACGTTGTAGAAGCGTAGGTAGAAACGGGTGCCTTGCGTTGCCAGACCCGCGCGATCTAGCCCATCCGGGCTGGCGGGGAATGCGGGGTTGTAAAATCCTGACTCGGTCGAGTAGACCCACGCGATCCCGTTCTGCGGTGTGGCCGCGAAAACTGGTGCATCGGCCGTCGGCCAAGTCTCACCGATGGAGCGGAGCATTGTTGCAGCGCCAAAGGTCTCCCCGACGCGCACGACGAATGACGTAGCCTCCGTTAAGGTGGCGCCCGATGGGTTGGTAAGCAACTCCGGATTCACGCTGCAGCATTTGTCATAGTGCGCTCCATCAAGAAGCTCCGCCGAATTGGCTGCATTGCGGATGGATATCTGAAGGGGAGCCAGAACGTAGCCGACGGTGAAGCTTGGATTGGCCAATTGGGGTACGCCCTGCCCCACGAACGTGATCATGGCGGAGACACCCGTCGGGATCAGGGTGCCGGAAATCATATTCCGGATAGACCCTCGAAGGTTTGCCAGACGCAATACTCTCAACGGCTGCCCTGCTGCAGGATAGAGTGGGATCCCGGTCCATTTTATGGAGTTTGTTCCGAGAAGGACACCTGCATGGACGTTGCACGGCGAGCCTGGGACCGTGGTATTCCCGAAGCTATCACACGCGATCTGCTCGTTGGCGGGTGGAGGACCGCCTTCCGGCTCGTCCACCAGTAGCAATGCCTCGGTCAACTGGTATGTCGGATTCAAGATCCGGCTCGTAGCCGGCACACTGAAAAATACCTGAATGTCGAACGTCGGTGTGGTTCCAACTGGAGCCTGAGCACCGCGGCACGTAATCAAGACGTCTCCGAACTGTTCTGTCAGACCACCGTCTCTCACATTCGGAGCGGCTGTGGGATTCGCAATGCAGGTTAGCTCATTTTGCGCGATAACAGGCAGGAGAGACACCAGGGCGAGGCCAAGCAGGAGTTTTAATTTCATGAAGATTCTTTATCCAAACCAAAGACTCTGGGCAGGAGTAACCACCCCAAATTATATAGGATGTGGCTCGCTTGCTGTCAAAAATCCAGAAATTCTTCTGCTGATTCTGTACCGATCGTTGTGGTTTGACTCGGTTTGACCCGGTATCCTATTGCCATGCCCCTTAATTTCGACAATTCCCCTCACCCGCGCCAATGCGGCCAGCGGCAGTCTGCAAACGGGCGGCTGCCAATCGCAACGTGAAAACGCTCGTGGGACCGTGATAGAGCGCACTCCGAAGAGGTCCGCGCGCCGTGGTCCTTACCGGCTTCTGGCTCAGCGATCGGCTTGGAACCGGCTCACCCGGCTGCCGGGTTCACCGCCACGGCGGCACCTTCGGCGATGGCGCGTCCGTGTGGCTCCTCAGTCGTGCGTCTCGAGTCAATAGCAGAGACACCACTAGAGTAGGCATGACCTCCGCGCCTGGGAATGGCGCCCGCTGCTGGTGCAGTGAGTGCCCGCGGCAATTGGGAGCCAGCCACCGTGGACGGACTTCTTGGGGCCTTCAGTGGCCCTCGGAGGGCCGGCACGGCGCTTGCGACGAGCATCGGGCCAGCCTGTGCAGTGCACCCTCTATCCTGGAGGTGGCACGCTGCCTTTTTACGGTCCTGCAACCAGATCCCGAGTTGGCACGTGAAGTGGGTCACCCCAAGCACAACCAATGGGACGCCAGTCTGGAGGATCGATGACGGCTCCATACGTGTATAGTGGGCCGCATTTGTGAATCCTCTCAATGTGGGGCGCGGATTCCAATGTAGTACGAGGAATCGGCCACGTCGGATGCTGGCATCCCCCTTGGGTCCCAGTGTCTGGCTACGCTGTAGGCTTGACTTCGTCGTAGACCAGATAGGGTGAGGATATGGTTTGACTTTAATCCCTGCGGAGTCTTACGCTTACCGGTGAGGGAATAGCTGCGATGAGCAAGAAGTGGTACAACTACTTCGTTTCGGTCGACTCGGTGACGGGGGATCCGGCTTCTGGCGGCGACACGGGCGAGAGCACTCCGGTGCCTGCCCATACCAGTGCGGCCGATGAGATTGCAGGAATCGCCCACTCCATCAATCCCGGGCCCGCGCCCGCATTTTCCACTCCGGTAGCCGATCCCACTTCCTTCGCGCAGATCTATGAAGCGGCTGAAGTAAAGGTGCCCGCGCACGGATTCACCATCTTCAAGATCGCGGAAATGCTCAAAAGCGAGCACATCCGCAGCCTCCCCGTCGAGATCAAGCGCAGCTCCGTCCTGCTGGCTCTGGACGCGGCCGGAGTGAAACTACAGGAGGTGATCGAGGACGCAGTGCATCGCGACCGGGCTCTGGACACATTCGAGTCCGTGCAGCAGCGGTCTCTCGATCAACTGGAGGCGCGCAAGGCCGAGGAAAACAAGGGCCTCCAGATGGAAGCGGACCGGGTCCTGAACGAGTTGCGGGCGAAGATCCAGGCCAACAACGACGAGGTCACCAAGGAACGTGAACGCCTGCAGGGCTGGCGGTTCCAGAAGCAACAGGAAGAGCGCCGCATCTTCGACGCGGTGGCTCCATTTGTCCCCGAGAATCCCATCACCACCGGGCCCGCGGTGGTCGCCAAAGCAGAGTCCGGTAAGGTGCCCGGCAATTAGCCGGGAAGGAGCAGCAATTCATGTTCGACCGCCTCTCGCGTGTTTTTCGTTCATTTTTTGGTTTCTTTATCTCCATCGCTGAGGATCCCGAGCTCATCCTGGAGCAGAACATTCGCGACATGAACGACCAGGTTCCGCGAATGAACGAGAGCATCGCGATGGTGAAAGCCAACGTGACGCTGCTCGAGAAGGAAGAAGCCAAGTATAAGGCTGAGCTGAACGACCTCGGAGCCAAGGTGAAGGCCAGCATTCAGGCCGGCCGCGACGATCTGGCCGGGCAGTTCGCCATCCACCTTGAGCAACTCCGGGGCGCCCTCGCGCGGACACAGGGCCAATTGACGACGGCGCGGTCGGCCTATGATAAGGCGCTGAACGTCAAGAAGGCCTTCCTGCGCGAGAAAGAGCGCAAGACCAACGAGGCGATGAACGCGATCCGCGACTATCGCCGTTCGAAGTGGCAGAAGCAGGTGGCCGACGCCATGGAGCAGTTCGAAGTGGCCGGCATCAGCCAGACGCACGACGAGATGGTCCGCAAGATCGAAGAGACGACAGCCGTGAACGAAGCCCGGATGGAGATGGCCATCGGCAACGTCGACCAACAGCGGTTCCAGATTGAGGAAGACGCCGAGAAACTGCGCGCGGCCGAACTGGTAAAGCAGTTCAAGGCGGAGATGGGCCTGATGACGCCCTCGGCGTCGGCCCCAGCACCGGAAAAGACGATCGGTGGCCGCGAGCAGGATCGCACCACGTAGTTGCAGGAGGCGACCTAAGAGGTAATCATGGCGATACGCATCGAAAAAGGTGGGTGGGCTTTCATCTTTGTTTTAGGCTTGGGTCTGGTCGGCTACAGCCTCGATAGGTACGGAGTGGTCAACCTTTCGGGCCTGTTCGGCAAGGGCGGCGACAAAGCTGCTACCAAGTCGGCCGTGGATACTTCCAAGCCGCTGCCCAGCGTCGGCGACAAGGAATCCAACGAAGTCCGGGTCCGGGTCAACATCTGGGTGGGTTGCGTAGGCGGCCTGGTGGCCAACGGAGGCCTCGACACGGCAGCCGGTTCCATCTACGACAAGAAGGGCATCAAGGTCTCATTCAAGATCATCGACGACTGGACCGAAGGCACGGCCGCGCTGGCCTCCAACAATGTCGACGTGATGCTGACGACCGCCGACGTCTGGGCCAAGGACTATGCACAGCTCGCCGATAAGGGTTTCCACGCCAGGGCGGTCTACATGGTCGATTGGTCGCGCGGCGCCGACGGTGTCATCGGCAAGCAGGGCATCAACAGCATCGAGGATCTCGCAGGCAAGAGTGTCGCTTTCGCGCCGTACACGCCCTCGCATTTCCTGTTGTGGAACGGCCTGAAGACCTCGGGTTTGACGACCGAGCAGCGCAACGAGATCTTCACCAAGGCTGTCCACACCAAGGATGGCATCGAGCCGGCGACGCTCTTCGCGCAGCAGAAGGTGGATGCTGCCGTCGCGTGGGATCCGGATATGAGCGATGCGGTAGCCAAGCGCAAGGGCTCGAAGAAGATCTACGACACCCGCGTAGCCAACCGGCTGATCGCCGACATCCTGGTGGTCAGCGACCGGTTCTCGAATGCGTCGCCACAGACACTGCGCAAGTTTCTGGAGGGCTGGCTGGAGGGCGTCGAGTTCATCCATCAGCAGCCGTCGCGGGCCTACACGCTCATCGGCACTATCAAGGACTTCAACATCCCGTCCGATCTGGCCAAGACCATGCTGGAAGGCGTCCGCCTCAGCGACTACGCCGACAACAAGGCCTTTTTCGGCCAGGGCGCCGGCAGCGACTACCAGAACATCATGGGCATGGCGCAGGATATGTATCGCGAGATGCGCCTGGTCAAGGGCGTTCCCGATATAGAGGGTAGTGTCGACCGCCGCTATGTCGCCGGCATGGAGGGCAAGTTCTCCTCGACCTCGACCGAGGCCCCCATCGAGTATAAGGCGCCGGCCAAGGGTGCTACGCCCATCGCGACACAGCGCCGGGCTATCTACTTCGAGACAAACTCGGCCGCGATGAGCATGGACTCGCGGGCCGTGGTAGATGAGATCGGCGGCATGATGCGCGCCTACGAAAACACCGTGGTGGATATCGACGGCAACTCCGACTCCACCGGCTCGCGCGAGATCAACATGTCCCTGTCGCGAGAGCGGGCCGAGACCGTGAAAAACTATCTGATGAAGAAGTACGGCTACCCCGCCACTCGCATGCGCACCGCCGGCAATGGTCCGGACAAGCCCATCGACAACAACGACACGCCTGAGGGCCGTGAGAAGAACCGCCGTACGGATATCAAGATCTACGCCAATCCGGCGGGACAGTAATGGCACAACCATCCACCATCCGCAGGCCCATTGCGAGGCAATGGCAGTTGGGGCTTGGTGTGGGTGCGTGGACGCTCGTGGTGGTCGTGTGGTTTGTGCTGACGCGGGGCGACCTGCTGCCGCCTCTGGCACTACCCGATCCGGCCGGAGTGGTGACGGCGATGGTCCGCCTCTGGACCGAGTATGACCTGCTCGGCAATGTCTTTCAGAGCTGGTGGCGCATCGCCCAGGCCTTCGGATGGTGTGTCGTGGTCGCCATTCCCCTGGGTCTGATCATGGGCAGCTTCCCCTGGGTTTACCACTTCGTCAACCCCGTAGCGGCACCCATGCGGTCCATGCCCATCACGGCGTTCCTGCCCGCGTTCATCGCGCTGTTTGGCATGGACGAGGGCATGAAGGTCGGATTCCTCTTCTTTGGCATGTTCTTCTACCTGTTGTCGCTCGTGGTGGAAGAGGTAAATAAGGTCGACAACGCCCTGCTGGAAACGGCCTATACGTTGGGCGCCAGCGTGCCCCAGGCGGTGTGGCTCCTGTTCCGGGCCTCCTTCCCTGCCATCTTCGGTTCGTTCCGGATCCTCTACGACATCGGCTGGACCTACGTGATCCTGGCCGAGATGGTGAATTCCCGGCGCGGCGTCGGCTACATGGTAGAGGCCGCGCGCAAAGTTCTGGACTTTGAGAGAGTCTACGCCGGCATCATCGCCATAGGCGTGGCGGCGTTTCTGTTTCGATGGCTGCTGACGGTTCTCGAGAGCCGCCTCTTCCCCTGGCAGCAACCGGCCCTGCGGCAAGCGGCGCCGCCCGTCCCCACTGGTCATGCAACAAAAGAATAAGATCGCTCTCCGCAACGTTTCGCGCGTCTTCACCAGTGCCATGGGGGAGAAGATCGAGGCCTTGCGCGACGTCAATCTCGAGGTGGAAGACGAATTTGCACCCGATGGCCGGGATATCGGTGAATTCCGGGTCTTGCTGGGGCCGTCCGGCTGTGGAAAGTCGACCATCCTAAGGCTGATTGCGGGACTGGATTTCCCCACCTCCGGCGAGGTCCTGATGAATGGAGCGCGCGTCACCGGCCCTGGCTCCGATCGCGGCATGGTGTTCCAGAAATACACGTCCTTTGCCTGGCTCACGGTGGCAGGCAACATCGAATACGGGCTTTCGATCAAGGGGACTCCTCCAGCCGAGCGCAAGGAGATCGTGGGCCATCTCATCGAGGCCGTGGGCCTGAGGGGGTTCGAAAACGCCTATCCCCACACGCTCTCGGGTGGCATGCAGCAGAGGGTGGCGATTGCCCGGTCGTTGGCCGTGCGGCCCCAGGTGTTGTTGATGGACGAGCCCTTTGGCGCACTGGACGCTCAAACCCGCAACGAAATGCAGGACCTCCTGCTGCGCATCTGGGACGAGACTGCGGCCACGGTTCTATTCGTGACGCACGACGTGGCCGAGGCGGTTTTCCTGGCCGATCGCATGTACATCGTCAGCTCTCGTCCCGGGACGATTGCCGAGGAGATCCCGGTGCCGTTCGGACGGCCCAGGGATCAAAGCCTGAAGGAGCGGCCTGAGTTTCAGGAAGTGGAGGCGCATGCCCTGGCGCGCCTGCGCCGGGCCGGTGGCGCGGGTCAGGTGCGCGTCAGCGTCTGACGGCCGTGGCGGTCGGCTCGCGCAGCCTTATACAATCGAGAAACAGACACGCGTCGCACATGCCCAACGACAAGCCTAGTTTCGGTACCGAGTTGAAGGGCTCAATCAACCACAAGCTGGACGAAGCGGGCCTCTCCCAGCAGGACTACGTCAAGGCTGCGCTCAAGTGGCAGTACAACTGGATCGGTCTGGCCGGCGCTGCCGCTTTCGCGGTGGTCTCCGGCACCGGGCTACCGCTGGTGCTGGCGGCGGGCCTGGAACTCATGTACGTCGCGCTGGTGCCGCAGAGCAGCCGCTTCCGCCGTCTGGTGCGCTCGTGGAAATATGCCGGCGAGAAACGCGCGCATGCCCAGCGGCTGGAGGAGATGTATAAGAACCTGCCGCCCGAGATGCGCAGCCGCTACGCGTTCGTCCAGCAGGTGGCGCAGGGGATCCGCACCAACTATCAGCAGCTCTCGGCCAGCTCGCAGGTCTTCGCCCGCCAGATGGCGGAGCGCCTGGACGGCCTGCTGGAAGGCTACGTCCGGCTGCTCTTCACCGCCAACACGCACCGCGAGTATCTGAAGTCGTTGAACCCCGATCAGGTGCGCAGTGAAGTCGCCTACCTCGAAAAGTCGTTGGACAAGAACGCACCCAAGGTGCAGGAGATTAATCGCCGGCGCATCGAAATTCTGCGGAAGCGCGTCACGAAGTTCGAAAAGATCCAGGAAAACCGGCAGGTCATCGACGCGCAATGCGCCGCTATCGAAGACGTCCTGCAGTTGATTCGCGATCAGTCCGTCACCATGCGCGATCCGCAGGAAGTCAGCGCGCAGTTGGAGAACCTCGTGCAGGATGTGGAACAGACCGAGCAGAGCGTGCGCGAAATGGAAGAGATCTACGCTCTGACGGCGCAGGAGAATGACGAACTGCGCTTGCCCGAGGCTGGCGGCGACCCGCCGCAACAGAACCGCGTGCGGAACTGATCATGAGCACCACCACCCCCTCTTCGCCGCTGGAATCCCTGCCCGGATGGGCCCGAAGGCTCTCTGAGAAATACTATTCGCGCACCCTCGCGATGTTCGTCCTGCACGGGAATGTGCACGACCTGGTGCCGTGGCGCCGCGGCGATCGCATCGAGTATCTCCCGTTGTCCAGGTTCCTGAATGAGGGGCTGTTTGGCCGGCGTGATCTCGTCCTGAGTTACGACCGCGGCGGAGGCATCACCTTCGCCAACGCCGACGTACAGGCCGATTTCCAGCGTGCCCTCGTCGGGTACGACTCCTTCCATGGCACGAAGTATGCCCAGGGCTTGCCGCGAAACCCCGACGCCGTACTGACGCTCGTCGAAAGCTACATGCGCCTACGGGTGATCGACGGCAAAAAGATGGCGCTGATGCTGGACTTCGCGGAATCCATCGTACCTGCCAGCGATTCCGCGTCGATGGGTTCGGAAGACCGCAACTGCCTCGTCATCCTGAAGCGCTGGGCGCAGAATCAGAGCTTCCTGCGGGCCGACGTGACGGTGTGCCTGATCACTGAGAGCCTGTCGGCCGTGAACACCGGACTGGTGCAGAATCCGGGCGTCTCCGCCATCGAGATCCCATTGCCCGATGAGGCCGAACGCCTCGACTTCATTCGCTGGCAGATGGCTGCCACGCCGCTGCCCGCGGGCTCCGAGGTGACGGCCGAGACGCTGGCGAAACTCGGCGCCGGCTTGAAGCGTGTGCAGTTGCAGAACCTGATCTCACACGCCAGCGAAAACAACCAGCCTCTGACGCTAGCCTTCCTCACCCGCCTGAAGAAGGAGCTCATCGAGGCCGAGTCGGGCGGGCTGCTGGAGTTCGTCCAGAGCCGCTTCGATCTCTCCATGGTGGCGGGTCTGGAGCCGGCCAAGAAGAAGCTGCGGGATGCGGCGGCAGCCTTGAGGGCCGGCCGCTTCGACGTGCTACCGATGGGCTATGTGATCTCCGGACCGGTGGGCACCGGCAAGACATTCCTGACGACCTGCTTTGCCGGCGAAGTCGGGATCCCCGCCGTGATGCTGAAGAATTTCCGCAGCATGTGGCAGGGCGTCACCGAGGCGAATCTCGAGCGTGTCCTGACCCTGCTGAAGGCGATGAGTCCCATCGCCGTGGTGGTCGACGAGGCCGACGCGCAGTTGGGCGACCGTTCCAGCTCCGGCGACAGCGGTGTGGGTAATCGCGTGTTCGCGCAAATCGCGCAATTCATGGGCAACACCGAGTTGCGGGGCCAGGTGATCTGGTTTCTCCTGACGTGCCGCCCCGACCTGCTGCCGGTGGACTTGAAGCGGCAGGGGCGCGCGGAAGAGCACATCGCGCTTTTCTATCCCCGCACGGAGGCTGAACGGTTGGCCATGCTGCGCGCGATGCAGAAGAAGACCGGGACCCGCGTAGCCTCCGAGGAGGCCGAACAGTTCTTCCTGGCGAACGCGGGTATGCTCTCGGGGGCGGATACGGAGGCCGTCCTGGTGCGGGCCCGCATGAAGAGTGCGCTCGAAGGCGATGCCACTGTTGACGTCGACGACCTGAAGGCCGCCATCGCCGACTTCATCCCTCCCAGCTATCCCGACGAGATCGAACTCCAGAATCTGGTAGCTGTGCTGGAGTGCACCTCCCGCAGCCTCCTGCCGGAGGAGTATCAGGCCATGGATCGTGGCGAGATCCAGCGGCGAGTGGCCGAACTGCTGGCCCTGGCGCGCTAGCCGCGTAGCGGCACCGATCTCTCACCACTCGAAATCCGCCCACTCGATGGTAGGGCGGACGCTCCGTCCGCAGCCGGTCCCCTGACCGGCTTTCCTCAACCCCGAGGAAGTCGCCCGCCGCATCGGCTTCCTCGTCGAACCTCCGCCACGCCCCGCTACAGCACCACTGAGATCGCGAGCCGGACGCGAGGATAGCGCCTGTCGTAGAGGTAATACCCGTCCTCGTAGTCAATGTAGACGTCATCGGAGTCGTACCAGTTCTCGGCCCAATATTCAGGCCAGGGGTCCACGATCATGAACGAGAACCCACCGTAGTCGAAACGGGGGTAGCCCATGTAGATCACGGGGCGATTGCGGATCCTGAACCCGTGCTGTTGCCCGAAACTCAGCACCCATCGATCCGACGGAATGTAGTATCCTCCGTATCCCCCACGCTGTGCCCAGGTGCGATGCTCGTTATCCCAGCGCCGGGCTCGTGACCGTTGCCAGTCGTTGTTCCCTTGCCATCCGCCCTGGCCAAGCCAACCCTTTTTCTGCTGCCAGGCCATGGCGTTCTGACGGGAACGCTGCGCTTGCTGCGGAGACGGCCCCTGATGGGCTCGTTGTTCCGGGCGGGCCTGTTCCTGCTGCTGTCTGGCACGCTGCTGCTGTGGTTGCTGCCTCTGTTGCTGCTGGCGGCCGGCCTGCTCCTGCTGCTGTCTGCCCCGCTGTTCCTGTTGAGCCCGTTGCGGCGCAGGTTGGGCTTGCTTCTGGGGATGTTGCGCCGGGCCACGCTGAGCTCCTTGTTGTGACTGCCCCTCGTGCTTGTCTGGCCTGTCGTCTTTCCCCTTTTCTCGCCCTGGCTGCGCGTACGCGGTCAAAGAGGATCCCAGGAACAGGATCGACGTGGCGATGATCTTGGCTCGATTGAACTTCATTGTCGGCACTCCGGTACTGATGCGATTCACTGGTTAAGTAGCATGTGGAGGTCCTAAGCTCCAAACCAGGTCAGGACACTAGGTGGCAGCGCCGGAGATGGAACGGCCGACCCCTGTCAGGAGGAAGCCCGGAGGAC
Source organism: uncultured Paludibaculum sp. (assembly GCF_963665245.1). Lineage (NCBI taxonomy): Bacteria > Pseudomonadati > Acidobacteriota > Terriglobia > Bryobacterales > Bryobacteraceae > Paludibaculum > uncultured Paludibaculum sp. Next base: position 2,139,701 of record NZ_OY762269.1, read on the forward strand.
AGTAACGGCGGACAGTCAATTGACCGAATACGGTCACCACCTGCGTCTCCGCGGCGCCCCGCGCGGATGAAGTGCTATTGCTTCGATGCGTTGGGCGATCACGAAAGCAAGCTCGACCCACCTGTACCGCAGCCATGTGAAATCCACTCCCAATCGAGGAGGGGTGCGCTCAGCAAGCGCCGCGCGCGAGGCTGGTTCTGGCTGGGCGCCGCCGCTTCGTGAGCGGAAATACGAGTTGAGTAGAATTTGCCGCACCCGCTTGCCCGCATTCGCCCGGTTTCCGGTTATTCGCCTGCCCGGCTCGATCGGCCTATCCTATTTACCCCTGGCTTCCGGTCTGGCCCGCCAAGTGCAAACGAGAGAACAAGTGCGGTGTTTCGACAGCGAACTGGCCGGCCAACGCCCATCTTAGGGCGTGCATCACCGGAGCCGTCGCCAGTTCCGCCGGTGACCAGCAGGTCCGGCGCCGTGAGTACGCATCCGGAACGGGTGCGTCGAGGAGACACTGCACCACGGCCCCATGCGCCTCACGGGGCACAAGATCCCATTCAATTAGGAGAATCCAATGAAATCAGGCACCAGAAACGAAATCGAAGGAAAGTTCCACGAAGTCAAGGGCAAGGTGAAAGAGAAGATAGGGGAAGCCACCAACGATCCCAAACTAAGGGACAAAGGAACCGGCGAGAAGATTGCTGGCACCGTCCAGAAGAAGGCTGGCCAGATTCAGAAGGTCTTCGAAAAGTAGGCCCCTGCAATACCACGTGGCGGCGCCAGCCCGCCGGCTGGCGCCGCCACGGCGCGATGGTGCTGAGAAAGGAAGCCACCATGAAGAGAACCATTGGAGTCGTATTGATCGTGTTCGGACTGATCGGCCTGGCTTGGGGCGGGTTTACTTACACGACCAAGGAAAAAGTCATTGACTTAGGACCCATCCAAGCAACGCGGGACAAGACTCACAATGTGCCCCTTCCACCGGTAGCGGGCGCTGCCGCACTGATCGGCGGTGTGGCCCTTCTTCTCACCAGTAAAGAAAAGTGACTGAGCGTAGCCCCGGAGCCGCTCCGACTAGAAAGGAATTTGCTCAATGTTGATCCTGCTCATAATCCTGATCCTGCTGTTGGGCGGCGGCGGTGGCTACTACGGCCACACTCGTTGGGGCTACGGAGGGGGCGCCGGCGTCGGGCTTGGCACCATCCTTCTCATAGTTCTGCTCCTCTACCTGCTGGGCTTCCTTCATTGATCGCTCATCGCCCTGGCAAGGGGTGCCACGGCCTCTCCAGCTTTCGAGCGGCGGGCCTGTAGGGAATTCCGCAGTCCCTACAGGCCACGAGCATCAGCGAAAGTCGGGGTCGATTGCGGCGGCCGGTTCAGGTAAGGCGGTCTCCTGACCCTGCCCGGTCTTGCCACCGGGCATCGAGTCGTCCACTCAATCGTCCCGGATTCTGGCGGAGTCCCGAATGGCCCCGCAGGCCGCCAGTCGGCAGGACGACGCAATCGGACCGAGCCGTGACCGTCAGGGAGCGGAAGCCGGTCGTGCCTCGGCGTCTTCAACGGAGTCCCGAACGGCCGGCCAGGCCGCCAAAGCGGACGAAGCCGCTACGAACCCCAACCGTAACGGAGGGGTCCCCACCGCTGTGAACCGCGACTGGGAAGGAGTCAACCATGGCCCTGCGGGCCGCCAAAGCGAATGAAGCCGCGTTACGAACCCCAACCGTAAGGGAGGGGTCTCCGCTCGCTGCGAACCGCGCACGTCAGTAAGCGGGTACCAGTTCCGAACGCGTCTTCAATGGAGTCCCGCATGGCCCTGCGGGCCGCCAAAGTGGATGAAGCCGCGTTACGAACCCCAACCGTAAGGGAGGGGTCTCCGCTCGCTGCGAACCGCGCACGTCAGTAAGCGGGTACCAGTTGCGCACGCGTCTTCAACGGAGGGGTCCCCACCGCGCTACGAACCGCGACTCGCAAGGAACGGACCCCCGCAACGAACCGCGCACGCCCGTAAGCGGGTACCAGTTGCGCACGCGTCTTCAACGGAGGGGTCCCCACCGCGCTACGAACCGCGACTCGCAAGGAGCGGACCCCCGCAACGAACCGCGCACGCCCGTAAGCGGGCACCGGTTCCGGGAGCGTCTTCAGCGGGCACCCCTTCCCAATGCGTCTTCAACGGGCTAGCAGCCCGTCGCGCCCACCGCGACGCCAACGCAGCATCGTCGAACGAACCGGCCCGCCAGCCCTGGCGCTGAAACTCGCACCCCGTCCCAGCGATTTCCTGCGGCCAACCACCACCGCCGCGCATCCAACATTTCAACGAAAACTGGAATGCTTGCCCGTCCGTGAAGCACTCCCATGGAAGGAGCCGTACCAAATGAAAGCCAGATACGTTCAGGTCGAGAAGGGTGGCGGGCCCCTCACAATGGTGACCCGGGAAGTGCCCGATCCGGCCCCCGGCGAAGTGCGCGTCCGCGTGGAGGCCTGCGGCGTCTGCCACAGCGACGTCCTCACCGTAAACGCGATGCTCCCCTTCATCCAGCTTCCTCGCGTGCCCGGCCACGAAATTGTAGGCACCGTCGATTCCGTCGGTAAGGACGTGCCGCAATGGAGCATCGGTCAACGTGTGGGCGTTGGCTGGTACGGCGGCCATTGCCGTAAGTGCGAGCCATGCCGCCGGGGGGACTTCGTCGCCTGCCGCAATCTGTCGATTCCCGGCCTGAGCTACGACGGCGGCTATGCCGATTATGTGGTGGTCCCCGCTGAGGCGTTGGCCGCCGTCCCCGATGCCCTCAAAAGTGCCGATGCGGCCCCTCTGCTCTGCGCCGGCATCACCACCTTCAATGCGCTGCGCAACACCGGAGCCCGGCCCCCGGACACGGTCGCCATCCTGGGCATGGGTGGACTGGGCCACCTCGGCGTTCAGTTCGCGGCCAAGATGGGGTTCAACACGGTGGCCATCGCCCGCGGAGCTGACAAGGAGAAGTTCGCGCACGAACTGGGTGCCCGCCACTATATCGACAGCACCACTTCCGACGTGGCCTCGGCCCTCCAGCAACTCGGCGGAGCCCGGGTGATTCTTGCCACGGTAACCGACGCGGACGCGATGTCTGCCGCGGTCGGCGGGCTCGGGCACAGAGGCGAGTTCGTGGTCGTGGGCGTGCCCGCGAAACCAATTCAGGCAGGTGTGCTCGGCATGGTCATGCAACGTCAGTCGATTCACGGGTGGCCCAGCGGCACCTCCATCGACTCCGAGGACACCCTCAAGTTCAGCGAGATCACAGGTGTGCTCCCGATGATCGAAAAGTACCCGCTCGACCGGGCGGCCGAAGCCTACGCGCGCATGTTGAGCGGCAAGGCCCGCTTTCGAGTCGTGCTGGAAACCGGAGCCTGATCGAAACCCGATCGGCCCAGCGCGTAGTACTTTGGGGTTTGTCACTTCGCTGCCAGACGAACCCCTTCCACATCGGGCAGACGCAGCATCAATCCCCATCCGAAGAAGTTGTTCGCGATGGCCACCGCGACCTCATTCTCGCCAGCCTCCAGCGGCATCGAGAAGGTGCCATTTTCCAGCGAACATCGCCCGTCGGGCGCTTTTCTCTGTCCTTCCAGATCAAATAGGTTCTTGTCGGCATACACGAGTTTCCCGTTCACGAACACCCACAGCTCGCGTGTCCATCCGATGTCTACCTTCTTTGTCTGCTTTTTGTCCGAGGTGATTGTTGTCTTCAGCCACGCGACGGCTCGGTTCGGCCCGGGCAAAGGCCGGCCATACTCACGGCTGAGATTTACCAGCCCATTCCGCTCCGTGCCGATCGTCTTCCATTCCTGCCCGGCACTGGGCACCTCGCTATACATCGGGTCCTGACCATTCGGCAGCGGGGAAAACGCGGAGAGCCGCCAATTCCTTACCAGACCGCGGTCCCCATCCGTTGGGTCTCTGGCCGGCTCGGGAGAGAGGCCGTCCACCGCGTTGGGCGTGATCACCATATTTGCGAACGTGCCAGGTCCCTGCAGTCGCAGGCCGCCTTGCATCGCATCCCCCTCCAGTCGGCCGACCTCCAGCGTGGGCAAGGGGGCATCGTTCACGAAGACATTCATCCGTCGGCCGGACACCACCATCCTGATGTGGTTCCATCCGTTCTCCCGGAGCGGCGCCCGCGTTTGATATTGCGGAAAGAGGTCCCACAGCAGGACCCCATGAGTCTGCGGCGCATACTGGATACAGGCCCGGAAGGCCGGACAATTCGGATCGGGCCTCAGATACAGGAGCTCGAAATTACCTTCGTCCTGCTGACGAAAGGCGATTCCAGGTGCGCCCCGCCCCACAGTATTGACGTCGAATTCGATCGTTCCATCGCTGAACGTCACGCCTTTGAGCACTGCGGTGCCGCTGTTCAGTCGCATCAAGCCGTGATAGAAACCCAACTGCCGGAAGAACTCCGCGTTCTCCTTAGTCGCCCAGTGATCAGCGGTCATGGCGATCGTGATGGGTTCCGCACCCCGGGCAATCGGCGGCGCTGACAGGAAGCCTAGACACAGCGCCATCCCGCTTAGCCCTTCCTTGCTGACAAATGTCTTCATGACCCCAACGTAGGAAACAGGTACTCCCTTTGGCGAGCCAAATGTGACGAGACGGACAGGCGTGTTACGAAGCGGACCTGGACGTTGCGGGTTGGTTCTTGGCGGCGTCCGAAAAGTGGCCTGTACTCAGTCAGCGAGGGAAGGCGATGAGCTGTCCCGGCGATGCTGCTCCAAGGGCGACGGCTAGGGTATCCGGCGGCGCCGTATCTCAGTGCTGCCCGATCGAGCGACAACTTCGCTCACGCGCCCATCCGCGTCTTTCACGAACATCCAATGCGCGGTATTCGCTGTCGCAACGAACTCCGACGCCGACGTGGGGTAGAGTCGAAACCACACATCGTCACCGGCGCGCGCAAAGAGCTTGTTGTCTTCAAAGACGACAGTCAGAGTGGAACGCTGCGGAGCCCCATACACACCGGCATACGACGCTTGGACCGGCACAGGCGCGGCCTCGCCGTATCCCTGCTGCTCCGCTGCCGTGGCGGCCAGCAAACTGGCCACCTCGCCGCGCGTGATCGGGCGGCTCACATCCGACGGCTGTGGGACCGCTCTCTTCAGGACTTTCGAGAGCATTTCCACGAACTCCGCGCGTGTGATCGGCGCGTCCGGACAGAACTGTAGCGGCTGCGTCGAGCAGGCCGTGGTCGCTCCCACTTTCCTGAGCGCTTCGATCTCGCCGGCGTCCTGGTCATAGAGCGGAACGTCCTCGAAGGAAGCACGGGCGCCTGGCGATGACCGCCAAACCCTGGGCCGGGAAGGAGGAAATTCATTGAGCTCCGCCCTCTCCGCCAGAATCACCGCGGCCGTACGCCGTTTCACCGGCTCGGCCGGGCCGAAATGCCCTCTATCGACTCCGCTCATCCAGCCCCGCGCGGTGGCCAGCTGCACAGCGGGCCACAACTCGTGGCCCCTTGGAACATCCTGAAACTGCGCCAGCGACAGTGCGCTTTTCTCGTCCAACAGGATCTTCTGAACCTTCGCGACACTCACCTTGCGAGGAGGAATGCCGCTCTCCACCGCCAGCGCAGCCAACAGGCCCGCGGCCTGCCCGGTCAGCATCGTGATCGGTTGCAGGCGGGTGGCTCCGTTGGCGAGGCGTGTCTGGGAGATGTTTTTCTCCGCGGCGAGAAACCCATCGGTGGACTGCGGGATCAGCGTCTCGATGGGTACTTGGAACAGCCCGCCCAGGAAGCCCGCGGGACGATCCGTGGACCGCTCCAGTTCGAACTCGAGCGTCGGCTCTTCGGCACAACCATGCAGGTCGACCGCATAGTCACCCAGTGCGATCGAGCTCGCGAATGTATGGGACGCTATGGCGGGCACGCCCTCGCGCCGGATGTCGGCGGCCGTCAACGTGTGGACCCCAACCAGGCGCCGGCTCTCGCGAACATAGGGCATCACGGGGAAGTGCCGTTCGATCGCCTTGAACTCCTCCGGAATGTTCTCGCAGAGATTCTCCTCGCGATTATAGGGCGTGTCGTAACCTTCGTCGTTCGCTACCGACCAAAGCGGCTCCTGCAAATCGTGCTGGACATAGTAGAGGAACTGCAGCGTCTTCAACTTGGCCTCGCAGTTGACCCTCTTGCGATTGGCATGGTCGAACCAGGAAATTGGAACGGGGAAATCGTTGAACCAATTGAGGACCGTTTTTGTGATCCTCTCCGGTTCCCGGCCTGTGTAGCTCTCGGGACTCGAGGAATCCGGCAACCCGCGATAGCCGTTGTGAATCGCCCAATTCACCGGCAGGACGCGATTCACGGGATTGCCGTCCGTCTGTATCTGGCGGGCGAATTTCTCGCGGACCTCCGCATACCCCGGCGGTGGGTTCTTCATCCGGAGTTCTTCGGGCACGCCGTTCGGATACTTCTTCACAACGGCCGTGTAGGTGATCCACTGGACGCAGCCGTTCGGATCGACGTTCTTGCCCGTGTACTTGCCGATCCGGTACTCGCCCGGAACCAAAGGTAGGACGTCTCCGTATTCGGTCGCATCAATCAGCACTTTGCTGCGAATGGTAGTGCCGGCCGAAGTCACGATGCCTTCGACCCGATTGCCTGTGGCGAGAACTCGCGCCACCTTCGTCCGCAACAGCACATCGAGCGTGTGCCCTTGTTTGCGCGCTTCCGCGATCATCTCGTAAAGAATATTCTGCCCGACGCGCGGCTCGAAGCAGTGGGACCTGTCGCTCCAATAGCAGGTGGAGATCGTTTTGCCTTGCGCGGCGTACTGCGCCTGCACGCGGCTGAGGAACTCCCAATAGAGGCCGGACTGGACGTTTTGGTACTGCTCGTCCATATTCGAGACGCCAGCGGCCGTCATCTGGCCGCCGATCCAATCGGTCTCTTCGAGCAGAGCGACCGACGCGCCGTGCCGGGCAGCCTCAATCGCGGCGGACACGCCGCCCGTACCCGCCCCTGCGATCACTACGTCGTAAGTCTTCTCGGCCGCCCGTCCGGGCACCATCGACATCGACAGAACCACAAGGCCAACCAGCAATCGCATTGGTGAAACCCTACCCCGATCTTTTTCCGTCAGGACCTTGGCAAAAGCCGTCATCTCAACGATAAAGATGATTTCGGCCGACGAGGCAACGGCTTCTGCTATGAAGAATGTATCCAATCCGGCCTCCGGGCGCATGTCCACAACAACGACCATCGGTCTTGAACGGGCTGCGGCAGTCCGCCGGTTCCTGCTCCGCCGTCGACCGTCTATCGACGAGTGACGCCGAAACGGTTTAGGAACCCACCGGGACGAGGCAGGGACTATACGTTCGGGTGGGGCGTAAACGCCATGCCGCTAGCGACCGGCTATCATCGGCGGGCCGCTTCTCCTGGTCGGGCGTTTCCCGTCAAATTGACCCGACCCCTCAACGTCCGAGTGACCCGTGATCCGCCACAAAGCCATGCGATTGAGCGGTCACAAGGCGACTTGTGGGGAGTAATCCTAACGGGCGCTGGTCTGCGACGCCACGTCTCTGTGAACTACATCACTACCTGAACGTTACCGATCGCCCAACCGAAGTATTCTGTCGAACTGACCGGAAGTTTCTCCGCGAGATCCGCGCTCTAGGAAATTGTCCTTCTGATTACCTTGAGAACCTTAGGCATCAACACTTCGAGCTCTATTTCGTGGTGGAACATTGCGGATATCAGTTCGCCGAGAGCTGTCCCCATCACCATCTGCATTGACGATGCTGCTCCCTTTCCAGGCATCCAGTCACGCGTAACGCCAGCCTTGAGAATAATGAATATAGGCACTTCGTGATGAGGATCTTCGGCACGCGTGACGACACACGGCTCCTTCACTTCTGCTATGCGTAGCGACTCTGCAACATCCCGCGGCATTGACCTATGGCTACCAATGAAGAGCTGAATCTCTCGCCGTAGTACGGCATTTTCCCTAATAATTTGATCCTCAATGTCCTGCTCGAACCCTTTCAAAAATGCAACCAACACACCAATCGCCAACGCCGATTCTACGTCAGCGTCCAGCGCCGTGATGGAACACAGAATCGGCTTGTGCGTGCCGAGTCCAACGACCCAGTGAGGTGCTCCATCCGTTCGAGATTTGCAATGAACTGAAGATATAGAAGTTGCGATCTCGCTACCGAGCACCGCGGTATCTCGGAGAGACAAAGCGCCCTCGGGGAGTGATGCCAGCAACGGTATTAATGGAAAAGTCTTTCTCCACGTCTCTGTGCCACTTTGGCTGAGAATCTGATGGGCGCAATCTTCAAACAGAAACTGTGCGACTGGCGCCGGCAAGCCCTCAAACACCAGTCGAAAATGTAGCCCCAAGACGCCGATCACGGACCATTCATTGAGCGTTGAGAGCAATGGTCGCAGGCGCCAATGAAGCCTCTCGATTAAGGATCTGGTGTCCCTTGTCTCTTTTTCGTCGACTTCACAGAGTTGATCGATAGCGCTGAGATAATGGCCAACGTGCTGTCGATTCGCCAGCAACTCCAGCGCCGCTTCACCCAGCCGCCAGCATTCGTCAACATCGTTGTTCCTCTTGGCTGCAACGGCCGCCTCAACATACGACGCTGCGGCTTCACTCTTTTGCGTTTGGTGATCGTAAGAGTCGCCGAGTTGCTCCAAACAATTAATGAACTGGGATGTGATGACGGTGCCGCGGAGCAGACCTGCCGCGTAAAGAGCATACTGGATTGCCAATGGCCGATGACCCATCTCGAGGTATACTGCTGAAGAGAGCCGCGTAGCCATGGCTTCTAGTTCAAGGTCTCCTAGCGCCTTAGCTCGATTACTGCTGTCCTGGTATTCTCGTACCGCTTCTTCCAGTTTTTCTTCATCGCGGTATACATTGCCTAGATTGAGGTGATTCATCGCCACAACTGACCCATCACCCAGTTCAATACCAATCTGGATTGCTTCTTTGGCGTATTCAATGGCCTCGGGAAATCGCTTCGCCTGCCTGGAGCGCCTAACCATGACGTTACAAAGCCAGGCGCGCTCCCTCTTGCCACGATCAGTGTTCTGAGAAGCCCTGAATTCCTGGAGCAGCCGTTCCAGTTCCTCCTCGCGTCCAGTCGTGGCTGACAAGGCCGTGGCCAAATTTCTCCTGGCTAGGGAGATGCCATAGTTGTCGCCAACCTCGCGAAAGGCCGCTTCAGCGTTACGACACTCGGCTTCGGCGTCAACGAGTCTGTCTGACCGGAGAAGCAACACCGTTATCTCGAGTGTGATGCGCCCGCAGGACCAGAAGTCTCCCCGGCTTCTGTACTCATCTCTAAGGCCATAGATGGCTTCAATGCTCTCCTCACTCCAGGAGGTTGTTGCTTGGCGCCAGACCTTCAATTCCTTGACCCGTAACGCAAGGTGGACAAGAGAGAAGTCCAAAACTAACCGCTCTGCCTCAGCGAGAAGATCCACCGCGTTTGTCGCATTGCCCAGATTCTGTTCGACTTCCGAGAGGGCTAGCAATGAGGTCACCAAGTCTTCTCGGTCCGAACTTTGCCGTCCCGCCTGGACCATACGAGCCAAGATATTGCGTAGTCTGCGGAAATCGCCCTTCCTCGAAAGGTCAAACACAGCTGCGCGCGCGACAGACAGCGATTCAAGATCGCCAGCGTACTGGAGTGCATAGAATGCCGAGACGTAATCGCCGCGTCTTTGAAGGACACGAGCCACACGCCTAGCGTAGTACGCGCGCTTCTGTGGACTACCGTTGAGAACAACAAGCACAGTCTCGCGTTGGTGGTCGTGCCGCAACGAGAACCCGTACTCGTCTTCCGATAGAAACCAGCTTGCGTTCCGAAGCTCGTTACCGAGATCTTCGGGTCCGACCTGCTGCTTACCTACGAGCAGCAGAAGATCATCAAGGGATAACTTGGCTTGGGAGATCGCAATGTAGGAAACGACTTCCTTGCTGCGGGGCGGTAGCGAATGCCACTGGGCCGTCTCGAACTCACGTAGCCCCTGTGAGTAGTCTCCGGCACCGCCATCGATGCAATATCGCAGCAGAAGGGGGTTGCCGTTGGAAACGTTCAGCAGTTGGTCGAGGGTTGTAGAGTCAAACGAGCGTTCTTCCTCCTTCAGAAGGGCCTCGATTTCTCGGCGCTCGAATGGTGGTACTGAAACTTGGCTATGCCCATTGACTAACTCTGAGTAGCGGATGCTGTAGATAATGCGCTTCAGAGAGGATGTGCCGCCAATTGCCCGTATGAGCTCCGTTGCGTGAAGTGCGCTATCCAGGCCATCGATTGCCAGTGTGAATGTCGAAAGCCCATCGCAGACGCTGCGTAGTTCGCGATGAGCTCCCTCTAGGCTGACGTGATAAGAGAGGTTTGAAGACGGAGTCGGCTTAAGTCTCCTCAGAATAACCTCAGCCACCTCAAGCGGCGAGAGGTAGGCGACCGATATGTATGTGAACCCATGTTCTGCCGAGGTGGCTGCGAGGAGGGTTGTTTTGCCGCTGCCGGCATCGCCGACAAGCTGCACAACACCGACGGAATTCAATGCGGCCATCAGTTGGGCCGTTACCTCCGGCCTTGGCACTAGAGCATTTGAGCCGCGCTTTGTCGCCGTGATTTCTACGGAGGCATCTCTGCGGACAACGGATTCTAGTTGTTCCGCACGAACGAACCGCTGGGCGACTACCGCTTCCACGTCATTTCGAATCTGCTCGAGAAGTTCTGTCGCCTGACTATACTTCGCGTATGTGATCAGTGATGCCTCTTGGATCTCTGCGACCATATCACTGAGTCGAGCGTCTCGTGGAGCTGCGTCCGATTGCACATAGATCAAGCACGGCATGCCCCTCTTCAGGGCGTGGCGGTACTCGTCCTCCAAGCCGGATACCGATTCGCCAGGTGCGATCCAACCGTACGAATGCTTGTAGATAGCGACAAAGATGTGCGAGTTCTCTAGTTTCGGGAGGTATAGTTCCCGCGGCGGGTATGGGCGCGCCCCGGCGTCCTCAAACAAGAAGGGTTCGTGGTTAAGGGACCGAATTGCCTCCCGAGCGACCCGCCTTTCCTCTGCACACTCGCCAATCGTTGAGCTGACGAATACGAAAAGTTTGTCCGGGACGCTTGCTGAGGCTCCCACTTCAGCTGTTCTCCAGGAACCCGAACTTCGCCAGAAGGTGTTGCAGACGGACGGGATCAGACTCACTTGATGTGTGGCCGCTCTGGTTGAGCAGTGCTGCTGCATCAAGCGCAATCTGCAGTCGGAGGGATCGCTCATCAAGGTGCCTATCGAGCGGATCCATGCCGTTAGCCTCCTCGAAACGATCGGTCAGCGCCTCCGTTACGTGCCGAACTAGATGACCGTTTCGGACCGCGGTGTAGTGGAGGATTCCGTTGCAGGAGCTAAAGCTAAGAGTGAGATTGCAAATAGCTTGTTCAATCTGCCAGCGATGGATGCCGGCCGTTTCTATGGTGGTGATGACGTCACTATGATCACCAAAGTGCCGCAAGCGTTCCAGTGTCACCGGAAAATTCATTTCTAAGACATCCGACCGCCTTCGGCGAAAGTCCTCGGGGGACAGTTTCTGTTGCGGCATTTTAGGGCGCTCTCGGCTGCCTGAGTTCTGGTTTTGTGACGCTCCATGAACCGCGAGAATTACCGCAGCTGGGCTTCCATCGTCGCGCTTAACCCTCTCCTCATCAGCGAACGTTGCACGAAAGATGAGTTGCGGCCTCGGGCCAATCGGTCGGAGAGAATCAGGAGTTGACCTGACGATATCCTGCGACGATGGCAGAACACATCCGTGGAACAGGAACGGTGCGACGAGGTTCCGCTCACAATAGGAACGGAGGTCCTCCACCGGAGGTTGTCTTGTTTCGAACGACTTGATCCAACTGGGAGACATGACGATTGGAGAGAGCGGTGAGGCAGCGGCGTTGAAACGTCTTGTGAGTGCCTCCACTCGTGGGCCAATCCCGACTAGATAGCCTCCCTTCGTCAAAAAGATGAATGTCAGATCCACAGCCTGCGTACCGGATCCAGTGGACCAATCTTCAAATTCCTTGAAGGCATCGGATAGCGCCCTCTCGTTTTTGCCAACGAGGCTTACGGCTGCAACTTCACCCCGCAAGTCGTCGGAGTATGCGATTCCATATGCGCAACCCACAACATCGGCAGCCTTCAGCGATTCGATGAAGCTCAAACTTCCCACGTAGACGGCGAAGTGCTCGCCGCCAAAATCGTAACCCTTCGGCTGGTTGTCAGCTGTCTTCGTCTTCGACTTTGATTTTGTGCGCCTGCTCATCCGTAGCGTTCAGCTCTTGTAAGCATCGCATGACTCGTCATCAACTGTTGCATTGCGCGGATGCCGACTTCAATCGGTCCTACCCGAATAGCGGTTCGGTCCAGGAGGCCGACCGGGATCGGCCAGGTGTCGACGGGGCATATTCGTCTATTCCTCTACGCTCGAGGTGAGATGGAACTCGGGCGATTCGGTGTCGGTTGGACGGGAGCCGCGTAGACCGCATAGTCGAGGAGGGGAGACCCCTGGTTTTCGGGATTGGGAATGAGAAACGCCGTTGCGTCCACCAACGGCTGCTCTGAGAAGATCGTTGGCTACTCGGAAGCAATCCACCCAGCCGTGTAGTCGACGGTGAGAACTGTCGCCCGGATAGAGAACGCCTGGTCGCCAGCGCAGCCCGATAAGGGGACATCTCCGACGCCACCGAGATGACTGCAACCGAACAGGGGTCGAGGGGTCGGTTTCGACGTGGCGCGAGATCCAGATGGAATCTCCAGACTCATAGCAGAACCCACCGCTGCGGAGTATTATGACGAACGATGCGTGGTCTTCTTTCTGTTACGGTCGCGGCCGGATTGAGCGCTGCGTTGCTGATGCCCTTCGACGCGACGGCCGGGCAATCCTTCGCACTGGATTCCGTCCAGGGACTGCAGCCGCACGATGTCACGGTGGCGGCGGTCACTTACCAGGGCCGCAAAGCTGTCCGCGTGATGCCGGCGGTGGCCGCGACTGCGGAACTGTCGGCCCCGAAGAACGGCGAGGGCGGCGGCATTGTTGTACTGCCAGCCACCGAGTTCCAGGACGGCGCGATCGAGGTGGAAGTGGCGGGCAAACCTCGGGCCGGCGCGGTAGCCGATGCCCGCGGGTTCGTCGGGGTCGCGTTCCGAGTCGCGGCGGACCCGGCGAAATACGAGTGCTTCTACATCCGTCCCACCAACGGTCGCGCCGACGACCAACTGCGGCGCAATCACTCGGCGCAGTATATCTCCATGCCGGAGTACGAGTGGTCCAGACTGCGTAAGGAGTCCCCCGGGCTGTACGAGTCGTATGTAGACCTGGTGCCGGGCGAGTGGACCAAGATGAAGGTCGAAGTAAGGGGCACCAAAGCGCGGCTGTACGTGAACGACGCACCACAGCCTGTGCTGGTGGTGAACGACCTCAAGCACGGAAACGGCAAGGGCGCCGTGGCGCTGTGGATCGGGCTGGGCACTGAAGCGTATTTCGCCAACCTGCGCCTGTCAAATTGATGTTCAGGAACCCCACGAAGTTCGCGAAGGACCTGCGGACCTTCCTGGAGAAATAGTGATTGGGTGCCGGATTTCGGATCGGAAGAGATCTCTTGTCATTGGGCCCGGAGAGCGGCGCTACCGGAACTTGAGTGGCGGGTAGAAAAACCTGAGAAGAAACCACTCCGTAAAGCCCGATTGCCGCAAGGACCAGTCCCACGATGCCGAACGCTGTGGACAGGCGCACCAGCAGCCGGTCCTGTACCATTTGCTCGTCGACGAGTTCCGTCGGCGTACTGGCGGCCGCAATGGGAAGGTTCCGATCCTTCGCCAGAATCGCCTGCCGTACAGCCGCGATCGTGCTGGAAGGCTCGGCGACGGTCCGGACCACGAACCCGATGAAGCGCGGGACGTCCCTCCGCTGTGCTGCGGATATGCGGAACCGGGCCCCGACGTCGTCGCGCCGACTCCGTCTATGCGAGTCGCGCGCCACACCCACAATCTCGTACCTGTCGAAAAATGGTCTGGCCGCAAATATGCTGACCCACGCAGGAACCGGGCCGACGGCTCCGGCCAGATAATCGAGTTCGAAGGACTTGCCCGCCGTTGCTTCAGGTGCTTCTCCACGATCTGCTTGTGCGACGGCAGATGATCGAGCGCACGTTGACCTTGTCGGAGGCCACCTCGACCCAATCCAGCTCGGCATCATCAGGTAGGCGGCCTTGCCGCGTTCTGCCTGCGCTCTCGGCTCGCTGCCGGGCACCCAGGCCTCCGGCTTCATCCATTTCGCCCAGGTGCGCCACCAGTCGCCGCGGGCCGCGTGCGGCACGGTGGGACTCTACCAGCACCGCATCGCTTGCTCGAGAGTTGGTCTTCAGTACACACGCTCTCGTGCGGCACTCCCGCCGCCAAATCTGATGCGATTGCTTCCGAAATAGGCCAATGACGTTTTGGATTGGCAGAAATCGCCGCCTCCGCCAGGCCCATGGAGGTCAGCGGTGGACGAAAGATGCGGAGATCGGTCAATATGGAAGCCAGACACATAAAGGATGATAGGTTAAACAGAGGCGAATATCATATGCTGTCTCGGTCCACGCTCAAGTTCCTGCCCCATGCAGTTCTGCTTCTGGTTTCAGTTGCGTCTACGGCTGGTGCCCAGACGCCCTGGCTCGGCGGAATCTATCCCAATCCGGTCGACGCGGGGGGGCCGACTTTCACGACGCCGGTTCTCGGGGGAGGCTTTGTCAGCGGCGCCGTGGTCTATTGGGACGGGAAGCCCCTGCCTACAACATTTACAGATTCCGGACATTTGCAGGTTACGATTGCCAGCAACCTCATCGCTCTGTGTGGGAAGTTCACAATGGTTGTGAAGAATCCGAACGGAGTGGCCACGAATTCGACGGGGATCGGCGTGCGGCCCATCCTCCTGACGGTCGGCCCCCCAGTTCCAAGTCGTCTGGCACCGGCAACAGTGACCGTCACTGGGAGAGGCTTCGTACCGTCCAATGTCCTGATGCTCTCGGCCGGCCTGGCGGCGACACTACAAACCTCATACATAAACTCGACCACACTCACGGCAGTCGTGCCGGAGTACATCGCTGCGACCCCCGCCAGGGCAATGGTGCAGGTCTACGATCCCCCGACCCAGACTTTTTCGAGCGAAGAGCTGCTAGTCATTGGCAATCCGCCAACCTTCGACTCCATGACCCCGACCGGAGCTGCGGTCGACGGGCCGGGCCTTACCTTGACTGTTGCGGGGGCGGGATTCGTGCCAGGTGCGGCTGTACGATGGGGGTCGACCCGCGTGCCGACGGTGTTCGTGAACTCGACCCAACTGCTTGCGACCATCGATGCCTCGCTACTCAGGCGTTCCGTCGTCCAATACAGCCCGAGCAGTCCGATTTCAGGTATTTCGCTCTTCGTTGTCAACCCCGATGGCGGATTGTCCGAACGTCGGGTGTTCTACCCGCGGGAGGCGACCCCGCAGATCTCGAGGTTCGATCCTACGTCTGCCTTTGCGGGAGGGCCATCACTCACGCTGAACGTCAGCGGAGCAAACTACTACAGCGGGTCGTTAGTGAAGTTCAATGGCGTGAAGTTGGCCACGCAGTTCGTCAATTCGACCCAGCTGAGTGCAGCCGTGCCGGCATCGCTTCTAGGCAAGGCGATGCTAGCCTCCGTTGAGGTCGTGAACGGGGAGTGGTTCATGAGCTCTGGTGTGTCCTCAGGCAGTTTTGGATTCCTGATCAACGCGCCCACTCTCGAAAGCGTAAGCCCTGCGAGTGTTACGGCTGGAGTGACAAGCTTCACGCTTACAGCGAATGGAACGGGCTTCTTCTCGGGCCATTCCATCCTATGGAACGGCTCGAAGCTGACCACACAGTACATTAACCCGAATTGCCTAAGCGCTGTGGTCGACGCAGGCTTGGTGACGGCGCCGGGCTCGGTTGACATAGTTGTCGCGGGCCCAAGCGGGGCCACTTCTTACACGGCCGGGTTCCGGATCGACCCATTGCCGCCGGCTATCGGGTCGCTAAACCCCACATCGATCGCCCCAGGCAGCCCGGTGTTCACCCTGACCGTTCGCGGCTCCAACTTCATCGCCAGTGCCGTTGTTCAGTGGAACGGCGTCGCGCTGCCGACGTCATTTGTCGGACCGGAAGAACTGACGGCCACCGTGGCGTCGGACCTTGTAGCCCGCTCCGTTGCCGCCACGATCACCGTCGGGACGTCCGCCGGAGTTTCGAACCCGCTCCCCTTCGCGGTAACCACAGGGCAGCCCGTCGTGAAGTCCGGGGGCGTGGGCAATTCCTTCAGTCGAGAGCCCGCACTGGCGCCCGGCGGCCTGATGACAATCTACGGAGAGAACCTGGCCGCTCAGTCTGCTTCGGCGGAAGGCTACCCGCTCCCGATGACGCTGGGCGGAACATCGGTAACGATTAACGGGCAAGCCGTTCCGCTGCTGGAAGCCAGTCCGGCTCAACTGAAGGTCCAGGTGCCTTTCGAGATCTCACCCGGTACCGGAAACCTCCTGATCGCGGTTAATGGTCTTCAGTCCGACGTGACCCGCATCACCATCCAGGAAATAGCGCCCGGTACTCTGGCGATGCAGGACTCCAACCACGCACTGGCGGTAAATCACCCCACCGGCACGCAGAATTCGGCCCAAACTCCCGCCCATCCCGGAGAGTATGTCATCGCGTATATGACCGGACAAGGGCGCGTCGATAGTTCAATCACCACAGGAGAGGCCGCTCCCGATGAGCCATTGCTTGTCCCTGTGGCTCAACTTGAGGCGAAAGTTGGCGGGCAACCTGCCGAGATCGCCTCTGCGGGCCTCGTGCCCGGTAAGGCCGGGTTACTGCAGGTCAATCTGAAGATTCCTCAAATTGACCCCGGAGAACGAATCCTTGAAGTCTCCATCGGCGGAGTTCGCTCCAACTCGACGGTCCTGTCGGTTGGCGAATCGCAGTCGAGCGTCAGTCAGTCCGACGCGATTCGTTCCGGCTCGCGCCGTTGAGGTTGGCCGCAAAGCTCGGGAGTCAACGAAAGCGCAAAGTACACAAGCTCGGAGGGCTGAGGTGTCCCCGTCGCTTTGGCCTTTCGGCCAGCGCAAGTGCGTTCGGCTGTCAGTTGGACGCCCTGCTATCCGCCAGTCAACCGGGATGATCCGCCCAAAAAACCAGGGGCGAACAGACGGCGGTCACAGGCGTAATCAGATCTTTATCTCTTTTATTTTCAATATATAGATAAGAACAAAAGGCGAAAGAGGCTTGACTCTCCAAGCTATCGTGAAGATAGGCCGGTTGCTATCCCGGCCTTTTTGCATTTCTAAGGAGACTTTACTATGGCTACCGCCGCTCAGATCACCGCCAACCAGGCCAACGCCCGGCGTTCCACCGGGCCCACCTCCGTCGAGGGCAAAGCGAAATCGGCCCAGAACGCCCGCAATCATGGCTTCACCGCCAAGACCCTCAACATCTCCGACGCCGAACGCGCGGACTTCGAAACCCTGCAGTCCGAACTCCTCACCCAGACCTGCCCCAGCGGCCGCCTCGAAGTCGAGATCTTCCAACGCATCCTGACCCACTCCTGGAACCTGATGCGCATCGAAACCTTCGAGTCGGAGATCCTCGCCAAAACGGACCCAATGGCCACCCCCGGCCCCGAAACAGACAAGCTCGAACGCTACGCCCGCTACCGCCGCGACCTGGAGCGGTCCCTCTATCGCGCCATCAACGAACTCCGCAAGCTCCAAACCGAGCGAGCCGCCCTCATGCAGCAGCACACGGTGGCCATCGAAGCCATCTCGAAAACCACGCCGTTGGCCGAGATCACGCGGTTGACGAAACAAACCGGAATCCTCTTCGAAACCACTCGGCCCTGGGAGGCCACTGAGGCGGAAGAGCGCTTCATCGGCGGCGTACCCCACGCGGCAGCAGTGAATCAGAACATCCGGAGCGAGATGGAACGGCGCGCGGCGGCCCCTGACAGGGAGCCCCGTCCCTCGACCCACGGCCTCGTGACCTTCCACGCCAGCGGCTTCTAGTCCGCCCGCACCCCTGGTTGTGAGGCACGCCAATCGGGCCAGATCCTTGCCTCGAAAATAGCCCCGGAATACGGCCTAAACGTGGCCGGGCCAGCTCTTTGAAAATCGAAACTTCACCGTCAGGGCGGCAGGCGAAGTGTCTCCATTCGTCGGATGCCAAGCCGGTAGGGCGGACTCTCAGTCCGCGGCTGCGCCCCTGCTCAGCCTTCTTCTCCCCAGACTCCGCCCAAACCCAAACCGCCCGTCAGCCCGTCCCGAATCAAACCCGATGCGGACTCAAAGCACTGCGCCGGTCCTCCGGCAGCATGTGTGCCTTCCGAGTCCGCGTCGACATGCACACCACGGCCCGGTACTCTTCACAGACCGGACGGCAAGCGAAGTGTCTCCATTCGTCGGATACCAAGCCGGTAGGGCGGACTCTCAGTCCGCGGCTGAGCCCCCGCTCAGCCTTCTTCTCCCCAGACTCCGCCCAAACCCAAACCCGTCCGCCGGCCCGCACCGAATCAAACCCGATGCGGACCCAACGGGTCAACCATGGCCCTGCGGGCCGCCAAGGCGGAGGAAGCCGTCTTACCTGGCCCAGTCCCGGAACGTAAGTGACGGGCTCCCAGCACGTCTTCAACGGAGCTCACGTCATCCGGCAGCATGTGTGCCTTCTGAGTCCGTGTCGACATGTAGCCCACAGTCCGGTACTCTGCACAGATCGGACGGCAAGCGAAGTGTCTCCATTCGTCTGATACCAAGCCGGTAAGGCGGACTCCCAGTCCGCGGCTGAGCCCCTGCTCAGCCTTCTTCTCCCCAGACTCCGCCCAAACCCAAACCGCCCGCCAGCCCGTTCCGAACCAAACCCGATGCGGACCCAACGGGTCAACCATGGCCCTGCGGGCGGCCAAAGCGGAGGAAGCCGTCCTACCTGGCCCAGTCCCGGAACGTAAGTGACGGGCTCCCAGCACGTCTTCAACGGAGCTCACGTCATCCGGCAGCGTGTGTGCCTTCCGAGTCCGTGTCGACATGTAGCCCACAGCCCGGTACTCTTCACAGACCGGACGGCAAGCGAAGTGTCTCCATTCGTCTGATGCCAAGCCGGTAAGGCGGACTCCCAGTCCGCGGCTGAGCCCCTGCTCAGCCTTCTTCTCCCCAGACTCCGCCCAAACCCGAGCCCGTCCGCCCGCCCGTCCCGAATCAAACCCGATGCGGACTCAAAGCATCGCGTAGGTCATCCGGCAAGGGGTGCGCCTTCTGGGTCCGCGTCGACATGCACACCACGGTAACGATGCCGCTGGCCGCCACTTCCGACGTCTCCTCCAGATACACGTTGAACTCCAGCGTGTACGAACTGGCGCCCAGCTTCGACACGGCAACCGTGATGTAGATGGGATCGTCGTAGGTCAACGCGGCCAGGTAGTTGGCTTCTACATGGACGCGCGGGTAGGAGAGCGTCGCCGGTTCGCGTTCCGAATACGGGAATTCGAGCGAACGCATGAACTCATCCTCGGCGGCTTCCAGGTGACGAAACAAAGCCGTGTAGTGGATGCGTCCGCTGGCATCGGTATCGACAAAGCGGATGCGGCTGCGCCAGGCAAAAGGAGCGCGGGTCGACATCCCCCTATTGTGTGGCACAACCGCGTCCGGTTACAGGGCCCGGCAAACCAACGCGCCTGGCAGCATCTTCACGCGGATGGCAACAATCCCCGAAACCAACTCGCCGTCCAGCATCAGCTCCCGCGGAACCGGAGCATGCACCTCGGCCTCACGAGCCTGAAACCTCCGGGCCGGACGCCACACATGCAGCCGCAGCATGGAACTCACGTTGTGGAGCATCTGCGAGGCATACCCGGAGCGTGTCTCCATCACGTCCGCCAGGCCGTCCGTGCACGATGCTTCGGGGAAACCCACAAAGCCGCCCACATGCCGCGTGTTGTTGATCAGCACGCCCGTCAGCCGGCGCGCTTCCAGAGCTCCGCCCTCATAGCCAATGTGGAATGTCAGCATCTGTGGCCACGTCACGACGGAGCCGGCCGCGTAACTCAACCGCCGCAGTGGCCGGAACCGCTCTGCCTGGCGCGTCACTTGAGTCGCATACCCAAACGATACCGACGATCCGCACAGCCGCTTGTACGGCGCGCCGCAGTCCGGGATCACCTCGACCTCCATCAGGTCGATCGTGGCGGGAGCCGGCAGTCGCCGCAAATCGCGCGCCAGCGCATTGCCCCGCCCCGTGGGCAGGATGACGACTTCGGGGAAGGGAACTCGCAGCTTCTGCAGTTCGTGGTAGAGCGCTCCATCGCCGCCGGTCACGATCAAAGGCATAAAAAAAGGGACGGCGCGAAGCCGTCCCATCTTTCATACCAGAGTTGCCGGACTACTTGTCGGTGAGAGCCGCCACGCCGGGCAGGACCAGGCCGGAGAGGAACTCCAACGAGGCGCCGCCGCCTGTCGAGATGTGGCTGATCTTGTCGGACAGGCCCGCGGACTTCACGGCCTTCTCGGAATCGCCGCCGCCGACGACCGACAGTGCGCCGGATTCGGCCACCGCCATTGCCACGGCCACCGTGCCCTTGTCGAACGGCTTCTTCTCGAACACGCCCATCGGGCCGTTCCAGATGATCGTCTTTGCCGACTTCAACACCGCCGCGAACTCGGCCGCCGTCGCCGGGCCAATGTCGAGACCCATCTTGCCGTCGGGAATCTCGGTGACTACTTCATTTGGAGCGTTCTCGGCGAACTCGGCCGACACCACGTGATCCACCGGCAGCAGCAGCTTGTCGCCGGAAGTGGCCAGCAGTTCCTTGGCGAGCTCCACCTTGTCCTCTTCCACCAGGCTCTTGCCGGTGGGCTTGCCCTGCGCCTTCATGAACGTATAGGCCATGGCGCCGCCGATCAGCAGCCGGTCGACGAACTTGAGCAGGTTCTGAATGACTTCAATCTTGTCGGAGACCTTGGCGCCGCCCAGGATGCCGACGCAGGGGTGCTCGGGGTTCTGGGTGCACTTGAAGAGGTACTCGAGTTCCTTCTCCATCAACAGGCCGGCGGCGGCCGGCTTCAGGAACGCGATGATGCCTTCCGTGGATGCGTGCGCGCGGTGGGCCGTGCCGAAGGCATCGTTCACATAGACGTCGCCAAGCTTGGCGAGCTGTTGAGCGAAGGCGGGGTCGTTCTTCTCTTCTTCCGCGTGATAGCGCAGATTCTCGAGCAGCAGGATCTGGCCCGGAGCGGGCAGCATCGCTTCGACTTCGGCGCCGATGCAGTCGGGGGCGAAAGCCACTGGCTTGCCGAGGAGCTCAGCCAGCTTGGCGGCCACCGGCTTCAGGCTCATCTCGGGATTCGGTTTGCCCTTGGGACGGCCGAGGTGCGAGGCCAGAACCAGGCCGGCGCCCTGTTCGAGAGCGTACTTGATGGTCGGGAGAGCCGCTTTGATGCGCTTGTCGGAAGTGATTTCCTGGCCGCCGGGCGCCAGCGGCACGTTGAAGTCGACGCGCATGAACACGCGCTTGCCCTTTAGATCCAGATCGCGGATGGAGAGTTTAGCCATAGGAATGAAGACCTCAATAGAGATCGTAACATCCGGAAATGGCGGGACGCCGGGCGGGGGGACTCGGAGATTGGGCCACTGATGAACACAGATACACACGGATGGGAGACTGAGCTGAGAAAGACCGGAATTGGGACAGACTTCGAAGTTACCCGCCCTCTTCCGTTACTCTCTCTCCTTCTGGCTGCAATCTGTGTTCATCTGTGTTTATCTGTGGCTAGATTTCCCGTTCCGAGTGTGAGAGGTTCTGCTCGCCTGCGGAACTCTTTGATTGGGCCGCAGATGGACACAGACACACACGGATCGGAATCCGAGATTACGGAAGCAGTGATTGGGGCTGCCTTCGAGGTGGCCAATGTTCTGGGGGCCGGGTTCCTGGAGAAGGTCTACGAACGGGCGCTGATCCGCGAGCTGGGGTTCCGTGGTGTGCACGCCAAATCGCAGGTCGCCCTGCCCGTCCGCTACAAAGGGCAGTACATCGGCGAGTATGTGGCCGATCTCATCGTTCAGGAGAGAGTGATCGTGGAGTTGAAGTGCGTGGAGCACTTCGCGAACGAACATCTGGCCCAGTGCATCAACTACTTGAAAGCTTCCGGCCTGCGCGTCGCCCTGCTCCTCAACTTCCAGCGATCGAAAGTGGCCTGGAAGCGCGTCGTCTTCGACCCGTAACTGGCACCAGAACAGGGTGCTCCCAGGGCCGGGCGGAGAACGGTCCGCCGCCCGGCTTCCAGGATGAGCCTCAGGCCGGAATCGAGCCCTTGCGGATGACTTTCTCCATCACCGAGGCGAACGTGTCCACCTCTTCTAACGTTGTGTAAACATTGGGCGTAATCCGCAGTCCCTGGTATTCGCCCGGCGTCACGATGGCGACAGTCCAGATGCGGTACTTGTCCATCAGGTACTTGGCCAGCGCCGGAGCGTCCAGCCCGTCCACCTGAATGAACCCAATTCCACAGGACTGTTCCGGATCGTCGCTGTTCAGGATCTTCACCCCGGGTAGCTCGCGCAGACGGTTCGACCAGCGCCGCCGCAGGTAGCGGAGCCGCTCCGCCTTGCGCTCCCCGCCGATGCTGTCGTGGAATGTCAGCGCCTCGGTGATCGCATTGCGCTGCGACGCCGGATGCGTGCCGATCTCCTCGAACTTCCGGATGTTGTCCACCATTTGATCGGGCGCGGCCATCATCGGCCAGATCTTTGGGATCTTGGATTTGCGGACATAGAGCATGCCCGTGCCAATGGGCGCCAGCACCCACTTGTGCAGCGATGTGCCGTAGTAGTCGCAGTCCAGGTCCTCGTGCTTGAACGGGAACTGCGCAAAGGCGTGGGCGCCGTCCACCACGACTTCAATGCCGCGCGCACGGGCCATCTGGCAGATCTTTTTCACGGGAAAGATCTGGCCGGTCCGGTTCGTGATGTGACAGATGTGGATCACCTTGGTCTTGGGAGTGATGTTCTCCTCGATGCGGTGAGCCAGATAGTCCAGGCTCGGCGGCGGCACCGGGAAGGTGATCTGTTTCAGCACGATGCCGTCGCGGCGTTCACGCTGCTTCCACGTCGTGATCATGCGGGGGTAGTCCTGGTTGGTAGTCAGGACTTCGTCGCCGGCCTTCAGGTCCATGCCGAGCTGCACGATCTCCAGCGACTCGCTCGCGTTGCGCGTGATGGCGATCTCTTCCGGATCGCAGCCAAAGGTCTCCGCCAGGCGGCGGCGCACCGTTTCAATACCCGGATCGAGCACGTTCCACATGTAGTAGGACGGGCTCATGTTCTCTACTTCGAGGTAGCGTTTTTCAGTATCCATGACCATTCTCGGCGACGGAGAGACGCCGCCATTGTTGAGATTGATCAGGTTGCGATCGACAGTGAACGCATGACGGATGTTGAGCCAGAAATCTTCATCCCTGGCCACGGAATCGGCCGGCCGGCCGGAAACAGCCCCCACCGCGGACTGTGCGCGCGCCACAGAATCATGCTGCAGAACAGCGAGCGCCCCCACGGTGGAGGAGACGAAACGTCGTCGGTCCATGAGTCACGATAACGGCGGCCGGGCCGGTAGGTCAACCTCTTATCCGATGGTCAGCGGCGCCCAAGGGGTATTCCGCCCTTGGTTACGCTCCAAAGGCGCGGAGCTTCCCGCCGCCAATGACCAGCAAGGCGGACATCAAAAAGCTCACCCAGCGGAGGATCAGCGCCGTTCTCATGCCACCACGGAAGAGCGTTCGGGTTTGCAGTTCCTGCAATACGACCGCCACCATCAAATAGCCGATGGCGAGCGAATCCGACTGGCGGCCGGCAGGCGCCGACCCGGCCAAAGAGGAGGTGAGGAATAGGAAAAGCGCGATACATCCAACGAGGATCACGTTGCTCATGATGACGAAATCTCCAACCCGAACTCGCTATTAAGGTTCGTTCGATCAGGCCGCTTGATTATGTCATATTGCAAACAATAAGAGTGGATTGTCTTGTTCTAAAGTGCGAACAACGCCTCTCGACCCTGTCGAAACGAATGGAGCTATTTCTCTGACGGGACGCCGTCGAGCGTCACGCTAAGCCCGGCGTGCTGGTAGGCCTCCAGCAGCGCCCCGGCGGCGGGCCCGAACGCGGGCGTCACCAGCCGCATGTTGTTGGTCAGCTCGATCCGGTTGCGGAACTCTTCCAGCAGGGTGTCGCTCTTGAAGACACCGCCAATGGGCGCCACGGGCACCACTTCCTCTGGCGTGAATAACTGCAACCGCGCGGCTCGCGTGATGCCGGCCAGTTGCTGGGCCGCCTCGCCGAGAATGTCGGTGGCCACCTCGTCACCCTGCGACGCCGCCCGCACCACAATCTGCGACATGGCCGCGATCTTTGGACGGGGAAACTCGGGCGTATAGAACTTATGCATCAGTTCGTTGGCGTTCGCCGCGCCCGTGGCTTCCAGCAGCAGCGCCCGCAGGACGGTCTCCGGACCCCATCCCTCTTCCATCCGCAGCGCCGCCCGCAGCCCTTGGCGCGTAATGTCGAAGCCGCCGCCCTCGTCTCCATAGACATAGCCCCATCCGCCGACGCGGGCGAACTTACCCGCGGAGTTGCGGCCATAGCTGATCGAGCCCGTACCGCCAATCGTGATAATGCCCGGTTGGCCGGCATGAGCCCCGGCGAGAGCGATGACGGCGTCGTTGGTGACCAGACGCTTGCCGATCTGGAACATCTCGGCGATGAGCGCATCCTTGTCCACCGGGCCGCCGGAGAAGCCAAGGCAAGCCGCCGCAAAGGCCGAATCGTGCGGGAGACCGGCCGCGTCGCGCGCCCGGTTGACACAACCCCCGATGGCGCCCATGAACTTGGTGCGGGCTTCGGCGGCGCTGACGTGGTTGCACGGACCGCCTCGGCCCATGCCCAGCACCCTGCCGGTTTCGTCGCCGATCAGCGCTGTGGTGGACGACTGGCCACCGTCGACGCCAAGAAAGTATTCGGGCACCCTTGGTTACTCCAGCTTATACAGTCGCACGTTGTCGACATGGCCCGCTTCGCGCAGACCCCACAGTTCGGCGCGGTCCCGGAAGTCCTCCCATTTGTAGTCGCCCTCGTTGATCAGCAGGTAGCTGATGCCCTGGCGCTTCAACTCGTCCATCGCCATGCGGCGCATACCCAGCGGCGGGGTGACGCCGGAGAGTACGGGTTCGTGGCTAAGCTCCTGCCACTGGCCGGAGGGAGCACGGCCTTCCAGCTTCAACCGGACGGCGTGCTGGTCGTTGCTCACATCCAGGCGTACGCAGTCCACCGTCCGAGGCTGCCCAAAGGTCACCTCGACAAACATTCCGGGGCGGATCCAGGCCCACGACCGCCAGCGCGTCAGCGGCGAGTTGTCGAACGCCGCCTGTACCTCCCAAGCCGATGGCCGCGCCTGCAGGCGCCAGTCGTCGGAGCGTGGCAACTCCTGGCCATGATCCAGAACGCGAAACTCCGAGATGCTCCAGACGTCGCGGTCGCCCTCCCCGGGCTTCGGCGCCGCGGTTTGAACGACGCGCAACCCCGTGAACGGCTGCCGGGGGAATCGGAACTCGACACGCACCTCCGGCTGGAACTCCGGGATCAACGCGGTCAGGATGTTATCGCGCAACACCTCGTTCGTGCCGCTTTGAAAACTGGCCTGGATCTCCCGCGTCGTGTAGCTGTCGGCAATCGGCGACATGGCGTAGACGATGGATCCAGCGGGCGTGCGGTCTTCCACCATGCGCGCCACCCGGTAGGGCGGCCACTTCGTGGAAAGCCAGTATTCCTCGCTTTCCCGCCGCAGAGCCTGCCTAAAAGGAATCTTGGAGATGCGCCAGGCGTCGGTCGACCCGTACCGCGCCGGCTGGTCTGGAAAACTAAGGAATGCGTGTGCCAGCACCAACACCGGCAGCGTGAAGGAAGGAAGTCCCGCGGCCAGGGCCAGCGACCAGAAGGGCAGGGCAGGGATCAGGAAGCGGGTGCCGATGTTCGCCGCATAAGGCAGCGAAAACAGGACGGCGCACACCAGGGCGCGGCGGCCTACCTTGGAGCGCAGGCCCAGAATCGCCAAGGGCGTCAACAGGAACAATGGCCCGAGGACCCCCCCCAGAATGACTCCCTTGACCGTGAGCTCCAGAGGGATCTGGCGGACGCTCTCCAACCCTGTATACCAGCGCATCCATCTCGTGTAGTCTGCCTCGAAGCTCGCGTGGACAAAGGGATTTGGAAAGTACGCATTGAGCAGCGGGGCGAAGGGGTTGCCGGTCCAGATCCAGTTCCGCAGCACCCACGGCAGAATCATGCAGGCGGCGGGCACGCAAGCCACCAAAATATGACGCCAGCGGCGCTGGAACGCGTAGCGGAACAGAAGGTAGACGAGGCCCACAAACGCCGTGTACTTCAACGCATAGCAGAATCCGGCCAGCAGGCCGGTGACCACGGGCGGTGCGTCGATTTCGCAGAGATAGAAGATCGCGAACAGGACGCAGGCCACGGCGACGTCGTTATAGGCGCTGGCGCCGTCGATCATGACCACCGGGCTGATCAGAACGAACAACCCGGCGGCGGCGCCCCCGGCGGGTACGCCCTGGCGCTGTCCATAGCGCAGCAGCAGCAGCGGTAGAACCAGCAGAAACGCGCAGTGCACCATGGCCGCGGCCGAATGCCGTCCAAAGGCCCAGGCAAACAGGAACAGCATCTCCAGGCCCTGCGACAGGAAGAAGTACATGTTCGACGCAATCAGCTTGAAGCCGTGCGCGCGGTAGTAGTTGCTGACGGCGCCCAGGTGGTAGGAGGCGCCATCGGGGCTCCACTCGGGCGCCATGGAGTAGATCACCAACACGGTGGCGAACACCGCATACACGGGCCAGAACGTCCACTGCCACAATCGGGGTAGGGCCGGCAGACGGTCAGTTGTGCTGCGATAGGCCTTCGTCTTCCACACCAGCGCGAGCACCAGGATGCCCACCACAAGGAAGGCGGCGTCGTAGATGAGGTGCACCGCGGCCAGCAGGAAGATGAGGAGGCTCAGCAGGGGCGCGCCGGCCACGAACGCGAACAAGTGCTCTTCTTCGCGGGCGAACTTCGTCTTCAGCCTGCCCAGGAACAACCGGCCCAGGCCGTAAGCCGTGGCGATCGTGAACAAGGCTCCGAAGAGGATGGAGACAGCCTTGGGCATGCGGGCTTCCCTACTGCACGAACCCGATGCTCGTGATGATGAAGCCCCTCTGGACACCGTCAGCGGGCGATGTCCAAAGCTTGTCGATTTCCAGGCTGACCAGGATGGGGCGGTTGACGCTGAGCCACTCCTCCGGCACCGCCTTCTCAAAGAGATGTTGGCCGGGCTTCGAGCATTCGATTGTGTCCAGCAGGTGGGGCCCCACCATGACCGTGATCTTCACCGGACCGGTCTGCTCGAACGTGACCTCCGGCACGCTGAGGTCGACCTTCAACCGTAGCGCTTTCGTGGTGGGCAGTTGGAACTGGAAGATGGGTTTCTTCATCACCCACCGCCACGCGCCGTCGTGCAGATCCGGCACGACTCCAGAGATGAAGTGATCTGGCGCGGTCGCCGCACCCATGGCCGTGAAGTGGCTGAGCTTCAGATCGCCGCCGATCTCCATGGGCCTGCGCTGTACCGGAGGGCGGAAGGGTTCCGGATACTTGACGCAGCCTGCCAACAGCACTGGGAGGGCGAGGAGCGCGAAACGGCCGCGTATCACAGGACCGCCTTGTCCTTTGCGTAGCACAGGTTTTCCACGGGGCATTGGCCACAGCGCGGCTTGCGTGCAACACAGATTTCCCGGCCAAAGTGGATCACCTGGTGCGAGAAGAGAATCCAGTGGTCCTGAGGCAGGATCTTCATGAGGTCCTGCTCCACCTTTGCCGGATTAGTCTGCTTCGTGAGGTCGAGACGCACGCTGATGCGGCCGACGTGCGTGTCGACCACCACGCCGCTGGGAATGCCGAAGGCCGTGCCCAGGACGACGTTCGAAGTCTTGCGGGCCGCGCCAGGCACCGTGAGCAGTTGCTCGATGGTCTTGGGGATCTCCCCACCAAAGTCCCGAATGATGGTGCGGGCCGCGCCGACGATGTTCTTGGCCTTGTTGTTGAAGAATCCGGTCGAGCGCACCACCTGCGCCACTTCGCGGACATCCGCCAGCGCAAGATCCTGCATGGTGGGGAACTGCGCGAACAGGGCCGGCGTCACCATGTTCACCCGTTCGTCAGTGCATTGCGCCGAGAGAATGGTGGCGACCAGAAGTTGCCAGGCGTCTTTGTGGTGCAAGGCGCAAGTGACGTTGGGGTAGCGTTTGTGCAGCGCGTCGAGGATGCGCTGGATTCGTTCCTTGCGCTCGGCCGAGGTGCGTGGCCGTGAAACTTTGCTCATGGGAGTGCAGCGGAAATTGCTCTAACATGGTAGCATTGCGCTTCCGGATTCTCCTTGTTGTAGCCGCCCTGTTGGCCTTTGGCGGTGCCTTGTGGGCTCCTTTTCAGTTCGACGATCCCTCACTGCTGACTGACGTCCCGTTGAACGCCCCGGCCGGTTGGCGGCACGTCTTCTCCGCGACACAATCCGGGCCCCTCACCTACCTCTCGTTCTGGGTCAACCTGCGCATCTCCGACGCGCCGTGGACGTTCCACCTCGTCAGCCT
Source organism: uncultured Paludibaculum sp. (assembly GCF_963665245.1). Classification (NCBI taxonomy): domain Bacteria; kingdom Pseudomonadati; phylum Acidobacteriota; class Terriglobia; order Bryobacterales; family Bryobacteraceae; genus Paludibaculum; species uncultured Paludibaculum sp. Next base: position 2,168,438 of record NZ_OY762269.1, read on the forward strand.
GCTACTGCATCTGGCCTGCGTATGGGTGGCGTCCGGCCTCTTTCTGGAACTGCTGCCTGTGCGTGCCGCCTGGTTGGCGGCCGCGGTGTTCGCTTTCCACCCCCTGCAGACCGAGGCGGTGGCGTACGTTCTTGCCCGAGCGACGCTGCTGGCTGCGCTCTTCTGCCTGCTGTCTCTGCACTACTGGTGGCAGGGCCGGCGCTGGTGGTCGTTCGGACTGTTCCTTTGCGCCCTTCTTGCCAAGGAGGAAGTGGCTGCCTTCCCGCTACTGCTGGCCCTGCTCGAATGGTCGACCCGCCGCAACAGGCAGGCTGTCTGGCCGGCAGTCGCGATGGCCGTAGCCTCTCTGGGCGCGGGCCTGCGCACGATCTACGCCACTGGATCCGGCGTGGGAGGCCCCGCCGGCATCACGTCCTTCGACTACTTCAGCTACCAGGGCGTCGCGATCCTGCGCTATCTGCAACTGTTGCTTGTGCCCATGGGATTCACCGTGGACGCTGAAGTGCGTGTTGCTCCGTTGATGGCCGCACTGGCCTGGGGCGTGATCGTCGTGATTGCCCTGCTCGCGTGGCGGACGGTCCGCGCCGCCCAACCCGGTTTCTGGGTTCTCGGCGGCCTGTTGCTCCTGCTGCCGAGTTCCTCGATCTTTCCGGCCGGGGACCTGGCGGCTGACCGTCGCATGTATCTGCCCCTGTTCTGCTTCGCGGCCCTCTTTGGAATGCTGATGCGCAAGGCGAATGCCCGCCTGCTGTGGGGCTACGGAGTTCTCCTGCTGCTACTCAGCGTGGCGCAGACGCGTGTGTGGCTTTCGCCCGAATCGTTATGGATGGAGGCGGCGCGGCACTCACCCGGCAAGGTGCGGCCCAAGAGGCAACTGGCGCGCGTGGTGCATCCCTTGCAGGCAGTGGAACTGATGGAGGAAGCCAAGCGACTGGCGCCGGACGATGCGGCCGTGGCGACCGACCTCGGGCTCACCTACCTGCGCGCCGGTAAGCCGGAACTTGCGCTGGGTGAGTTCGAGCGAGCTCTGCGGAAGGATCCGTGCCTGTTCGACGCGCTGTGGAACCTGCGCCGGATGTCCGTTGTGAAGCCGCTGCCGGCCGGGTGCGCATGGACCCTCCGGCAGACGGAGCTGCTGACGCAGCCAGGGCTCAGTTCGGCGCCGTGATCTCGAAAGTCGTCTTGACGAACTGCCAATCGGGCAACTCATAGACCTTGAGCTTGGTGTTCAACGGAGCTTCCACGTCCTTGGTGCCGTTGGCGGGGACCGTGCCGACTTTGGCGTCGATGACGGAGAGCGGCTCGACGTCGGCCTTGGCGTCCACTGAGGTCAGCACCACACGGAGTTCCAGGCCGGTCAGCTCGGCGGGCGAGTGGTTCACCACCGCGAAACGCACGATAGGCTTCTTGGCGTCGTTCTCCAGGATGCGCAAACCAACCACTTCCACGTACTTGGCGTACGGGTTCTTCGACGATGTACCCGGCGCATCGGTCTTGGCCGCGGCTGCATTGGAGGTCGTCCCGTTCCGCCCGACAAAGCGGTAAAGACCGAACAAGGCCCCACCCAAAACCGCGACGGTGATAATGCCCACGAGCCAGGCCGGCGTACCCTTCTTCTGTTCGCCGATGGTGTAGACCTGCGCCGGCGGGGCATACTGCTGCTGCGGAGGAGGGGCGTACTGAGGGGGAGGCGCCGCGGCGTACTGGGGCGGCGGCTGTTGTACCGGGGGCGCGTACTGCTGTGTCGGCGGAGCGTACTGCGGTTGCGGCGGCGGTGCGGCCTGCGGCGCATATTGCGGCTGCGGGGGCTGCTGTTGAGGCGGTGCCGCCGTGGGTGGCTGCCCTCCGGCGGCCTGCTGACGCCGCTCCGCACAGGTGGGACATTCTGAGTAGGAAGGAGGGACCTCCCGGCCGCATTGGGGACATATCCAGGTGAACATGTGGGTTCTTTATACTCTAGACCTTTTGGTTACTTCGCTTGTCGGAGTCATCTGATAGATGCGCGCCACGGTCCGCCGGTTGCCCTCATGCGATGCGATATCGTTCTATCTCCGCTGGAATCAGTTCTATGCCAAACCCGGGCTGCTGGCGGGGCGTCATGTACCCGTTCACCGGTTTCATCGGGTTGGCCAGCACGCTGTCGAACATCTTGACACCCGACGCGGCCAGGAAGTACTCGACGAAGATGGCATTCGGGATAGCGGCGCACAACTGGCTGTGGAAGTCCCAGTTGTAGTGCGGCGCGATGGGGATGTCGAGCGCGGCGGCCATGTGGGCTACCTTCATCCACTCGCTCACTCCGCCCACCACGGTGACGTCGGGTTGCAGAATCTCGGCCGCGCGAGTCTCCACCAGTTGGGCGAAGGCCCAGCGTGTCGACTCCAGTTCACCTGTGGCGACGGGTGTGCGGATCGCCTCGGCGATCTTCGCCATGGCCGAAAGATTGTCCGCGCGCACGGGCTCTTCGATCCAGAAGGGCTCGAACTCCTCCAGGCGATCCATGGCGGCGATGGCCTCCGGAGCGCTCTTCCAGCCACCATTGGCGTCGAGCAGGATGTCCACTTCGTCGCCTAGTGCTCTGCGCACGGCGCCGATGCGTTTGGCGTCTTCCCGGGACGACTGCCCGCCGACCTTCAGTTTGAGAGCCGTGAAGCCCTGCTCCACCACGGCCGACGTCTCCCGCACGAGATCGTCGAGCGTCTGGCCTTCGCGGTAGTAGCCGCCGGTGGCATAGCAGCGCAGCCTGCGCGAGTGGACGCCCAGCAGTTCCATCACGGGTAGCCTGGCCGCTTTGCCGCGCAAGTCCCACAGGGCGATGTCGATGGCGCTGATGGTGCGGAGGGCGGCGCCGCGGCGTCCGGCCTGGATCGACTGGCGGTACATTTCGCCCCACAGATGCTCCGTATCCAGAGCGTTGGCGCCCTCCAGAATGGGCCGGTAGATCTGGTCGACCAGCGCGACCATCGCCTTTGAGCCGTCGTACCCCAGTGTGAATCCGGTGCCGGAGAGTCCGTCCTCGGTGTGGATGGTCACAATCAGGTGGTCGCGGTGCGTGATGAGGCGCACGGCGTCGGCGACCGGCTTTGGCAAGGGGATGGAAATGGCGATGGCTTCGACTCGGAGGATCTTCATCTCGCTACGATGATGGCATGGAATTTCTGCTGGCAGGCGCAGCCGCTCTACATACGGTGGCGCTGCTGCCCGGCGCGTGGAACCCGCCTACGCTGGCGCATTTGGCGATGTCCGAAGCGGCTCTCTCGTGGGCGGACGGAGCCGTGCTGGTGTTGCCGCGCGCATTCCCCCATAAGGCGGCGGAAGGGGCTCCTCTGCAGCAGCGCGCCGAATGGCTGGTGCGGGTGGCCCAGTCGCGGCCTGGATTGTCGGTGGCCTGGAGCGATGGCGGCTTGTTTGTCGAAATGGCCCGAGAAGCCAGGCAGGCGACCGGCGCCGGGCGAGTGCTGCTGGTCTGCGGGACGGATGCGGCGGAACGCATTGTTGGTTGGGACTATGGTGCGGGGGACTGCATCGACCGGCAATTGGAGGAGTACGAACTGCTGGTGGCACCCAGACAGAGTGCCTATGAGCCGCCAGCGCACCTGGCGCCGCGCATCCACACGCTGCGGCTGGGCGACGGGTGGCATGATGTATCGTCCTCCGAGGTGCGGGCACGGATTGCCGCGCACATGGAGTGGGAGAGTCTGGTGCCCTCGGAGCTCCACGAATCCGTGAGGACTGCCTACTAGTCCTGCGGACCGTGTTCCAGGAACGCCCGCAGACGATGGCTGCGGCTGGGATGACGCAGCTTGCGCAGAGCCTTGGCCTCGATCTGCCGGATGCGCTCGCGCGTGACGGCGAAGTGCTGGCCCACCTCTTCGAGGGTGTGCTCGCTGCCGTCCTGCAGGCCGAAGCGCATCTTGATGATCTTCTCTTCGCGGGGGCTGAGGGTTTTGAGGACCTCGGCCGTCTGCTCGCGCAGGTTCAGGTTGATCACCGCTTCCGATGGCGACACGACGCGCTTGTCGATGATGAAATCGCCGAGGTGCGACTCTTCTTCTTCGCCCACGGGTGTTTCCAGTGAGATGGGCTCCTGCGCGATGCGGAGCACTTTGCGGACCTTCGGCACCGACAGGTCGAGCCGCTTGGCCAGTTCCTCGGTGGTGGGTTCGCGACCCAACTCCTGCTGCAACTGGCGTTGCGTACGCACCATCTTGTTGATGGTTTCGATCATGTGCACCGGAATGCGGATGGTGCGCGCCTGGTCGGCGATGGCGCGAGTGATGGCCTGACGGACCCACCAGGTGGCGTAGGTCGAGAATTTGTAGCCGCGCTGGTAGTCGAATTTGTCGACGGCCTTCATCAGGCCGATGTTGCCTTCCTGGATGAGGTCAAGGAACTGCAGCCCGCGGTTCGTGTAGCGTTTCGCGATGGAGACCACCAGGCGCAGGTTCGCTTCGATGAGCTGCTTCTTGGCGGCGTCGGCTTCCTCTTCGCCATGGTCATCCAGGCTGAGCGTGCGCCGCAGGTCGGTCGCCGAGGCGCCGTAGTCCTGTTCCAGGTCCTGAATCTTCTGGCTGGCGGCTTTGAGATCCTTGCGCAGGTCCTTGACCAGATTGGGGTCGACGCGCTGCGCATCCTCGATGGCGCGCTGCAGCCGGGCGATCTCCTTCTCCAGGGGGCGGAACTGTTCCACGCACGCACGCAGGCGGCTGGAGAGGTGCCGGTAGATGGAGGAGCTGAACTGAACTTTCCGAATATCGCGAGAAATCTTCACCAGCGAGCGGGCCAGCGCCCAGCGAGTGGCGCGATATTGCTTGGGCTTCGTGCCGCGCGGAGTAGCTATCAGCTTCAGCTTGGTCTGCTGCGCCTTCCTGAGCTGCTTGGCGATCTCTTCCACGGCCACGAGGAACTCGAGCCGCAGTTTCTCCAGCTCTTCGTCCGTCGTCAGCAGGTCGGGCAGCGACAGGACGTCGCGCAGGCTGATCTTGCCTTCTTCCACTTCCCGGGCGATCTCGAGCACTTCGCGCACTACGAGGGGAGACCGGGAGAGAGCACGGACGACCATCTTCTGGCCATGTTCGATGCGCCGGGCGAGTTCGATTTCGCCTTCGCGGGTGAGCAGCGAAACCGTGCCCATTTCGCGCAAGTACATGCGAACAGGGTCATTGGTCTTTTCGGAACTCTCCTGGATGAGATCGGCTTCCGCGAACTCGTCGGCGTCTTCGCCCTTCTTATCCAGGTCGAGCTTGGGCTCCTCCAGCAGGTCCACACCAGCTTCGTCAAGCCCGGCCAGCAGGTCGTCGAGCTCGGGCCCGGTGTTCAGATCCTCGGGAAGGACTTCGGACACGTCGTCGTAGAGAACGTAACCCTTTTCCTTACCCATACTGATGAGTTTTTGAAAGCGACTGTATCGTTCTTCCGTTGCCACGGAAACCTCGCCAGTATTCCCCTTGCCTATTGCGTCTCACTCATATTACAACAGCGCGTCCGATGAGTAGTGCCGGGCGCGTCAGGATCGTTTCAGGCCGTTCAGCTCTTCCATCAACTGCAGGGCTTCCTCCATATTGCCCGATCGCTCGGCATCCTTGATGCGCCCGCGCAGATCCGCCAAATGCACGTCGCGCTCGCCCAGGGCCAACTGCTTCACGCAGGCCACAGCCTGCTCCGTAGTGAAGTTCTGACTCAGAGTATCATCGGCAAAGACCAGCGACACCAGCAGCGCCTTGTCGGGTTCGCTCAATCGCGGTTCCACGGATGAGTAGCTTGGATTCGCACCTTCCGCGATCAGTTGCAGGATTGTCTCAAATATTCGGGCAGAGCGGAATTTTGCCACAACCGCCAGGCCACGCAACACGGGCGCGATCTGCTCGCGAGCCTCGGCGTTGCCAAGCAGGGCGTGCAGCAGCAGTACCTCGTTGGCGTCGGGCGTATTCTCTTCGCGGCGCGTCACCCGGCCGCGCTTCTCGGCTGCTGCCTTGCGGAACTCATCCAACACGATGCCTGGCTCCATCTTCAGGTACTCGGCGACATCGTTTGCGACGGCCAGGCGGTCCAGTTTGTCGGGCATCTTCTGGATAGCGGGCAGCAGGAACTGGAAGGCGGCTACGCGGCCTTCGGGCGTATGGAGGTCGAATCGGGTCCGCGCCCGGTCGGCCAGCCAGTGGAAGTAGCCGCGCGCGTTGCGCAGGGCCTCCATGTAGGCGCTGGGGCCGTTGGCTTTGATGTACTCGTCCGGATCGAGGCCGTCGGTGAGCGAAAGCACGCGCAGCCGCACGCTCTCTTCCAACAGGATGGGGATCGATTTCTCGGCGGCATTGGCGCCGGCGTTGTCGGGATCGAAGTTCAGCACGACCTCGCCAGCGTGGCGGCGCAGACTGCGTACCTGGAAGTTCGTGAGCGCCGTTCCGCATGACGCCACGACGTTGCGCACACCGGACGCATAAACGCCGATGACGTCCATGTAGCCCTCCACCAGGACGCTGAAGCCGGCTTCCTGGATGGGCTTGCGGGCCCGGTTGAGGTTATACAGGACACTCCGCTTCTGATAGACATCGGAATCACCCGAGTTCAGATACTTGGGTTCGTCTCCCTCGGCCAGCGCGCGAGCGCCGAATCCGATCACCTTGCCGGTCTCGGAGTGAATGGGGAACATCAGACGGCCGCGAAAGACGTCGTAGTGGCCGGTGCCCTCGTTGCGCAGGCGCACCAGGCCGCTGGATTCCATTTCGGCGTGAGAGAAGCCCTGTTTTTCGAAGATCCGCACCAGCATCTGGCCGCCGCGCTCCGACAGGCCGAGGCTGAATTCCTCGGCGATGGCCTGCGACAACCCGCGGTGCTTCAGGTAGGCGCGCGCCTCCTGTCCCGCCGGGGAGAACAGCAGATCACGATAGACCTTCACCGCGATCTCGTTCATTTCGTAGACCGCGCCGCGCTTTTTCGCCTCCTCATCGGCGAGGTCGGTTCGTTTGGGAAGTGGGATGCCGTTGCGTTCGGCCAGGTACTTCAGCGCCTCCCAGAAGGTGAGGCGCTCCATCTCCTGTACGAACTTGAAGACATCGCCGCCCGCGCCACAGCCAAAGCACTTGTAGAACTGATGCGTGCCGTGGACGGAGAAGGAGGGCGTCTTTTCGGTGTGGAAGGGGCAAAGCCCGACGTAGCGCGTGCCCGCGCCGCTGCGCTTCAAGCTGGGCACATACTCGCGCACCACTTGAACGATATCCACCGCCGACTTCACCTGATCGACAAGTTCTTTGTTCACGGGACGAGACTGGACTGTGCTTTCATTATCGCGCGCGGTAGTCGCCGCGGCTGAAGTACTTCTCCAGCCAGCAATAGAGGGCGATGAACAGGTAGCGGCTGCCCATCTCCTTAATCTTCAGCTTTGATTCGCCAAAGCGCCGGTTGCGCCACGAGATGGGCATGACGGTCCATGAGTAGCCGCGCACGATGGTCTTCAGAGGCAGCTCCACGGTGAGGTTGAAATGCGGAGAGAGGAAGGGCCGGCAGCCCTCGATCACTTCGCGGCGATAGGCCTTGAACGCGTTCGTGGTGTCGTTGAGCGGGATGTTGAACAGAATCCGAATGAAGAAGTTCGCCGCCCGGTTGATGGCCAGTTTCAGCCAGGGGTAATCGATCACGGCGCTGCCGCGCAGGAAGCGGGAGCCGAAGACGGCGTCCCAGCCTTCATTCAGCAGTTCCCAATAGCGCACGACGTCGCGCGAGTCGTCCGATTCGTCGGCCATCATGATGACGACGGCATCGCCATGAATGTGGTCGAAGCCAAAGGTGATGGCGCGGCCAAAGCCGTGGTCGCCATTGTTCTGAACGGGGCGCAATGCGGGTACCCGGGGCATGAGTTCCTGGAGTACTGCCCACGTGCCGTCGGTGGAGCCATCGTCCACCACGACAATCTCGTGCGCAATGCCGTGACCGCGCAACTCCACGTACAGGTGTTCCACCGTCAGGGCGACGCAGCCCTCTTCGTTGTGGGCCGGAATCACGACCGACAGCAGTTGCAGGGGATCCCGCTTCACTGCGGCGGGTGTCTTCATAGTCCGCTCAATTCCAGCCAACCCGGGTGCGCCTCGGCGTGAACGGCGATCTCCTCGACGATGGTTTCCAGGTTGAGTTTGGGCTGCCAGGCAAAATCGCGTGCGACCGCCTGGTTATCCATGACCACCCACGGGATGTCGTAGGGACGCGGGCGTGCATCGGGGGCGGGCATGTGGGGACCGAAGCGCACGTCGCACCACTGGTTCAATCGTGCCAGGGACCATGCGTTTTGCGGGCCACCCCCGGCGGTATAGATCCGCTCGCCGTCGCGGCGGCTGCTGCGCATTTGGGCGAGCAGCAGCGCTGCGAGGTCGGCGGGATGAAATGCATCGCGCACCTGCCGCCCCAGCCCCTCAAAGCCGATGTAGCGCAAAGGACGCCGGCGCAGATGGGCGTTGACCCAGTAGGCGAAGATGCCCTGATCCGGCGTGCCGAACTGACCGGCCCCGGCGAGCACGCCGCAGCGTGTGATCCAGACCGGAAAGTCGAAGGCGGCACCGTATTCCAACGCCATCACTTCGGACGCCAGCTTGGTGGCGCCGTAGAGAGAGATGGGTGCGGTCGTCGAAAAGGTGACGTTGATGCCGGCCGCACTGACGCCGGGTGGGCAGGGCTGGGTGTCGTCCAGAACGAACCCGCCGTCTTCCACGCGAAGCGGCAAACCCGCGAGCAGTGGGATGGAATAAACCCGGCTGCTGCTGAGTAGCAAAACGCCCGCGGCGTGGAGCTTGGCGTATTCGAGGATGTTGCCCAGGCTGGCCAGGTTGTGCTCGAAGAGTTGACGGCTGCTGCCCCCACCGGCGACGCCGGCCAGTACGCTGGGGTTCGCGGCCGCGTCGATCACCCAGTCCACCGCGGGTAGAGCCGCTACGTCGCTGGCGGAGCGGATGTCTCCGTGAACGAATTCGACGCCCAACGCCTTCAGCGACTGGCGGTTCGTTTCCGCGCCCGCGCGCATCAGATTGTCGATGCCGACGATACGCAGACCTTCGGCTCGAGCCAGCAGCGAACGCGCCAGCGCACTGCCGACAAAACCGCAAACGCCGGTGATGAGGATTCTCATTTTGCTGGGGTCTTCAGCCGCTCTGTCCAACTGCCTGCGATCTCGGCCACAATGGCCGGCAGCGGTTTGGCGATATCCCAGGCCGGATAGTGCGCACGCATTTTGCGCAAGTCGCTGTAGTAGCAGATGTGGTCGCCAATCCGGTTCTCGTCCACGTACTTCCAGCGCATTGGCTTGCCTGTCACGGCTTCGGCCATCTGGAACGCTTGCAGTACGGAGCAGGCATTGTCCTTGCCGCCGCCCAGATTGTAGACCTCGGCGACGCGCGGCGCCTTCCAGAATTCGAACATGAATCGCGCCACGTCCTCGGAATGGATGTTGTCGCGAACCTGCTTGCCCTTGTAGCCGAAGACGCGGTATTCGCGCTCTTCGACATTGCACTTCACCAGGTAGCTGAGGAAGCCATGCAACTCCACGCCGCTGTGATTGGGGCCGGTGAGGCAGCCGCCGCGCAGGCAGCAGGTGGGCATGTTGAAGTAGCGGCCGTACTCCTGCACCATGACGTCGCCAGCCACCTTCGAGGCGCCGAAGATGGAGTGTTTGCTCTGATCGATGGAGAAGTCCTCGGCGATGCCGTGTTCATAGGCGGGATCGTCGTAATCCCAGCGCATGTCCAATTCCTTTAGCCGGATGGTGTTGGGCCGGTCGCCGTACACCTTATTGGTGGACATGTGGATGAAGGGCGACTCGGGGCAGTGTTGCCGGGCCGCTTCCAGCATGTGCAAGGTGCCCAGGGCGTTCACCTCGAAATCCAGAAAGGGGATGGCCGCCGCGCGGTCGTGAGAGGGCTGAGCAGCTGTGTGGATGATGAGATTGGGCCGCAGGTCGCGCACGTAGTTGAGCAACCGGTCGCGATCGCGGATATCGAGAGCCTCATGCCGGTAGCCGGGGATTTCCCGACGCAGGCGTTCGAGGACCCAACTGGTATCGCCTTCCGGGCCAAAGAAAATGGCCCTGTGGTTGCTGTCGAGGCCCGCCACCTGAAAGCCCTGGCGGGCGAAGTAGACGGCGACTTCCGATCCGATCAGGCCACACGAGCCCGTCACTAATACGCAGGGTCGACTCATTTGATCTGGTTCCTCATGCCATTGGCACCTCTTTCCATGAATTGCCGTTCCCTTTTATATTCCTACGAATGCGGCTTGGGGGCGTAGGCCCGATAGAGTTGTCCATCGGCGTTTTCGCCGAGAGGCTCCAGGCGCCAGCCAAGCTCTTTCATCCTGGCTGTTTGCCAGTTGAGGATGGGATGGCCACTAGAGAAGACCAGAAACTCTTCGCGGCCTGGGAGAAATTTGTCGAACGTCCGAACCTGCGTCGACTCAAATTTGCGGAGGGCCAGCAGCGGATGTACAACCATATCCGGATGGTGCATCGAACGACACGCCCCAGCCAAGCGGGCGGCGGTGGCGCCACCGCCGCCGGGCAACGTCTACTTGCTTCCGTAGGTGATGGCCACCTGCGTGCCGTTGTCGCTGGAGCCGACCGTCACCATGACGGTGTGCCTGCTGTCGGAGTTTTCGGCCGTGATCAGGCCGCCCTTGGAGTCACCGGAGTCGCCGTTGATGTTCGAGGTGATCTTGAAGCCTGCGCTCTTCAATTCGTCCTGATAGAACGAGAGCACCTTCGCCACGGAGTCGCTGGTGGTGAAGTGCACCATCCCGCCTCCGCCGTTTCTGCCGGTGGCGGCCATGGTCCCTTCCGGCTTGGAGCCGGGATACTCGGGGACCCACGATGGCAGCTTGACCTCCGCGCCGGCACCAAACTGCACCTTCTCGCCGGTGCTGTCGTCGGAGAATGTGATTCTGCCGTTCTTCACGTCATCGGCGTTCATAGTGATCGTCTTGCCCGTCTTCTTCTCCCGGATAGTGAGGACACCCTGTTCGTCGTCCACCTTGACAACTTCGACTTCCGGATTCAGCGAGACCATCAGCTTGGCGGCCGCCAGTGCTGGGTTTTTGCTGGCCAGTTCCGAATCGATGCCCGCGTTCTTCACCTTGTGCGCGACGAAGAAGCCCGCCCCGACTACCAGCGCGCCGATCAACAGGAAAAACCCCGCCAGACCGATGAGGACCCAGCCGAGAGGCCCCATCTTCTTCTTCGTGCCCGCGGGCGGTGGCGCCTGTTGTCCAAAACCTGCCACAGGCTGCTGTGGCGGCTGTTGACCGAAACCCGCCGCCGGCTGGGGCGGTGCCTGTTGACCGAAACCGGCCGGCGCCTGAGCCGGGGCTGGTGCCGGCTTGGCCACGGGCTGCCCGCACTTCTGGCAGAAACTGCCTTCCACTGGTGTCCCGCAACTCGTGCAAAACGCCATATTCACCTCCGATCCACCCATGCTATGAGATACGGCGGTCCATGTCGAGGAGATCGATGACCGGCCGGCCGACCAGATACCTTGCTGTCCGGACAGATATACTGTGCGCGAATGGTTATGAGATATTTCGGTCTATGTTTTCCGATTCGCCTGGTGGGGCTATTGCTTTGCCTTGCCCCCCTCGGGGCCGCACAGCCCAGCCGGGACGAACGCATGCAGTGGTTCCGCCACGACAAGTTCGGCATGTTCATCCATTGGGGCCCTTACTCCGCGCTGGCGGGCGAGTGGAAGGGTCAACAGATTCCGGTGGGAACCGAGGCCGAGTGGATCATGCAGCGGTTCAACATCCCGGTGAAGGACTACCGGGCGATGGCCCGCCAGATGAACCCGGTACATTTCGACGCCGACGCCTGGGTGGCCCTAGCCAAGGCCACCGGCATGAAGTACCTGGTGATCACGGCGAAACACCACGACGGATTCGCCATGTACCGTTCGACGGTCTCGAAGTACAACCTGCTGGATTGGGCGAAGTTCAATCATGACCCTGTCCAGGAACTCTCCGAGGCGTGCCGCAAGGCCGGCATCCGTTTTGGCGTCTACTACTCGCATCGGGAGGATTGGGATGATCCGGACGGGTTCGGCAACAATTGGGACTATGACCGCTCCAAGAAGAACTTCGGGCGCTACCTGGATGAGAAGTCCAAGCCGCAGCTCGCGGAGTTGCTCTCGCGCTACGGCCCCATCAGCCTCGTCTGGTTCGATCGCGGCATGGATACGCCCGAGCATACCCAGCAGTTCATCGATCTGGTCCACAAGCTGCAGCCACAGTGCCTGATCAACGGGCGCGTGGGCGACTATGGCGCGGATCTGATGGGCGACTACCAGAACATGAACGACAACGGGATGCCCAACGGTGGTCTGCAGGAAGACTGGGAGACTCCGCAGACGCTGAACACCACCTGGGGCTATAGCAAGTTCGACCAACAGTGGAAGACCCCGGGTGAAGTGATCCACAGGATGGTGGAGATTGTCGGCAAGGGCGGCAACTACCTGCTGAACATCGGTCCCATGGGCGACGGCACCATCCCCGCGCCGAGCGTGGCGACGTTGAAAGCGGTGGGTGCGTGGATGCAGGCCAATGGGGACAGCATCTATGGCACGAGTGCCAGCCCATTGCCGGCGCAACCTTGGGGCCGCAGCACGGTGAAGGGGAGCAAGGTCTACCTGCATGTGTTCAGTTGGCCGGCCGATGGCATTCTACGTGTGCAGGGCCTGACCAATCCGGTGAAGACCGCGTATGCGCTCACCGCCCCTGCTCAGAAGCTGGCCGTGCGCCGTGAGAGCGGCGTTCCGCTGGTGACCCTGCCGGCTAAGCCATTGGATCAGAACGACTCCGTGATCGTGCTGGAACTCGACGGGCCGGCCCACGCGGATCCTCCAGTGGTGGTGCAGGGCAGCGACGTTGGGTTTGATCTGGACTATCTGGCCGCGGTGACCAGCGGCAAGGCCGTCAAGCGATTCAACCGCAGCGGCAAGTTTCACATCGCGAAGTGGACCGCTCCGGCCGATGCGGCCACGTGGAACCTGCTGGTCAGCCAGGCAGGGGAGTATGAGGTCCGCATCCGCTACTCGGCTCGCGCCGAATCGAATGGCGCCGGGTTTGTTGTCCATATAGGCGATCAAACGGTGCGCGGCACGGTTACCGGCACCGGCGAGGGTTATGAATACAAGACGATGGAGCTCGGCCGTGTGCGGCTGGAGAAGACGGGGCGAATCATGGTCAAGCTGCGGCCGTCGGCCGACACGGGCCGCAATCTGATGTTCTTCCAGTCGCTGGAACTCAGCCCGGCCGGCCATCGGATGGTGGAGTGAGCGGCCTGGGACGGGCTGGGGGTGCCCGTCATGAGATAGTAATCTGAAACAGTTGTCTCTGCTCGTAATGGGGTGTATTCGTTGAGATTGAACAAGTTCGTCCTGGCGCATGGCGTCGGGCCGGCATTGGATCGGAACTCGCGGCCTTCCGCGGTGCCGGAGAAATTCGTTAGGTGTTGCGAAGATTTCGCTCGCCGGACACCCCCTCGATCGCATATAGTTTCTAAACAGAACAAACTCGTTGAGTGTTGATGTGAGGAATCCCGCGTGAAACCCGCCAGTCCCGCTTTGCTTGTGCAGACCGCCACGCCGTCGACCGTACGTGACGTGAACCGGCGCATCATCCTGAATCTCATCCGGCTGCATCAGCCCATATCCCGGGCCGATCTTTCGGCGCAGACCGGCATCTCCCGCAGCAACATCAGTGAGATTGTCGACGAACTGGTGCTCATGGGCATGGTCAAGGAGAAGCAAGCCGAGCCCAGCAAGCGTGGGCGCGTGCCCATCCACCTTTCGCTCAACGATGACGGCTTCCGGGTGCTGGGCATCAGCATCCGGGCCGATGTCACCTCGGTCGCGTACGCGGGTTTGAGCGGGCGAGCCCAGAAGGTCGTTTCGTTCCCGACGCCTTCGACGCCGCAGAAGTTTGCGCGGATGCTCGCGTCGAAATCCATCCATGGATCGTCCGGTTTCTTCCAGCACGTAGGCGTGAGTGTGCCGGGCCTGGTGAATGCGGAATCCGGGGAAGTGCTGTGGCTACCGGCGCTGCCGGAGTATGCGGGGTTCCCCTTGGCCACGGCCATCCAGGACGTGGTCGGCGTGCCCGTCACCGCCGACAACGACTGCAATCTGGGCGCGCTGGCCGACCTTTGGCTGAGCGCCGAGGAGATCGCGGGGCTCCAGAATTTCGTCTTCCTGGAGATCGGCGCGATTGGGGTCGGCGCCGGGCTCATTCTTGGTCGCGAGGTCTATCATGGGCACGATGGCCGGTTCGCGGCTGAGTTTGGGCACATGATTGTCGACCCTGGCGGCCCGCAATGCCGCTGTGGCCGGCAGGGGTGCTGGGAGTTGTTTGTCTGCGGTCAGGCGGCCTGGCAACGTTACCGCGGCTCGGAGCCATTCGATGCGAACAGCATGCCTACGCTATTGGCCGAAGCGCGGCAGGGTGCGCCGGATGCGATGCGAGCGCTGGAAGAGACGGCACGCTATCTTTCTATCGGCATCTCCAATATCGTCCTGGCTTTGAATCCCGAACTGATCGTGATTGCGGGCGAGATCACGGCCGCCTGGGACATGGTGGGGCCGATGATCGAGAACAAGTTCGCCCCTTCCAAGATCGCGATTCGCGTGCGTCCGGCGAGCCTATCGCCGGAAGACTTGTTCCTGCAAGGCGCCATCTCGCTGGCTCTGAATAACGCCTTCGCCAAGCCCAGGATCGGCTGGTAGACGCCAACGCCTCCTCCTTGTGTAGGCGGGCTTACACCGTGGTTTGAGACTGGTATATTTGTTGGATCTGGAAGCCCAGACCTGGAGGGGACCTGGCGTGAGTGTTTTCACAATTCTGAACTGCGGGACCAATTTCGACCGCACAAAGCGTGGGGAATTGGTAGCTGACTTCGGCGCCATGCTGACTGGCGTGGAGTATCAGAACTTTCTTATAACGGACGGTGTTGGGTCGAAGGGCAACAAGTCCAATCCCATGCCGGGTACGTTTGACCCATTCACCAAGAACAAGACGCCCAAGGGGAAGACGGAGTCCTGGTCGAAGACTCCGATGCAGACCCTTTCGAACGTTTCCACCGGCGAAGGCAAGTTCTCGCCGACCGGACACGGCGTATTGCGGGGATTGACCTCGAACACGGGCAACACGAACGCGGCGATTACCGGGCATGGCTGGGACGACAACATCCGCCATGCCATCGCGGTGCTGAGCGAAGCCTTTCCCGGTCTGCAGGGCACCATCAACATGATTGGCTGGAGCCGTGGCGCGGTGACCTGCCTGCGCATGGCGAACTGGATCAAGGAGTTCCTGGGGCCCGGTTTCGAGATCAATATCTTCGCCGTAGATCCGGTGGCGGGGCTCGATGCCGGAGAGCGGCTGCAGGATACTTACTTCGTTCCAGACAATGTGAAGAACTACGTGGGCATCCTGGCGCTGGATGACATGCGCGGCGACTTCAAGCCGCAGGACTTGAGCCGGCTGGTGATCCAGAACTGCATGATCACCAATCTGGCGATGCTGCCGTTTCCCGGTGTCCACAATACTCCGGTGGTGATGAAGAGTTCGAAGCTGGCGGAGGTGACGCGGATGGTCCGTCACCTGGCCTACAAGTTCCTGACCACCTGCGGCACACAGTTCAAGATTCACGAGCCCATTTACTCATTGGTGGATTGCTGCCGGTTGTACGCGGCGATGATGCTGAAGCGGTCGCAGTACAGCAAGTTGGGTAAGGGCTTCAAGAATTCGTTGATGGGCGGTTTGATCGAACGGACGGTCAAGGCGAATGTGCAGGGCTATGTCGCCGCCGATTCGAACTTTTTTGTGAACGAGCACCATCGGGAATGCTTCCAGGGGGCCTACCCGGACATTTACAACTACTTCTTCACCAATACGGTGCCGAATCCGCTGGGCAAGTCGACAACGAGTTTCCGGGCGACGGATCGCTGGGCACAGAAGCTCCAGCAGTTCTATCAGATCGATCCGGATTCGTTTGAGCTGCTGTCGAGTGTGTACACAGCGGAGCGCAAGGGAGGAGTGGGGATGCCCGCGGTGTGGACGGTGTCGGCGCCTGGTGTGGGGGCGGTGAGCGTGCCTCCTCCACCCAATGTTACGGCGGCGGTGCGGATGCTGTGCTGAGTGTGATTTGGCGGCGATCCGCAGGGCGGTAACTTGCTGCTCGGCGGATCGCCTTGGGAGTCTTTGGGGCGCTTGGGCGAAGAATTGTTGTCGAGGTTGGCCTCTAGTATGCCTGCCGCGGGACGCGGTCGATGCTCATCCGATCGTCATCGACCGTCGCAGCCGCCTGTGGCCAGTGGTTGTGGATGGCTTTGATCCACCGGAGGCGAGGGATTTGAATTCGCGAATGGCTTTGATCCGCCATAGGCGCGGGATTGGCCGTTGTGAATGGCTTTGATCCTTCATCCCTGGTTACTTTGGGAGGGACCGTGAGAGACAAGGCTCGGCGAAGGTGGTGCCCCCTTTCGGGCCTGCCGGGTTCGGGTTGGGTTCGGGCGAAGTGTCCCTTTTGTTGATTGGAAAGGACATTCCGGTTCGTTTGGTAATTTCGCCCTTTCCCGACTTGGCCAGCGCAGGCATCGACCGGAAGGCCGAAGTCCGTCTGGCCAAGTATGCGAGAACACGCAGGGACGGAGAGAGCCGAACATAGAGGATGCAAATGTCAAAGAACCACGGTGGATCGAGAGGCCGGGGCCTCGCGACGCGCCAAGGCGGGTGTGCGTGCACCCCCACCAAGTCAAGATGATGACACCGGCACCAAAGGGGATTTTTGTATGTAGAAGAAACTAGGTGAGATGGCGTGTTTCGTCCGGGGTCCGTACTTCGACAATGTCTGCTCTTCCGCGCAAGCGGGGACTCGGGGCTTCGGCCATCGTGCCGCAACGGCATGCCAAACCGGCAAGCAAGCCCTTGACGACCGCCGCCGCCGATTCTTTTCCCAAGTCAGGCATTCTCCGGCGGCTGTGGAGTCCCTTCCATCGGAATTCCGTCCAAAGCAATGCACTGCCGACCCAACGCAGATGGTGTTCACCCCGTCGCCGGTTGTCTTCGCGACTGCATGGAGGCGAATAGCTAAGCGCTGGCCAACTTCCCGGGAGCAATCCCGGTCAACTTCCGGATGGCCGAACGATCCGCCCGGAGCGATTCCATGGGTGGATACAACGGCGTTTCTCGTTACGTATCGCCGTTGATGGGCGTTGTGCCTTCGCAATTCAACGGCTTAGGCGTTTCTCGTCAACTGATCGGCCGTCAAGGTACACACTGGGCGACATATCGCGATTCAGAAGGAAAGGTTATCGTCGGTCGTCGTGGGAGGCTCCTCCGCAAGGCGTAGATCGATCAGGATGCGCGCGGACTGGTCAAGAAATTCGTCGCGGTCCATGAAGATGATATGGCGACGCTGGCTCTGATCGAGTTGCGTAACAAGCCAGGAGCGAGCCGCTTTGGTAATCTCTCCTGCCGATATAAGGAATAGATGATCGAGCAAGACGTTTCGGTTTGTTTCCGAATCGAAGATAGGATGGTCAATCGCCATCCGTGCTTGTGTGAGGACGTTGGACACGTTCTTGCTGCCGCTGGCATTGTTCGAATCGATCTTATCCTTCTTTACCTGCGCACAGAAATAGAGCCAATGACTGGTGGGAAGTTGGTACTTCATCCACAGGTCTTTGCCGAACTCAAGCGATTTGTCTTTGTGGCCGGTCAAACTGACGCGTCGGAAACCGAGACGCTGGAACAGTGGAACTAAGACCTTTTCGATGAAATCATCTTCGCTCGCAGTGTCGAGGAAAGCGGCCAGTTTCTGGCGTTGAACGATCTCCTCGGCGGAAAGGGGGCGGGTCTGCTGGGTCAGGTTGGCAGTGCTGACACCTGTTCCAGTGCTTCTCAGGTGGCATCGGCCCGACTCGTCGAGATAGGCTACAAGACCGTGTCGAGCGATGATTCTGTTGAGCGCTGGTAGCGATTCGTCGATGGTGGCATACTCTTCCATGCTGACCAAACCCTTGTTGTCTGCCCTATCATCGTTGTGATCTTCATAATCGTCAGGATCGAATAGTTCTGTGATGACGCGGCATAGATCGGCAGATGGCAGATCAGCGGACTGGGCTGAACCCAGATTTAGTTCCGCGAGCCGCTCTGAGGTCCACTTTGCGCGGGTGGTTCCATCGTGAACAAATGACAGGCCGCAACGTTTGAAGAATTTTGTTAGTTCAGATCCTGTGCGATAGGGAAAACGCTGCGCATCTCCCGTGACCATCTTTGCCAAGTTCTCGATAGTGCGGTCACTGAGTTTCATCGTCTTCGCAAAACCTACGGCTTCGCGGGCTTTTTCAGGTGCGGAAACAGCCCATAGCGCGGTATCTTTGGGTTCTTCGTGAAATGTGTCGCCTTGGGAATGAAGGCAGCGGGCGGGTCCGTGTTGTCTACGATGAAAATCTGTTCTTCTCCCACGAAGCTTTCGAGATATTCGTAGAAGCGAGGTTTCAGGTCCGTGCCTGCAATTCCTTCATCTTCAATCTTCGGTTCTTTGTAGGCGATCAGGGGCGAGTCCAGAACTACGAAGCCGGGATGTGGCATTTTGCGCGAGCGGCAGTACTCGAATAGAGCAAGCGTGAACGCAGAGTAGGTGATGGCACAAAGACCCGCGCCTCGGCTCCCGCGCGATCTGTCACCAATGACGACATCGCGCTTTCCTTCATCAAAATATACGTTCGTGGCATCGGGGAAGTGCCACTCGTTAAGAATCTGTTCGACTATTTTCGAGAACGCACCCAAGGCCGTCTTTGGTATATATTGCTCAACGTCCGGCGCGTCTTCTTTCTCGATTGGTTTCTCTGGCGCCGCCGTGGGTGTCGGCTCATCCAGACGCCTTTTCAAGTTCTGAATGCGCTTGTAGATGACGATGGCTTGCTGCACTTGAGAGCGCTTCTCTACGAGCGCGGCGTGTTTCTTCCGGGCTTCCGAAAAATCGGGTGAAAGAGCAGTCTCGATCTGTTGCTGGTATTTCCGCCATTCCCGTTCGACGGACTTCCGTTCGGTAACGACCTCGACCTGTTCCGTCGTGAGCGCTGCTATCGTGCCGTGCAGTTCAGATTGCAGCAGGCGTATTTTAGCGGTCTCCGCCGCAGCGGCCTGGGTAACGGCTGCGACGTTTCCGTCGCAGGCTGCATCGTGATGTTGACCTTCAGGCTGAGCGCCGCAAAGCGGGCATGCCATCGGATCGCGCAGAACGAAGAATTGTCCCGACTCCTCTATAGCTCCGAGCCTTTTGATGTCATTCGTATACTGGGCGTCCAGTAGCCGGAAACGCTCGTGCAACTCCGTGATTTCGTTGTTTCGCGCCGTTAGTCTGCCGTAGCGGTCGTAAACCTCTTTCCGCTGTTGACTGGTCTGCGAAAGCTGGCCTTCCATAGTGGCCAGAGATGCTTGCAACTCATCGAGCTGCTCCTCGATTGCGGTTTCCTGCGCATCGAGAGCATCGGGCCTTTCAGCCAGTTGCGCAAGTTCATCCTCATAATCGCTGATCATCTGCGCAAGAACGTCTGGCCGAATGGATGGACGCTCAACGTTTGGCTTTGCCTCTGTTGGCAATGGAGCATCTTCGGTGACGGCAGAATCATCGAGGCCTGTCAGGAGCAGGCGGAACACCCCGTATTCGCGCGTCGCTTCGATCCATTGGCCGCTCAGTATTGGAGAGGTCTTTTTTGTAATGTTAGGGTAGATGATGACGCAGAGATGGGCCAGCGCGCGAAAGCCGAGTGCCTTAAGTTGTCCGCTCCTGACGCTGTAGAGGATCGCTTTCTTGTCGAGTCCAATTTCTTGCAGGAGCCAATTGGAAAGATTGTTGTAGTTCTTTGAACTGTGTCCTGCTGAAAGGGTTTTGCCTGCTTTAGGGTCGTCCGGAATTTCACGAACGAGACCCTCATATCTTGTGAATGCGCCGGCGTTGGTGCTGCGAAGGAGCGTGTAATCCTTGCCTCCGACGGTTAGCCCAAGAAGGATGCGGTCATATCCAATCCGTTCCGGTATGTCCTTCAGCGGATCGCCCGAGCCGAGCATAAAGTCGATGGCTTCGACGAGAAATGTCTTTCCGGTATCGCTGGAGCCCCATAGAATGTTGAGGCCCTCATTGAAGACAAATTCAGCCGGTTCCTTGTCGGGTCCGAAGAATCGGATAAACCGGAGCCGTATCGCGTTGAACGCCATCAGAACAACCCCGGCTGTTCTGGCAGTTGAAACTCACGCGACCATTGATCGTATGTTTGACTCAGCATGACGCGAATGTCATGATCGCTCATTTCGCTAAAACGATCGACAACCCACATCGCACGGTTTTTCAGGTCCTCGAGATATTCAGCGGTCAGGGCATCGAGGAATGGCCCTGCGTCGTCCTCTGCCTGATACATGAACCCGTTCGCGGTGGCGTGACGACTGGCCAATCCACGACTAATCATGAGCATGAGTCCGCGCTCAATAAGTTGCCGCCTCACCAGAAGTTCTCCAGAACGCAACGGTAGGGCAGGGTGAATGCTTGGTGGTCCATCGACGTCGCCGGTGTGGACCATTATGTAATCGAATTCGAGGATGCGCTGCAGGTCAAGCTGCTCGGGGTACGATTCTGCCAGCAAGATGAGGGCGCGCATGCCTGTTTCTATCGGGCTGTTGAATGTCTGGACCCCCGCTTCAGCCATTCTTCTTCACCCATTGGAGACGGTTCTCATTCGCGAGGTGATGGCAAAGCCCCTGTTTATCCTGCGTTTGGACCCGGATGCACAGCGCGTTGCAGTTAGGGGTGAGCATCGCGGCGTGTTTCAGTGTGGACCGAACACGCGTCAGACCGTTTGCGTAGTCCATGTCATAAGTATCGACGACGCCATGATAGATCTCCTCGCGGATGGCGTCGAACGCACCCGGATCGACACTGTCGCGCGGGAAGTTGCGAAGTGATTCGGCGTGATAGAAAAGCTGCCTGGAGCGATTAAAATGCTCCTGCATCTCCTTGTGCTTCGCGAGTTCCGATCGATCGCTGAGCTGAACGGACAACTTCTCCGAATAAACGTCAAAGAGTTGCTCGATGTAGCGGCTCTCAACTGGCTGAATTTCATCAGGCGCCGGCTGTACGGGTGGCCTCTCTGGAAAACTGGCGGTGCCGAAACGACGCCGATGATACGGCGTTTTCATATGCCCTGCAATCATTTCCACGACGGACTTCATTTTGAAGATGCGGAAATCGAACTTGTTCAGGTATGAAAGGAGATCGCCTTCGAGGGGTACGGCTTTCGTTTCCGTTATGCCGTTGAGACAGTAGCCTGACCAGTTATCGATGAGGCCATTTTTCAGGCACGCGGGCTTCAACAGAAGCCGCTTTAGCTTCAGGCCTATGCCTTTGGAAGCTGCGAAATAATAGCTTTCGGGAACTGTATATTCGCCAGCATGCGAATAGTAGATGACCTTACCCAGTTCAACCCAGATGTCGGTAGGAGTGAGCTTTTGCGCATACCGTTTGCATTGGTAGTTGTCCCACGGGCCATCAAAGCCGTTGTTGGACGAGAAACAGAAAATGTCGAGACCCATGTCTCCTGCGCCCGTCCAGCGCGTGACCAGTTTGTAGGCGGGCTTCAGGGAGTGCGCCCACTCTTCCGTGAAGTCTTCCCACTGGGCGGGCTCGAAAATTTCGATGAGCTTGGCGATGGGGAAGTTCATGCCCGAGCCCACCTGCGCGGGCGCGCCGGTTTCGGCCTTCAGCGGTCGCGAGTTTGCCGTGATCCTTCCGTTATCCAACGCCTTTTCTCCAGTGGATCGTTATCACCAGGGCAGCCGAACATATCCCTGTGGCAATGTTTGCAGAAATGAGCATATCAGAGTGCGGTAGGCCTCTGGGCGGGCCGCTGGACGTTATTCTACACTCTGCAAATCTGCGCCTTGTCCATTGACGTACGCGGAGACCAACGTGCCGACCCTCGAAGAGTTTGATCTGCTGACACTCACCGAAGTTGCCAGTCTTCTTCACTGTTCGAAAGCACACGTCTGCGAGGCGGTTGCCGGGCAGGTGCATTGTTTAAGCACATTGGTGTCCCGAGCCCAGGGGGTCCCATGCTGCCGAGATCTGACTAAGGCGTCTCCTGAGAACTCCTGCCGATGGTGATTTGATCAGCGCTGAAGCGGGCGAGAACCCTAAGGGGCGTATCCTGTCCGCAATTCTGGACGTCGACCGTGGCACACCGATGTCCTGCGCCGACTTGGAACCAAGAGATCATACGCATGTCCCGCGTCACGCCTTCCAACCCGCGCTTGAAGGCGAAGTGTTTACGATTCACTTTGACGGTTTGTCGGCTATCGGCTGAAGTGCGGGCCAGATTAATAACGGGAAGTCGGCTTGTCGACGCTGATCGGCGCCGCTCCGTCCGTACGACGCGCCACTCGGCTGTTGGGCGGAGACAAGCTGACTTGGACCTGTCGTTCCTAATCTGGGTAAAGCCCCTCGAACACCGTTCGGGGCCAGTGCCCGGATTGCCGACAGCCCGCTTGGAGTTCAGCAAGACCCATCCGCGCGTGGGGCGTTGTCCGTCAACTTGGCCAGAGCCAGCCAGATTCGGTCGGCGGAATCGTCGTCAGGCGCACCTCACCTCAATTCCACTCACCCGCCGAGCACGGCGAGAACGGACGTATCCTGGGCGCTAGCGAGTCTTGGTTACCATCGAGAAGACCGCTGCTACTACATTCCCCGGGGCTCGTCTGACTGGGCGTCGCCACGTCTATAGACTCAGATCTCCATCATCATCTCCATTACCTGGCCAGGCCGCGCCAATCTGTACTGAATCTGTTATTCTGAGCGACCGTGGACAAGCGCTCCTTTCTCAAACTGCTTTCGGCCGCCGGGGCCACTCCCGCGTCCGCCTGGATGGCTGGCGAGAAACTGTCCAACTGGGCGGGGAATCTGAACTACGGCACTGACCGGCTGCACGAGGTGAATACCGTCGAACAGGTGCGCGCCCAGGTGCGGGCACAGCCCAGGATGAAGGTCCTCGGCACGCGCCACTGCTTCAATTCCATTGCGGACAGCAAGCACAGCCTGTTGTCGCTGAAGCCCATGCATGAGGTGTTTTCTATTGACTCGGCCGCCCGCACGGTGACCGTCGACGCTGGCATCACTTACGGGCAACTTGGTCCCTACCTGGACGGCAAGGGCTACGCCCTGCACAACCTGGCGTCACTGCCCCACATCTCCATTGCCGGGGCGTGCAGCACGGGTACGCATGGATCCGGCGAGAAGAATGGCAATCTCGCTACCGCGGTCTCGGCTCTGGAACTGGTGACGGCTTCCGGCGATGTCGTCAAGCTGTCGCGCAAGGCGGATGGCGACACGTTTCGAGGGGCCGTGGTGGGGTTAGGCGCGCTCGGCGTGATCACCCGGCTCAGTCTCGATATTCAGCCGACGTTCCAGGTGCGGCAGTATGTGTACGAGAACCTGCCGCTTGCGCAAATGCGCGACCACTTCGATGCCATTCAAGCTTCCGGTTACAGTGTCAGCCTCTTCACCGATTGGCAGAAGCAGCGGATCAACGAACTCTGGATCAAGAGCCGTGTTGGGGACGGGGCGCCTTTCACGGCGCCGCCGGAGTTCTACGGTGCCAGCCGCGCCGCTCGCAACCTGCACCCGATCGCCGAACTTTCCGCGGAGAACTGCACGCAGCAGATGGGCGCGCCAGGGCCCTGGTATGACCGGCTGCCACACTTCCGCATGGGGTTCACGCCCAGCGCCGGGAAGGAGCTGCAGTCCGAGTTTTTCGTGCCGCGCCGCAATGCCGTCGACGCGATCCTGGCGATCGAACGGCTGCGTGACCAGGTTACGCCTCACCTGCTGATCTCCGAAATCCGGACGATCGCCGAGGACGATCTTTGGATGAGTGCCAGCTACCGGCGGCCCAGTGTCGCGATTCACTTCACATGGAAACCGGACTGGCCGGCGGTACGGCGGCTGCTGCCTGTGATCGAAAAGGAACTCGGCGCGTTCCAATACCGCCCGCATTGGGGCAAGCTGTTTTCAATGCGTCCAGCGGACTTGCGGTCGCGCTATGAGAAGCTGCCGGATTTCCTAAAACTGGCGGCGCGCTTTGATCCAAAGGGCAAGTTCAGGAACGATTTCCTGAATACCAATCTGTTCGGACAGTAACCGTCTTCCTGCGGCCTGGTTGGGTGGCTTCCTCCGGCCGCTTCGGATCGCCGTATGATCATAAGGCGGGATCGATTCATTTATCGGGAGCTGCCCATGCCAGACACACCTACTTTTCCTCGTAGAAGCCTTCTCACCGGCGCCAGCGCCGCACTTACTACTTCCCTGTTCACGGGCCGGGTTCGCGGCGCCAACGACCGGATCGCGGTCGGTTTCATCGGCCTCGGGGCGATGGGCTCGGGCAATCTCGGCTACGCCATGCAGGTGCCCGAGGCGCAACCGGTCGCCGTGTGCGACATCTATGCGCCGCACCTGGAGCGGGCCGTCTCGGCGGCCGCTAAGAAAGGCGTGCAGGTGAAGGCGGTGACCGACTTCCGGGATATCATCGCCGACAAGTCGATTGATGCAATCTGCGTCTCGACGCCCGACCACTGGCATGCCTACATGACTGTGGAGGGCTGCAAGGCCGGCAAAGACGTCTATGTCGAGAAGCCCGCCTGCACCTATATCAATGAAGGCAAGAAGATGGTGCAGGCGGCTCGCAAGTACGACCGTGTTGTGCAGGCCGGCACCATGCAGCGCTCCGGCGGGTACTTTCTGAAGGCGAAGGAGCTGGTGAAGAGCGGCATTCTCGGCGAGATCACGTTCTGCCACGCCTTCCAAAGCGGGCTGACGAAGGAAGCCGGCTTCGGCGATCCGACCGACACCACTCCGCCCGAAGACCTGAATTGGGACATGTGGCTGGGACCGGCGCCCAAGGTTCCTTTCAACCCCAATCGGTGGGGGGTGAAGACTACCACCTTCCCCACGTTCCGTTACTTCTGGGACTACGCGGGCGGCGCGATGACCGATTGGGGTGTCCACCTCATCGATCCCCTGCACCAGTGCTTCGACGAAGTGATGCCGCTGTCCGTTTCGGCGATGGGCGACAAGTTCTACGTCAAGGACAACGTGCAGACGCCCGATACCATGCTGGCGACGTTCCGGTATCCGAAGTTCCTCAGCTCCTACGAAAGCCGGACCTGCAATCCGATGCCGATGTTCGGGATGGCGCAGGGCGCGGCCACAACGATTCACGGCACCGAGGCGACGCTCATGGTGAATCGCGGCGGCTGTTGGCTGATCCCCAACAACAAGTCGAAGATGGAGCCGCAAACCTGGGAAAAAGACAAAGAGATGAGCCAGATGAACGTGCCCCATTGGAAGAACTTCATGGAGTGCATCAAGTCGCGGCAACGCCCGACCAGTGACATCGAGACGTGTGTCCGATCTTCTGCGACCTGCCAATTGGCCAATCTCTCCATGCGGCACAAGACGTGGCTCGACTGGGACGAGAAGGAGTGGACCGTGAAGCAGGCGGCGGTGAAGCCGTTCCTAGTGGAGAAGTATCGGGCGCCCTGGAAACTCGTGGTGTAGGGCGGCTCGCTTCATTTTGATCATTGCCGGCCCGGCCGCGGTGCGAACAGCGCTGTTGCCGGGCCGGATTCGTTTGCATGTGTCTCCCGTCCGGGAGTCTGGGGTGTCGGCCGGCGCGTGTGTCTGCCAGCGAATCGTAGCGGAGTTCAAAAATCGAAGAGCCGGCGGCATCCTCACGTCGGGTAATCGCATCTAGTTTGGTGAAGATTAATATCCCCTAAAAGCCCGTGTTCGCTGGCTTGGTGTGTACTCCGTTGCTCCACCATTCCGCGCACCGGAACCGGTGATGGAATGACGGATGCACGTAACGCCCGCGGGCGTCTCCTCTTCGTGATTGGGTGTTGTGCTCTTGGTGCTTTCGCCGCGCTCCAATTCGCGCGCCCAGAAATACGGAATCCGCCGGTGACAGCGGAATTGCAGGCACCGACGGAGGTCAAACAGATTCTCAAGACCGCGTGCTATAGCTGTCACTCCAATGAGACAAAACTGGCGTGGTTTGATGAGATCGTACCGGCCTACTGGCTGGTGGCCCGGGACGTGCGAACGGCCAGGAGCCATCTGAACTTCTCGGAATTGGGTGGGCAGGCGGCGGCCAAGCAGAAGGCGACACTGTTTGAAGCGCTGAACCAGATTCAGCTCGGGGCCATGCCTTTGCCGTCCTATCGACGCGTGCACCCCGAATCAGTTGTCACGAGCGAGCAATTGGCTGTGCTTAGGAAGTACCTGACTTCGCTGACGCCGGCGAAGACGGCGGCGGAGCCGGACCTCACGGTCGCGGATCAGCAGTATACGCAGTGGATCGCGACGGGCGGCGGCACGCCGAGGCCGCAGGCCGCTCCGAATGGGATTGAGTTTCCGGCAGACTACAAAACCTGGCGCACGATCAGCAGTACCGATCGCGTCGACAATGAAACGATGCGTGTGATTCTCGGAAATGGCACCGCCATCAGGGCCATCGCGGATAACCACATCAACCCATGGCCGGACGGCACCATCCTGGCGAAGGTGGCGTGGTGGAAGTCGCAGGACGGACAGGGCTTCGTCCGGACGGGGGCATTTCAACAAGTGGAGTTCATGATTCGGGACAGCCGGAAATATGCATCCACCAAGGGCTGGGGTTGGGCCCGGTGGCGCGGCACCGATCTGAAGCCGTATGGGCAAGGCGCGTCGTTTACGGATGAATGTGTGGGTTGCCATGCCCCGGTGAGCAGCAACGACTACGTCTACACGGCGCCGATCAGGGGGCAGCAGTGAGTAGGGCGACGAAGACCATGTGCTTCTGCGCGGCGGCTTTGGCGCTGGCCTTGGTTGGTTGTTCGGGCCAGAACCCATTGACCACGACGCATGTGAATCAGGAGGCCTCGCTGGGCGGGGCCCTTCCGTCAGGCCCATTGCAGGGGCAAGTGATCACGTCCTGGATCGACAGCCGGGACGGAACGATGTCGACCCTCCTCGGCAATGACGTTGCGGTGCGGTACGCCAGGACGAACAGCGGACACGCATACCCGGCGGGTGCGGCACTGACTCTGGCTACATGGACTCAGGCCGAGGACGGGCGCTGGTTCGGTGCGCGAATTCCGGCTGCCGCCAAGTCAGTGGAGTTTGTCACCATCGGACTCGATGCCAACCATCAAGCGGCATACTCGTACCAGAAGTACGAGGGTGCGC
The DNA here is from genome assembly GCF_963665245.1 of uncultured Paludibaculum sp. Classification (NCBI taxonomy): domain Bacteria; kingdom Pseudomonadati; phylum Acidobacteriota; class Terriglobia; order Bryobacterales; family Bryobacteraceae; genus Paludibaculum; species uncultured Paludibaculum sp. Next base: position 2,195,727 of record NZ_OY762269.1, read on the forward strand.
CCTTACGGAGGGTCAGCGCCATGGAGTTGGGCGCCGCCGATGAACGGATCAGCTTCCTGATCTCGCAGCGCGCTGCCGTGATGCCCTGATTCTCCTCTGACTGATAGGTGGTGGGGCGCGCGCCGGCGGTGGAGGCGTGCCGAACCGGACAGTGTGGTCCCATAAACGGACGCCGACACTCGCCGCTGCATCGGCCAAATCAGGTACTTAGGGCGTGGAATCGGAAATGCAGGCCTCTTATTCTGGAAGAGGCGCGTCATGACCAACACGTTCCACGAGTTGCGGCTGGCGATCAGGGTGTTGCGTAACGGGCCGGAGTTCACGCTGGTGGCGGTTTGCGTCCTTGCCCTGGGGATTGCGGCGAACACGACGGTGTTCAGCTGGATCGATACGTTCCTGTTGCGGCCGCTGCCCGGCGTTGCCGCGGCCGACCGCGTGGTCTCCATCGAGGAGTTGCCGCCCGATGGAGGGCCCTCGCCCTGTGCCCATCCGGATTTCCGCGACTTTCAGAGACAGATGACCACGGTCTCCGGCGTGATCTCGACGCACAACACGTTCTTCACGATTGGCCAGGACGACAGGCCCCGGCGGGCCATGGGCGAGATTGTCTCGGCCAACTACTTTGCCGTTCTGGGCGTGAAGCCCTTTCTGGGACGGATGTTTCTGCCCGAGGAGGATCGCGACGAATCGGGCGCCTTTCCGATCGCCGTCATCAGCCACCGGTTGTGGCGGAACCACTTCGTGTCCGACCCAGCGATTGCGGGCCGGGTGGTGCGTATCAACGGGCGTCCTCTGACCGTGGTGGGCGTAGCCGCGCCGGACTTCGCCGGGACGATCGGCGGCGCGGCCATGGACGTCTGGGTACCCATGAGTATGAATGTCCAGATGGGCGCGCTGAACACATGGGCGGCGGCGGACCGCAACGCCAAGTTCATGAGGCCGCTGGCGCGGCTAAGCCCAGGGGTGACTGTCGAGCAGGCGGCTGCCGAGGCGCGGGCCGTGGCCGCGCGGATTGCGGCTGCGTATCCGGCCACGCATAAGGGTGTGAGCGCTACGGTGGTCCCGATGTGGAAGGCTTCCTACGGCATCCAGAAATCGCTTCTGAAGCCGCTGCGCATCCTGATGTTTACCTGCTGGCTGGTGCTGTTGATCGCATGTGCGAATGTGACCAACCTGTTGATGGCTCGTTCGGTGACGCGGCGCAGGGAGTATGGGATCCGTATGGCGTTGGGCGCCAGCCGCTGGAAGCTGGTCAGGCACATGCTGATGGAAGTCCTGCTGCTGACGGCCGGCGGAGCGGCGGCCGGCTTGTTGTTGGCGCAATGGATGGGCGAGTCGCTGTACTACCTTTTCCCGGCTGTCGACTCGTCCATACGGACCGCCCTGGAGCCGATGCTGAATCCCCGTTTGAGCGGGACGGTGTTCGGCTTTACGGTGCTGCTCTCCGCGGGTGCGATCTTGCTGTCGACTCTGCTGCCGGCCCTGGCGATGCGGAGCGTGAAGGTGAGTGAAACACTCAAAGAGGGCGGCCGCGGGAAGACGTCGGGGAAGGCGTCGCAGCGGACACGGACCGTTCTGCTGGTGGCGGAGGTGGCACTTGCTTCCGTAGCCTTATTCGGCGCCGGACTGGCCGTGCGGAGCTTTCAGAAGTTCTCCAGTCTGAACCTCGGCTTTGAGCCTCGAACCATTCTAGTGACCCGGTTGCCGCTCTCGACCAACGCGTATTCCCTGGCCCAGGAGAAGGCGTTCTGCCGCACTCTGCGCTTGCGCCTGATGGCCTCGCCGGCCGTAGCCGGGGCGGTGAACGCGGACTCCGTGCCATTGTCCATGTTCCCGCCGTCCGATGAGCGCGTCCAGCTAGAAGGATCGGAGCGGCACCAGGAAGGAGTGATCGAGATTCCGCGCGCGATCGTCACCCCCGGGTACTTCCGGCTGATGGGTATCCCGTTGGTGGCAGGCCGCGACTTCACAGATCAGGATGAACGGAAGGCTCCTCCGGTGATCATCGTGAACGAGTCTTTCGTGCGTCATTACTTCGACGGGAAGGACCCGCTCGGCCGCAAGGTGCGCGTGTCGGGGGTGCTGTCGACGGTGGTCGGCGTGGCGAAGGACAGCAAATACAGGAATCCACCGGAGCCGCCGACCCCCTTCTTCTACGGCCCATTCCAGCAGATCTTCTGGTCGGGCCACAACAACTTCCTCTACGTGCAGAGTTCGGGCGATCTCGACGCGACGAGAGCCGTGCTGCGGCGTGAGATCAACGCGATGGACTCCTCAATCGCCTTGGAAGAGGCGCGGACACTGATGGAGTACACACGAATGAGCCTCTTCGTGGAGAAACTCATCGCCAGCCTGCTCTCGGCCCTGGGCCTGATGGCACTGGTGCTGGCCTCAGCCGGTCTCTACAGTGTGATGGCTTACGACGTCAATGAACGCACGCAGGAGATCGGCGTGCGAATGGCGTTGGGGGCCCGGCCGCGCGAAGTGCTGGCGCTCGTGCTGCGCAATGGGTTGCTGGTCACGCTCGTGGGCATCGGCACTGGACTTGGGAGCACATTGGCGCTGCTGCGGGTGGCGTCGAGCAGTATGGACATCCCAATGAGTATGGAGCCGGCGGTGTTTCTGGCGGCTTCCGGTTTTCTGATCCTGGTTGCCATGGTAGCCAGCTATTTGCCAGCTCGCCGGGCGAGCCGAGTGGATCCCGTTACGGCATTGCGGGCGGAGTAGGTCTGACGGCACGACGCCTCAAAGCGCGGACCTCTTGCGGATCACCACAATTCCCTCGATGACGCAGGCGTTCTCAGAGCAGGTTGCCAATGCGGACGCACGAGCCGGACCTCGCTATCATTCCGCTCGCAGGGAAGTCATCGGGTCGACTCGTGCCGCCCGCCGTGCGGGCAGGGAAGCCGCCAGGGCCGCCGTGCTTAGGACCAGGATGGCCACCCCGGTGAAGGTGATGGGATCCGCTCCGCTCACTTCGTAGAGCATGCTGCCGAGAACCTGGGCGAAGGCGGCTGCGCCCAATAGGCCTAGTGCCGCGCCGGCGATCGAAAGTCTCGCGCTTTGGCTTAGGATCAGACGAACGAGATCGGGACCGGTCGCGCCCAGAGCCAGGCGCAGGCCAAACTCGGGCATGCGTTGGTTGACGGAGTAGGAGATTACGCCGTAGATCCCGATAGTGGCAAGGATGAGGGCGAGCAGGGCGAAGAGGCCCACCAGAAACAGCACGAAACGCTGGGTGGCCAGGGAGTCGGTTGCGATCTGGTCCATCAGTTGGACATCGGCCAGCGCCAGTTCCGGGTCCATGCGCCGCAACTCCTCGCGCACCTGCCTCGCAAGGGGAGCGGGGTCGCCACCGGCGCGGACGGCCAGACAAACGCCCCGGTCCGGTTCCTGCGTGTGAGGCATCCAGAAGGCGGGGCGCACCGCGTTCTTCTCCGGCTGATCACGAATATTGCCGACGATGCCGACGATACGGAACCAGTCTTTGTCTTTGGGATGCTCACGGAAGGTGATCCGTTTGCCCACCGCATCCTCGTCCGGCCAGTAGCGCCTGGCCATGGACTCATTGACCATCAGCACGACCGGTGACGTTGCCGTGTCGGCCGCGTTGAAGGTTCGCCCGCGCAACAACGGAATGCCCAGTGCCTGAAAGTAGTGCGGTGAAGCGACATGCATGCGTGCGGTCGTTGTCTCGCTGTAGGATGCCGGCCGCCCTTCGACAGTGAAGCCGTCGGCGTTGCCGTCGTAGCCGGTCCAGGGTAGATCGGTGCCGATTCCGGCGGCCTGGACACCGGGCAACGATTCGAGTTCGTCGACCAGCCGCTGAAAGAAGCGGGTGCGCGATTCGTCACCCGGATAGCGCTCGCCCGGAAGTTTGACCATTGCGGTCAGGACGTGCCGCGGACGGAAGCCCGGGTCGGACTTCAGCAGATTGATGAAACTGTGCAGCATCAGGCCCGCCGCGATGAGTAGTACGCAGGCCAAGCTGGTCTCAGCTACGACCAGAAAGTCCCTGAGGCGCGCCCGCCGGCCTCCGCCCGTCGACCCGCGGCCTCCTTCGCGCAGACCCGACTGCGGATCGGTTCGAGTGGCCGCCAGTGCCGGGACGATCCCGAAAAGCAGACCGGTGAGTACGGCCGCCAGTACCGTGAACGCCAGGACGCCGGCATCCAGCCGGATCTCCGCCGCTCTGGGGAAGCCCGCCGGGAGAAGCGCGACAAGCGCCTTTACACCGCTCACGGCAATGAGAATGCCCAGGGAGGCGCCTGCGAATGCAATCACAAGGCTCTCCGTGAGCAACTGCCTGACAATGCGCTGGCGCCCGGCGCCCAGGGCTGTTCTCACCGCGATCTCACGGGCCCGGGCAGTGGAGCGAGCCAGCAACAGGTTGGCCGAATTCACGCAGGCTATCAGGAGCAGCAGACCCACGGCACCGAATATCACGAGGAGCATGCGCCGTGAGTGGCCGACCATCTCCTGGTAGAGGGGAATCAAGTAGACATGCCAACCGCGTTCACTCCTGAACTCGCGTTTGATGCCATCCAGAACCGCGGTCAGGTCGGCATTGGCCTGCGTTGGAGTGACACCCGATTTGAGAAGGCCGATGCCGTCCAGATAGTGAGCGCCGCGGCCGTTAGGGTCCTCGAACGTGAAAGGGAACCAAAGGTCGACTGTGTCGCCGTCGGCCACGGCCCGGAAGTTATTGCCGGGATGCTGTGCGCCGGGCGGCATCACGCCCACCACAACAACAGGCTGTGAATCGAGGGTAAGCGTACGGCCGAGGATGTTGGGATCGGACGCAAAGCGCGTGCGCCAAAGGCGATCGCTCAACACGGTGAGGCGGCCACGGCCCGGCAGTTCATCGTTGGACGTGAACTCGCGGCCCATCGCGGGACGTAGGCCCAGCATCTGGAAGTAGCCGGCCGTGACGGCGAACGCCTTCAGCTTGACAGGGTCGCCGGCGCCGGCCAGTTGCCGGTCGTTGCGTGTCATGGCGGCCATGCTCTCGAAGGTCCGGTTGCGGGCCCGGAAATCGGCAAAATCATTGGGATTCAGCGGGAACTTGGGCTGGGTCTCGCTGTTGTAGTAGATGCGCACCAGCCGGTCGGCGTTGGCAAAGGGCAGCGGCCGCAACAGAACGCCTTGCACCACGCTGAAGATCGCGCTGTTGGCTCCGATGGCCAGAGCCAGTGTGACCACGACGATGGCGGTGAAGCCCGGTGCACGGCGCAGAACTCGTAGCGCATAGCAGATGTCACTCCAGATGGTCTCCAGCCAATTCGTCCGTCGCGTGTCGCGACATTCTTCCTGAATCTGCGCAAACCCTCCGAGGCTTCTCATTGCGGCGAAGCGTGCCTCGTCCGGGGTCATCCCAATGGCGATGTTCTCCCGCACCTGCTCATCAAGATGGAACCGCAGTTCGCGATCGAGTTCGTGTTCCACTCCGTTGCGACGGAAGAGCGAGCGAAGCCGCAACACAGCGATGTCATAAAGACGCCGAATGGTCATGACGCAGCCTCTGGCGCCAGGCGGATTGCGAGGCCCACGGCCGTGGACAGGCGCTCCCACTGCTCGAGTTCCTTCACTAGTTGAATCCGGCCGGCCTTGGTGAGGGTGTAGTACTTGGCGTCGCGCCCACCATCGGTGACGCGCCACTCCGAGCGGATCCAGCCCTGCTGCTCCAATCTATGCAGGGCCGGGTACAGGGCGCCCTGACTGATCTGGAGGACTTCGTTCGAGACCTGCTGGATGCGTTTGGCGATGGCCCAGCCGTGCTTTGGCTCCAGCGAGATGGTGTTCAGAATCAGCAGATCCAGCGTGCCGTGGATGAGATCAGAGGGTTTGCTCAACGTCTTGTACCTATGCCTAAGCAGTCTACAACAAGACGCCTAACCGATCTACACTCGAAGTTGTAAACAGTCACGGCTGTACTCGCCGCGGGTCTGCACACGGCGGACGCGGGGACACAGGCCCAGCGAGTCGGCGGTTGGAGCGGTTCAGCCCGCGGTGGACGCGGTCACTGTGATGGGTGCGTCGCCCACGACCGCGGCCGGGACGAGTAGCGTCAACGGTGCCTCTGTCAGTTGCGGCCGGTACGGCAGGGTGGCGAGGAGCTTATCGCCGGCCTTCACTTGGTAGGACTGGATGGGTTGTGGGCCCGCCAGCGCGGTGTTCCACTCGACGATCAGACGGTCACCATCGCGGCGGGTGTTGACGGCAGTGGGCTGGACGAGTCCGCTCTTCTCCTGGAAATAGTTCGTGGCCGCGCCGTGGCGCGCTGCCGAATCCTTCTCAATGCGCTCACGCTCCAGTGGCGACGGCATGTCCGCGAGGGCCGCCGCGAGGTTGGCGGTCATCTGGCAACTCTCCGGCTTCTCGCGATCGATGTGGCCGGTGCCGATGATGGCGCAGGAGACGCCGGGCAACGACACCGTGTAGCGGACGAGGTCGGAGTAAGCGGTCGCCTCCTGCTTGCCGACGGAGAGGATGACATCGTCGGGTGTCCGGGAGAAGCGCGGCTGCTTGCCATAGTACGCTCCGTCGGCGAAGACCTTCATGGCGATCACGCCCAGGCCGCGGGCCACTGCGAGCGGCAGCACGTTGTTCTGGTGGGAACTGCACAGCTTGTCGTTCGCATTCAGGGCCACCAGCAGCGTGTCGAAGATGTTCTGGTTGTCGCGGCGGATCGCGCTCATCAGCACGGGCGAGCTCTGATGGCCGGTGAGGCCGATGTGCCGGACCCAATGGCGCTGGTCCGGGTTGAGGCCGGTGTAGTTTGTGCCATCCCGGAAGTCGAGTAACGCCGCCAAGGCGCCGATTCGTTCCGGGCGTTTGGAGCCCCGGTCGGCGAGGCCTTCGTAGATCTGGTTCACCTGATCCAGTGTGGTGAGGTTGTGAACCTGGATGGAATCGAGATACGCGCCTTCGGGAATGAAGCCCTTGCCGTCGCCGAAGATCTGGGTGAGCGAGCGCTTCAAGTCGTCGACGGCGGTGGTCCCGGAGCCGGCGGGATCGAGGGCCAGTCTTCGGCCGGTCTTGGTTGCCAGGAAGAGCCGCTCGCGCGCGGCCTTGTCGTAGGCATTGTCGGCCGGTGTGAGGTGCAGCCGCCGGAATGCCTCACCATAGTTCATCTGGCTGGGGCCATAGGCGTTGGCGGTGTCGAGGTAGTTCAAGCCGAGTTGGACGGCGCGGACGATGATGTCGGCGGGGTCGATGCCCGGCTTCGTCCATTGGAGGGACGCCTGGCCACCGAGAGCCAGTGGGACCACTTGCCGGCCGGTGCGTCCCAGCAGCCGACGTGGGAATTTGGCTGCGGCCTGTGCGTAGAGAGTCCCGGGCGTAAGGACGCTGGCGGCCGGGATGGCTCCAAGGGCTGAGAGGATTTCGCGGCGGGAGATCATGGCGGGCTCCTAAATGCTGGTTTCCATCGCTGGAACTAGAGTTACAGATCGACTAGTCGTGTTCAGTATACGTCCCGCCGATGCGGAGAGGCGACGTTCCGCGGAGCCGGTGCGCGTCGACACCTATGGCTTGGGCTGCGGATATTTGTGCAACTCCTGCTTCGTCGTCGCGTGCCAGTCCTCGATGGATGGTGCGCCGGCAGCGCGGAAGAACTGAGTCAGTTCCGAACGCAGGCCGCTGAGGGTCTTTCCGTACGATGGATCGCCCAGCAGGTTTCTGGTCTCGCCCGGGTCTGCTTCCAGGTCGTATAGCTCACTGGGGAATTCCTTCGTGCGCTCGATGTACTTCAGGTTCTGTGTGCGTAGTCCCCGGACGCAGGCGTACTCGAAGTAGAGGCGGTTGCGCCAGTTCTCCGCGTTTCCGCGCAGTAGATGGGTATAGCTGCGGCCAGGCCTCCGTCCACCTTTCGGGGCAGGGACTCCGAGGTAGTCGAGGATCGTCGGAAGGAAGTCATAGCTCGAGACCAGTGACGGGATCACGCGGCCAGGGGCAATTCGGCCGGGATGGCTCCAGATGAGCGGCACCCTCAGCGCCTCTTCAAACATATTGAATGGCCAGGTGCCGTTGCCCTTACCCCAGACGCCGTGGTGGCCGGCGTTCCAACCCTGGTCGGCCGTGAAGATGACGAGCGTATTCTCACGTACGCCCATCTCATCGAGACGCCGCAGCACCCGGCCCACGTTGTGGTCCATGGCGGTGATCAGCGCGGAGTAGCCGAGCTTGCTGTCGCGGCGGCCATGGTGCTGAGCCAGTTCGGGGTTCTGCCACGCATGCGGCGGGGTATCCGGAAAGCAGGGAAACCTGGAGTCCCGGTACGGCCGGCGGAACTCCTCGGGCTGGTAGTCGTAAGGGGTGTGTGGCGCGTAGAAGGGCAGGTGGAGCACAAACGGCTTCTTCCTCACGGTGTCGAGAAACTCCAGCGCGCCATCTGTGACGAGGTTGTCCTTGAAGCCAATCAGCTTGCGGCGCGTGCCGTTGGTCACGAACTCGGGATCGCGATAGGTCCCACCGCCGCCGGGCACGGTATGCCAGTAGGAGTAGCCGCGCTGTGCCTTGTCGTCGTCACCCATGTGCCACTTGCCGCACATCCCAAGGGTGTAGCCGTGGGCCGCGAGCGCCTCGCTCCAAGTGGGGTGGCCGTCGAGGAATCGAGTGCTGTCCACTCCGTAGCTGTCGCGAGGCAGAAGGTAGTCCTGTACGCCGTGCTGCGACGGGATCAGACCGGTCATGTAGGTCATGCGGCTGGGCGAGCAGACTGGCGTGCAGGCGTAGGCACCGGTGAATCGCGCTCCTGTCGCGGCCAGACTGTCGATGTTGGGCGTGCGGATGTCACTGCAGCCGTAGCAGCCGGAGGCCCATGCTCCGTGGTCATCCGACATGAACAGGACGACGTTGGGACGAGACGTGGCGGCCTTCGAAGGGAACAGCAGGAACGGTGCGGTGAGGAGGTCGCGACGGCTCGACATTGTCCTAGCGTAACGCCGCCTGAAGGGGCACGATTCGGCCGTGGGTCTGGTCGAACTAGGCGGCGCCGACGGAACGAAGGAAGTCGGCCAGCGTCTTTCCTGGTTCGTCCTCAAAGAAGCCGTCCGGGCGGCATGTACGAATGCGGTCGAGGCGGAAACTGCGGAAGCCGTTGCGCATTTCGCACCAGGCGGCGAGTGTCCAAACGGACCCCCAGAAATGCAAGGCGAGCGGGCGGACACGCCGCAGCGTTTCCGAGCCGCGGTCGTCGCGATAGTCCAGGGCCAGGACCGACCGAGCCTCAATCGTACTGCGCAACGTATCGATGAGATTCTCGATGGTGCTGTGGACGTTCACCGTCGGCGCGTAGATCTGAGGCCGGTCTATCTCTTCCCGCCGCCCCTTCGGCAGAGCCAGCACCACCTTGTCCAGCGCGGGCGTTACGGCAGTTCGCAGGCTGGGGCCGCCGAAGGCGCGCACCATCCGCAGGCCGACGACGATGGCTTCGAGCTCTTCGCGAGTGAACATGAGCGCGGTGAGTTCAAACGACGAGTCGATACAGTAGCCGACACCGGCCTCGCCTTTGACGGGAATGCCGGATAGCGACAAGTCCCGGATATCGCGATAGATGGTGCGTTCCGATACCGCCAGCAAGGATGCCAGCCGCGCGGCGGTGGTCAGCCGCCGCGCCCTCAGGTGTTGAACGATCTGGAACAGACGGTCAGCGCGCCGCACGACCACCATTATCAACGGGCGGCATGCAGGCCGACGCGATTGCCCTCCGAGTCGATGATGTGGGCATAGAAGCCCATGCCCGGCGGCAGTGCCGTGCGGGGCAGGGCAATGGAGCCGCCGGCGTTAGCGACACGATTCAGCACCGGGTCCAACTCCTCCCCAGCGTTGACGTACAGAACGGCCCCGTCGCGCGATGGAGTGTAGCCCGAGCCCTGAACGAGGCAGCCGCCAGTGGCGTGTTCACGGTCGCATGGAAAGATGGCCAATGTGGTGCCGTCCATCGTCTCCGGACGCAGGTCGACAGCCAAAATCTGCTCGTAGAAAGACTTGGCGCGGGGCAGGTCCAACGCCGGAATCTCGAACCAGGTGATTGGTTTGATCATGGATCCAGCATGCGCCGGGCCTCCTGACAGCGTTGTGTCAGGAGTGATTGCGCGGGCCGGAGGATTTTCATGTCATTCTCGGGGCATGCCTCATGCCATGGAGTCACGCCGCGGGAGCTTGACATGCCGGGTCTGATCGAACAATTCGGACAGATCGACATCTACCTGTTCGATCAACTGCTGCGCGGCCGCATCGTGCCTGGCCAGCGTATTCTCGATGCCGGATGCGGTGGCGGACGCAATGTGTGGTATCTGCTGCGCGAAGGCTACGAGGTGTTCGGCGTGGATTCTGATGAGGTCGCCATCGAGAGTGTGCGTCGCATGGCCGCGCGGTTTGCCCCATCTGTGCCTCCTGACAATTTCCGGGCGGAGCAACTCCAGAGCATGACCTGGCCGGATGCTTTTGCCGACGTGGTGATCAGTAGTGCTGTGCTGCATTTCGCGCGCGACGAAGAGCACTTCCAAGCCATGCTCGGCGGCACGTGGCGCGTATTGAAACCGGGTGGGCTGTTCTTCTGCCGGCTGGCGTCCTCGATTGGCATGGAGTCGCAGATGCGATGCCTGGGCGGACGGCGGTTCCTGCTGCCGGACGGATCAGAGCGATTCCTGGTGGACGAGACGATGTTGGTTCAACTCACCACGCAGCTGGGCGGGGCCCTGGTGGATCCCATCAAAACCACCGTGGTGCAGGGCCAGCGCTGCATGACCACGTGGGTGGTGCGGAAGGAAGGCTGACGGGCTCATCCGGCGATGGGGATCCAGCCGTGGAACGGCTTGACGGTTCCACAGGTGGGCCCGCCGTCGCGCGCGGTGCCGGCAATGCGCGTCTCCAGGACTGTTTCCGGGTTGGCCGCGAGCCGTTCGAGCGCGACCTGCGTGATGCCGGTGAGCGGAATCTTCAGACGGCGGCTCCAGCACGACTCCGGCTGGCCTGCATAGGTGCCGATATCGAGATAGAGGAAGCGTCCACCGGGAGGCCCCTGGACCAGCGGACCGGAGAAATCGACCGCCGCGGCCGTGGGCCCCGGCTTGAGACCCACGGTGATGTCGAAGGTGAGGATCCCGCCGTTGGAGCGCACCTTGCCGATGGTTTCGTAGGTGCCTCCGCGGCCCTTCTGTACGCCGAAATCGACGCCGGCTGGCGGGTTGATGAGTGTGATGCGCAAGCGCACAGTTGTTTCCATGGAGCCTCGTTGTCAGGCCGCTGCCGCGCACCCAATAGGCCCACCATACCATTGCGCCACCGGGGTTGGCTCAGGATTTGGTCAGCACTGGGCGCTCCCGTCCGGAGGAGCATACAAGCCCGCCAACCACTTGTGCCACAACGGCTCGTTGGCGGACGCCGCTGACGGTGCGTCCCCGCCGTACAGGTACACACTCAGGCTGAGTATTACCATTTCTCCCATTGGCATCGAGAAGAGATGGGCGATGCCTGGACCCGGGCTTTCGAGCCGCATCAGTACTTGATGTGGATGGCCTCCGCCCGCCGGTTCCTCCAGAATGCCGGCCAATGGTGGGGCTTCGGGCGAGGACGCGCGCCGGTCGCCGGGTTGGGCTCCTTCCAGGCCCAAGGCGACCGCCAGCTTGGACCATGCTTCCGGCTCGGGGTCCTTGGTCATCCCCATGGCCCGGAACATCGTTCCCTGCTGGCCCCGGTAGTGAGCGAGGTAGAGGTGCAGGATGCGGAAGAACGCCGGCCAGCCGGATTCGATTCCGTTGAGCTGGTTGTCCCAATCGTCGGTGCTCGCAAAGAGGCTGTGCACCACCCGCACGATACACGTGCCGCCTGCCTTTGCCTCTACCGTCCATTCCGTCGCTATCGAAGGTGCATTCGGACCCAGGTCGGCGCTCTCGGCCGCAAAGCGGTGGAGTGGTTCCCAGGCAGTGACCGTTGCCACCGAGTCCATGCCGGGGCCGAAATGCGCGGTCACTGTGGCCCCAATCTCGCCGCCGCCCTCGACGGGCACGAACCACGACGAAACGCCGGGTCCGGTCGCGATCGCGGCCCAGACTTCCTCAACGGTGCCGGGGACTTCCACTTCGGCCTGGACATAGCGACGGCCGGATGGGTCTTTCTTTACGCTCATGATGCCTCCTCGGGCTTGGACTTGGGGTCTGTTTCGGCCAACTGCCGCGACAGCGGATGGGCCAGAACAATCAAACGGTGGGGCCGACCGCCGGCTGCCGCCGGGTCGTGATAGCGCGCGGCTAGAGCGGTGATGGCTGTGGTGAGCTCCTGGGAGAACGCTGCCCGTTCGGCCGCGGAGCGGAAGCAGATCTCGGTATCGACGGACAAACTGGGCAGTCGCTTGCCAGTCTCCTGCGCGCGCCGCAACAGCGCGCCCACTTCCCGGATGGCCCGTGCGGCCAGGGCGATCAGGTAGCTGGCGGAGAGCCGGTCGGCCAAACGACCAGGGTCGGCGGCCACCGGTCCCATTGCTCCGGGTGACACGACATAGCTGGCGGCCACCGCGACCATTCTCCGCTCCGTCAGCCCGCCCCACTGCCGTTTGTCCGCGACTTCAATGAGTTGGTGCGCTTCCAGCGCGTGCAGGTGGTAATTGATCTTCTGACGGGGCATGCCCATGCGAGCGGCCAGTGCTGCCGCGGAGGCCGGCTCGCCCAGTTCCGAAAGCAACCTGCTGCGAACGGGGCCCAGAGCCACCGCCGCCGCGGCCGGATCGTCGATCACTGCCACGTCAAGCATGAGGCTATTGAAGCATTGACAAATTATTTTGTCAATGCCCGGATGCAGCAGTTATCCAAGGCAAAGCATCGGCGTGGAGCCGCTCGAGATAGATCGGCGCGGAATCGCGAATCGCGGATCCGTCCCCAAATAGCCACAGCCGCGTGGCCAGATAGTCGATGCGGAACTCACGGCCGGCGCCGGCCGCACCCTGCGGATTCTGCTCGAAGATATCCAGCATGACCGCATGCAGAATTTCGTGGACGCACGTGTTTACGGAGACCAGTGGAATGAGGTGGCCATGAGCCCTGTACAGCGAAATCATGCACATATGCTGCCCGCGATAGCGCATGGTCATCCCGCTGATCGACCGGCCGCTGTCCCACTCCATCGGAATCGTGCCCGTCAGCACGATGTTCAGCGAGGCGGGATTGAGGCCGGAGACGATGGGCTCCCGGCCGGGCGGCCGGCCGACCTCGCCGGTAGCGTTCTTGCACTCCAGACGGATGCCACCCGAAGCGAAGTTGGCGACTGCTTGGGGCCACAGACTCGACCAGAAGGCTTGCTTCACTTCCGGCGTCAGTTTCGCCTTGCGGTCGAGGACGAGGCTGATCGGAATCACCACCGGCGGCGGCGCGGTGACCGCCGTAAGAACCGCCGGAACCAAGGAGCAGAACGACCGTCGAGTCATGGCCCAGTCCTCGCGAGCTAGTGTATTATTAAACTAGTACACTAGTCAAGCGCTATCTCACTGGGTTATGGTTCGTAAGGCCGCCGGGCCTTTGCTTCGCGCAACGCATGGCCCCACCACACCAATTGACTCAGCATAGCGGTGGCAGCGCCGTTCGCCCGGTCGGGATGCTTTGGCTGCCCGCCCGGCTCGAACTGCGTCCAAACTCCGTGGAAGCTGACGGAGTCGCGCACGGTGACGGCGTGGACTTCGGCGAAAATCGGACGGAGTTGCTCCACGGCGCGCAGTCCTCCAGAAATACCACCGTAGGAGACGAAGCCCACCGCTTTCGCGTGCCACTCCTTGAAGTGCCAGTCGATGGCCGTCTTCAGCGGGGCGGGGAAGCTGTGATTGTACTCCGGAGTCACGACGGTGAAGACATCGGCCCGCGCGAGCTTGTCGGCCACGGCGGTGACAGCCGCATTGCGTTGATCGGAAAGGGCTTCTGGGAGCTGAGCCTCGGCCAGGTCGATTACGTCAACGGTGAGGTCTCCGCGCTGAGCGGCCTGCGAGGCGAACCAGCGGGCGACGGTGGGACCGAAGCGGCCCTTGCGGGTGCTGGCGACAATCACCACGAGGCGCAGTGGATCCTCTGGCGTCATGGTTAGTCCTGGCTCGGCGGCGCGAGGTTAAGGCCGAGCGTAAAGCGCTGAAAATGGGAGGCGTGCAGCCCTGGGAACTTCCGGACGCTCTCCCAGTCCGGACCCGAGCCGAGCCGGGACGGACCTTCGATGGCCTGGCGATGGGACGCCTCGTTAGCCCATTCCGCGAAGTTGAGAACTCGCAGGCCGTCCATGCTTGCGTGAAAATGCCCGCCGATGGCCCCCTCCGCTTGCACGGGCATACCATCGATCACGCGGAAGACGTTCGAAATGAACTGCTTTTGCCGTTCGTGGTCGGGGCTTTCGAACTCGAAGGTGATTAGCACGATGCAGCCGGGGAAGGCGGCCGTATCGCGGAGACGGCTGCGGTGCAGCCTGTAGAAGTCGGGAGCCGACCGCACAATCCCCGGCACCTTCTGGTCGACCAGGGCGGCTCGCGGCCGCAGGTGCGTTTCGAGGCCGCTCCGGTAGGACTCTTCGTTGGTCCACTGGCCGTAGATCACGATGCTTCGGCCGTCGTTGCCGCACAACAGGCTGCAGGTGAGCAACCCCTGTGGCCACGGCGCGTTCGCCCAGGCCGCGGCAAACGCGTCCACTGTGGCGCGCTGGCGTTCCGGCGTTTCGACGGTCCATTCGCTCACGGCCACCAGACCACATTCGGGCCGCATCAGGTTGGGACGGGTGATTGGTTGTTCAACTTTTGAAGTCATCTGAAGCCAGCGTAAAAGTTAAAGTACACTTTAAGTCAAGGGGAAACTGCGGACATGCTGACGATTGGCGACCTGGCGAAACGAAGTGGCGTGGCGGCCTCGGCCCTCCGCTACTACGAGGACCTGGGTTTGATTCAATCGGAGCGCAGCCCTTCGGGGCACCGCCGCTACCTGCAAGCGACGCTGCGGCGCGTGGCCTTCATCGTCTTTGCGCAGAAGGTGGGACTGACCCTGGACGAGGTCGGCCAGGAGCTGAACAAGCTGCCGAACAATCGAGTGCCGGAGCGTGCGGATTGGGCCGCGCTCTCCGCCGCCTGGACTCGTCGCGTGGATGAACGCATTGCGGAGTTGCAGAAACTGCGCGACGGCATGAGCCGGTGCATCGGGTGCGGGTGCCTCTCCTTCGACCACTGCCAGTTCGCGAATCCCGGTGACCGGGCCGGAGTGCGCGGGGCCGGACCTCGATTCTGGATCGAGAAGGGCAGCGGATCGTGACGACGCTCTGGAGCTTCACCCGTGTAGTCGCCGGCATCGCCGTCCGATAGGGGTATAGATGAGCACTCCTACCGTCCAGCGTTTTCAGGACCACTACATGGTTTTGGGGGTCAAGCCCCAATCCACGACTGAGGAGGTCTTCCAGGCGTACAGCAAACTGGCGGCCAAGTACCACCCCAGCAATCGGGAGACCCGGGATCAGGAGAAATTCAACGCTGTCACGCTGGCTTACGAGGTGCTTTCCGATCCAGTCCGCCGCAAGGAGTTCCTCGACAGCCTGCCCAAGGCTCAGATGGTGGATAACCCCCAGTTCGACAGCGACGACTTCTTCCGCGCCATCAGCGGTGAAGCTGCCCGCCGCATGGCGATCCTATGCCTTCTCTATGACCGCCGGCGGTTGCGGCCGGGCGTTCCTGGCGTCTCCGTGCGGGAGGTCGAGCGCACCACTGCCATCTCGACCGAGGAGATGTTCTTCTGCATCTGGTATCTGAAGCAGCGTAACCTGATCATCTCGGACGACAAGAGCCAGGTGCAGATCACGGTGGACGGCATGGACTACCTCGAAAGTCACATTCCGACGCCGGAAGTGATTCTGCCGCTGCTGAAGCTGGAGCCAAAGGTCAAATAGCCAGGGCGCCTCGACAGCGTGGAAGCCGACGAAGCGGATGATCTGATGCGGTTCCCGGTAACCGGGAGCGGCTTTGACGGTAAATAGAAATATTTAGCGAAACCGGTCAACACTTTTATCCGTCACGGCGTCTAACGAGAGAGCGCAGGTCCTGATGTTTCGCATCCTAACGGCTATTCTTGCCTCCTTTGTGCTGGCTGGCTGCAGCCGGCCAGCGTCCGTTCCTACCGTTTCCGCCGCTTCCTCCCCGCCGGTGCCCGTCGAAACCGCGACCAATCCTGGAGAGATCCGGGCCACCGGCAAGGTAAAGGCCGTGCGGGAATTCACTGTGCAGGTGCCACAGATTGCCGGTTTGACCGGCCAGTCCAGCCGCCTGACCGTTACCAAGATCATCGCCAGCGGATCCAAAGTGGAAGCCGGAGACACTCTGGCCGAGTTCGACCAGACGCAGCAACTGGACAACGCGCGCGAGGCCGGGGCCAAGCTGGACGACCTGAATCACCAGATCGCGCAGAAGCGAGCGGAGATTCGGGCCAATGCCGAAACACGCGCCTCGGAGCGACAGCAGGCCGAGGCCGACCTGGCCAAGGCGAGGATTCAGCTCAGGAAGAATGAGACCTTAAGCGACATCGCGCGCGCCCAGAACGAGGAGAAGGCGGCGGCGGCTGTCCTCAAGCTGGAGTCGTTGAAGAAATCCCACGAATTTCGGACCAAAGCCGACGTGGCCTCCGTGCGGATTCTGGAATTGAAGCGGGACCGCCAGGCGGTTTCCCTGAAACGCGCCGAAACAAATGTAAACAAGCTGGCCATCAAGGCGCCTCATGCTGGGATGGTTGCCCTGGAGGCGATCTGGCGTGGCGACTCACGTGGGCCCGCCCAGGAAGGCGACCAAGTCTATCCAGGTCAACCGTTGGTGCGTCTCTTCGACCCGACCGAGATGGAAGTCCACACGTCGGTTGGGGAGCCGGACGGAGCCATATTGGGGCCGGGGGCCCGTGCTTTCGTCCGGCTGGATGCCTACCCGGATCTGGTTTTTCCGGCGCGGTTTCTCACCGCCAATCCGGTGGCGACGGCCGATCTCGGCAGCCCCATCAAACGCTTTACCGCCCGATTTGTGATTGAGAAGGGCGACCCTCATCTGCTGCCCGATCTCTCGGCGGCGGTGGTCATCACGGGCCGCAAACCAGGTGTGACGCGATGAAGTGGAAACTGCTGTTGAAGTGGGCCGGCGCGCTGATCTTCAGCGCCGCGGCGGTGGTGACGGTTCTGCGGCTGCGGGAGGTGCGCGCGGCCACGGCGTTGCCGACGGCGCCGGTCCGCCAGGGCGAGTTTCTGGTCATCACGCGCTGCCGGGGCGAATTGCGCGCGCGGCGTTCGGTGTCGATCACCGCTCCGACGAATGTGCCGGACCTGCGTATCGTGTGGCTGGCGGCGCAGAACTCGTTGGTAAAAGAGGGCGACGTCGTCATCAAGTTCGACCAGAGCAGTGCCAGGCAGCAACTGCAGGAGAAAGAGGCGGCGCTGAAGCAGGCGCAGGCGACGCTCGATCAGGCGGTGGCCGAGGCGCGCATCACCGCCGAGGCAGATCACCTGGCCCTATCGGCGGCGCACTACGAAGTGGAGAAGGCCAAACTCGAAGTGAGCCGGCAGGAGCTACTAAGCGTACTGGATGCCGAGACGGCCAAGGTGAACCTGGAGTCGGCGGTGCAGAAGGAGAGTGTGCAGAAGGCAACCGTCGATCTGCATGCCGCCTCCGCCAAATCCAAGACCGCATCCTTGACGCGCGTTCTGGAGCAGGCCCAGTATGAAGTCGACCTTACCAAGAGCCGGCTGGCGAAGATGGAAGTCCGGTCGCCGCTCAGCGGCGTGATCGTGTGCCAGCCCAACTACTCGCAGGGCTGGATGAATGCGAAACCGTTCAAGGTCGGCGACCAGGCGTGGCCGGGCGCGACCATCGCCGTGATTCCCGATCTGGCGACCCTGGAGATGGAAGGCAAGGTGGAGGAGACTGACCGCGGCCTCATCGAGACCGGCAACGACGTGAAGATCCGTCTCGACGCTCTGCCGGAGCTGACAGTGCCGGGCAAACTGGCTGAGATGTCGACAATGGCGCAGGTCTCGTTCGAATGGCCGCCCAGCTACAGTTTCCGCGCGTACGCCAAGGTTGACAAGCCCGATACGCGTCTGCGGCCCGAGATGAACGGCTCGATGGATGTGATTGTGAACCGTCTGAAAGACGCGATCAGCGTGCCGGCCAAGGCGGTGTTCACAAAAGACGGAAAGCCCATTGTGTACCTGGCATCGGCCGGAGGATACCGGCCGCGTCAGGTGGAGGTGCTGGCGCGCAACCCCGACGAGGTGGCGGTGAAGGGCCTGCCCGCTGGTTCGGAGGTGACGCTGGTGGAACCCGATTCCGACGATGCCGCGCCAGCCGCTGCCGGAAAGAAAGAGGCAAAGAAGTGAGGCGATCGGCCCTTCTGACCGGAGCGGTGATGACGGTGCCGGCCCTGGCGGTGCTCATTGCCGTCACCAGCGGTGCGGCGTCGAACTGGCCTGCCTGGCCCAGGCAATCAGGCCCGGCCGCGGCATTGAACCTGCCCAGCACGACGGTGAAACGCGGCGAAGTGCGGTTCACCGTGAGTGCTCGGGGAGAGCTGCAGGGCAGCAACTCCGAGATGATGGTGGCGCCGATGACTGGCGCGCGGGAATTGATCATCACCTATCTCAAGGATCCGGGAGAGCAGGTGAAGGCCGGCGAGACGGTGGTGCAGTTTGATACGACCGAACAGGAGTTTGCGCTGGCCGAGGCAGAGGCCGATCTGGCGGAAGCCGAGCAGCAGGTGGTGCAGGCCGAGGCGGAAACCGCGGCCAAGGAAGAAGAGACGCGGGCACTACTCCTGCAGGCGAAATCCGACCTTAAGGTAGCGGAGCTCGAGGCCCGGAAAAATCCGCTGTTGGCCGCGATCGTGGCGCGACAGAACACGCTGGCCGTGGAGGCCGCGCAGGACCGGCTTCATCAGTTGGAACGGGACATTGCGAATCGCGGAGCGTCGTCGCGCGCGGCCATCATGATCCAGGAAGCAGCCCGCAATAAGGCCCAGGTGAAAGCGCAGACGGCGCGCAAGAACATCGACTCGATGAACCTGAAGGCAAAGTCCGGCGGGTATGTGAACGTGCAGCAGAATATGAACGGCAACTTCATGTTCTGGGGCATGCAACTGCCGGCGTTCAAGCTGGGCGACACGGCGCGCGCGGGCATGGCGGTGGCGCAGATTCCCGACTTGAATTCGTGGGAGATCCGGGCGCAGATCGCCGAGCTCGACCGTGGCCATTTGGCCGACGGGCAGATCGCCGAAGTCAGCATTGTGGCAATGCCGGACAAGCAATTCAAGGCGCACATTAAAAGCATCGGTGGCACGAATGGCTCACCCTGGGAGCGGCGGTTCGAATGCGTATTCGCGCTCGACAATCCGGTGCCCGAGCTACGGCCGGGCATGAGTGCCAATATCAGGGTGACCACCGACACCGTGAAGGACGCGCTCTGGCTGCCGTCGCAGGCGCTCTTTGAAAGCGACGGCCGGACCTTCGTCTACCTGCAATCCGGGCAGAGTTTTTCGCCAAAAGACGTCAAGCTCGTGCAGCGCAGCGAGAGCCGTGTCGTGATTACTGGGTTGAGCGAGGGGCAGGTGGTGGCGATGGCGAGTCCGGAGTCGATGCAGAGGAAGAAGGGCGAGGGTTCGGCCAGTGGAGCCTTGAAGGCACTGAAGGGCTCATGAGAATTCCACGCATCTTCTCGGACATCGCGGTTTCGTTCTCAAACCTGCGCGCGCAGAAGACACGCACGTTCCTTACGGCACTCGGCATTGTGTTCGGCGTCGGCTCTGTCATCGGAATGCTTGCCATTGGCGAAGGAGCCAAGGAGGAGTCGCTGCGCTTCATCGAACAGTTGGGCGTGCGCAACATCCTCATCGAGTCGCGGCCGGCGATGAGCGCCGAGGAGTTCCAGCAGCGGCGGCGCAATTCGCCCGGCTTGACCGAACGGGACGTGCGCATTGTGGAGACGAATCTGGAGTCGATGGAGACCGTCTCGCCGCGCCGCACGTTGCATCCTCAGCGCGTGGTGCCCAAGCCTTCGGCGGATGTGCCGGAACTCTACGGAGTGCGTTCCGCCTATGCGGCCATTCACAGCCTGAAGCTGATGGAAGGCAGGTTCTTCACGCCGGACCAGGATGCCCAGAGCGCGGCCGTCTGTGTCCTGGGTGAGAAGGCCAAGGTGAGCCTGCTGGGCTATGGAAAGGCCGTGGGCCAGTTCGTCAAAGTGAACGATACCTGGCTGGAAGTGGTGGGCGTCCTCGGAGAGCGTGTGGCCGCCGCCCAGGCCGGCGGGGCCGGCGCGCACGACGTCAATAACGTCGTCTACATCCCCTTGAATAGCTTTCAATATCGCTACTGGGACCGCACGAGCAACACGCGCGACGACCTGGACGGCATCGACATCCGTCTGAAGCCCGGCGCCGACAGCATAGAGTCCTCCAAGATCGTCAATGCCATTCTGAACTCCACCCATCACAACACACAGGATTTCACCGTGACGATTCCGGCCGCGCTGCTCGCGCAGCAACAGCAGACGCAGAGGATTTTCACCTATGTGATGGTCGCCATCGCCGCCATCTCGCTGTTGGTGGGCGGCATCGGCATCATGAATATCGTGCTGGCGACGGTACTGGAACGGACCCGCGAAATCGGCATCCGCCGTGCCACCGGGGCCCGCCGCGTCGACATCGTCAGGCAGTTCCTGATGGAGTCGGTACTCATCTCGGTAGGCGGCGGACTGTTGGGCATTGCCTTCGGCTTTGGGCTTTCCCACTCCATCGCCCGCTTCGCCGAGTGGAAGACCATTGTCACGAGCTCCTCGGTGATCATTGCCTTCGGTGTGTCTGTTGCCGTGGGCGTCGTGTTCGGAATCTATCCGGCCATGAAGGCGGCACGGATCAACCCGATTGAGGCTTTGCGCTATGAGTGAGCGCCGCCCGCATCCTCCTGTTTGCTGGCCAACAGCGGCTTCAGGCTGCTCACCGATTTCAGCACGTTGAACCAGAACGGCGCGCCCAGACAGAGCAGGGCGATGGTGAAGAACACGCCCAGTAGATGCCGCCTGTTGCCGTAAGGCTCATACCAGGGAGCAGGGTAGGGTGTGGGAACCAGTTGCAGAGACGTCTGATCGAGCGTCGACTTAATCTCGCTCGCCCGTTTGGCCAGCCGCTCCACGGCGGCCTTCTGGTCGGCGTCGGCCGGCACCTGCTGCTGCGCCTTCTCGGTGAGTGCGGAAGATGCGGTGACAAGGCCGGCGCGCAGTTGGGCGTCCGACGATAGCTGTGTGTAGAGTTGCAGGCTGTCCAGGTGGAGTGCCAGGCACAGCACCACCGCGAACACGATGGTCCAAACCCGCATGTGCAGGCTGAATCGCTGTGCTGTGCGGCTCATGGCCGTTTCAAACCAGAACTGGAACTCATCGGCCACGCCGGCCGCGGATGGGAGCTGCGCTTGCGCCGCCAGTTTCTGCATAGCGGTTTTCAAGTCTCCGGCGCCGGTCTGCCCGGCCATCTTGTCGAGGATGTGGACGAACTCGCCGACGGTCACATGGTTCGCCAGTTGCCACCGCCGCAACATCGGCACCTTCTGGCGGATGACCGACATCGACGAATCGGAGATCAATGGATGGCGCAACACGGCCTCGGCAATGTCGTGGGCGTGCGTTTTCGCATCGGGATAGATGTTTTCGATTAGCGCCTTCAGCCCCCACCGCAGGTTGGTGCCCCGCAGACCAAGGAAGGCGGAGACCATCTGCGTCAGCGTCGTGATGATCAGGCTCATCGCCAGCATCACGGTGGCAAAGGCGACTAACGTGTCCAGGTGTTCCAAAGACATGGGGGGTACTCCTCCGGGTACCAGAAGAGAAGTACACCCTTTTCTGGCGAAATACAATCGGACATACAGGTCAGTTTTTCGCTTCGGCCGCCGGCTTCTTCGCCTCGCGGACTGACCGCTCCACCATGTCGTGTACGTCGGTGGAAACAGGCTGGTCGCGCCACAGCCAGCGCATCATCTCGGGCAGAATGGGACCGCCCATCTTCTGGCCATGGCGGTTCACCCCCCACGTGTAGTTCACGTCATAGCCTTTCGAGGTGAGCGCTTTCATCAGCCGGACATTCTGGTAGAACCAGTCGCGCTTTTCGTCGTAAGTGCCATCCTGCCGCAGGCCCCGGTTGTCGTTGCGGCCGTCCTGCAGGAAGATGCGGATCGGCTTCCTTTCGGCCTGGAGCACCAGGTCGGGATAGACGTGACCGCCGCGCAGGTTCACGAAACTGCCGACGACGCTCAATACCTTGCGGAACTCGTTGGGCCGCTCCCAGGCGACGGTGAAGGCGGCGATCGCGCCCGAACTGGCGCCGCCGATGCCACGCTGCTCGGGGTCTTTGGAGATGTTGTATTCCTTATTCAGCACAGGCAGAAGCTCGTCCACGATGACTCGCGCGTACTTGTCATCGAGCGTGTTGTACTCCGTCGGACGGTTGGTTGTGCGGTCGCCCCACTCCTTGGCATTGGGCTCCGGTTGATCGGGACGGCGGCCCGGATTGATGAACACGCCGATCATCACCGGTATTTCACGACGGAATATCAAATTGTCCATGACATTTTGTGCACGCGCATCCCCCTCCGTGTTCATGAACGCTTGGCCGTCGTTGAACACCATCAAACTTGCCGGGATCGCGGGGTCATATTGAGCGGGTACGTAGACCCAATAGGTGTGCTGGGTTCCGGGGTAGGCCTCGCTCGGCAGTGTGAACGGCCCGCGGATCTCACCCTTGGGGACTCCTTCCTGCGGCAGCGAGTCGGGCCCCAAGTGATAGTAGACATCCGGGTTGGGGCCCTGGTTGGCGGCCGGACGGTTGGCCTGGGCGAAGGTCATGCCGGGTATCCCTACCACGAGGAGGGCGAAAACACAGGAGAGTGCTCGATTCATATTGGACTGTTGGGTGATTGAATTCCGATTACTTGCGTGTCAAGATTATCATGCTCCACGTTTCAATCTGTAGTAACTTGTCCAGCAAGTTTCCCGCCTACCAGGAGAGGGTATGCGCGCCACAAGTCAACGTCTGACCATCGCCGTCTCTGTCGCCGGCTTCCTGGCCGCGGCGCAGTTGCCTGGGCCTGCCACCAAGCCCCAACCCGCGCCAGCCGCCAAGGCCGCGCCGACGGCGGATTTCGCCAAGGTTGTCACGCCCGTGCTGAGCAAAACCTGCACCCCTTGCCATAACAGTGGGATGGCCTCGGGCGGGTTCGACGCCGATCACTTCCTCGATCCCGCCACCATCTCCACCCAGCGCGACGGGTGGGATCGCATCCTGATGAAGCTGCGCAATGGCGAGATGCCGCCGCGTGGCATCCCCAAGTCGCAAGTGGCCATCGATAATCTGGTTCATTACGTACAGTCCGCGGTCGACAGGATCGACAGCACCGCCAAACCGGACCCCGGTCGCGTGGTCGCCCATCGCCTGAACCGGACCGAGTACACCAACACGATCCGCGATCTGCTGGGCGTGGAGTTCCAGGCGCAGAAGGACTTTCCCACCGACGACTCCGGCGAGGGTTTCGATAACATAGCCGAGATCCTCACCATCTCCCCGGTTCTGATGGAGAAATACTTGGCCGCCGCCGAGCGCATCGCCTCCCGGGCCTTGGCGGCCGATCCCCTGCCCAAGCCGATCCAAGCCGACTATGCGGCGAAGGAAAAGCGCATCCGGCGCCTCGATCGCAGCACCATTGAAGCCACCCACCGCGTCGAGTTCGACGGCGATTACACCGTGCGATTCGCTTTGCCTGGCGAACGGCCCAAGGATGCCAAGCCGGTTCAGCTCGCCTTCTGGATGGACGGCAAGCTGCTGGCCACCAAACTGGTGGAAACGAAGCCATCCGGCCTGGTTTACTTCGAACCGTATTCCGAAGAGGAGATGCGGCTGTTCCTGCCCGAGGGCGACCATATCTTTCGCGCTGGCTTCGTGAACGACGACTTTGTGAAGGATCTGGATGCGAAGTCGATCTACAAGAAGAAGCTGAACAAGTACCTCGATGGCATGTTGTTCATCGGTCCGTTCCAGCCGAAAGAGCCGCCCGCCAGCCGCGCGAAGATCCTGATCTGCGACCCGAATACGGGCGCTGCCTGCGTGGACAAGATCGTCACCAATTTGGCCCGGCGCGCTTACCGGCGTCCGGTCACCCGGCCCGAAGTGGCCTCGTTGTTGAAATTCATCACGCTCGCAAAGCAGCATGGGCAGTCGACGGAGCAGGGCATCCAACTCGCTCTGCAGGCGATCCTCGTATCGCCCAACTTCCTGTTCCACATCGAGCGTGATTCAAACCCTACCGACCCCAATGCCGTGCATCCCATCTCCGATTTTGAGCTGGCGTCGCGGCTGAGCTACTTCCTGTGGAGTTCGATGCCGGACGACCCGTTGCTCGCTTTGGCCGATGCCGGCAAGCTGCGGGCGCCCGGCGTGCTGGACGCGCAAGTGAAACGCATGCTGGACGATCCGCGTTCATCCGCCTTAGCCGACAGTTTCGCCGCCCAATGGCTTGAGATTCGCAATCTGGACGTGGTGAAGCCCGATCCCCAGAAATTCCCGGACTGGAATCCGGAGCTGCGCGACGCGATGCGGACC
Organism: uncultured Paludibaculum sp.; assembly: GCF_963665245.1. Classification (NCBI taxonomy): domain Bacteria; kingdom Pseudomonadati; phylum Acidobacteriota; class Terriglobia; order Bryobacterales; family Bryobacteraceae; genus Paludibaculum; species uncultured Paludibaculum sp. The sequence continues at coordinate 2,220,344 of NZ_OY762269.1, forward strand.
GAAACGAGCATGTTCTTCGACTATGTGCTGCGCCAGAACCGGCCGATGGCCGATTTCCTGGACGCCAGGTACACCTTCCTGAACGATCGGTTGGCGAAGCACTATGGCATTGAGGGTGTGGTCGGCCCTGAGTTCCGGAAAGTCGAGCTGACCAACGATCAGCGCGGCGGCATCCTCAGCCAGGCCAGTGTCCTGACGGTATCGAGCTACCCGACGCGCACCTCCGTTGTCATTCGTGGCAAATACGTCCTGCAGGAGATCCTGGGCGCGCCGCCGCCCCCTCCGCCACCGGACGTGCCGCCACTGGACGAAGCCGCGGTGGGCACCTCGCTCTCCCTACGCCAGCAGATGGAGAAGCACCGGGCCAACGCCGTCTGCGCGTCGTGCCATTCCAAAATGGATCCACTCGGTTTCGGGCTGGAGAACTACGACGGCATCGGCAAGTGGCGGACGATGGACGGCAAATTCCCGGTGGATTCCAGCGGCGTCCTGCCCAACGGCAAATCCTTCACCACTCCGGCCGAGATGCGCGCCGTGCTCAAGTCGCAATTGCCGCAGTTCACCCACTGCGTGATCGAGAAGCTCATGATTTATGCCCTGGGGCGCGGCATGGCCACGCCGGACCGGCGGGTGATCGACGGCATCGGCCAGAAGCTGGCCGCCCAGGGGTATCCATTCCAGACAGCCATCTATGAGGTGGTGAGGAGCATGCCGTTTCAGATGCGGCGCGGCGAGTTGGTGAGCAGCGACAAACAGACCAAGGCCAAGGCCAAGGAGATAGCCCACAGATGAAGATCACGCGGAAGGCCCTTCCCAGAAGAACGATCCTGCGCGGCATGGGCGCGGCCGTGGGGCTGCCTTTCCTTGACGCAATGGTTCCGGCCCTGGCCACGGCGGCACAGTCGGCGGCCGCCAAGACTCCTCTGCGTCTGGCGTTTGCCTACGTACCCAACGGCATTATCATGAACCACTGGAACCCCGGCTACGAGGGCCAGTTGGGCGAACTGCCGCGCATCCTCAAGTCGATGGAGCCGCATCGCGATGACATCCTGATGCTGGGCAATCTCACCCACAATACGGGCCGTGCGCTGCTGGACGGGGCGGGTGACCACGGCCGCTGCTCGGGGTCTTACCTCACCGGCATCCAGGTGAAGAAGACCATGGTCGATATTAAGGCTGGCGTCTCCTGCGATCAGATCATTGCCAAACACCTGGGCGAGCAGACCCGCTTTCCGTCGTTGGAAGTGGGCATGGAAGACGCGCGCCAGGCGGGTGACTGCGACTCCGGTTATTCCTGCGCCTACACGAACAATCTGGCCTGGAAGAGCGAGACCCAGCCTCTGCCGCCCGTCCTGAATCCGCGGGCGATGTTCGAACGCCTGTTTGGTACAGGCACGGTACGCAGTCCCGAGGCCAAGGCCCGGCAGGCCGACTACCGCCGCAGCATTCTCGACTTCGTCAATAGCGAAACGGGCCAGCTCAAGGCCGCGCTCGGCCCCTCCGACAACCGCAAGCTGGACGAATACCTCACTTCCATCCGCGAAGTGGAGCGGCAGATCGATCGGGCCGAAAAGACCAATGCCCAGATCGATCCCAAGATGGAGAAGCCCTACGGAGTGCCGGCCGATTTCGCAGAGCACTTCAAGCTGATGACTGACATGATCACCATCGCGTTCCAGGCCGACCTGACCCGCGTGGTGACGTTCCTCATGACGCGCGAAGGCACTTCCAGACCTTATCGGGAGTTGGACATCCCCGACGGCCACCACCCCTGCACCCACCACCAGAACAAACCGGATCTCATCGAGAAGGTGGTGAGGATTAATACCTACCATGTGGCGCAGATGGCGGGTTGGGTGGAGAAGCTGAAGTCGACGCAGGAGGGCTCCGGCAGCATGTTGGACAACATGATGCTGGTCTACGGCGCCGGACTTTCCGACGGCAACCGGCACCTTCACGAGGATCTGCCCACGCTGATCATCGGCAAAGGCGGCAATACGATCAAGACCGGACGCCGCGTGGTTTATCGCCGTGAGACGCCCATGTGCAATATGCACCTGGCCCTGATGGAACGGATGGGCGTGCGTATGGAGCACTTCGGCGACGCGACGGGAGAGCTGAACCTGGCCGACCTCACCTAGGGCAGTTATGCAGTTTTCAGGACTTGCCAAGCCACCCATCGGCATTGTGTTCGACTCCGCCCTGGGCGACGGAATTGACGATGTTCTCGCGTTGAGTGTCATTTACGCCCTCGAGGCTCACAGTGAAACGAGGCTGGTCTCCACCAGTACCACGAAGTCGAGCCTGCGATCGGCCATGTTCGCGGAGGTCCTGTCCCGGTTCCTGATGGGGCCGCCGCCGGTCCCGAGGGCCGGCGCGTTCGCCGGATTCCAGCGGCCCGTGCCCACCATCGGCATGCCGGACAACGGAAAGCTGGGCCAGGATACGCCGGTGATCCAGGCCGTGCTGGACAAGAAGAAGGCGGACGGCACGCCGGTCTACGCACGCAGCATTGCGAAGCTGAACGACACGGCCGATCCCGCTACTCTCATTCGCAATGCTCTGACGGCCCAGCATGATGGAAACTGCCTCGTCCTGCTAGCCGGCCCTGCTACGAATCTGGCGCGGACCATGGCCCTCGCCGGTTCAATGGAACTGATCAAAGCCAAGGTGAAATGCCTGCTGTTGTCCTGGGGCGGCGATCCGGAAGGGGCGGCCGACGCCAGTGTGAAGGCCGACGTGGCGGCCGCACGGCAGCTTCTGGAGAACTGGCCCACGCCAATCCTCGCCGTTGGGTCAGGCCTGGGTACCGACCTTGCATATCCCGGCCACAGCGTCGGCAAGGATTTCACCTGGGCCGACGCCCATCCGGTCGTGGATTCCTACCTGGCCTACCGCACCATGCCGTACGATGCCCCGGCACCCTCTTTGGCCGCGGTGCTGCATGCCATTCGGCCCGAGAGCGGGTTCACCGAGTCCCCGCTCGGCACCATCAGCGTCATGGATGACGGCCGCACGCGCTTCATCGCCGGCGCAAGCGGGACACATCGGTATTTGATGGTGGATCCCGCCCGCAAGGCGGAGATCCTCCGGACTTACGTCGAGATCGTGAGCGCCAAGCCGCTGCCCAGGCCCATGCGGCGGCGTCCGCCCGAGAAGAAGGACGAAGTCCCGTCGCCCGCCGCAAAACCACCCGATCCGGCCAACTGAGTCAGGTTACATCCGCCGGGCCGCGTAGTCGGCGCCAGAAGCGGCCGATCCGCGCACCCAGACCGCGCTCCTGAGATTTCCGGTCGTGAGATTTCCGCAGTCCCGCCGGGCTGAGGGCCAAGACAGTGCGTTGTGAATAGCTATGAGGTCTTCTCGCATCCTTTACTTTAAGGATGGCGGCATCGGACTCGAACAAGGTGCGATACACCTTGCTGAATCCTGTCTTTGGATAGCCTGTTTTTCCGCAGCGGAGGAGGAGCGAAACCACCGCCCTGCCGCCCGGTTGATTGTCACACTTTCATGAAATTCAATCACCAGCGCTATCAAGCACATGCACACGATCTATGGATTCAAGTATTGACCGCCCACAACATATTGGGGTATTGTTTCGAGTGCCCCCTGACGTTTTCAGTCGTCCGCTGAACCCCGCGCCAGGGCAATTTGTTCTCCAAATAAAACCAAGGAGCCACCGATGGGCCAGCTAAGAGTGGACTTGAGCGCTCACGTCAAAACTTTTCGCCGCAATTTGCGGAAGGAGGAACGGAACGGTCTTAGTTTCCCCCGCTATTTCACCGCCAGACTGGAAGCGGGCAAGACACCTTACGATGAGGTGAGGTGGGAGCAGCGCACCGCTTCGATCGGCAACGACAGGGGGGCGATGATCTTCGAGCAGAAGGACCTCGAAGTTCCTGCGGACTGGTCTCAGACCGCGACTAACATCGTTGCTTCCAAGTACTTCCACGGCAAGATGAATACGCCTGAGCGCGAGCGCTCGGTCGCCCAGTTGGTTCACCGGGTGGTAGACACCATCACCGAGTGGGGCATAGAGGGCCGCTACTTCCGGTCGCTGGAAGACGCCGCCAATTTCCGCAATGAACTGGCGCACCTGATGCTCACTCAGAAGGCCTGCTTCAACTCGCCGGTCTGGTTCAACGTGGGGGTCAAGGAAGAGAACCGCGGCTACGGCTGGTTTTACGACGAAGCGACCGACTCCATCAAGAAGCTGGACAAATCGAACCACCGGCCGCAATGCTCGGCCTGCTTCATCAACTCCGTCCAGGACTCGCTGGAGTCCATTCTCGACCTAGCCAAGACGGAGGGCATGCTCTTCAAGTGGGGGTCCGGCACGGGCACCAACCTGTCCACCCTGCGCGAAGAGAACGGACTGCTGTGGGGCGGCGGACGCGCCTCGGGACCGCTGAGCTTCATGAAGGGCTTCGACGCCTTCGCTGGCGTCATCAAATCGGGCGGCAAGACGCGCCGCGCCGCCAAGATGGTGATTCTGAACGCGGAGCATCCCGACGTCGAGCAGTTCATCTGGTGCAAGGCGAAGGAAGAGCGCAAGGCGCACACTCTCATTGACGCAGGCTACGACCAATCGCTCGACGGTGAGGCCTACTCCTCGATCTTCTTCCAGAACGCCAACAACAGTGTGCGTGCCACCGACGGTTTCATGCAGTCCGTGGTGGACGATACCGACTGGTGGACCAAGTCGGTGGTCAGCGGGGAGAACGTCAAGAAGCTCCGTGGCCGCGACCTGATGCGTAACATCGCGGAAGCCACCTGGCAGTGCGGTGACCCGGGCATGCAGTTCGACACCACCATCAACCGGTGGCACACGTCGAAGAACTCGGCCCGCATCAATGCCTCCAATCCGTGCTCGGAGTACATGTTCCTGGACGATTCGGCCTGCAACCTGGCGTCACTGAACCTGATGCGGTTTGTCAGCGCCGGCGGACAGTTTGACGTCGAAGCCTTCCGCCATGCGGTGGATACCATCATCCTGGCTCAGGAGATCCTGGTCGACAGCGCCAGCTATCCCACTGAGAAGATTGCCCGCAACTCCCACGACTACCGCCCGCTGGGCCTCGGCTACGCCAATCTGGGCTCGTTGCTGATGTCGATGGGCGTGCCCTACGACAGCGATCAGGGCCGCGCGTGGGCAGGAGCGCTCACGGCCGTGATGTGCGGCCAGGCTTACCTCACCAGCGCCCGCGTGGCTGAAGTGGTGGGCCCATGCCCCGGCTACCCGATCAATGAAGGGCCGTTCCTGGAAGTCATTAAGATGCACTGGGATCAGGTGAACGGCATCGACTCCAAGCTGGTGCCTCAGCCGCTGTTCCAGGCCGCGTTTGAGACCTGGAAGCAGGCCCACGAGCTCGGGACCAAGACCGGCTTCCGCAATGCGCAGACCACGGTCATCGCCCCCACCGGGACGATTGGTTTCATGATGGATTGCGACACCACTGGCGTGGAACCCGATCTGGCCCTGGTGAAGTACAAGAAGCTGGTGGGTGGCGGCGTCATCAAGATCGTCAACAACACCGTCCCCGCCGCTCTGATCCGCCTGGGCTACTCGCCTGAACAGGTGGAGAAGATCGTTGCCCATATCGACGCGACCGGCGCGATTGAAGGCGCGCCGGAGCTCAAGGCCGAGCACCTGCCGGTGTTCGACTGCTCGTTCAAATCGCCCAACGGCACCCGTTACATCCACCATATGGGCCACATCCGGATGATGGCGGCGGTGCAGCCGTTCATCTCGGGTGCTATCTCGAAGACCATCAACATGCCCGAGGAGTCCACGGTCGAGGACATCATGGGCGCCTATATCGAGAGCTGGAAGCTGGGCCTGAAGGCCGTGGCCATCTATCGTGATGGCTCCAAGCGTGTCCAGCCGCTCAGTTCCGGCAGCGGCAAGGGCGAGAAGAAGTCGAATGCGGCACAGGCCGCGGCCGCGGCTCTCGCACCCGCCCGCATTGAGGAGCGCATCGTCTACCGGCCGCTGCGGCGGAAACTGCCCGACGAACGGCAGTCGATCACTCACAAGTTCTCCATCGCCGGCCATGAAGGCTACATCACGGTGGGCATGTTCGAAGACGGGACGCCCGGCGAACTGTTCATCACCATGGCGAAGGAAGGCTCCACCATCTCGGGGCTCATGGACAGCTTCGCCACCACGGTGAGCTACGCGCTGCAGTACGGCGTGCCGGTCCAGTTCTTTGTGGACAAGTTCAGCCACGTCCGGTTTGAACCGTCCGGCTACACCGGGAATCCGAACATCCCGTACGCCAAGTCGATCATGGATTACATCTTCCGCTGGCTGGCCCTGAAGTTCATCGGGCCCAACACAGTGGAGAACGAAGCAGGGGAGACCTCGAAGCTTCGTCCGACCGAGCCGGAACCGCAGCAGAAGCTGCAGTTTTCGCCGGCCGATGGCATGCAGGACGCGCCGGCGTGTTCCGAGTGCGGCGGCCTGATGACCCGCAACGGATCGTGCTACAAGTGTGAGAACTGCGGCGGCACGTCCGGCTGCTCCTAAATTCGAGCGTAAAGTCCGGGGCGAGAGGACGCACGCACAATTCCCTTGGGAAGTGCGCGTGTTCCAATCGCCCCGGTTCTGCGTTCGGCCGGGCCTTTGACTATCTGGGAAAGATCCGGGTATGGGGACACTTCCGCCCGGTTTATCATGGACCACATGAAAGCCCTCATTGTGGCCGCCCGAAGCCTACGGAAAGCCCCGGTTTTTGCCGCCGTGGCCATTGTTTCCCTGGCGCTGGCGATTGGCCCGAACGCCGCGATCTTCGCATTGATCGACGCAGTTCTGCTCCGGCCGCTGCCGGCGATCGCGCAGCCTGAACAATTGGCGTCGATTTACCTCCGCAGCGCCCAGGATCCCAAGGCATTTAGTTCGCTTTCCTGGCAGGATTTCGAATACTACCGCAAAGCCGCGCGATCTTTCTCCAGCCTGTCTGCCTACCTGCGGCTGCCCATGGCGGTTCGATTCGGTGACCGTGTGGAGAACATATCAGGCGAGCTGGTCAGCGACAATTACCTGCGGACACTGGGCGTTCCGCTGCGCCTGGGCCGTGATCTCGGTCCCGACGAGAAGGACCGGGTTGCTCTGATTGGAGAGCGAATGTGGCGGGAGCGCTTTGGCTCCGACCCCAAGATAGTGGGGCGCTCGATCCGGATTGGCGACGGTACTTTCACCGTGATCGGCGTGGTGGCCGCGGAGTTCCGAGGGATTGTCCTCGATTGGGGCGACCGGCCACAATTCTGGGTTTCGATGCGCTGGTATCGTGATGCGGTGCCCGCCCTGGCGGCTGTGGATGTTCTTAACGAATGGGGGATGCGGTCGTTCGTGGTGACGGGCCGCCTGCGGCCGGGCATCAGCCCTGCACAGGCGGCGGCAGAGGTTGAGTCCATCGGCCGAGACATCGAGGCTGCCCATCCGGAGCGCGCCCGTGGGGCGACAGGCACATGGGTGGCTACTACGATGCCATTGGGGCAGGCGCGATTCTGGCCCGGGGCCCGGTCTCAGGTTGTCACCGTGCTTCTGGTCCTCATGGTGGTGGCCGCGTCCGTGCTCCTCATTGCGTGCGCGAATCTGGCCTCGCTGCTGCTCACACGGGCGGCACAGCGCGAACGCGAGATCAGCGTGCGGATTGCCCTCGGCGCCCGGGCTCCGGCTGTGCTTCGTCTATTGCTGGCCGAGAGCTTCCTGCTGTCCCTGGGGGGCTGCGCGGCAGGCCTGCTGGCAGGAGTGGCCTTGACCCGAGGTTTGGCCAGCTTCCCTAAACTGTTCTCGGTACCATTGGCCGTCGATCCAGCCGTGGATTGGCGGGTGATTGCCTTCAGTGGCGTCCTGGGACTGCTGGTGACTGTGCTCGTCGGCGTGGCTCCGCTGCGGCAGTGCATGGGGCACGACCTGGCGTCGGCCCTGCGAGCGGCCGGAGCCGCGTCGCGGAGGTCCCACTTGTGGAATACCCGAAACATCCTCACGGCGGCGCAAATCGCACTTTCCTTCCTGCTGCTTGTCCAGGCGGGACTGTTCCTTCGCACTTTCCACAACGCGGCCGAATCCGAGTCGTTCCTGCACGCGGGGAACCTGTTTATTGCCGGAATTGGGGTGCCGCAGCCTGACCAGGCCCGGGCGGCAAAGGCTATCCTCGCGCGCGAGCTGCCAGCCCGCGCCCGTGAGATGCCCGCTGTCCAGGATGCCGTGCTGAGCTCCGTGCTTCCACTCAGCGGCATGCGTTCGGTGGCGAATGTCACCATCCTCAACCCTGCGACCGGCACGGAACCCATCGAGCGAAGCATCGATAGGTACTCCGTGTCTCCTGGGTTCCTGGGACTTACGGGCAGCGTGTTGCTGAGAGGACGAGACTTTGCGGACGCGGACGCGCAAAGCTCCGCCGGAGTTGCGTTGGTGAACCAGCAGATGGCGGACCGATATTGGGGCGGCGATGCGATGGGCAAGCACTTCCGGCAGGGCGGAGAAGTCATGACGGTGATTGGCGTTGTGCGCGATCAATGGCGGCGCTCCTATCGGCTGGACGTGCCGCCGCGCGTCTATGTGCCCATCGCGAGGGACAGCGCTGGCCCAATGTTCCTTGTCGTGAAAGCCCACGGCAACCCGCTGCAGGCGCTGGGTCCCCTGCGCTCGCTTGTTTCGCAATTGGCGCCAGACGCCACTCTGGATTCGCCGCAAACGCTGGCCTCCTACACCTCGGCTGCCCTCGCGCCGGAACGGCTGGCGGCCTGGTGTCTGGGCGCCCTGGCATTCCTGGCTTTGACCTTGTCGCTGGTTGGCATCTACGGTACGGTTGCGTATTCGGTGGCTCAGCGGAAGGGCGAGATTGGAATCCGGTTGGCGCTTGGCGCGACCAGCGCCGGAATCGTCCGGTCCATTCTTCAACCGGTGGCGGTGGTGTCGGCCGTGGGCCTGGTGTCCGGCGCGGTGCTTTGTGCGGCGACCATCCAACTGTCCGAGTCGTTGCTCTTTGGAGTTACCGGGACGGACGCGTCGACCTGGGGTGTGGTCGGACTGTCGCTGGCGGCGGCGGCGCTGGCGGCCGCCTCGCTTCCCGCACTGGTGGCGTCACGGGTCGACCCGGCCCTCGTCCTCCGCGGGAACTGACCCGGCGCCCGATACTGCCTGGAGCAGACCAATCAACTGCTCGATCCGGATGGGTTTTGCGAGATAGCCGTCCATGCCCGCGTTGAGGCAGATGTCCTCGTCGCCTCGCATGGCATAGGCCGTCATCGCGTAGATGGGCGTATGGCCTCCGCGCTCCTGCTCGAGCTTGCGGATGGACGCCGTCGCTTCGAGTCCGTCGACCTCCGGCATTTGAACGTCCATGAGCACCAGGTCGAACTGGTCCTGTTTGAACATGGCGACGGCTTCGCGGCCATTGCCGGCAAGGACGGTCGAGTGCCCGCTTTTCTCAATCATGCGCATGGCCAGACGCTGATTCACCGTGTTGTCCTCGGCCAGCAGTACGCGCAACTTTCTGAGCCCGGCGCTGGTGGCTGGGGGGGCATCGTCCGCTGGCCGGCGTGTCGCAGGCGCCTGAGCCGGCCGGAAAATCGAGTCGATCGCCACTGCGAGATCGGCTTGCTTGACCGGCTTCAACAGGTACCCGTCGATGCCTGCGCGGCGGCATTCGTCGGCGTCGCCCGGATCACCCGCGGAGGTCAGCATCAACATCCGTGGTTTGTGCGGAGTCCGCTGGCTCCGAATCTGGCGAGCCAGCTCAAACCCGTCCATCGCCGGCATGTTGAAATCGAGAATCACGAGATCGTAGGGTTGGCCGATAGCCAGGCTTTCGTTCACGGATGCAAGTGCCGATGGCCCATCATGCGCCACTGTGGTCTTCATGCCCCAACTTGTGCAGGTCTCAGTGAGAATGCCGCGGTTGATGGGGTGATCGTCAACCACCAGAACCCGTAGCGAAGCAAATGCGGGAATATCGACCTCCGCTCGCTTGGACAGCGCTTTGCCATGGCGGAACTTCGCCTGGAAATGGAAGACGCTGCCCGGGCCCCCCTCCACCCGGTCAGGCTCGACCCAGGGACTTTCCACCCAGATCGCGCCGCCCATCAGGTTGATCAGTTTAGCGGAGATTGCCAGGCCCAGACCGGTCCCACCGTAGCGCCGGACGGTCGATCCGTCGGCTTGCTCAAACGGAGCGAAGATCTTTACCCGCTTATCCGGAGGAACGCCGATCCCGCTGTCGGCCACCTGGAAGTCGAGAACCGGGCCATCGGGCTCCATCCGTTCGACCTGAACCCGCACCAGAACCGCGCCGCGTTCAGTGAATTTTACGGCGTTGCCGACAAGGTTCATCACAACCTGCCTCAGCCGTCCGGCATCGCCAAATAGTGAGTCCGGCACGTCGGGACGGATGTCCATGGCCAGTTCGATGCCCTTCTGATTGGCGCGGATGGAGAGCAGCCGCAGACAATCACCTACGCTGTCCCGCAGCGCGAAATCGCGCGCGGTCAATTCGAACTTGCCCGCCTCTATCTTCGAGAAGTCGAGGATGTCATTGAGAATCGTCATCAACGCGTCGGCCGACTCTTTGACGGTGTTCAGATATTCTGACTGCTCGGCGTTCAGGTCTGTCCGAAGCGCCAGTTCCGTCATGCCGATGATGCCATTCATCGGAGTCCGGATCTCGTGACTCATGTTGGCCAGGAACTCGCTCTTCGACCGGCTCGCACTCTCGGCCGCGACCTTCGCCCGCCGTAGGGCATGGAAGTTGCGTGTTACCACCATTGCGAGCGACACGATGACCAGCAGAGCCGCGAAGGCCAGGGAGTGAAAGACGCCCTGGCGGTACCAAGGCTGCAGGACCTGGAGTTGAAACGCCGCTCCAGTCTCATCGATATTGCCATTCCGGTCGGCTGCCCGCGCGCGGATCGTGTGGGCTCCGCCCGTAAGGCGACGAAAGCTCACAAACGGATTCGGACCCAGCGTCGACCAAGGCCCGTTGTCGAGCTGGTAAGAGTACAACATGCGGGCGGCGTCGGTCTTTTTCCAGCGGTCGGTCGCGGAGAATGACACGGTCACGTCACCCTGGGGCGACACCTCGCTCCGATTGATACCCTCGGGTGCCCAGATAGTGGGGGCGCGTTCGTTGTTTTCACGCTGGAAGAGAGAGATGCCTTGTGCTGTTCCGGCCCAGACCCGCTTCTGTGCGTCTTCGAACACAGTGTAGGTAACGCCGGAGGTGAGGCCTTCGTCGAAATCGTTGCCAATGAGCCCATCGGGCACTACCCGGTGGATGCCGTTGGCCGCGGCGACCCAGATAGTCCCGTCGTGCGCCCTGGCAACGTGCCGGACCCTTTCCAGCCCGGTCCGCAGCAGCACCCACCTGCGTCCGTCCCATTCCGACACGCTATTGCGGCCGCCCATCAACACCCGGCCTGGCTCCACTTCGGTGAGGGCAAATCCTCCCTGGCCCTTCGGACCTTCAGGGTGTGCCGCGTGGATCCATCTGCCGTCGCGCCAGCCGGACAGGACCATGGCACCGCAAAACCAGACGGTTCCCTCCTTCGACTGGGCGATGGCTCGAATGTCCTCGTCCAGCACGCCGGCCGCTATGTCCCATTTCGTGGTGAAGCGCTGCCCGTCGAAAACCTCGAGGTAGTCCCGTCCTGTCCTCTGATCGTTGGTGAGGACAAAGAGCTGCCCGTCAAAACGTAGCGAGGCGGTGCGGACCTGACGGCCGTCGGGATGCCGGACCCAGCCGAAGGCCTGAGTTGCCGGATCAAAATAGGCCAGCCGCCCGCTCTCGCAGACGAAGAACATCCGGCCGTTCGACGCCATTGCACTGGACGTGTGAAGCGGCTTGGGCTTCATGTCCTGCGGCAGGTTGTGGCGCGACCAGCGGCCGCCATCGTTTTCCAGCACCATGGAGTCGTGCAGGAACCAGACGCGGTTCTGTTGGTCCTGGACAATGCTGGAGGCAATCTGGTCCGATTCCGCGCCTTCCGGTGTGCCCCAGAGCGGTTCGAAGTGGCGGGCTACTCCCTGGGACGTCCCCACCCAGAACGCTGACGGTCCATCGGGGATGGCGTCGTACACCAGGCCGCCCAACGCACCCCGCTTCTCGACGCGCGTCCACCCGTCGCTTGTCTGTTTGTACAGCCAGTTGCCCTCTTGTCTCCACAGTGATCCACCGCTGCGCCAGCCCCATACGCGCGCGTGGCTACCGCGATAGACGACCTTCCACTGACCGTGTTGAAACTCCGCCAGCACGGCGCGGTTCGAAACCAGTTCCTCGGCGCCCAGCATGAGGTTGCCGCTGCCGTCCGCCCAAGGCAGCCGCAAATTGGTGAGGCCGGCTGGCTTGCTTGGGTACTCCTCCCACTTTTGGGTTCCGCGCCGCCGGAGTGCGATGCCGCTGTCAAACACCAGCCAGGTCCCCACGGCGTCGGAGGTGACCGAGCCCAGTTGGCCGAAACCCGGCTTGTCGTGCCACAAGGCAGAGGCTTTCCGTGTGACGCCGTTGTACCCGTACAGAGTGCGGGCCCCCGCCAGCAGCACAGTGCCGTTCTCGTCGACTGCGATCCGGCCCCGGTCCCAGATGTGTTCAGCGTCGAAGTCCGGCACCACCTCGCGGATCCAGCTGCGTCCCTGGAGATGGAACAACCCTTTTGGATTCAACGCCCAAACGTCGCCCGATGTGGACACCGCGATTTTGGAGCTGCGGCCCGGAGTAGGCAGCTCCGAAGTGCGATAGCCATCCAGAACCGACAGATTCGGCACGGCCCCGTGCACCACCCACAATCGCCCCAGGGGGTCCAGCGTGACGGTGAAGGCGTACGACTCGTTCATCCCGTCCGAGCTGTCCCACCATCGCCATTCCGCCCGATCGTCGGCCATCGCCGGCAGCGCTGGTAACAAGAGGCCCGCCAGGCACAGAGCCATGCCGGTCAGCCGCCGTAACTTGCAGAAATGCCGCATTGTCCATTCAGTGCCCAGGCGTTTTGGCGCCGACTATCTCCACCCCTCCGGATAAGGATAGGGCCACTACTCTACTTATCGGCACCTGGATGGCTACAGATTAGGGGGAAATGCTCAGAATCGGCAAATCCTATAGGTCGTTTACACCATTTGCACGACTACGCCCTGCTCGCGCAATGCTTCCACGATCTGCCCGTCCGCACCGGTGTCGGTAATGAGACGGTGAATTGCATTTGTCTTGCAAATCACTGACAGGCTACGGCGCCCCAGTTTGCTGGAGTCGGCCACTACCGTCACTTCCTTCGCGACCTTGATCATCAGGGCATTCAGCTGAGCTTCGAGAATGTCTGGCGTACTGAGTCCCAACTCCGGATCGAGCGCATCGACACCGAGGAAAAGTTGGTCGGCGTTGAGATTCCGCAGCGTTTGTTCGGCCTGTGGACCCACCAGTGAGAACGACATCGGCCGCAGAATTCCGCCCAGCATTACGACGGAAAGATCAGGCGTACTGCTGAGTTCCATCGCGGAATTCAGGGCATTCGTGATTACGGTGATAGGGCGGAGTCTCAGGTGTTTGAGCCGCCGAGCGATCTCAGCCGTGGTGGTGCCGGAGTCGAGGATGATGATCTGGCCGGGCCGGATCAGTTCCGCGGCGGCGTGGCCAATTCGCGCCTTTTCAGCATGGTGCAGCGCTTCCTTGAATGCGATGGGGTAGTCAGCGCGCGGATCGATGCACTTGATGGCTCCGCCGTGGGACCGGATGAGAGAACCGGCCTTAGCCAACGAATCCAGATCTGCCCGTATAGTCACCGAAGAAACCGCAAATCGCCGTACCAGACCCTCGACTGTTACACGGTTCTCCATCTCGACGAGTTCCAGGATCTTCCGGCGCCGTTCCTCGGTCAGCAGACGCGCGCCGCGCGTGGGGGCCTCATCACTCAAGCTCGACTTCGACATCAACTGATTCGAGGGTAGCGCAGATTGGATGAAGTCGAAAGCAAAGCCAATGTCCCTGGCTCGGATGGTGCTTCGGGCTGCCGCCCTCGAGTGGGTGCTCCTTTGCGGCCATAGGGTTAAGTGGACGCCGTCTTTTGTGGCGGGTTTCTTTGTCTGTCATTTGCTTGCCTCTTCCTGGCGAGGCAGCGCCTCGGCCGTCTGGATTACGATGGTCGTCTGGGCTTCAACGCCAGGCACCATCTGGAGGGTATTCTGGGTGGAACACAATGTTTCTTTTCGATCGAGCACGAACAGATCACGAAAGGGGTGGTGGAATGTACTTCGCGAAATATAGCGGCTCTTCGGCGCCCATGGCGGGAGAACGCGCGTGAGGCGCCGGGATGTCTTTCCCGCCTTGGCGGCAGGGTGTGTGACGGCCGAGACCGCTCAGGCGGCGCAGGCGACGCCCATGTCGCAGCTTCCGCTGTCGCAATATGAGCCGAAGAGCATGCTGTCGGTGAGCGAGACACACATCGATAAGCCGCGCTTCCCCATCATCGACATCCACACCCACATCTCGTTTTCACGCGATGAGAAGATGCAGTACAACGCCACTCCGGAAGAGCTATTGCCGGTGATGGATCGCTGCAATTTACGCATGATGGTGAATCTCACCGGTGGCCGCGGTCAAGGGTTGCGCGAAGCGGTGGCGGCGTACGACAAAAAGCACCCCAAGCGGTTTCTGACCTTCACTGAGCCGTGGTGGAGTAAGGTCAACGAGCCGGCCTACGCGAAATTCCAGGGCGACGAGATCGCCAAAGCCAAGGCCGACGGCGCGCGCGGGCTGAAGATCCTCAAAATGCTGGGCCTGACAGTGCGCGGCAAGGATGGCCAGCTGATCAAGATCGATGACGCGCGCTTCGATCCCATGTGGGCGGCCTGCGGCGACTTGAAATTGCCGGTGACGATTCATGTCTCCGATCCGCTCGCCTTCTTCGAGCCCATCGATCGCTTTAACGAACGCATTGAGGAACTGGGCAACCACCCGGACTGGTCATTCCATGGCAAGGACTTCCCCAGTAACGCGGAGTTGCTGGACGCTCGCGACCGTGTGATTGCACGCCATCCGAAGACTCAGTTCATCGTGTTGCACGTGGGCAACTTCTCTGAGAACCTGGCGCACGTGTCAGCCCGGCTCGACCGGTTCCCCAACATGTCCGTGGAGATCGGCGCGCGCATCGGCGAACTGGGCCGCCAACCCCGGACTGCCCGGAAGTTCTTCGACCGCTATCAGGATAGGATCCTGTTCGGCACCGACGCGACGCCCAAGGGTAAACAGTATCCGCAGCAGTATTTCTGCGAGGCGCTCTACAGGATCTACGCGCGGTTTCTGGAGACTGAGGACGAGTACTTTGACTACGCGCCGGCGCCGATCCCGCCGCAGGGCCGCTGGCGGATCTACGGCATCGGGCTGCCCGATTCCATCCTCCGGAAGGTCTACCACGGGAATGCGGAGCGGCTGTTGGGACTCAGCGCATAGGTGGTTCAGGCGTAGGTGACGTCACAGCGGGGTCCGGCGCCGGCCAGGAATTTCACCAGGCTGGCCGCCTCGGCTTCGATCAGCTTCTTTGTCTTTGCGGGTACGGACCCAAAGGCCTTTACGGCAATGGTGACCGCGGATTTGCGGAGAGTCACGTCCCAGGTGGCTGCGACAAAACCGTCGATCAGAATCGTGGGCTGCACTTGCAGGTTCTTGGTGGTGACCAGCGAGCGGTGCTCGTCGGCGATGATGCGCGAGCGATCCTGGTGGCCGAGAATGGCGTTGTCGAAGCCAGGCAGGAATCGAACCGGCGCGGGCGCATCGGCGGCCGGCAAGGGGGCTCCCGGCACGTCAAACAGCTCCTTGCCGTTCTCGTCCTTGTACACAGTGAGCTTGGGCCGCAAGGCTTCAAACGCCGGCTTCAGCTTCGGCAGGCCGGACCAGCACTGGGCGTCGTTGACGGACGCAGGCCCAAAGGCTGCCAGGTAGCGCAGCAGCAGGTCCTCTACTCCGCCGGCATCGGGCACCGGCCGGCCCAGCCACTGGGACGCGAGCGCGAAGTTCGTGTCGGCGCCGTATGCGAACTGGGTGTCGTCGGGCACCATGCATAGGGGCAGTTGCATGCGGGCCGCGTAACCCATGGCTCGCTCGTCGACGCCCGGGAACTCCTCCATGAGCGTCGTTCGCAGATCCTCGAAGGTCCGGGGACGCTTGCCGAAGTGTCCCTCCGCCGCTTTCACCACGGCCTCAATATCCAGGACGGCGCCACGCTGCTTCAGAATGGCGTGCATACCTCCGGTGAGAACAGGCTGCATCGCGCCGCGCAAGGCCAGATAGTCCGCAGCCGTGAGCAGGTGCAGGGTGCCGCGCAGATGGGTCACGCGGACCACCTGCCGGTCGCGGAGCAGCGTAGCCAGGTCAGGCGCCGTGAAGCCGTCGATGCGCGTCCAGAGCCCGATGAAGGGCGGGCGCGGCTGCTGGGCCTGCATCGCGATCAGCCGTTGAATTACTTCCAGCACGGGCGTGCGCTCGCGCCGCAACAACACCTGGCGCTCGAGCAGGGCCCGGTTGAGGTCGCGTTTCGTCAGGATGCGGGTCGGCGGCATGAGTCCACCAGTGTAACCGCCCGGCCACCCGTTTTCAGAACAGTAGCTTCAGGCCAAACTGCACCAGGCGCGGTGCGCCGGCCGTGAGCACGCGGCCGAAGTTCGACGAGGAGATGTCATTCTCCGGCAGACCGAAATTGGCGTGGTTCGCGATATTGAAGCACTCGGCTCGGAACTGCAGGCGGGTTCGTTCCGTCAGCACGATGGACTTCAATAGGGAGACGTCGACATTGGCGATGCCGGGTCCGCGCACCGTGTTGCGGCCGGCGCTGCCGAACTGCCCGGACTGCGTCAGCGGATCCAGACGCCGGAAGGCGGAACGGCTCACCCACTGGTCGGGCGAGTGCGAACCGGCATTGGGATCCGCGATGGCGTCGGGCCGGCTGGAGTAGAAGCCCGTGATCTCGGGCGCGCTACCCTGCAGCGAAACATTGGCACTGTCGTACACAGTGAACGGCGTGCCCGAAGCAAAGTTCATGATGGAGTTCAGCTGCCATCCGCCCAGCAGCGCGCGAGCCGCCGGAGCCGCGGACTTCGAAGGCCCGGGCAGGAGATAGCTGCCGCTGAAAACGAAGCGGTGGCGGGCGTCGAACAGCGATGGACCATGCTCGGCCTTCAGGTTGAAGGGATCCTGGGCCAGGTCGTTCTCGCCCCCGACCAGCCGCGGAGCCGAGCCGGCCACGTTGAAGCTGGACACGTAATCGAGCGTCTTGGAGTAGGTATAGGAACCCAGGAACGACAGGCCGTCGCGGAACCGCCGTGAGACGGAGAACTGCGCCGCATGGTAGGTGGAGTTCGTCTGGTTCGTGATGAGCCCGACGGAGGCGAAGTCGCACGGCCCTCCAACTCCGCGGCACCCCGCATAGATGCGCCGCTGGTCGGCATCGTTCGAGGTGGCGCCGGGGGCGTAGACGGAAGGATTGGCCTCGATCATCCGTGGCAACCGCGTGCCCTTATTGCCGATGTAGCGGAGCTCAAACAGCAGATCCTGCGCCAGGGCGTGCTGGACGGAGAAGTTCCAGTTCTGCGAGTACGGCGGCCGCATCCCGTTCTCGATGGTGAGCACCGTGGTGGGTTGCGGGAACGAATCGGCGGAGAATGGATTGGTCCCGTTCCAGGGATCCGTGAAGTTGATCGGCGCGGAGAGCTGGCGCGCCTGCGTCCAGGGCAGGGCACTCAGAGGCGCTTGTAACGGGCCGCCGACGCCGTTGGTGAAGGAGTCGTAGTAGATGCCGTACGCGGCGCGCACCGAGGTGCGGCCCTTCCCGTTCGGATCCCAGGCCAGGCCCACGCGCGGCATCAGGCTCTTCCAATAGACAGGAGCGACGCCGTCCGGCACGCCGGCATCGCCGGGGAACAGCAGGCCCTTGGGCGCGTTGGGGTACACCGTCGACTGCTTACCGGGCGACCACGAGTTCATGCGGTTCCGGATGTCGACATAAGGCGTGCTCACTTCCCAGCGAGCTCCGTAGTTCAACGTCAGCTGCGAAGTGATGCGCCACTCGTCCTGCCCGTAGGCCGCGAACTCGACATTGCGCAGACCGCGGTTCATGTCTCCGCCACCCTGGAAGAAGACGACAGGGAAGCCGACGAGGAAGCTGGCGAACGAGTCGCTGATGGGAAAGGGTGCGAACACGAAGAAGCCGTTCGAGGCGATGCCCTGCGCCATGTTGATCTGGTTGCGGCGGAAGTCGACGCCGAACTTGAAGCTATGGGCGCCGCGAACATGCGACAGCGAATCGTTGATCTCGTAAGTATTCTGTGACGTGTCGCGCGGTCCGGTGATGGGGTTGCCGGTGCTGGCGTAGCCGCTGACGATGAAGAAGGGCGGCCCTTGCGCGGCGCTCAGCGTGGTGTCGTAGTTGAAGCCGAGCTGACGCGGCGTTGTCCGGTTCTCCGGGTTGCCGGTGAAGAACACGTTGCGGAAGAACTGGGCGCGGAAGTTGTTCACTGTGGCCCCGCTGAAGAGGTGCGTCTCCGACACGGCGGCGCGCGTCGTGGTGATGTCTTCGCTCACAGGGAAGCCGGGCACATTCGCTCCGGCAATGGAGAGCGGATTGAGATTGTGGTTGGCCGCACGGGTGAAGTGCGCCGAGAACTGGTCGCGATCGTTGAACAGGTGATCGAACCGGAGCCCGCCCTGGTCGGCCTGATTCTGCATTGTCTGCGTCGTGATGTAGAGATTCGGACCTGCATTGGCGTGCGGGTAGAACTCCATGATCTTCAGCGCCACCGGGCTCATCGCCTGGGTCGGAATCTGGTTGTTCGGAAACGCCTGGCCGGTGAAGTAGTTGATCAGCGGCACAGGCTGGCCGGTCTGCGGATCGCGCAGGCCCGAGAAGTCGCCGGCGCGCTGCGCGTCGCTGGGCACCGTGGCGCCACGCGTCACGCCCTGCCTGTTGCGGAACCCTTCGTAATAGCCGAAGAGGAAGTCGCGATTGCGGCGAATAGGGCCGCCCAGAGTGGCCCCGAACTGATTCTGCTTGAGCGTCTCCACCTTCGAAGCGAAGAAGTTCCGGGCATCCAGCTTGTCGTTCCTTAGGAACTCATAGACCGTGCCGTGCACTTCATTGCCGCCCGATCGCGTGACCACGGTCGTGGTGGCGCCGGCCGTCCCGCCATACTCCGGCGGCGCGGTCTGCGTCAGGATGCGGAACTCCTGGATCGCATCGACCGGCGTCTTCAGGGCAAAGCCGCCATCGACGCGGTTCACGTTCGACACACCGTCCAACAGATAGTTGTTCGACTCAGGGCGTTGCCCATTGACGGCGTAGGCTTGTCCGGCACGCAGGGAGCCGCCCGCCTCCGAAAGCCCCGCCGTCATGGGCGCAACACCCGGCTGGAGCAACCCCAGTTGGGTGAAATTGCGGCCGTTCAGTGGCAGGTCCACCAATTCCCGGCCTGAAACAACATTGCCGATTGTGTTTGAACTCGAATCCACCAGCGTGGCGGCCGCGCTGACATTCACCGAAGTCTTCGACCCGGCCACCTGAAGCTGGACATCCACCCGCACCGTGCGGCTGACATTCAGGACAAGGCCGCTCTGCTTGAACTCGGTGAGGTTCGGTGCACTGATGGAGAGGTCGTATTCACCGACGGGCAGCACAAGGTGATAGGCGCCCGCATTCGTGGTGGATTGGGACCGGGCCAGGCCGGTCGCACGCTCAGTGGCGTTGACGATGGCGCCCACGACAGCCCCGCCGGAGGCGTCGGTCACGTGGCCTTCCAGAACGGCGCCGGTATCCTGCGCCCACATAGACACACAGAGAACGAACAGACTGAGTGCGTTCCTCATCCCCAGGCAATGCCCCCTTCGGCACTACGTGAGAATAGCGGTATCGATATCGGTTGTTCAATAATCAAAATGCATTAGACAAAAAGAATGAGGCGTGGATTTTCACCCACGCCTCTCTGAAATACAAACTATGCGCAAAGACTAGAAGTTGATCTTGGCTCCCAGTTGAATCTTGCGCGAGCTGCTTAGTACGGTGTCGCGAATACGTCCAAAGATCGTGGAGGTCGCGGTGGCCGTGGGCGCGCCAAATTGCGGCGTATTCGTCAAGTTGGTCATATCGGCGCGGAATTCGAAGTTCACCCGTTCTGTAATCGGGGTGCGCTTCAGGAACGAGCCGTCCAGACCCCAACCGCCCGGCGAGCGGAAGAAGTTGCGGCCGGTGTTGCCCAGTTCCCCCATTGCCAGGGGCTTGAACTTGGCGATCTGGTCGGCCGTGAAATACCACTTCACACCGCCCGGCCCATCCAGGACATTGCCCATGGTAGGTGTGCAGCCGTCGCAATTGGCGAACGACTGAACGACGTTGTTGAACGTGTAGAAGCCGGAGTAGACCGAGAAGGGGCGTCCACTCTGGAACGTCCCAACCCCAGCCACCTGCCATCCGCCAATGATGCGCTGCATCCAGCCGGAGGCATTGCCGCCAAACCTGCGGCCTTTGCCGAAGGGCAGCTCATACAGCCAGTAGGTCTGCGCCACATGCCGGCGGTCGAAATCGCTGGGCCCGTAGTTCAGGCGGCGGTTGTTGATATCGAATGGTGTGCTGCCGGCCGTGGAACTGTTCGCCGTGCCCACTGTTGTGAACGCGGGATCGAAGGAGCGGGTGTCCAACGACTTCGAGAAGGTGTAGCTGAACTGAACCTCCAAGCCGTTGGTCGTGTGCCGCTGAACCTGCATCTGCAGGCCGTGATAGGTGGACCAGTCGTTCGAGTCCACTACATTCATGCCGTTGGCAAACTGCGGATACGGGATAAAGAAGAACGGCGAAAGGCCCGCCGCTTCCACTTGTCCTTTGCCGCCCACCGAACGCCGGGAGAGATCCTGTCCGATGAAAGCGACATTGTTGTTGCGTAGGTCCACCGAGTAGATGCGGCGCATCGCAGCCGACCCAGTCTCCGCCGAGGTTTTGCGGGCGTCCACACCCATGATCTGATTGATCAGCGGGCTTTCGCCGCCGGCGTTCACCACCTTCACCGCGTCCATGAATCCGTTGTTGCGGATGTCGGTCTGGTTCGCGTTGTAGGCGCCGAAGAGGTTGTACGCCCGGCGGCCCAGGTAGTTTACCTCCACTACGGTGTTATGGAATACTTCGCGCTGGAGGCCGAAGCTCCACTGCTGCGTGGTTGGAGCCTGGAAGTTGGGGTCGGCCACCGTGATGTTGCGCGTGGAGAATGCGGCGGGTTGGGCCGAATCAGAAGGCTTGCCGGCCGGCGGATTCAGCACGGGCAGGCTGGTGAGCCGGCCGCCATTCTGGCCGAAGGTGCTGTCCTGCAAACCGACGGCGATGCCGGGCAGGTTCTGGAATACCGTCGAGCTGAAGACGAACGTATTGATGCGGTCATAGGCGATGCGGTAGTTGCCGCGGATCGACGTCTTGCCGGTGCTGAAGGGATCCCAGGCAAAGCCGAGCGAGGGGCCCCAGTTGTTGACTGCGTTGCGATAGAGGTCGCCGGGTACCCAGGTGAGGGAGTTCGATGCCGCCGCTCCCGCGACCACGGCCTGATTCGGCAGCCGCACGCGGCCATCCGGGTTCGTCGGCGCCATCTTCAGCTCCAGGCGCAGCCCGAGGTCGATGGTCAGGTTGCGGCGCGCCTTCCAGGTGTCCTGGGCGAAGAAGTCGTACTCGTTGAACCGCGTCTCGAACTTGTACAGGTCGGCCACATAGGCATCCGTCGTGGAGGGGAAGCCGCGGTTCGTGTTGCCGACGCGGCCCAGCAGGAAGTTGACGCTGAGCTCCAGGGGGTTGCGGTCGTTAGCTTGGTTGATATCAGCGGGGAGGCCGAACGCGGCCGCATCCACGGTGTTGACCGTACGGGAGAAGTCGACCGTCTGCGTCACGTTGTAGCCGCCGACGGATCCGCGCGTGTCGGTGTGGCTGCCGAAGCGCATGTTGGTGCCGAACTTCAGACTGTGCGCGCCCTTGAACCATGCGAAGTTGTCCACCACCTGCCAGGTCTTGAGCTTCCGTTCGTTGCCCACTGACCAGTCATCGGGGTTGGAGATCGGCATGACTGTCGAAACCGCGCCACCCAGGTTGACCTTGCTGATGTCCGCCCGCGGATTTTCGAAGTTGAAGGCGAACTGATTCAGGCCGACCACGAGTTCGTTAGTGGTCGAGGAGGTGGGCGTGGAGCGCCAGTTGAAAGCGTAGTTCTTCGGGTCGCGCATCGTATTCACGAGGCACGGGGTGTCGGGGAACACCGGAGCCCCACCGTTGCCGCGGTCGCAATTCGAATTCTGGTTGCCCAGGCTGATGCGGGCGAACAGTGTGTTGCGGCTGTTGAGGATGTAGTCGAGGCGCGTGGTGAGGTCGTACTGCTTCTCAAACTGGAGCGCGGTGAATGTATAAGTGGCGGTGTTCAGGCCGTCGCCGATCGCGAAGTTGTTGGGCAGCGGCGCGCCCTGTGCGATGGCCTTGGTGGCCGCATTCAGCCCGGCCCCATTGGGATCGCTGGTCGCGATATTGTAGGTGCCGATATTCACTCCAGACATCACGTTCCCCTGCGCGTCGACCGATGCGCCGGTCACGCCGGCCGGTAGATTGCGACCGCCCTTGACATAGCGCCACAGACCCTCGCGTGCCTCCTTCGTATAAACCGTGCTGTTCACGATGGCCGACTCTCGCGTGCGGAGAATCTGCAGGTTCGCATAGTAGAACAGCTTGTTCTTCAGCGCCGGGCCACCCACCGAGAAGCCAGGCATATTCTGGACATACTGCCGCTTGCCCACGTTGTTGAGGTTGCTTTCCCATTCGTTCGCGTTGAAGCTGGGCGTGCGATAGAACCAGAACAGGCTGCCGTGGATCTCGTTCGTTCCGCTCTTGGTGACCATGGCCACTTGGCCGCCGGAGTTGCGGCCATACTCGGCCGTCGAATTGCCCGTCAGAACCTTGAACTCGGCCAGGCCATCCGGATTCATGCGAATGGGTGCGAAGTTCGAGCCGCCGGCACTGGTCTCATTCGCGTCGATGCCGTCGACAGTGTAGTTCCAGGCGCGGTCGCGCGCGCCGTTTACGTGGACACCGCCGCCGGTATTGGCGCCACTGACGACGCCAGGCTGCCGGGCAACGAGGTCGAGCGGGTTGCGGCCGCGCGTGCCCACGATGGGCAGGTCCTGGATCACCTTCTCGCTAAAAAGGTTACCGATGTTACCAGAGGTGGAGGTTTGTACGACTTCGGCCGAATCGGCCACCGTGACAACCTCGGAGATCTGCCCGAGTTCCAGCTTGACGTTCACGGTAGTGGGCTGGCCGATGGCCACGCGGTTGCGGGGCGAGCTGAACTTCTTGAAGCCAGTAGCTTCGACGGTTACGGTGTAGACGCCGCTCTGCACGGCTTCGAAGAAATAGACACCGTTATCAGCGGTCTTTGTGGAGAACGTTGCGTTTGTGCCCTCGTTGATCAGCTTGACGGTCGCTCCAACGACAGGCGCACCGCTAGGGTCCTGTGCGGTTCCAATCAGTCGGGAAGTTGTGCCTTGGGCGAACAGCGCGCAAACGGCCAATGCCGCGAGCGAGGTCACCAGAAAAGCCCTTTGTAGCATATGAAATAGAGGTTAACAAAGGACATCCAGGAGTTAAAAGAGATTTCTTCGTCCTCTGAACTTTTCTCCCAGATGATGCATTTGTTTACACTTCATTCGCCGGACGAGTCCGGCCATGACGGGTCTTCTTGCCCGTTGCATGAGCACGGGCAAGCAACTTCCCTATTGATAGTGCCGGCTAGTTCCGCGCGCGCCGCCGGGATGAGCCGGAGGGGCTCACGTCCTGGCCATGCAGCGTCACGGCCCACACCTTCTGGCGCGGCTGGAACTCCGCCAGACGCACTGTTTCGACCGCGGAGTTGCCGGCCAGCACCACCACCAGCAATCGCGAATCGCGGCGGTTCCGGCCGGCCCAGGCGAGCCCGTTACGCTGGTCGGCGAAGGTTGCTCCGCCTACCTCGAAGGTGGCCCCTTCAAAGTGGGGCAGCGAGCCGGGTGCATTGGCGCGCAACGCCGAGTTTGTCTCGGGGCGGCCGATGTAGATCACGTTCATCTGGGCAACCTCCGCCGGCGACATTTCGAAGTCGCGGCGGATGGGCACCCTCGTCTCATACCATCCATTCAACTGGTTCTGTAGCAGCTCGGCGGCATGGCGGTTGGAGCCGGCTTCCTGGTCGGTGCCATACACGATCACGGTATTGCCCAGGCGCGGGATCAGGCTGCTGAGCAGTGCTTCGGCGCCGGCAGGCGGAATGTTCAGATCAGGACGCTTCGCCGGGAAGTCGGCAGCACTGACGGACTTGGTTGTATGAGACGTGTAGAAGCCGTCCATCATTTTGAGGAAGGCCTCGTCGCCCATCTGCTTTCGGATCTCATCGAAGGCGAAGACCGCACGGGCCGCTTTGAGATCGAGCGGCGAGTCGTCCATCTTCAGCCGGTAGCTCTCCAGCACCTCGGCCGGATTTTCGGACGCGAGCACCTGGCGGTAGGAAGCGGAGCCGAGCGTGATCCACTCGTCGGCCTCGGAGGCGGGCAGCACCCAGCCCTTCCAGAGCTTGGATTCCTCCACTTTCTGGATCGCCGGCTCGGGCGCCTTCGGAGCAACCGGAGGCAGAGCGGATTCGGGTGCCTTGTCGTGCGCCTGGAACAACGAGTAGCCCGAAGAGTGGATCCCTTCGTTCCCCTCGTAGTTCTCCTTCTGCCACTTGTTCGGGACCCATTCCCGTTCATTCGGCTTGCCCAGCAGAGCCCAGAGCATCATCTTCGGCGCCATCTCGGACGTGGTCACCTTGGAATCAAATGCGGAGCCGGAAACCAGCGGAGCCGTGCGAAACGCGGTGAAGGCGAACTGTTCGTCGATCGTGCCCTTGTACTTCCCGTACATCTCCTGCCACTTCAGGTCGCGCGCCGTGGGCTGGAACGGCAGATGCACCGGGCGTCCCTTGGGGTCCGGCACATACTCCAGCCGGACGTTCAGGTCCTTCGAGTTGTTGCAGCCCCAGTAGAAGCCTTCGGTTCCGTTGAACCACTCGTTCTTTGAGCTCCGCCACAGCTTGGTGCGGTTGGTGCCGAGCTCGAACATCGCAATCTCGTCGTTCTTGGCGTCGCCGATCAGCCATTCATTGGTATACAGGCCGTTGTTGCGCTCGGACAGATGCTTTACCACGGCATCGACGTCGTCGCCATACTGGATCGCTTTCCGCGCGCGGTAGGCCACGGGCGTGCCGTTGATGTTGAACGGCGACTGGCGGATGGTGGTCTCGGTAAGGATGACGCCGGCGTCGTTCTGGTACCAGTCCGTGCCACTCTGGATGCCGCCCGGGTAGGACTGCATCAGCACGCGGTGTCCCTTCTCCGGCTTCACGTCGAGCATGACGTTCGTCTGTTCAGCTAGCGTCAGAGGCCACCAGGTGATGTGACCGATCACCATGCGCCCATCCTTGGTAGCCTTGCCGGTCGCCGCGAAGGCCGAGCAGCGTTCCGTGATGGAGACGTCCTTGCGCGGATCGTAGTAAGCGGGCGGAGTGAGCCCCAACCCTTCCAGGCCGGTCGGGGTGATGGAGGAGGCCGGGTTCAACAGTCCAATCTCAGTGATCGTATTGGCGGCCACGATGTCGACGAGATCTACTTTGCGCCCCTGGTAGCGGGCTCCGGAGGCGGCAGCACCGTCGGCGATGCCTTTCATCTCGGCCAGGATCTCTTCGTCGAAGCCGCGCAGGAAGACGGAGTTGGCGACGGTGCGCGCTTGCTCCCA
This sequence comes from uncultured Paludibaculum sp., assembly GCF_963665245.1. Lineage (NCBI taxonomy): Bacteria > Pseudomonadati > Acidobacteriota > Terriglobia > Bryobacterales > Bryobacteraceae > Paludibaculum > uncultured Paludibaculum sp. The sequence goes on from NZ_OY762269.1 coordinate 2,246,138, forward strand.
GCCCAACGACCGGTCCTTCGAGTTCACCTCAGCCGCCGAGCGGTCGAGGTAGCCTTCGATCTCCTTGGGCATCAGGTAGCCGTGCTGGAAGCCGCGCTCATACGGCTGCCCTTCGATGTGCAGGTAGATCCAGCCGGCTTTCGGGTAGCGGTAAGCCGGGCCAAAGCTCTTCACGGCGATCTTTGAGGGCCAGGCCGGAGCCTCGTTGATCTCCTCCACCGAGACACCCGACACCCAGGACTTGCCTTCGAATGTCGCGCCTGGCGCGATGCGGATCTCCGGAGCGTCGTTGACGCGGGTCGCGGTGAATTTCAACTGGACGCGCGTCCAGTCGCGATTGCCGCCCAATGACTCAGAGTGAACGTCCCAGGGCATCGAGGCCATCGACAACGAGAGCCCGGTGGGCACGCTTGTGCGGTTGCCTTCCGAGACGGTGAGCCCCTGTGTCTTGAGCCAGCCGTTGAGCACATACCGCTTGCCGACCGTCAATCTCATTTGCTCGCCGCGAATGAGCGCGTCGCTGGCGGTTGGGCCTGGTTCCACGCGAACCGACGCCTTGCCTTCGTGGCTGACTTGTGGGTCCACCGTGGCCGTGGAGCGCAACGGTTTCCAGTCGTTGGGAGCAAACAGCAAAGCAGCGGCCAGCAGCATCATCATGTGCGGTGATCCTTAACTAAAGTGGAGCTCGGACGGGTCGGCGGCCAATCAACGTGGATACTTGATTCTAACCGCTCGACCGGGGTCTGGGGGACGTGACTCGCCCGCTTGAGCAATCACCCATTCTGATGGACTCTGCCTTCCCCGGCGTTTGTCATACTATTCAGGTGCAATTGCGGCCAATTTCAGCCTTCCTCGTCGTTTTTGTTGTGCGAAGTCCGCTCCCTGCGCAGTCCATACACATTGAGCGGGCGACCGAGGGTCTGGTGGACGATCGTCTGGCCATGGCCACCGGGGATCAGACGGAACGTTTCCGCCGCCTCAGGACGCTCTTCCGCGATGCCGGTTGCGGCGACCAACTGGCCGAATCCCCCGTAAAACATGCAAAACAGCCGAACCTCGTTTGCACCTTGCCTGGTGCCGGCGACGATGAGATCCTGATCGGCGCGCACTTCGATTCCGCTCCCAGTGGCACCGGCGTGGTGGATAACTGGAGCGGCGCGTCATTGCTTCCGACGCTCTACCAGAGCCTCAATAGCCAGCCACGAAAACATACCTTTCGCTTCGTGGCCTTCACGGACGAGGAGAAAGGGCTCACGGGCTCGAAAGCCTATGTGAAGGCGCTGGACCGTGCGGCGAAGGCGCGAATTCGGGCCATGCTGAACATCGACTCAATCGGAACTGGCCCGTTGAACGTCTCCCTATCGGAGAGCGACAAGAACCTGGCCGGTATTCTGCGCCGCGCCGCGATTTCGCAGAAGTCCGATATACGTGCCGTCAATACCGATCAGGTGGGCCTTTCCGACCACGTGCCATTTCGCGACGCCAGGATTCCGGTGGTGAGTGTGCATTCTCTCACCAATGAGACATTTCCAATTCTGCACACCCCGAAGGACACGTTCGACGCAGTCGACCACGGCAACTACTATCTGACGTATCGCATCCTGGCGATCTACCTGGCCTTTCTCGACGAGCTGCTGAAGTAGTGCCTACTTACCTTTGTCCTTGTCGTACTCCTCGAACAAATCGTCGCGCCGCACATGCTCGCCCTTCATCATGACGAACCAGACGCGTTCGGTCGTCCCGATGTCCTCCAGCGGGTTGCCTTCGACAATCAGCAACGTGGCTTCGTAGCCCGGCTGCAGTAGCCCAAGGCGGCCCGAAGCGCCAATCGCCTTGGCGGCGGTGAACGTCGCGGCCTGCAAGACATCCTTGGGGGCAACGCCGGCCGCGACCCACAGCTTCATCTCTCGATGGAGCGCCGGCCCGTGCGGCAGCAGAGGCAATCCGGACAGAGAGGCCGGCGGCAGGGGGAATCCGGGCGGCGGCAGCTTCGCTTCGGGATTCGGAACCCGGCCTCGAGCCATGCCGCGCAGCAGTTCGAGCGATTGAGGCCGGACCACTTGCTGCAGCAGTGTGTCCTTCAGGATGTCAGTTCGGCCGGCGGCCAACTCGCCCGCCACCAGTGACCCACTGCTGGGCACGCTGCCCAACGACAACTCAGCGCCCAGAATCTCACCGGATGCAATGCGCGACTGGATCACCGGTGCCAGCCCCATCGGGTCGGGTGCGCTGCGCACAGTGGTGATGCCGCAGTAGAGATAGGCGGCGAGCTCACGCTCCATCGCCTTGGTCAGCCGGTCTGGCTGCAGGTCCGGCGCGCCGGTGCCGGGCAGCAGAAGCTGCACCCCGGAATCGATCAGGCCGGGCATTACCGTCTTGCCGGAGGCCTCGATAGCCTCGGCACTGAGGCTCTTGGCGTCGGGCGATTTCCCTTCGAAGATCTCGACGATCTTGCCGTTGCGGATGAGGATGGAGCTCGACTCCAGCACGCGGCCGTCCCCGACAAAAATGCGGGCATCACGAATGAGCCAGTTCTGCGTCCGGCGCATCTGCCGCGCCAGGATTTCGGTCTTCTTCAGATTCGTCCGGCTTTGCGATTGCCACACGCCCATTACGATGAACGGAGCAAGCACGCCCAGCACCCAGAACTTGGCGCTCGGCTTGAACTTATCCTCCTTCTCCCAGCGGAACAGCTTCACCGAGAGCACCGTGCCGATGATCGCCGTCAGTACCAGGGAGCCGACCGAGGTCAGATTCTGCGCCAGACTCTCATTGCGCACCAGGATGCCTTGCATGCCCAGATAGAGGTGTGTAGAGGGCAGGAACTGAGCAACGATCTGCAGCCAGTCTGGCATGATGTTGAGCGGGACCGTGGCGCCCGACAGCATCAGCATGGGCAGGTACATCAACTGAATGATGATCTGCGATTCGGCCATTGAGTTCACCACTGAGGCGATGATGGCGCCCAGGCTGCGGAACGCGAGAACACCTGCACTGACCATCACCAGCAGCGAGATGATGTGTTCGGGAAACGGCATGCCGTAACGCAGCCTGGCGATCAGGACAAAGAAGACGACGGTGGGCACGAACAGCACCCAACCTGTCACCAGCCCCGCCGTGACAATGGGTGCCGGAGTGATAGGGGCCACCTTGAAGCGGCGCAGGATGCCGGACTCCCGTTCCACCGTGGCGCGCATGCCGGCGCCGAAGAAGCCCGAGCCGAGGACGCCGATGACCAGCACCATCGTCAGCACCTGCGACATCGCACCGGTGGACGTCCTGGCTCCGAACCCTTCGCCGAAAGCGACGAAGAACATCAGCGGGAAGACGAAGTTGAAGAACACCACGAGCCGGTCGCGGGTGGTGAGCAGCAGAGTGCTCTTGATATAGGCGAGATAGGGCTTCATGGGTGGGTTCTCAGTCGCGCAATGTCTTGCCGGTTAACTCGATGAACACGTCTTCCAGCGTGGGTCGCTTGATGTGCAGATCGTCCAGTTCCGCGCCGGCAGCGTCGAGCCACTTCACCAGGTCCACCACGGCGCGGGCGGGCTTGGGGGCCGGCACCGTCAGTTTCTTCCGGTCGTCGCTGAACACGATGGGGAACTCCTCGGGCCAGTCCCTGGGCAGGTCCAGCGGCATCGGGGAAAGCGTCGCGATCTCGACGCGGGAATGGCCCAGGATGCTTTGCTGCAGGTCGCGGGGCGTACCCATTGCAATGATCTTGCCCTCATCCACGATGGCCACGCGATGGCACAGCCGCTCGGCCTCCTCAATGTAATGGGTGGTCAGGAGAATGGTGCGTTTCTGGTCGCGCAGTTCCTCGATGAGTGAGTGGATCTCCAGGCGCACCTGCGGGTCCAGGCCCGTGGTGGGTTCGTCCAGAAACACCACCTGCGGCTCGTTGACCATAGCCAAAGCCAGAGCCAGCCGCTGCTTTTGACCGCCGGAAAGGGTGGAGTAAAAGGCCCCGCGCTTCTCCCACAACTGCAGCCGCTTCAGCAGGGTTGCAATGTCGGTGGAGCGCGAGTAGAAGGCGGCGAAGAGTTCCGCCGCCTCGATCACCTTCATCTTCTCCGGCAGGTTGGTGGCCTGCAGGCTGACGCCAATGCGGTCCTTCACCGCCATCGTGTCGTTGGCCGGGTCGTACCCCAGCACCGACACGTCTCCCGCGGTGCGCGACCGCAGCCCTTCGAGGATCTCGACTGTCGTGGTCTTGCCGGCGCCGTTGGGGCCCAGCAGGCCGAAAACTTCTCCCTGTGCGACCTCGAAGTCGATGCCGCGCACGGCCTCGAAGTCCCCGTAGGACTTGTGCAGTCCCGAGACGCGGATGGCGGGTTGTGTGGACATCTTTATTGTTTGGACAGTACGTCGATGCAGGCCCGCATGAACGCGGGCAGATCCGCCGGCTTGCGCGAGGTGACCAGATTCTTGTCCACCACCACCTCAGTGTCTTCCCACACACCACCCGCGTTCACGACATCGTCTTTGATGGCGAAGAACGACGTGCAGTGACGGCCGCGCAGCACGTTGGCAGAACAAAGGCACCACGGCCCGTGGCAGATGCCGGCCACCAGTTTGCCCTGCGCGTCCACCTGGGCGATGAAGGCGCTGGATGCGGGATGGCGGCGGATAAAGTCCGGGGCAAATCCGCCAGGCGCGATCACCCCGTCGTAGTCGAAGGGCTTAACTTCCTCATATGATTTGTCCGAGGTGCACGGATAGCCGGTCTTGGAAGGATAGGTTTTCCCAGCCTCGGCCGCGATCACATGGACCTCGGCGCCTTCCTCGATCAGCCGGTAGTAGGGGTACCAGACTTCCATCTCCTGGTATTGCTGGTCGACGAAAATGGCGACTTTCTTTCCCTGTAGGCTCATAGGAATCAGTGTACGTGATGAGCTACGAAATCACCCGGCCGGAAGTTCAATCGGCCGGGAAACGGGATGAAAGGTAGCTGAAGCAGGACGGACCGAACCGGGTAGAGAAAAAAGAGCGGCGAGGGTTCCAGGAGAGCCTCGCCGCTTGTGCGAGCAGGGACTACCGTTACTCGCCGGCCAGCGAGCCGTTCGTGGTGGCTGCCGCCAACATGGCGAGTTCCGGAGTCTGAAGAGGTCGGGGTGTCTTTTCCACAATCTCGGCCGTGGGAATGTCTTCGCCAGTGGCGGCGGAGAGTTCCTTGAAGCGCCGGGCCGAAACCAGCACGCGCCCTTCCAACGAGCCAACCGCCTTGTTATAGGCGTCGACTGAGCGGTCCAGCCCTCCGCGCACGCCGTCCATGTGGGTGGCGAAGATGCGCAGACGATCGTAGAGTTCTTTGCCGAGATCCGAGATCTCCTGGGCGTTTTGCGTGAGCTTCTCCTGGCGCCAGCCATAGGCCACGGCCTTCAGCAGCGCGATCAGTGTCGTGGGCGTGGCCAGAAGGACTTTGTTCTCGACGCCGAACTCGATGAGCTCAGGGTCTTTCTGCAGAGCCGCACTGAAGAAGGTCTCGCCGGGCAGGAAGGCTACGACGAAGTCCGGCGCATGCTCGAACTGATCCCAATACGCTTTACCGGAAAGGCGCTGCACGTGCTGCCGGACCTGCTGGGCGTGTTCCGCCAGTTTGGCGGCGCGATCGTTCTCGTCGGCGAGTTCCAACGAGTCCAGGTAGGCTGCCAGCGACACTTTGGCATCGATGACGATCTCGCGGTGATTGGGTAGGCGGATGAGCATGTCGGGCCGCAAACGCCCGCTTTCGGTGTCGACCGAGACCTGTTCCTCAAAGTCGCAGTACTCCACCATGCCGGCCATCTCCACCACCCGGCGCAACTGCATCTCGCCCCAGCGGCCGCGTACGCTCGGCGACCGCAGCGCGTTCACCAATTTACTGGTCTCGGCCTCTACCTTGGCTTGGGCACTGTGCAGCAGGCTGATCTGCTCGCTGAGGCCTGCGTAGGCGGAAGTCCGGTCCTTCTCAATGCGTGTGAGCGCTTCCTTGAGGGGCGTCAGAGTTTCTTCAATGGACTTCTGACGGACATCCAGATCACCTTTTGTCGACTCCTGTGCTTTCTGGAAAGCGGTTTCGGCCAGGGTGAGGAAGTTCTGGTTGTTCGAAGCCAGAGCCTCGGCGGCGACACCTTTGAAGGTTTCGGCCAACTTGGCCTGCGCCTCTTCCAGCGCGTGGAGCTTGTCTGCCTGTGCCTTTTCAGCTTCGTCCAATCGAGTCATGAGAGAGGCATGGCGAGCCTTCAGGTTGGCTCCCTCTTCGAGCAGGGCCGAGATCGCACGGTCCTTCTCCTGGAGGGTGGCCTCCAGGCGAGGAATCGCCGCGGCGCGTTCTTCCGCCGCGGTGCGGGCACCCACGGCTTCAAGGAGAGTCTCCTGCAGTTTGTTAGTGGCGGCACGTTCGTCCTCCACCTGCCTCCGCAGATCCTTGATCGCAGTATCCCGTTCCTCGATCCGCGCTTTGAATTCAGCGAGTTCTGCTTCACTGGCGGCCAGATTGGGGCCTCGGCTACCCTTAACCAGAAGGCTGGTGAGAATCCCTCCGAAGACCAGACCGATCAGCAGAATACCGAGCAAAAGTATGGGTTCCATGGCTTGCTGTTAATCTAACGGCCTTTGCGGCAAAGTGAAAGATCCGAGAATGTACCTAGAGTGGTATAGGGGAGGCACGCAGGGTTCATCCCAGGCGGCCACTAGGACGTACTGCATCTGCGGTGCGGGAAACCCTGAGGAATGGGCATCGCGATTGTTCGATGGCTCGAAGCGCATGTTCATCTGACGCCGGACCAGGTTAGTCTCCCCCCCCTTCGTGACCGGCTGCGCTGAGCGAGTCATCTTGGTCAATCAGTACCTCAAGGTGCGTCTTCATGTCAAAGCGGTCCCCGTGGGCCCGCTCCCGACTCGGCCTATTCCTCACGCAGCGCCGTCATCGGGTCGACCCGCGCCGCCCTCCTGGCCGGCCAGTAGCCCGCAAACACAGCGATGCCGGCCAGCACGGCGGCCGCCAGTGAGAAGGTGAGCGGATCTGCCGGTTTTAGGTCGTATAGGAAACTGGCTACAAAGCGCGTCAGCGTCGCGGCCAGGCCAAGTCCCGCCGCCAGGCCGGCCGCCACCATCAGCACAACCTCCCTCAGCACCATGCGCAGCACCCCAGCCGGATGAGCGCCCAGCGCCATTCGAATGCCAATCTCATTGCTCCGGCGTGCGACGCTGTACGAAATCACTCCGTACAGTCCAATCGCGGCCAGCAGCAGAGCCAACGCACCGAAACACGCCGACAGGATGGCCAACAGGCGCTCCCGGGAAATCGACTCTTCGATCCGCGCAGCCAGCGGTGTGAACTCGATGGACGCCCGCGGATCAACCTGTCCAATGGCCGTCTTCACCGAATCAATCAACCCAGCCGGTGCGCCGCCCGCACTCCGCAGTTCGAAGTTCGTCCGCGGGTAAGGTGTCGCATCCTGGTTCCACGCGAAATAGACGGTCGGTGGAATTACCTCCCGCAGCGAGCCGTACTTGGCGTCGGCCGCAACACCGACAACCGCCACGGCATCCCCCAGCGTGTTCCCCTTCTGGACACGAAAACGGCGGCCCAATGGATTGCCCGGCCCAAAGTATCGCTCGGCCAGGGTGCGATTGACGATGGCCACCTGGGGCGCATCCGGGCCGTCGTGTTCGTTGAAATCGCGGCCGGCCACGATGGGCGTATCCAGGGTTTGGAAGTAGCTGTCACTCACGAAGTTGCTATGCACCGTGACCACCGGGGCCCTCTCGCCGCCCTCGGCTTCCAGCGCGAGTTCCCGTTTCGACGCGCATCCGCAGATCGGCGTGACGTCGGAAGCGCTGGCCGACCGCACGCCTGGCAGCGTCCGCAACGCGGCCAGCATTCGTAGATAGACGGCCCTGCGCAGTCCCGGTTCGTAGTGGCCGCTGCGCAGGTCGACGCCCGTCAACAGCACCTCATCCGCTCGGAATCCAGTGTCGAGCGCCATCAGCTTCCAGAATGTCGTCAACATCAGGCCCGCGCCCACCAGCAGTAATAGAGATAGCGCGATCTGCACGGTAACCAGCGCTTTGGCCGTTCCGAATCGAGTTCCGCCGACCAGATCGCGGGCATTCCATCTCATCGCCGAGTAGGGCGAGACACTGGTGCTCCGCAGCGCCGGCGCGAGTCCGAACAACAGGCTCGTCAGCAACGCGACACCGGCCGTGAAGGCAAGCACGCGCGGGTCGGGTGCGGTGTCCAGCGTCAGGTCCAGGAACCCGATGAGCATCGCGGTCACCCAGTTGGCGAACAGGACGCCCAACACCGCCGATGCGCCGGCCAATAGCAGGCTCTCCGTCAGCATCTGGCGAATCAGGCGATCCCGGCCGGCACCCAAAGCCAGTTTGATCGCGAACTCCCGCCGCCGCGTCACACCACGAGCCAAGAGCAGATTGGCTACGTTGGCACACGCGATCAACAGCACGATGCCAACTGTTGCCATCAGGATGAGCAGAGCGTCGTGGTACTGGTCCCGGATGTAGGACAGCCCGTGCGCGAAAGGCTCGACGGCGAGCTTGCGCTCGAGGTATCTGGCCTGCTCCGGTGGCCGCCAGTGCTTGGGCACGGTTGCCTGGTATACGTGTGGAGCAAGGACGCTCAAACGGGCGGCCACCTGTTCCGGCGAGAGGCCGGCCTTTGGACGTCCGACAATGCGGAGCCACGCGAAAATCGTGTTGTAGTTCCCCGGTGCCGCGTTGAAGTCCAGATTGCTGGTCTCGCCATGGATCACCCGCTCGGCGCACAGCGGGACTACGACGTCGAACGAGACGCCCACATCGGTACCTGTGTAGCCGGCTTCCGCGACGCCCACAATCGCGATGGGGTGGTTATCCAGCGAGATTGTCCGGCCGACGATATCGGCCCGGCCGCCGTACTCCTTCTGCCAGAAGCCATGGCTCAGCACCGCCGCGCCGGGGCAGCCTCGGTGGTCATCGGCCGGCACCAAGGTCCGGCCCAGCGCGGGCCGGATGCCCAGCGTGTCGAAGTACTGGCCCGAGGCGAACAGCCCGTTGGCGGTGCGCGCCTCGCCTCCGGAGGAGAGGTTGAAGCCCCACCGGCCGTAGGCGAACACACGCGCGAACACGTCCTGCCGATCGCGGATCTCCTCCCAGATGGGGTTGCTGAAGAACTGCGGCGTGGCCATGGTTACCTGCAGCAACTGCTCCGGATGGCTGACGGGCAGCGCCTTCAGCATCAGGGCGTCAATGAGGCTGAAAATCGCCGTATTCGCCCCGATGCCCAACGCCAGCGAGAGCACGGCGGCAGCGGTGACGCCAGGCGCGGTACGGAGAGAATGGAGAGCCTGACGGATCACCTGCCGAAGCGCATCGAGCATGGAACCATTCTCCACCGTAAAGCTTCTGCGTTTGACACCAACGTCCGTGGCGGCTGAGCTCCGCAGTCAACGTGCCCGACGCACCTGGCCGTCGTGCGTCCGAGTGTTGTCTCGAATGCCGTCCATGCCGGAAGGCACCAAGGCACACGGCGGCTCATCCCTCCCGAAGGCCGATCAACGGCCGGATCTGACTCGTAATGCGGGGATGCCCGAGTTCTATTCTTGTTCCCAAACTCGAAGGTGCAAGTCCATCCAGGCACCGTCTTCCCAACTCCGGACAGAGCGTCCCTTTCGCGACACGTCCCTTCCGCGCCGTCGCACTCACCCGCCCGACTTGATATCGTGAGTTCCACTCGAATGAACTCCCGAATCCTGTTCATCCTGGTAACGTCGGTCCTCTTGCCCGCGCCCGCGCAACAGGTCCGCACCGAGCTCACCGTACACATCACCACACCCATGGCCCCGCCTGCCTGGGCCTTGCTCGAACGCGACCTGCTGAAGTACAACTCGCTCGCCGTTGAGGAGTTCGCCGCGAAGTTCATCGACGAGCGCGGCTACCTCCTCCACACACCTCGTTGGGGCACTCTCGACGGACCCGACGACGCCATCGAGACTTACTGGAATTGGACCCTCCTGCACGCTCTCGGCGGCTCCGGCCGTGTCCTAGACCTCTACAAGAAGGGTCAGGAAGGCCACTGGCGCCAGTACGGCGAGCTACGCACCAAACTCACCACCCTGGCCGCCTATGGCGCCTACTCCAAGGAGTTCATCACCCAGTCGGATTGGTTCCACACCGGCGAGGGGATGCGGGCCTTTCTCCTTCAAGGCCTGTCCGACCCCAACAACCAGCTCTACCGCGAGCGGGTCAAGCGCTTCGCCGCCATGTACGACGGCGACGATCCCGAGGCGCCCAACTACGACAAGGAAAAGAAGATCCTCAAGAGCATCTGGACCGGCAGTAAAGGCCCGATGCTGCACAAGGCAACCACCTACGATTGGGTGGGCGACCCCGTGCCCGGCACCTTCAACCTGCTGCACAACCCGGCCGGGCGCGGCGCGATGCTCGACCTCGAATCGCACTATAAGAAGATGCTGTCGCACTGCGACGAATACCTGGACAGCACCGGCGACAACTTCCTCAATCTCGCCTCCAACATCCTCGGCCTGGATGCCTATGCCCTCACCGGCGACGAAAAGTACCGCCAGTGGGTGCTCGACTACGTTGGCGCCTGGAAGCAGCGCGCGGCGGAGGCCGGTGGAAACATCCCCAGCAACATTGGCCTCGACGGCAAGCTCGGCGGTGAGTACAACGGCCAGTGGTGGAAGGGTACCTACGGTTGGAACTTCACCATCTTCGATGGGGAGCTGGGCCAGGTGGCCCATCGCAACTACTTCACCGATGGCTCGTGGCCCGGCTTCGGGACCGCTCTGTTGTTGAGTGGCGACCAGAGCTTCGTCGACACGCTACGCAAGCAGATGGACAACCTCTATACGCGGAAGAAAGTCGAGAACGGTCAGACGCTGCTCCCGCAGATGTACGGCGACCCCCGAGGCTACAAGTTCAACGGGCCGCCGCAGTGGTATCACTACACCAACAAGCTCTACACCGACCGCCTGACGGAAATCTACCTCTGGTCGATGGACCGCAAGGATCTCGAGCGCCTGCCCGTGGCCACGTCCTTCAACGAGAACCCGGGCCGCGGCGGGTATGGCGAGCCCGATCGCACCGCCGCCTGGCTGGGGTTCCTCGAAGGCCAGTTCCCCGGCTTCCCGGAAAAGGCCCTGCAGAGCGATCTGGCCCGCGTCCGGCAGCGCGTCGAGATGATTCACAACGACCGGACGACGGCCGATTCGCGCCTTGCCGACTATCTGCTTGATTTCAATCCGGCCACCACGAATGCGCTCACCAGTCTCACGTTGGGCGGTTACTTCTCCAGCGGCCGCATCTGGGTGCTCCACAGCCGCTTCCGTTACTTCGATCCGGTGAACCGCCGCGCCGGGCTGCCCGCCGATGTCGGAGCCCTCGTCGAAAGGCTTGGCGCCGATTCGGCCACGGTCACTCTTGTCAACACCAATCCGATCGAGGCGCGAGAGGTCGTCATCCAGGCCGGCGGCTACGGTGAGCACCGTTTCGAAGCCGTGACGGTGGCTGGCCGCAAGATGCCGTATCAGGGCCCGGTCATTACTGTCCGTCTCGACCCCGGAGCCGGCTCGCGTCTGGAGTTCCAGATGACCCGCTACGCCAACCGGCCCACGTTCGCCTTCCCCTGGGATCGCGGTTGGTATCCGGCTCGTTAACTGCGGCTGGCCGGACGCGCGCGCCAGCCCCCAGGAATCCCATCGCTGCTGAGATAGCCCAGCTATAGCCGTCCGCCAATGTGGCCGCCGCTGTTCTCCCGAGTCGGCAGGGGTTTCCGTACGGCCATCGGCCGGGGCCCACAACGGGTGTGGTCCAAGAACACGGGCAAACAGTCCGGATCACTCCTGAGGCACTTCCGCCCGTTGAGCCCGCAATGTGGTCCCACAGACCTCTCGGATCCGGTCGGGGATCCAATCGAGATTTCAGTCGAACTTCCAATTTGGATTCCAGTCGAAATCCCAGTCGAAATCCCAGTCGAAGTTCCAGTCCGGATGCCAGTGGAAGTTCCAGTAGGGGTTCCAGTTGAGGTCCCAGTAGGGGTCCCAGTTGAGGTCCCAGTGAGGGTTCCATTCCCCCGGCCATCGGCCGGGGCCCGCCGCAGTCCCGACGGAATCCAACAAATCCATCGAAGCGCCCAGCCGTTCTGGGGTGACATCAGACGATTCCAGAGAGAAACCACCGGGGACACCCACAAACTGAGTATGGCGGTCCTCTTAACCTGGAGTGGCTATGCTCTTCATCCCACCATCCACAGAAGCACCAGCCTGGTCCGCTGGCGGGAAAAGCAGGCCAAGGCCCGACCCTTCGTCCTGTCCCCCGAACGTCGAAAACTCATCCTCGAAACAATCCAGACCCACTGCAGCGCAAGAAACTGGTCCCTCCTGGCCGTACACATCCGATCCACCCATCTCCACGTGATTCTGGAGGCACCTGGGGACCCGTCTCGAGCGCTCGGTGAACTGAAGGCCGCTTGCACAAAAGCCCTCCGGTCTGCTGGACTCGCCGGTCCGGAAGACTGGATCTGGGCCGACTACCGAAACATCCGGAGCCTCCGCACTCCGGAAGCGATCCGCGCTGCCCTGGAGTACGTGTTGAGAGGCCAAGGTCCCAACATGGATGCCGCGTCGTGTCGGAATCGAGACGAACCAGCCGGCGCGCACGAGCTTGTCGGTGGCCCGCCACTCTGATCCGCCGCCTCCAGCGGTCGCCTTCCATGTCCGCCCTCCGTGAGGAGCCCGTTGCCCCCTAGCGTCGGGCTCCGCCCGCTCTCGCTGTCTCGGGAGCCCCGCCCATCGCGCACGGCTCGGACGTTTCCGGCCGATCCAGCCATAAAATGTACCTTTTATGCAAGGAAAAGGACGCGTGAGCCCTGGAGTTGATAGGTCACGCATCTAGAATTATTTCTCCTTTCTTTTCACGATTGTACGGAACAGTAAAGAAGTGGGCCGCACAAACAGCCATTGTCGAGGCGCATTCCACGTGATAACGTTTCCTCCATGGAATCGTCTTCCCTTCGTCGCTGGCTATTTACCACAATTGTCGCCTCTTTTCTGATGGGGACTCCCCCAATCCGCGCCCAAAGGCGCATCAATGGCCGGGTAGTCGTGGCGATTGTTCCGCTGATTGGGGCGGGTACGGCTGACGACCCACGCCGGCCGAAGTTTGTCCCAGGGCCGAAGGAGAAGGACAAGGGCGATGCTCTGAATTTTCGGTTCACGTTGAGTGACGACGGCCAATGGGCCATTGTCGCGTTCAGTACCAGTCACCCGACTGCGGAGAATCTCAAACTGCTGGACGACATTGAGGGCGACAAGGAGTCTGGTGGCTTCGCTGCGGACGCGGCCAAGGCCCGCAAGTCCGACCTGGAGTCGGAGATCCGGAAGAAGAAGAAAGACTTTGACTTTGACGAATTGATGGGGTTGGCCGAACCGAAGGAGAAAAAGTAATGCGCTGGATTGCGGTGCTCCTGTTGGCTACGTTGCCGGCTCTCGGACAGTACGTGTACTACTCGACCACGTTCGACTGGCCGACTGACATGTACAACCATCCAATCATTCCTTCAGCGTGGGCGACCAGCGATGAATACGCTTTTAGTACCTCATCTGGCTACCTGACAAATCACGACATCTATTCGTCGGGCTATCTGAAATATACGGGCAACTACTCATCCCCCACCGGCGAAGTCAAGACGGCACTTCGGCTTCAGGCCACCGGCGGCACGATCTCACACTATCTCAATATGCGGGATGGGGCGTGGGTGCCTAATCCCTCGGGAGCGGGTTCGTCCTACCAGGTGGGCCCGACATGGCTGCGGGTTGACTTGCGGAACATCGCGGTAAGCGGGAGTTCCTGCTCCGCCACTCTAGCGGTTTCGCAAGCCATCGGGGGGACGCTTACGGCCCTGGCGAGCAAGGCGGTGGGCTGCCACGATGGACTCCAGATGCGGTCTGTCGTGGCGAATGGGAAGCTGCTTGTCTACTTTGACAACACTCTCATCTTCGGCCCGTATACCGCACCGGGGAACATCTTTGTCAGCTTCTACGATAGCGCCCCTTCCGGCATTGGGATAGCCAACTTACCAACCGTGAACGGAATCACCCAGTTGAGCTTGGGCAATCTGGACTTTATGGGCCCCAACGCGGTGAGCTCATCGTCGGTGGTCGTAAGCTCCCAGCCGACTTCGATTGGATTGTCGTGGGCGGGTGCCACGGACAATGGCAACTATGGCATGTATCCCACTGGTGTGGCACGCTACGTAATCAGACGAGACGGCACGGCCCTTGCCGAGACCACCGGTACGTCGTTCACCGATACCACGGTGACCCCAACCGCGACCTACACCTACTCCATCTCCGCCGTCGACTACCACAACAACTGGAGTGCGCCGACAGACAAAACCGTCACCGTACCCACGAACAGCGGCCCCGAATGGATGCGCAAGGGCCTGCGTCCGACCAACTCCTATTGGGGCGGCGAAGGCGAGAACATCAATCTATTCAGTGGGAACCTGAATTTCTCCTTGCCCTTGATCACGGCCGTCGGCCGCAATGGGTGGAAACTCCCGCTGGGACTCAGCTACAACTCCCAGAACTGGAAGCAGGACCAATCGGGAACGTACAATTCTGGCCAGGACATCGGCTATGGCTACGGCTGGATCATGACGCCTGGCAAGATCAGGCCGAGCTACAGCGACTCCGTCACCATCCACCACTACACCTACACCGATCCGAGCGGGGCCGAGTACCGGCTGGACGTGAACGAGAGCGGAAAGTGGCGGACCAAGGAAGGGCCTCTGGTGCGTTTCGAGGCCTCGACGCAGAAACTCTGGTTCCCGGATGGGAGCTACTGGTGTTTCTATGGACTGTCGGGCGGCAACGAGGCTGACGCAGGCACGATGTACCCCACCCACCTCTACGATCGCAACGGCAACCTGACCCTGATCCAGTATATGCAGGGCAGCCAGGCCGCGGCGGGCTCGACTAGCGGCCGGATCTCCACCATCTCGGATGTCCGGGCTTCGCAGGACCTGGGCGCTGTGTTCCAGTTCGAATACAACACCGACGCAACGCCGCACCTGATCCGAATCACGAATCTCATTGCTCCATCCCAGAAGTTTGAGTTCACCTATTCGACGGGGCAGACGCTGACCGCGCCATTCTCGCCCTTTGGTGCGTATGGCACGACCACCCTGCTGACCACGGTAACCCACGTAGGGCTAGGGCTATCGCACGCATTCACCTATGGGACGAATAACTCGGGCGAACTGGAGACCGTGACCCTGCCCCGGGGCGGAAAGTTCCGCTGGAGCTACACGGACATTCTCTACGGCAACCAGCAGCGATTCCGCGAGGTGAGCAACCGCTGGCTGACGATGTCCAGCGGCGCAGCCGAGTACTCGTACACGATTGCCGCGCCGGGCTCGGTGCCGATGGCGGGCCACCTCTCGCGGACGATCGTGGATCCTGGCAACAGCGGCGCCAACGACCACGTTTGGTACTTCAACAACGACAGCACCTCCGCCTACTTCGGCTTCACCACGAAGGAAGAAGAGCGCGTGTTGACCCCCACGCAGCGGGCGCTCGTGCGTTGGGAGACCACCTGGACGGTGAATTCCAACCAGAATCCGTATGCCCGCGCGATTGTGACGAAGCTCGACCCGGACACGGCGAACGAGAAGGTGTCAAAGGTGGAGTTCACGCGCGACGCGTATTTGAACGCCACGGAAGAACGGCAGTACGAGTATGGGAACCTGACCACGCCCGCGCGGCGAGCGTGGAAGGTCATGGACACTACCATGGCGAGCCAGGGCATGTACGACCGGGTGCAGAGTACCGGCGTGACGGCTGGGGCGCAGACGGTCACGACGGCGCAGTTCGCGTACGATGGGGCGGCGAGCTCCAATTGTGGCAGCTCCAGCGTGGCGCTGGCAGATGCCCCGAATATCACCTTCCACGATTCGGCGTTCGGGACGAACAGGACGGATCGTGGCTTGCCGACGTGGGTTTCCCAGTTGGGCAAGCCGGCCGTGTGCGTAAGCTACGACATTGCGGGCAACGTGACGCGATCGAGGGAACAAGCGACATCGAAGGAGGTGTCGTTCACTCTGACGGAGGCAACGAAATACGCCTTGCCTGCGATGACCACTCCGAATAACAACTCCAACCTGGCGACTTCCTATCAATGGAATCAGATGTTAGGGATGACGCAGGCAACCGGGGCCAACGGGGCGACTTCGACGTTTACCTATGACGCGATCCAGCGGCCGGCGACGACGACGAATGCCCACGGAGGCATCACCACCTACTACTACTCGCCGACTTGGAGTTACGCGGAGAATGCCTCTGGACGCTACGGGACGGCGGTTGACGGATTTGGCCGGACAACGCAGACCCGTGTCGGAGACTCCCTGGGGTGGAAGTCGTACACGAATACCTACTACGAGCCCTGCGCGTGTTCGCCTATCGGGAAGATGAAAGGCGTCTCGATGCCGTTTGCCGAGGGGGCCACGGCGAAGTACACGGTGTACACCTACGATGGTCGGGGCCGGACGGTGACCGTGACCCTGCCGGATGGCGCGGGGCAGACCACTTACCTGTACGAAGGGAATACAGTGAAGGTAACGTCGCCGGTGCGGGATGCGAGCCGGCCGATCTGGAAGAAGTACACGATGGACGCCTTCGGTAATCTGGTGCAGGTGAACGAGCCGAACCCGGACGGCGGAGCGGATCTGGTGACTACGTACACCTACAACCTGTTCAACCAACTGTTGACGGTGACGATGCCGCGTGGGGCGACAACCCAGACACGGACGTTCACCTACAACTCCTTGTTCCAGTTGACGAGCGTCGTCCAGCCGGAAACCGGCACGACGGCCTACACGTACGGGCTGGATGGGCAAGTGGCCACAAAGACGGACGCCAAGGGCGTCGTCACGGCGTATGGGCGGGACGGTTACGGGCGGCTTGTCGGGGTGTACGTGAAGCCGGTCGGCTGGACCGGTTACGACTATACCCAGTCGCCGACGTACGGCTACGATCTGGGCGTGAACGCGCAAGGACGGCTGAGCACGGTGACGCTGGGCTCGGTCATGGAAACGTACGAGTACTCGGTGGGCGGACTGGTCACGAAGAAGAAGGTGACGTTCCCGAACAACGACACGCCGCTGGAGGCGAACTACACCTACGACACGGAAGGCCGGTTGGCGTCCACGAAGTATCCGGACGTCTATGGCGCCGATGGGACGGTGGCCGAGACGGGACGGACGCTGAGCTACTTCTACGACTCGTTGGGGTTGGCGTCACTTCGCGATTCGACATACCCGATCGCGCCGGGCTATCGGGTCGGGGCATGGCGGAATGCGGCGGCGCAGATTACACAGATGGTCGTGTACAAGCCGGATGGAACCTCCGACACGGAGACGTTCACCTATAACTCCTTGGGCCAGTTGACGCAGGCGTCGGGACGCGGTTCGAATATCGAGTATCGCTACTCGGCCACGGCCAACGACGGGCGCATCACTTCGCGGAAGGACAACGTGAGCGGCGAAGAGGTCTCCTACCAGTACGACCAGCTTGGGCGCCTGATCGCCGCATCGACGACAGGTCCGGAGTGGGGCCTCGGGTGGGTTTACGATGGATTTGGCAACCGGCTGCAGCAGAACGTGACGAAAGGCACGGGGCCGTCGGCGGTGTTCAACGTGGATCCGATGACGAACCGGATGACGGGAGCGGGCATCAACTACGACGCCAACGGAAACATGACGGGCTTTGGGACGGGCTCGGGCACGGCCACCTACGACCTCTTCAACCGGATGGTGAACGTGACGACGGGCAATGGAACGGAGTGGTACGGCTACTCGGCGGCGAACCAGAGGATCCAGGTATCGCGGGCGAACGGGACGTTCGAGACGTTCTTCTACGGCCTGGGTGGAGAACTACTGGGCGTGTACCAGCGCGGGACGAAGGCGAACGGGCACTATTACTTCTCGTCGGCGTCTATTCGGGTGTGGTTTGCCGGCCGGCTGATAGACGGCGGTGGGAACTCGATGGTAACGGACCGATTGGGCAGTGTGGTGAAGAACGGGACCGAGGCCCTGAGCTACTACCCGTATGGGGAGCAGCGAACGGGGAATGCCAACGCGGACCGGGAGAAGTTCGCGACGTATTCACGGGATGCGGTTAGCGGACTCGACTATGCCTGGAATCGGTATTACTCGGCGGCTTGGGGGAGGTTTACGAGTGCGGATCCGTACGGTGGCAGCGTAAGGGCGACGGATCCTCAGAGCTGGAACCGCTACTCCTATACTGACAGCGACCCTATCAATCGTAATGATTCTAGCGGCCTCTGTTGGTGGTGCCGGTTCATGGCGCCCGACGAATTTGGGATTCGGGCGTGGTTGGAGTCCTACTCAGAAGGAGGTGGTGGTAACTTTAAGTTATGGGTGCCTCTCACTGACCCGAGCAAATTGGGCGAAATATCTGAATCCCCAGATGAAGAAGCTGTATTGTTCACGAGCGTTTCCGGTAAAGGCGGAGCAAAGAAGGCCCTAGATGAAAAGCTCGCGGAGGTGTATGAAACCAACTGCTGGAAAAAGCTATTTGGGGAGCAGGCGCTCTCAGCGATTCAATCAAAGGCAGGAAGCATAACTTACTATGATGGTCGAAGTGACAAGGGGATGATGGACAAGTTGGGAGGAGGCCCGCACATGACATTTGCAGACTATCATGCTGCCAGACCAAGCGCCGCAGCAACAACGTTGCTAAATAGGAATAATACGGCGAGTGCTAATGTCGTGCTATGGGCCGACTTCTTCGGCGCAGTAAATACGGGGAATCCGACTCCATATTGGGAGCAGCAGAACCTGCTGTGGCACGAGGCGGTGCATGCTCTCACGGGTCTGACAGACGATCAGCTGGTTTCTAAGTTTGGAATTAGCACGAAGGGTTATCTTACAACGAGTGCGGCCTTTAACGACTGGCTGACAAAGAAAGATTGCGGGGGGAAGCCGTAGTGGGAATGTACAAGTTGGCTAGTGTACTAATAATATCAGCGGTCGGAGGGGTGGTGGGAGGTTACTTTGGCGTTTTTCTCGGCGAGAGAGGCACGTCCAACTGGGAACACGTGATGCGCGCCGAGAGGTTCGAACTGGTGGGCAAGGATGGCAAGGCAAGAGCTTATTGGGGGCGGACATCCGACGGACACGTGACAACGGCATTTTTAGATTCCAAGGGAAATGTACGAGCAGAATTTGGCGTTACTGAAGACACCACAATACAGTGGCTCCGGATGTGTGGCCCCGACGGGAAAACTATTTTACGGCTTGGCACCAACGAGTTTTCGGAAAGCAGCCTGAGTCTTGGCGATGAACAGCACGGGTCGAGGGTTCTCCTTGGCTCAATCCCCAGTGACCTTCCGGTGCGAACTGGTAGTTGGGGACTCGTCCTCCCGAGATCCGGCACGTTCTCCAGTTGGATCGAGATAGGCATTCGGGAAGACCCCGCACGGCGCCGGACCTCGCCCGCCCTGTCGATTGGCGACGCTTCAGGCCTGCGATGGTCCGCTCCGTTGGGGAAGTGATTCGAACAGGAGATCGGGATGGAAACGGGGCAGCCTGAGAGCCTGTCGGAAATAGATTGCGCCCCGCCGCCGATTCGCTGAAGCCTCATTGGTCTTGGCTACGGTGCAGGAAAGGTGTCGGAAAGGTGTCAGCCTGACCTATCCCAGCTCTTAACATCATGAAAAAGTGACTTACAAGAGGTGCGGAACGCCTAACCCAAGCGCAGTCTGCCTTCACTCCGGATTCCTTTGCCGCCTCTGAGGAGGCACAAACCGCACGGCATCGATAGATATGCCCTGTCCGCAAGCCTCCAACGCGAGCATAACCATGCCCGAACGGTCCTGATTTCAGTCGCCATAAATGCCACAGGGACATGTCACCGCTGCGCGCGTCAACAGTGCCGCGGAACGCGGCAGGCCAGTTGACCCAGGCATTGGGACGGGGTTCGAATATCGAATACCGGTACTCCGCCATGGCCAATGACCGGCACATTGCTTCTCGGAAAGACAACGTGAGCTGCATGTGCGCGCAAGAGCGGAAGCGACGATGGCGTCCAGAGTTCTCAAGCCAGGCCCTACGACCAAACCGCGAGCTCCACCTTGACGGAGATCCGCTTGAGCGAAAGGTTCATTGGAGACATCAATGGCGAGTCACCGGTTCGACCTTTGCCGGTCCTACGCGGCGACCAATCCGCCAGCCTCGTCAGCGTGCAACGATTCCCGGGAGAACTGACTGGGCGCCAGGGCACCTTCGTACTTCAAGGTTCAGAAGTCGCCGGGCACGGCGAGGCTAAGGCGACATGGTTTGTCGTGGCCGGATCGGGGACGGGGGATCTTTCCGGACTTCGCGGCGAAGGCGGCTTTGAAGGCACTTCGGAAAAGGCTCCCAGGGATGGCTGGATTGTTGTTTCGAACGATGAAACTACGATCGCAGCCGTCTGCTTCCGCGGACGGCAGCCCAGCGCGAGAATCGGAGGGCGGACCGCCGAAAGCTCCTCTGCCCCCTAGCTCTCACTAAGCACAACCATCGGATCCACCTTCAACGCCCGCCACGCCGGTACCACACACGCCATCAGCGCTACCAACCCTAGCACCACGACCACAGCCGCTAGCACGGCCGGATCCAGCGCGCTCACCCCATACAGTTCATTCTCCACCACCGCTCGCAAGCCCACGGCCGCCGCGATCCCCAGCGCCAGGCCGACCCCCACCAGCACCAACCCCTCGCCAAACACCAGCCGTACAATCCCCGCCCCCGTGCTCCCCAGCGCCACCCGAATGCCGATCTCCCGCCGCCGTTGCGTCACCAGGTATGCCAGCACGCCATAGATCCCGATCGCCGCAAGAAACAGTGCCAGCCCGCCGAACGCCAGCGACAGCGCCATCGCCGCCCTCCGTGACGACAACGACAACTCCGCCCGCTGCGCCATGCTTTTCACATCGAAGACCGCTAGCTCCGGATCGATTGCCGCGATCGTCGACCGGATCGCGCGCAACGCTGCATCCCTGTCGGTCGACAGCCGGACCGCAAACGTCAGAAACCGGTCCGGGCCCTGCCGGTGCGCCAGGTAATACGCCCCCACCGACTGCGCTTTCGAATCCAACGCGTCCTGAGCGATCGGCCGCACCACCCCCACCACCCGTAGCCACCGCGTGTGCTCATCCGTCTTCATCAGGTCGTTGACGTCCTGTGGTTGGAACATCCGCCGTCCAATCGGATCGGAATTCGGCCAGAACTTCTTCGCCAGAATCTCGTCGACAATAATCGCCGGCGCCGACCGCTCGTTATCCCGCTCGTCGAAATACCGCCCGCGCACCAGTCCAATCCCCATCGTCTCGAAATAGCCCGGTGTCACGTGGATCTGCCGTGGAGAGACCACCGACTCGCCCGGCCTCATCGCATACCCTTCCGCGAAAATCACGCTGTCGCTGTGATTGCCCCCAAACGGAATCGCCGTCGTTCCGCCCGCCGAAGCAACCCCCGCTCGGGGGACGTCCATGGTGTGTCACTCCCCACCTCGCCGCGATATCATCCATCCTCGGCGGTGAGGATCGACGGACAGCTGCTCCCCGGTCACTTCCACCGGGGCTCGCAGCGACTCTGCACCAACGCAACCTGCGGGAGGGCTCCCTCCGTTGGACTTCGAACTGCCGAGTACCGAAGCATGATGCTAGAGGAGTTCAAAAATTGTGGGTGCGTCGGAGGTCGACAGGATACAGGAGGCGGCCATCCTGAATCCCTCAGTCAGAATGCGAGGATGACACAGCAGGATGTCCCGACTTCCCTCTTCTGTTGATAAAGTGCAGGTGAACATGCTGAATTCTCAAGCAAGTTTAGGTGCGACGGCTGCCCCTATCCTCGGTCGTCCCCTGTCGCCGGAAGCTGTCCGCCTCGACTGGTTGATGGTGTTGTCAGTTGACGACACGCTGCGGCAACGTCTCAGTTGCATGCTGCTGGTGAAAATCCCGATGAGGGCCCCCCTCATCGGGTTGGGCACTTGGCGGCCTCTCAAGTTGTCCAGTGATTGCCATTTGTTAATGTCCATAAAGGAGAGTTGACCAAGTGAGATATTGTGATGTGGAAGCGCTAATTGCTCAACAGGCTCAAGAGGATTTGCATCTAGAGTATAAATCAGGCCACTGCTGTCCAAGATAGGACAGACCCGTCGCATCCAGTGTTGAATTCAAAGGGTTCCTGACCGGCAGCTGCTGGTTTCCTGAGGGGTGGTCTCCTTTCTACAAGGGTTGAGCCTGTCCAAGTCAGCACAGGGCGAGAGTCAATTGCTGCGGCGGCGGTGGCAGAGGTGGGGTTTCGAGCGGATCGTTCAGCCATTTCGTCAATTCGCGGTAGGTGAACAGGTTGAGCCGCAGCAACGAGGCCAGATTGGACAAGGACCAGTTGGCGCGGGAGAGGTGATGCAGCCACTTCAACAACAGCAGAGCGATCAGGGCTGTCCAAATCTGGATGCGGAGAGCGTTCTCGCTGGTGCCAACGAAGGTCTTCACGGTCAAGTTTTGCTTGATCGCCTTAAAAAACAATTCCAGTTTCCAGCGGTCCTTGTAGATGGCGGCAATGGTCGTCGCGCCGAACTCCAGATGGTTGGTGAGGAGCACGATGACATCGTCCTTTTCGGGGACCCAGACCACGACGCGGCGTAGCAGATGCGGGCAGCCGGCGCGGCCTTTGGCCGAAGTGAGACGGATGATCTGGTCGACACAGATCGCGCTGTTCTGCGGCCTTGTCCGCTCCTCGACAATCTCAAACTGGGCATCGTCTTTCAGCCGGGTCACGAAGAAGACGCCGGCCTTCGTCCAGCGGCCAAACAGGGCGTAGTCGTTGTAGCCGCGATCCATGGCGACGATGGAGCCGGGATTGAGCAGGAAGGAGTCGGCCATTTTGACATCGCTCCGGCGGGCTTCGGTGAGCAGCACATAGGCAGGGAGGTAGTCGTCGTGATCAAGGAGGACATGCGCCTTCACTCCGCCTTTGGCGCGACGGTACTTCGCCCAGGGGAACAGGCTCAGACACAGAGTAATGGTGGTCGAGTCCAGACTGAGCAACTTGTTTTTGAAGCGGAACTTGTGTTGGCGCTGGCCGAGGGCCCCACTGTCGCGGAAGCGGGCCAGCGAGGTCCAGAAGAGATCCTCGAACAGGGCGGCAGGGCGGTGTTCATTGGCATAGGAAAGGGTGGAACGGCGGGGCGCTTTGGCGATGCCGAGGTGCACGAGTTTGCCGAGGCAGCAACTGAGCCCGTTGCAGATCTCGCGAAGGGAGTCGGCGCGGCCGAGTTGGCAGAAGAGCATGGAAACGAACTGGGTCCAGCAGGTGAAGCCCTTGGCGGAGCGTTCGGCGCCGTGCTTCTTGACGAGAGCGGCGAACTCGTTGCGGGGGAAGTGGTGCAGCAGTTGATTGAAGAGACTGGCGGCTTGTAGGATTGTCTTGCCCTCCTTGGGTGTGGCGCGGGCGCGGTCCCGGTGAGAAAACGAAACTGCGCCAACGCTTAATTGTAGGAGGGCACCCCTCTCAGCCGTCCAACCGGGCCCGATTCGTGGTTCGCGGATTTATCTTGGACAAGAGTGAAATCAGGCAGACCCAAAAACCACGATAGATTCAAGCTCGATATTGCGCAGGATATGTCGGCCTTCGCGAACTCCGATGGTGGCATGATAATAATCGGAGTTCGCGAGGAAAAAAATAATCCTGTTGAAATTGATGGCGTGGACCTCGGGACGATGAGCCGAGAGGCACTGGGACAGATTGCAGCATCCAGAATCAACCCGAACATTCCTGGATTGAAAATATCCGTACTTTCCGGACCAATCGGAAAGGACGTGTTGGTAATAGAGATTGAGCGGAGCGCCAGTGCACCCCATCAAGGACCTAACAACACTTACTATCGTCGGCACCAACACCACATACAGCCCATGGCGCACTACGAGATTGAAGATCTGCGGTTGCGTCAGATTGCAGTTACACCACTTGTTACTGTGAGGACGGCCACGAGGGGTTCAATACTTTCTGCGGTTGACATCCTGAATACAGGGCCACACCCTGCGGAGGATGTGAGATTTGAGTTCTCCTCCTCCAGGCTCTGGGAAGGCGGGCAGACTCCGGCCCCTCTGCTAAACGGAATCCGGCAATTGGGGCCGGGCCAGCGCCTCCGGTTCAGGTCTCAGTCATTCTCCAATCTGCTGGCGAAAGATTCTCCGCCTGCCATCTTTGACGTGAAAGTAGATTACATACACACCAGACTGCAGCGACGAATGCAAGAAAAGTGGTGTCTAGATTTTGAGGCTTATCGCGGCTCGATGTCTGTCCTAAGTGATGAGCAGCAGTTGCAACAAACAGCAGCCAAGGATCTCGAATTGACGCGAAGGGCACTTGAGGATGTTGCGCGGGCGTTGAAGGACGCTGCCGCTAGGCTCATTGGAGCGAACGGGTTAGACCTGTCACTATACACTCTCCGCAATCTTCGTGCCATTATGAGTGGCGAACCGATCGAGAAGTTGTCGGCGCGATACTGGTCTGCGGAAGCGCTTCGATCGACATTGAACATAGATCATGAATTGGCTTCGAGACTTGAGCGGATTTATGAGCGCGATGCTTTTACGAAGATGGAATTGAGAAATATTGACGGAATGACTGATGAGATCATGGCGCGGCTCGAGCAGAGCTTCGCGATTCCTGGAGAAAGCTAGACCAGAGAAGGGGACGTCCACACTGGCGTGTCACTATCGATTCCGTCCCTCATAGGTTCATTGTCGAACAAGCAACCGGAGATCCGATGGACGGGGCCTGACAGTGCAGCGGCGGGACATTCTTCCGGATTGCCGAAGTCCGGAGCTGCCGAGGCACTCCGACGAGTAGTGTTTCTTGGGTCACAGCGACTGACCTTCAATTCAGGTGGCGTTTCTCTGGTAGAGTATTGGCATATCGGGGAAGGAGTTCATCTATGGCTCGCATGGAAGAGTGGCAAAGGGAAGCTCTCGACGCCTTGCGGCGAGAAGATTGGGCGCTGAAGGGCTACAACGCGATCGTCAAAGTCGTGCCCACGGGTGATTCTAGGCCTTACGCCGCTGGATACATAACCCTCGGCAAGAACCTCATAAACAAGACACCGCCACAAATCGTTAGAGATCTTGGCTTGGATTCAAGCAAGTTCATCAGAGGCATGAGGGTTTATCGACTGACTCGCTTGCCTCAAATAACCGAGTACGATTTCGAGCTTAGCGCTGCCTATCCAGGCGGTGTCGCATATGTCCCCGGCCTGAGTGACCCGCGCTTTCCCGCCGGTAGCGGGAAAGTCCTCCAGTGGAAGATCAGGGAGGGCACTCAGATCCCTGTAGACACAAGTCGCTTCATTGAGTTGAAGCCATCAGACGTTTTTCCGAGTGCTTGGCTCTGATCAGATAACGCATAGGCGGTTCCTTTGAAACGTGACAGCCCTCCGTGTCCCAAGCGTAAATACTTGTAATAAGCCGACTTATCTGCCACTCATCGCCCTGGCCAGCCCGCAACAGCGGCTTGCCCAGCACCGCCGCCGCCTCGTCGCCCTCTCATAATTACCCATCAAGCCAATAATTTACCTGTTCCTCCGCTGCCCCCGCGCCGGAACAAAGCACACCCAGGAGTACGCATTCAGTGAGGCAGAACTGCCACTGAGACCGGTCCCTCCCGCGTAGGACGGCCACGCCACTGTAGCGGAATTCTCCTCCTTCCTTCCAGCGAGTCCCCCAAGTCGCCGTCCGGAACGAGGTCCAGCGCCCTCATGGCGACTTGCGCCCGCAGCTCCACCGCCGCCACTTCTCCCCCGTTTCACCCCACTCGCCGGAAGCGATCACACATCTTTCAAAAAAATCGGACTCCTTGTTTTCAAGCGATTGCGTCAATTTCTCCAATCTACGTTTGGTCCGCCCCCTGTATCCTTCACTCGGAGAAAGAAGGATGCTCAAACACGATTTGTCCGATGCGACGGCCGCCGCTGTCCTCGCTCGGAACGTCCAGGAGACGGACGCCAACCTGCACCTCGATACCGCTCCGGCGGCCGGTGTAGCTTCCTATGAAAACCCAGCCCGGTTCGAGGGCCTCCGGCAGGCGCTGCTCGCGGACTTTCCGCCCCAGACGCTCCACGAGCAGATCGTCGCCGATTCCGTGCTCGCTGACCTCTGGAGTCAGAAACGGTACCCTGCCTGGGAAGCCGCGCTCGTCTCCGCGCAGATCCGCGGCCAGTGGGACCAGATCTCTGCGGACAAGCCCGGAGCCACCTCCGCCTACCGTACCTGGGCGGCCTGCTCCGCCTTCGACGACACTCAGCGCTCCACGCTCCGCAGACTGCTCGATCTCCATCACCGGCTGCACCACGCCTCCCGCGCCAATGCCGACCGCCTCCGGAAGGCGCGCGACGCTCGGGAATCACCGAAACCGCGGAAGGCAAGGCAGGACCACTAACCATGCCAACCGCCGTTGTCCGCCAACCCGTCTCCGAGCGCCGTCTGGCCGCCAACCGTGCCAACGCGAGGAAGTCCACGGGACCACGCACTCCTGAGGGCAAGCGCGCTTCTGCCCAGAACGCTCGCAAAGTGCCTCCCTCTCCCCTCGCCTTCGAACTGCCACGCCACTTCGCACTCGAGTGCTTTCACGACGCCCTGCGCCGTACCGCGCCGTGTACGGACGAGCACAGCCGCATCCTGCTCATCAACCGCTGCATGCTCCAGGCGCACGAACTTCGCTGGCGGGCACTCGAACGCACCTTGTTTGACACGGCTTGCGCCGAGGCCGACGGAGACTGCGAGACCGCCGCCCTTTGGATCGCCCGCCAGGCTGGCTTCGCTGCCGCTCTCAAAACCTACCGTCAGTGGATTGAAACGCGCGTCGGGCGTGTGGAAAGGGCGTTGGTCGCGCACGCTGCCCAGTTGTCCGCGCGCACTGCGGAAACAGCCCGGCCCATGGTCATGGCCGCCGGCTTTTCATCCTCGTTTCATGGGGAGCCCGGGCCGGATGGTTCATTCGCGATGTCTTGGAATCGAACCCACCCGCCCGCGCCCCTTGGTCCCATCAACCGTGCTTGGCGCCCCGTGCCGGCGGTTGGCCCCGTCCGTGCCGTGCGGCCTGTGCCGGCCGTCGGGCCTATCCGCGGGCGGATTCCGCTCTTTCTCGACTGTCCCGCGTTCTCCTCACCCGCCGAGCCGAAATCCACGAAGAACGAAGCCAAGCCCATGCCGTCTGTCACGCCCCCGAGTCCCGTGCCGGACACGCCCTTTCGGCCATGTGGCTTGGCCGCGGACCCCAACCAAAACGAAGCCATTCCTGGTGCCCCCGCCACAAACGCGAATGATGGCGAGATCGAGAACGGACTCTCTTTCGTCGCCAATCGTGCCAGACGGCCAGACCGGTCCCCATGCGTTCCGGCACCCCAAAAAACGAAGCCAATCGCCCACTTTCCACGGTTGCGCCGTCCCGCGCGGCTGAATCGAATCATCTGTTCGAAGCTACTGAAATCTCTCACACATCCCCGCCTCAAACAGCCATCCTCCGTGATAGTGTTGAATCTTTCAAAGCCAGGGCATATAATTGCCCTTTGCAAACGCTTGCAGATTTCCGGGAGCGCCTTTCCGAATGACTCCAGCCTTGTTGCTCATGCAGTCGGCTCCGTCGCGACTGATCTCCCTGGGTGGTGTGGATCTTTCGATCATCACCATCTATTTCGTCGTCGTCCTCCTCATCGGCTTCTACCTAAAAGGGCAGTCGTCCACCGGAGAGGACTTCTTCATGGCCGGCCGCGAGATGACAGCCTGGATCGCCGGGCTCAGCTTCCTCTCGGCCAATCTCGGATCGCTGGAACTGATGGGCTGGGCTGCGGCCGCTTATCAGTACGGCATCCTGGCCACACACTGGTATTGGATCGGCGCAATCCCCGCGATGCTCTTCCTCGGCATCGTCATGATGCCGTTCTACTACATCTCCAAGACCCACTCGGTCCCGGGCTATCTGCAACTGCGTTTCGGCGAGCCATCGCGAGCCCTGTCCGCCGTCTCGTTCGGGTTCATGACCGTGCTGATGAGCGGCATCAACATGTATTCGATGGCCCTGGTGATGAAGGTGGTGCTCGGCTGGGACATCAATTTCAGCATCTGGGTGTCGTCCATCACCGTCGCGATCTATGTCGCCCTTGGCGGATTGCGTTCGGCTATTTTCAATGAAGTTCTGCAGTTCATCCTCATCTGGGTGGGTGCGCTCGTCATTCCCATAGTCGGACTCGTCGAGGCCGGTGGCTGGGACGGCATGGTGGCGAAGATCCATCAGAACTGGCAGGGGCAGGACTACACGCACCTGTGGAGCACAATGGGTTCGTTCACCGACAATCCCATGGGCATCCATTGGACCGGCATCGTGCTCGGTCTCGGATGGGTAATCTCCTTCGGATATTGGACGACGGACTTCCTCGTCGTCCAACGCGTGCTAGCGGCAAAGGATCTGCGTGCGGCCAAGATGGCGCCCATCATCGGCGCCGCCTTTAAGATGATGGTGCCCTTCATCGTCATTCTTCCTGGTCTCCTTGCACTGGCCGTTCTCCCCTTCAAGCTGACGGGAGAGGGTGCCGCGCTCGCGTCGGGCGGGCACAGCTACAACGAGGTGCTGCCCATCATGTTGGCTCGCTATTGCGGGCCCGGCTTGCTCGGGTTGGGGATCACCGCCCTGATTGCAGGCTTCATGAGCGGCATGGCCGGCAATGTGAGCGCGTTCGCGACCGTCTGGACCTACGACATCTATCGCGCGTTCGTGAAAAAGGAAGCGACCGATGCTCACTACGTCAGCATGGGCCGCTGGTGCACCGTCCTCGGCGTGCTGATCTCCATCGGCACCGCCTATCTCGTCATGGAGTTCAAGAGCATCATGGACTATGTCCAGGCGCTCTTCAGCTTCTTCATCGCTCCGCTGTTCGGCACCGTGATCCTGGGCATGTTGTGGAAGCGGGCCACACCGCAGGGTGGGTTCTGGGGGCTCCTCACCGGTACGGTCTCATCCATCGCCATGTGGGCCTGGGTCAAGGCGGATCATTCGGCGCTCAGCTACATCGCGTTTTCCTCGAACGCCAAGGACATGGCCGAGAACATGTATCGCGCCCTCTGGTCGTGGCTGGTCTGCGTGATTGTCACCGTCGTGGTGAGTTACCTGACGGCACCCAAGCCGGAGAAAGAACTGGTGGGCTTGGTCTATGGCTGCACCGAAATCCCCAGTGAGGCGCAGGTCCCGCTCTATCAGCGCCCGGCCTTCTGGGCCGTCCTCATCGCGATCGTTTTCGTGATTCTACAGGTGATTTTCTGGTAAACACCATGCCGAAACATATCTCAATCTGGTTCTTCACGGGGGTCCTTCTCCTGGTCTATGGCGTGATCATCGGCTCGGCGGGTATCTACGGACTCTCGCATCCGCCGGAGAATCACGTCGTGCTGGAAAGTCTTCATATCGACATCTGGTGGGGCGCGGCGCTCACCTTGATTGGCGCGTTCTACTGTTGGAAATTCGTGCCCACGGGAAAGGAATAATTCATGCAACGCAAAATGACATTCGGTGTGATTGTTGGCAACCGCGGCTTCTTCCCTGATCATCTGGCCAAAACCGGACGGGAGGACATCATCCGCGTACTGGAAGCGGCCGGCTATGGCGTGGTGGTCTTGTCGCCGGAAGAAAGCAAATACGGCGCCGTGGAGACACGAGTCGAATCCCGCAAGTGCGCTGACCTGTTCAAGCGCAACCGCGAAGCGATCGATGGCATCATCGTCACCCTGCCTAACTTTGGCGAGGAACGCGGCATTGTCGAAGCCCTGAACCTGGCCGACCTGCGCGTCCCCGTGCTCATTCAGGCGACGCCCGATCGCGCCGACAACATGACCATCGCCGTCCGCCGCGATAGCTTCTGCGGCAAGATGAGCGCCTGCAATAATCTGCAGCAGTACAAGATCCCTTACTCGCTCACCACCCTGCACACTGAGTCGCTGGACTCGCCGGAGTTCGCCAACGACCTGGCGTCCTTCGCGGCCATCTGCCGTGTGGTGAAGGGCCTGCGGCGGTGTCGAGTCGGCGCCATCGGTGCGCGGCCGACGGCCTTCAATACCGTCCGCTACAGCGAAAAGCTGTTTGAAGGTTCCGGAATCGACATCGATCCCATCGACCTCTCCGAGATCTTCGGTCGCATCCAGAAGATGAAGGACGACGATCCGGCCGCTGTCGCCAAACTCGCTCAGATCCAGGCCTACGTCTCCACTGCCGGCATCGCGCCCGAAGCGCTGGTGAAGATGGCGAAGCTTGGAGCGGTGATCGATGGCTGGATGAAGGACAACGAAATCACCGTCACAGCCATCCAGTGCTGGACGTCGATGGAAGAGTACTTCGGCGTTGTGCCCTGCACCATCATGAGCATGATGAGCAACAACCTCTTCCCCAGCGCGTGCGAAGTCGACGTGCCTGGCGTGGTGGGGATGTATGCCCTGGCGCTCGCTTCCGAGACGCCCAGCGCCCTGCTCGACTGGAACAACAACTACGGCGACGATCCCGACAAGGCCGTCTGCTTCCACTGTTCCAACCTGCCGAAGCATTTCTTCGAGTCGGCGCGCATGGACTACCAGGAGATCATCGCCGGCACGGTGGGCAAGCTCAACACGTTCGGCACGGTAGTGGGCAAGGTGAAGGCCAGCCCCATGACCTACCTGCGCGTTTCCACCACCGACAGCAAGGGCAAGATCAGTTGCTACATCGGTGAGGGCGAGTTCACTGACGATCCGCTGGAGACGTTCGGTGGAGCCGGTGTGGTGCGCATCCCCAATTTGCAGGGATTGCTGCGCTACATCTGCGAGAACGGCTTCGAGCACCACGTGGCGGCCAACATGTCACGCGTCGCTCCTGCGGTTCATGAGGCCCTGCACAAATACCTGGGCTGGGATATCCACTGGCACCGTTAAGGAATGCAAAGAGTCGATGCTCCACGGCGGCACGCGATTGTCGGCCGCCGTCGGCGCATCGTACAATAAGGCCGGTTTGCGAAATGCGCCGCCTTCCCCTGTGTCTTCTCCTGGCCTGCCTGATCCCCGTGTTTGGGCAGACCCCCGATTTCTATAGGCAGACACCCCGCCTGATGTGGGTTGTGCGCGACGCCCAAGCCACCGCTGATGCCTGGGAAAAGGCCGGTGTGCCGCATGACGGCGACCTCGAACCCTACCAGGCCGCCAAGGTGGAGTTGCGCGGAAGACCGGGCAGCCACAAGTTTTCGATGCTCAGCGGTTACTTCGGCAACCTGCGCGCCGACTGGATCCAGCCCGTCAAGGGGAACTCCGCCTGGAAGGAGTTCCTGGACAAGCGCGGGCCCGGAGTCTTCGGGCTGATGTTCCGTGTTCCCTCCATGGACGAATTGGTCATGGAGGCCGCCCGCCTCCAGTCCCTCGGTGTGACCCGCCTGGAAGAGGGTGTCTTCGAGTTTGACCAGGGCTGGAAGGTGCCCTACGTGATGTTGGACACGGCTGGGGAAGGGAAGTACACGCTGTGTTTGTACTACGACCCGGAGCCGGATCCGGCCCCCGACAGCCGGGGGCCCCAGGTCGCGCAGTTGGCCCTGATCGCGAAGGATCTCTCCAAAGTCTCGGCCTACTGGACGAAGCTCGGCTTTGCACCCATCGTGGAGTCGCACTCCGAGATCCGCGAGAAAGTCTACAAGGGTGCACCCGGCCGATTCGAGATGAAGCTGGCCTTCCAGCGCCAGTTCCCCATCGCGATGGAGTGGATCCAGCCTGTGGTTGGGCCCTCCATCTACGAGGATCAACTGGCGGGGCAGGGTGAGGGGTTCCAGCACCTGGCCTTCGACGCCAAGGACCTGGAAACGGAGTCGGCGCGGTGGCGGGAGTTAGGCTTTCCGGCGACGATGTCCGGAACGTGGGGCGAGAAGGGCGCGGCGGGCTCCGGCCGCTTTGCTTACCACGATCTCCACGCCGCGGGCGGAGTCGACGTTGAGCTGCTGTGGAACTACGCCACCTCGGCAGCCCGAACCGGCCCGTGACCGGTCAATTTACAGGAAATTGTCCCGGCTGGAGGTAAAATCAGGACCACGGAGGTTCCTGATGGCCCGCCCAGCCAGTCTCGCCGCAGTCGTTATCCTGATCTCGTCCGCCGGATTTGGACAGGAGAATCCACCGCTGCTGGCCCAGCAGCCCACGTTGAGCGCCACCCAGATTGCGTTCGTCTTTGCGAACGACCTGTGGACTGTTCCACGGACCGGTGGCGAGGCCACTCGGCTGACGGTCAGCCCGGGTGCCGAGTCCGACCCGCGCTTCTCACCCGACGGAAAGTGGATTGCCTTCACCGGCCAGTACGACGGAAACGTGGACGCATTCGTCATCCCCGCCACCGGAGGAGTGCCCCGCCGGCTTACCTATCACCCCGCGCCCGACACCGTGCGGGGCTGGACTCCGGATGGGACGAAGGTCCTCTTTTCCTCTTCCAGAGCCAACTTCAACTTCACCGATCAGTTGTTCACCGTACCCGTGGGCGGAGGCGATGCCACGAAGCTGCCACTGCCCATCGCCTACGAGGCCAGCTATGCGCCCGACCAGAAACGCATCGCCTACGTGCCGCTGGCCCGCGCCTTCCAGGCCTGGAAGCGCTATCGGGGCGGCCGTGCCACACCCATCTGGCTGGCCGACCTCGCCAACAGCCGCATCGAGAAGGTGCCGCGGGAAGGGTCGAACGACTATTGCCCCATGTGGGTGGGCGACAAGGTCTACTTCCTCAGTGACCGGAACCCGGGTGGCAAGGTGTCGCTTTTCGTCTACGATACGGGCTCCAAAAAGGTGACGCAGGCGGCCGCGAACACGGGCATGGACTTCAAGTCGGCTTCGGCCGGGCCCGGCTCCGTCGTGATCGAACAGTTTGGCCAGCTCCTGTTGTTCGACCTGAAGTCGTCCAAGCTCACGCCGGTGCGCGTGAGCATCGCCGGAGACCTGTCCGAGGTGCGGCCCCAGCTTGTCGATGTCGCCAAGCGTCTCACCAACGCCCATCTCTCGCCCACCGGTGCCCGCGCGCTGTTCGAAGCGCGCGGCGAGATCCTCACGGTGCCGGCCGAGAAAGGCGATGCCCGCAATCTCACCAACTCGCCCGCCGTCATGGATCGCGATCCTGCGTGGTCGCCCGACGGCCAATGGATCGCCTATTTCTCTGATGAATCCGGGGAATACCAGTTGCATGTGCGCGACTCGCTCGGCAAGCAGGAGCCGCGAAAGATCCAACTGGAGGAAAGGCCGACCTTTTACAGCGGGCCTCGCTGGTCGCCCGACAGCAGGAAGATCGCGTATGCCGACGCCCATCTGAACATCTGGTATGTCGACATTGAGGACAAAAAGCCCGTGAAGGTGGCCAAGGACCGGTTCCTCTTTACCAGCGGCGACCGGCCTCCCTCGTGGTCGCCCGACAGCAAGTGGCTGGCCTACACGAACAGGCTGCCGAACTACCTGGGCGCCGTATTTCTGTACTCCCTTGCGGACGCGAAGAGCACTCAGCTCACCGATGGCATGAGCGATGCCCAGAACCCCGTCTTCGACAAAGGTGGGAAGTATCTCTACTTTTCGGCGAGTACGGACTCCGGCCCCACGCTGGAACCGGACATCCACAGCATCGGCACCTCTCAGACACGCAGTGTCTACCTGACCGTGTTGTCGAAGAGCGACCCGTCGCCCTTTGCTCCGGAGAGCGACGAAGAGAAAGCCGCAAAGAAGGAAGACGAGAAGAAGAAAGACGACGATAAGAAGCCGGAAGAGGCCAAGAAGCCCGAGCCGGCCAAAGTGCCCGACGTCAAGATCGATTTCGACAAGATCGGCCAGCGGATTCTGGCCATGCCGCTGCCCGCTGCCCAGTACTTCCGCTTACAAGTGGGCAAGGAAGGCAACCTGTTCGCATTGGCCGCTCCGCCGCGCGGAGCCGGAGGCCCGCCCGGCTTCAGCGTGCACCGGTACGATCTCAAATTGCGGAAATCCGACGTCGTCGCCAGTGGCGTCCGCTTCTTCGAGGTCTCCGCCAACGGCGAAAAAACGCTCACCGCACAGGCCGACAAGTGGACCATTCAGGCGCTGCGCCCCATGCCGCCCAACGGAGCGCCCACTCCACCGCCCACCCCGCCACCGGCCCCGGCGGCCCTGAAGATCGAGGGACTGCAAGTGAAGTCGGAGCCGCGGGCCGAGTGGATGCAGATGTATCGCGACGCCTGGCGCATCCAGCGCGAGTTCTTCTACGACCCGAACCTGCACGGCGTCAACGTGGCCGACTATTCCAAGAAGTACGAGAAGTTCGCCGCGGCGGCGATGTCGCGCCGGGATCTCAACTACGTCCTCGCCGACATGATGGGCGAGTTGACGGTGGGCCATCTCTTCGTCGCCGGTGGAGACCTGCCTGAAGTGAAAACCATCCCGACGGGCCTGTTGGGCTGCGATTTCAAAATCGAAAACGGACGTTACCGTTTCACCCGCATTCTGGACGGCGAGAACTGGAACCCCGATGTCAAAGCTCCGCTGACCCAGCCCGGAGTCAATGTCCAGGAGGGTGAGTACCTGCTGGCTGTGAATGGCCGGGACGTCACGCCCGGAGAAGAGGTCTATCGTTACTTTGAAGCGACGTCCGGCAAGCAGACCGTGCTGCGAGTGGGCCCCAATCCCAACAACGATGGTTCGCGCGAAGTCGTCGTGACGCCCATTCCCAACGAGTCCAGGCTGCGCAATCTCGCCTGGATCGAGGAGAACCGGCGCAAGGTCGACCGTCTGACGAACGGCCGTGTGGCGTATGTCTATATGCCGGACACGGCGAACGGCGGCTTGGCCAACTTCACGCGCTACTTCTACGCGCAGGTGGGCAAGGACGCAGCAATCATCGACGAGCGATTCAACGGGGGAGGCCTGCTGGCCACCGACATCATCGAGGTGCTGAACCGCAAGCGCATGAGCGCCGTGGCCACCCGCGACGGCGAAGACGAAGTCCAGCCGCAGGGCGCCATTTTCGGGCCGAAGGTGATGATCATCAATGAATACGCCGGCTCCGGTGGCGATGCGATGCCCAATTACTTCCGCCGCGCCAACACCGGCAAGCTGGTGGGTAAGCGCACCTGGGGCGGGCTGGTGGGCCGCGCCGGGGCTCCCCAGTTGCTGGACGGCGGCTTCGTCTCCTCTCCGAGTTCCGGCGTCTGGGGGCCCAACTCCCAGTGGGACACTGAGAACATCGGCGTGCCACCCGACATCGAAGTCGAGAACGATCCTGAACTCGTCGGACAGGGCAAGGACCCCCAGTTGGAGAAAGCGGTAGAGGTGGTCCTGGCGGAACTGGCAAAGACGCCGGTCGCCAAGCCGAAGCGGCCCGCTTACCCGAACTATCACAAGCCTTAGGGCTCGATGTGCGTTTCGGGAATATTGGGGACCTCCGGATGGATATACCAGACGGCAAGGTGTCGCGGCCCGTTGGAGACACTCCAGCGGGCGGCGACAGTTGCCAAGTCTCTATTCCAAGGAGCCCGATTCTTGTTCCTCTATTCCCGACTTGCAGTTCTTCCAATACTCCTCCTGGCTGGTCTCAGTGTCATCAGGGCTGAGCCGCCAGCCATGGGCCAGGCCGCGCCCGACTTCACCCTGACGTCGTTGAATGGCCAGCCCGTAAAGCTCTCTGACGCGACGCGGAAAGGCGACGTCGCACTGGTTGTTCTGCGCGGCTACCCGGGCTACCAATGCCCCATTTGCAACCGGCAGGTTCAGGACTACATCCACAACGCCCAGGCGTTTGCCGACGCTGGTCTGCGCGTCCTGCTCGTCTATCCCGGTCCGGCCCAGGAGTTGCCCGATCGCGCTCGCGAGTTTGTCTCGGACAAGACCCTGCCGGCCCACTTCGATCTGTTGCTCGATCCCGACTACAAGTTCACTCTTGCGTACGATCTGCGTTGGGACGCGGCCCAGGAGACCGCCTATCCGTCCACATTCCTCATTGACTCGAAGGGAATGATCTTCTTCGCTCGCATCAGCAAGTCGCATGGAGGCCGGACCAGTGCGGCGGAGGTCCTGGACCTCGTTCGAAATCGCAAGCGCTAAGGCCCCATCTGAGTCAGCCCCGCCCGGATCGTGCCTCCCCACCGCTTTCCCCGGGGTGGGGTTCAGCGCAGATCCCCCGGGGCTGATAATATTGGGATTAGTCGTGATTTCAGCGCAATGAAGATCTTGGTCGCCGATGACAGCCTGTTGATGCGCCGGCTCCTGGAATCAACACTTCAGGGTTGGGGCTACGAGGTCGTCACCGCGTCTAGCGGAGACGAAGCGTGGGCTTGTCTTCAGAAGGACGACGCGCCGCCCCTGGCCATTCTCGACTGGATGATGCCCGTCCACACCGGCCCGGAGATCTGCAAGCTGATGCGAACGATCCCGCGGCCCGTATATACCTACATCATTCTGCTCACGTCCCGCGCCTTGCGCGAAGACATCGTGGAAGGATTGGGTGCGGGCGCCGACGACTACGTCATTAAGCCGTTCGACAAGCACGAACTGGAGGTCCGGTTGCGCGCGGGCCGCCGGATCATCGATCTGCAGGCGGAACTGATGCGGGCCCAGGAGGCCTTGCGCGTCCAGGCCACTCGCGATGGGCTCACCCGTACCTGGAATCGCGCGGCCATCCTCGAGATCCTTGACCGCGAAGTGATCCGTGCCGTTCGCGAATGCCGCCCATTGGGCGTGGTCATGCTCGATCTGGACCATTTCAAGCGCATTAACGACGAGTACGGCCACATGGCGGGCGACGCGGCGCTGAGTGAAGCGGCTCACCGCATTGGCGCGGGGATTCGGGTCTACGACGCGTTCGGGCGCTATGGCGGCGAGGAGTTCCTGGTGGTGGTGCCCGGCTGCGATGATCTGGGCCTCACGTCCCATGCGGAGCGGCTGCGTCTGGCCATCGAGGCCTCACCCTTCTCGCTGAGTGGGCGGAACGTCGCCATCACCGCCAGTTTTGGCGCATGCACAATGGTGCCCACAAAGACCAGCGATGCCGAAACGCTAATCCGCGTGGCCGATGATGCGCTGTACGAAGCGAAACGGAAGGGGCGCAACAGCGTCGTCTTTCGGGCCGTGGGTACAACTACCCCTTAACGTCCGGATTGGGCGTGGGCGGCCGCCGCCGCCGAAACCTCGGCCTGCGTGTCCTGGCTCAGGCTGTTCGCGTACTGCTGGATACCTCGGAAGAGCGCTTCCGCCAGGCGCTGCCTCTGGTCGGGTTTGCGCAACAGGGCCTCATCGTGCGGGTTGCTGATGAACCCGATTTCCGCCAGCACCGAGGGCATCGACGCGCCGATCAGCACCACAAAGGGAGCCTTCTTGACGCCGCGGTTCTTGGCCGCCGGGTCCATCTTCGACCATGTCGAGGCCAGTGAAGCCTGCACCCGCGTGGCGAACTCTCGCGACTCGTCCAACCGGTCCTTCAACGCGATCTTCTGGATCAACTCGCGCAACTCGAAAACCGACTTGCCGCTGCCTGCGTTCTCCCTGGCGGCCACCTCGGTGGCTTCCTTGGAGGTCGTGAAGTTCAGGTAGTACACCTCGGCGCCGGAGATGTTCTTGTACGGCGTGGCGTTGGCGTGGATCGATAGGAACAGATCGGCTTTGTTCTGGTTGGCGAGCACCGCCCGCTCCTCCAGGCCGACGTAAGTGTCCGTCGAGCGCGTCAAGAGGACCTGGCTGCCCATTCGCTGCTCGAGCAGCGCCCCGAGCCGCAAGGAGACGTCCAGCACCAGATCCTTCTCGGTGAGGCCGGTCGGACCCGTGGTCCCGTGGTCGTGACCACCGTGCCCTGGGTCGATGACGACCCTGTCTATCTTTAATCCCAACGCGCGAGTCAACGATCGTCCGCCACCCGAATTCGGCCGCGCCGCCTTCGGTGTCGCATCGGGCGCGTTCGACGAGGGTGGGATGACGGGTTCGATTGGGGTTGGTTCCGGCTCGACCGTTCTGGCTGTCGCCGGCGAAGTGGCCGCTGGAGCGGCGGTCTTCACCGACGCCGGCCGCTCCACCGCCGGTGGGCGCACCGCAGCCGTGCGCACCGGTTCCGGCTTTGGCTCTTCCTTGACGGGGACGTCAATTTTCTCGACCCCTGTGCGGCTCTGGCTGATGGGCGTTCCGGCCGCTTTCGACCCGGCGGGGCGGACCTCGATGATGATCCGCGACGGGTTCGAGAGCTGGGAAATCTCCTGTTCGACGGGGCCTTCCAGGTCGAGCACGATCCGCATCACCCGCGGATCCTTCTGGGCCACGCGGATCTGCTTCACCAGTTTGTCGCCGACCTTGACGGTGTAGAAGGCCTTGTCGTTCAGCTTCATGCGTGTTTCGCTGAGGTCGACAAACAGCCGGTCGGGATTCTGCAGCTTCTCGAACCGGTACCTCACCTCTTCGCTGACCTCGAGCGCGACCCGAGTGGCCTGTCCCAAGGACCAGAACCGCACCGACGTGACCGAAGCGAGAGGCTTTGTTTCGCCGGATTCCGCCCGTGCGGCCGCGGCTGACAAGACGAACCCCAGAGCCCCCCAAAGGACCATCCGGGCGAGCGTTGCTCGGATCTTCGTCTCTATCAGAATTGCCTCCTACCGGGTCCTCAGGACCAGGCGTCCTTCCGAATCCGTCGTAACCTCAAGGTGGCGTAGGGGTTCGGGCTGAGGCAGGGCGGGTGCGGAAGCGGTTGCCGGAGCCGGTTCGGCTGGCTGCTGCTTCAGAGCGTCACCATACGTCTTCCCGACTTTCAGGATGTACTGTTCCGTCTCCTTGTATGGCGGAACATTGCCGTATTTCTGGACCGCGCCTTCGCCCGCATTGTAGGCGGCCAAGGCGAGCCTGTTGTCCTTGAACCGCTCCTGTAGATATTTCAGATACTTGACGCCGGCCGTGATGTTCTCTTCCGCGTCAAAGCTGTTCACCGCGCCAAACCGGCGGGCGGTGGCCGGAATGAGCTGCATGAGACCTTCCGCCCCTTTGGGCGAGACGGCCAGGGGGTTGTAGTTGCTCTCCACCCGGATGACGGAATGCACCAGCAGCGGGTCGACATCGTGCGCCTTGGCTGCCTTTTCCACGATTTCCCCAACATTGAGGCCCGGTTGGCTCGCCGTGGCGTTGATCACCTTTGGAGCCG
This sequence comes from uncultured Paludibaculum sp., assembly GCF_963665245.1. Lineage (NCBI taxonomy): Bacteria > Pseudomonadati > Acidobacteriota > Terriglobia > Bryobacterales > Bryobacteraceae > Paludibaculum > uncultured Paludibaculum sp. The sequence continues at coordinate 2,285,370 of NZ_OY762269.1, forward strand.
TTTCCTTGCTGACGCTGGGATGCCGGACGACAACGGAACTGCGGACGAGCCGTCCGGTTCTCGAGTCGGCGCGCACCGTCGTCACCACACGCGAGGCGGGTTCCGCCGCCGTCGCCGTGGCTGCCAACGCCAGGCTGAAACAGAATGCCATCAACTTGTTGTACTGATTATAGCGAGCCATGCGGTGCAAACAAATGGAGTTTTGCCTGAGCCCGCGCCATCTATCGACACGAGCCACTGCTAAGATTGTCTCATGAGCGTCGCCGCCTTCGTGCTCACGGGGGGCCACAGCACCCGGATGGGCCGCGATAAGGCCCTGTTGCCCTACGGAGACGGCACTTTGGTGGAGCGTGTGGCTCAGGTGGCCCAGAGGGCCGCTGGGGTGGTTCATCTGGTGGGCGCGCCGGAGCGGTATGTTCATCTGGGCTTTCCTTGCCTGTCCGAAAGATACGAAGGGTGTGGTCCGATGAGCGGCATTGAAGCAGCGCTGCGCCACGGTTTCGACTGGAACCTGATTGTGGCCTGCGATATGCCGCGCCTGGATGACAACTGGCTTGGCCGGCTGGTGGGCATGGCTACCGGAGGGATGAAGTCCGCCGTCGTGGCCGCGCATGCCGACGGACGGCTGGAGCCGCTGTGTGCTGTCTACCACGCGCGGCTCCAGACGCACTTTGAGACGGCCTTGGCCGAGGGCCGGTTCTCTGTCTGGAAGCTACTGGAAACAATTGACTTCTCTCGGTTTGCGGTAGATGACGAGGAATACGTGGCGAACCTGAATACGATGGACGATTGGGCGCGGTGGGGCCAATGATCGACAAGTTTCCGCACTACATCGAGTTCCAGCACGTTCATAAGACGTTCGATCACCCCGTTTTAGTCGACTGCAACTTCTACATCGACCCGGGTGAGACGCTGGCGATCATTGGCCGCAGCGGCGTGGGTAAGAGCGTGAGCCTCTTCCACATCATGGGTTTTCTGAAGCCGGATATCGGGCGGGTGATCGTGGCGCACCAGGACATCACCGACCTGGACGAATCCGCGTTGCGGGCCATCCGGCGCAAAGTGACCATGGTCTTCCAGAATGGGGCCCTGTTCGACTCGCTCACCGTGGGCGAAAACATCCTCTTCTCCCTGGAGTTGCGGGAAGACTACGACGAGTCGAACAAGATGGACGTCGTGCGCGGTCTGCTGGACATGGTGGATCTGGCTGAATTTGAAGATGCATACCCGGCCGATCTGTCCACCGGCTACCGCCGCGCCGTGGCGATCGCGCGGGCTCTGGCAGCGCAGCCCGAGTGCGTGCTTTACGATGAGCCCACGACCATGGTGGATCCGATCATGTCCGACCAGATGGCGAGGCTCATGTTGCGGCTGAAGAAGTCGTTAGGGCTCACATCGCTGGTGGTGACCCACGATCTGGACCTCATGCGGCGGGTCGCCGACCGGGTGGTGTTTCTGTATGAGGGCCACGTGATCTACTTCGGACCGGTGGCCGAACTGGACCGGTGCAATCACCCGCATGTACGCGAGTTCCTGGCGATGGATCGCGTCGACTTCAGCGCTTGAAGCGGCGCTTTACGCCTTCGACAAAACCTTTCGCCTTGTCCTTGAGCGATTTCTCCGGCGCTTTCGCCGGCGCGGTGGCGCTCACTATCTTGTTCTGCTCGTTCCAGGGCGCAGGCACCTGGCCCTCGTGGCGTCCGACAACACGGGCCCGGAACCCGTTGAGGCGGTACTCTCTCTCCATCGACCGGCCGTCTTTCTCCTCCACCACCACCTGGAAGCTGGTGGCCGGGGAGCCCTGCAGCAGGATGGGCAGATAGCCCTTCATCCCGCGCTCAATGAAGGACGTCTCGTAGCGGTGACGCCGGGCATTCCAGTTGAAGATGCGCAAGGAGTCGAACTGGAAGGATACCCCCCGCTGGGCGAGGGTCGCCCACATCCACACCGGCTTTTCGACCCCGTCGTCGTTCACACTACCGAGGTTGAAATAGGCCGTGATCCGCGCGCGTTCCGCATACTGCGCCACCTCGTCGGGTATAGCCATCAACAACATACGAGCCAGAACCCAGCCGGCGGAACCGTCCTTTGAGCGAATGAGCGTCCAATCATCCATGGGGATGGCCGGGGGCTGTGGCTTGGGTTCCTCGTTGTCGATCTTCTCCCCTTGCTCGGGGACAAAACCGTCAGGATTGCCGGAGAGGTCCAGCCAGTTCTTGGGCACCTCGGGCGGTTTGCCGGCGGGCGGGCGTGGGATCGCCGGTTCAGCCTTTTTTTTTGCTTTCTTGACCACCAACGGCGTCGAGTCGAGCTTGATGAAGTCCGGCGGATCAAAAGGGACACGCGGCGCCCGCTCGTGGGCTACCACTTCCACCTGCTGGTCGTGCCGAATCTGGAAGAAGCTGGGCGACTGGCGGTTCGGCAGGGTGTGAACGTTCAACAGCTCAAAGACAGAGGCCCGGCCTTGCGATGGCGCGTTGGCCGCGCGCTCCGCCAATTCCTTCAGATCGCTCATGTCCTCGCGAGAGAGAAGCTGGCGTCCATCCACCCAGCCTTCGGCGTCCGAGGAGGTCCGCACTTTGTAGAACCGGCGGCGGCGTCCGATGAGGGAGAGCCGGTCGCCGTGTTTCACGGTGGCGACGAGTGCCGCGCGCGAGGTGAGTTCCTGGCGGATCTGCAGGGTCGCCGGTCCAACGAACGCTTCCCCCAGCACGGGGGCCTGCGGAGGACCGGAAGAACACGCAGCCAGGATGGCGAGCGCGAGAGTGGTGATGATTCGGCGACGCATGCCGCTGCAGCGGTGACGAACTTTCAGGATAGCAGCGTCACCGCCAGCGGAATGGTATTACGGACGAAAACTAAGCAGAATACTTCTTGACGAAGCCTTCCAGCCGGTCGAGACCCTTCTGGATGTTCTCCATCGAGGTGGCGTAGGAGATGCGCACGTGTTTCTCGGTGCCGAACGCTTCGCCGGGTACAGCGGCCACATGGGCCTCAGCCAGCAGCTTCTCGGCGAACTCCATGGGGGTGCGCAGGCCGTTCGGGCTGAGAGCTCCGCTGATGTTGGGGTAGGCGTAGAAGGCGCCGCGAGGCTCGGCGCACGTGATGCCGGGAATGGCGCGCAGGCGGCCGATGACGTAGTCGCGACGCTTGCGGTACTCGGCCAGCATGACGTCGACCGATTCCTGGGGTCCGTTGAGGGCCTCGATGGCACCTTTCTGGGCGATGGAGGTCGGATTGGACGTGGAGTGAGACTGCAGCTTGATGATGGCCGTGCAGACTTCGGCCGGAGCGAGAGTGAAGCCGATGCGCCAGCCGGTCATGGCGTAGGTCTTCGAGAGCGAGCCGGCGACAATGACGGTGTCCTTCATGCCGGGTACGGAGGCCACGGAGTAGGGATCGCTGTCATAGAGGAAACGGCAGTAGCACTCGTCGGTCATCAGCCAGATGCCGCGCTTCTTGGCAAGGTGGGCGATCTTCTCGAACTCAGCCTGCTCGACCAGCGCACCCGACGGGTTGCAGGGCGAATTGACGATGATGAGCCGGGTCTTGGCGGTGATGGCCTTCTCGACCTGCGCCGCGGTGAGGGCAAAGCCTTCCGCCTCGCTGGTCTCGACCAGCACAGGTTTGCCGCCCGCATAGTTCACTACGTCGTAGTAGGTCACCCAGTAAGGGATGGGGATGATGACCTCGTCGCCCTCGCCGACGAGCGCCTGCGTCATGTTGAAGATGGCGTGCTTGCCGCCGACGGACACGACGCACTCGGGGACCGAGTAACTGGTGCCATAGTCCGCCTTGTGGCGGTCGACCACGGCCTGACGCAGCTCCTGCACGCCCGGCATGGCCGTATAGCGCGTGAAGTTCTGGTCGAGGGCGGCGATGGCGGCGCGCTTGATGTTATCCGGAGTGGGGAAGTCCGGTTCGCCAACGCCGAAGTCGACAACATCCACGCCGGCGCGGCGGAGTTTCTCTGCCTCGGCCGAAACGCGGGCCGTGGACGAGACGCTGATTAGGGAGATTCGATCTGCGAGGTGGGATGACGCTTGTTGCATTCTAGTAAGCTGCTCTGACTGAAAGTAGATTATTCCCGCCCCAGGAAACGCTGCTTCAGCTTCTCTTCGACGGAAGGTGGCACCAAGCCGCTGATGTTGCCGCCCAGCGCAACCACCTCTTTCACCAATTTGGAGCTGATGAAGGAATAAGCCTCTCCTGCCATCATAAACATTGTTTCGATCTCAGGGGCGAGGCGGCGGTTCATCAGGGCCATCTGCAACTCATATTCATAGTCGGAGATGGCTCGGATGCCGCGCAGAAGCAACTTTGCCTGCTTCTGCCGGGCGTAGTCGACCAGCAATCCGTCAAAGCAGTCCACTTCCACGTTCGGGAATGGGCTGGCCACGTCCTGCAGCATGGCCACCCGCTCCTCCAAGGTGAAGACGGGGTGCTTATGAGCGTTTCGCAACACTGAGACGACGAGTTTGTCGACCAATGGAACGCAACGCTGGATGAGGTCCAGGTGCCCGTTGGTGATCGGGTCAAAGCTGCCGGGATAAACCGCGACGAGGGGGTTGTGGCTGGGCAAAACGGGAGTCTCCAGACCCGGGGCGGGTCCTTGGTTGATTATAACGCCTTCTTCTGAAGGCAGAGCATACTATCAGTTTTACTTTAGTCAGCATGAGCCGGATCAAACTACGCCAGCAGCCCTTTCAGGATACGGTCCCACGGCTTTCGGTAGGGGCGCTCCAGCATGGCGGAGGCTTCGGGGTCGTTCAGGATCTCTTCCTTCTCCGGATCCCAGCGGATTTTGCGGCCTGTGCGCAGGCTGATGTTGGCGAGGTGGCAGGCGACGGCGGTCTGGTGGCCGTCCTCGACATCGGCAACGGTGCGTTCGCGGGATTTGATGCAGTCGAGGAAGTTGCGGACGTGGGCTCGGAACTGATCGTCGGAGGAGCCAGGGACTTTCATAGCCTGGATCCAGGGCTCTGGTGTGACTGTTTCGCGTTTAGGCCCACCTTGCGGCTGTCCTTTGAAGACGGGGATGGCGTTGCCGGGCGGCATCTTGGTATCCGGCAGGACTTCGAAGCCGGCGCGGTTGATGAGGAGCGCTCCCTTGGTGCCAGCGTACTCGCTGCCGCCTGGGGGGCGGCGGCCGAGGCAGGCTTCGCGATGGGACCAGATGGCTGTGAACTTGTCGTATTCGAAGAGGGCGTCCTGGGTGTCGGCGGTTTCGCCGTCGTCTTCCAAAGCGAAGCGGCCGCCGGAGGAGGAGACGGCGCGCGGTCCCTTCTGGCCGGTGGTCCATTGGACGATGTCGAGTTCGTGGGCGGCGAGGTTCGTCATCTGACCGCCGGAGAAGTCCCAGAACCAGCGGAAGTGATAGAGGCCGCGGTGGGGCTGGTAAGGCCGGGCCGGGGCCGGTCCGAGCCACATGTCGTAGTCGAAGTTTTCCGGTTGCGGCTCGGCGGGCTTGCCGAAGCCGGGCATGATGTTGCGGAAGGCGGCCATGCGGACCGACAGCAGCTTGCCGAAGTACTGTTCCTGAATCAGTTTGCGGGCGGCCTGGTAGTGGACTCCGCTGCGCTGCTGGGTGCCGACCTGGACGACGCGTTTGTGGCGGCGGGCGACCTGGGTCATCCAGCGGCCCTCGCGGACGAAGAGCGTCATCGGCTTTTCGACGTAGACGTCTTTGCCGGCGGCGCAGGCCATCATGGTGAGAAGCGCATGCCAGTGATCGGGCGTGGAGACGACGACGGCGTCGATGTCCTTTTCGTCGAGCAGGCGGCGAAAATCGCGGTAGCCTCGGGTTTTGGTGCCAGGTCGGGCTTCGCAGGCGGCGATGCCTTCGCGCAGGCGCGGCTCATAGGTTTCGGCGAGACCAACGAGGTCGGCATCGTCCTGGCTTTTGAAGTCGAAGACGTGCTGGGCGCCGATGAGGCCATAGCCGATGAAGCCGACGCCGATGCGGTTGTTGGCGCCGGCGACCCTGGAGTAGGAAGCGGCCGTGAGCGCTCCAATCGCCACGCGTCGAGTAACTGGTCCAGCCTCTGACATGCGGGCGATTCTATCATTGAGAGGAACCAACTGCCATGCCAGCAATCACGCAAGTGCCCAGTCTCGCCTCGATTCTCGACTCCGGCGACTCGACGATGTTTGCGCCGCCCACGAAGACGCGCGGTCCACAGGGGCAGTTGCCCTTTACGGACGAGATGCTGCGCAACGCCCCCAGCGGCGACCTGTTCGGCTGGACGATGAATGCCGGCATGGGCTGGGATCCGTCGAAGCTGGGCGGCAAGGAAGTGCTGATTCTCAGCACACACGGCGGGTTGCGGGCGGCCGACGGGACGCCGATCGCGCTGGGCTACCACAGCGGCCACTGGGAGGTGAACCTGCTGGTGGAGGCCGCGGCTCGCGAGTTGAAAGGGCTGGATGCGGTGCCGTTTGCGGGCTATTGCTCGGATCCATGCGACGGGCGGTCGCAGGGGACGACGGGCATGTTCGATTCGCTGCCTTACCGGAACGACGCGGCTCAGATCTTCCGGCGGCTGATCCGGTCGCTGCCCCGGCGCAGCGGAGTGCTGGGTGTCGCCACGTGCGACAAGGGTCTGCCGGCGATGATGATGGCACTGGCGGCGCAGCATACCCTGCCGTGCATCCTGGTGCCGGGGGGCGTGACGCTGTTGGCCGAGGAGGGCGAGGACGCGGCGGCGATCCAGACGATCGGGGCGCGGTTCGCGCATGGGAAGATCACGCGGGAGTACGCGGCGGAGATGGGCTGCCGGGCGTGCGCGTCTCCAGGCGGCGGGTGTCAGTTCCTGGGTACGGCGGCTACGGCTCAGGTGGTGGGCGAAGCGCTGGGCATGTCGTTGACGCATTCGGCACTGGCGCCTTCGGGGCAGCCGGTGTGGGTGGATATGGCTCGGCGATCGGCACGGGCCGTGCTGTTGATGGAGTCGCGCGGGTTGGGGATGCGGGACATCCTGACTCCGGCGGCGTTGGAGAACGCGATGGCCGTGCATGCGGCGTTCGGCGGGTCGACGAACCTGATCCTGCATCTGACGGCAATTGCGTATCACGCGGGTCTGAAGCGGCCGACGGTGGACGACTGGGCTCGCGTGAATCGCAGCGTGCCGCGCATCGTGGACGCGCTGCCGAACGGGCCGAAGCATCATGCGACGGTGCAGGTGTTCCTGGCCGGCGGCGTGCCGGAGGTGATGCTGCACTTGAGGAAGGCCGGGTTACTGGACACGAGCGCGCTGGTGGCGTCAGGCCAGACGCTGGGCGACGCACTGGACTGGTGGGCGCAGAGCGAGCGGCGGGCCGTGTTGCGCAAGACCCTGTTGGAGCGCGACGGCATTGATCCGGACAACGTGATCATGTCGCCGGATGAGGCTCGGCATCGCGGATTGACGGCGACTGTGTGCTTCCCGATTGGGAACCTGGCTCCGGAAGGGGCAGTGATCAAGAGTACGTCGATCGACCCGAGTGTGGTGGATGCGGACGGGGTGTACCGGAAGGTGGGGCCGGCGCGGGTGTTCGTGACGGAACCGGCGGCGATTGAAGCGATCAAGGCGGGCCAGGTGAAAGAGGGCGACATCCTGGTGCTGGCCTGCCGGGGTCCGATGGGGGCCGGCATGGAAGAGACGTACCAGTTGACCAGTGCGCTGAAGTTCCTGCCGTTTGGGAAGCATGTGGCGCTGTTGACGGATGCGCGGTTCAGCGGTGTGTCGACGGGGGCCTGCATCGGTCACATTTCGCCGGAGGCGCTGGCGGGCGGGCCAATTGGGAAGTTGCGGGAAGGGGATGTCATCGAGATCGTGATCGACCGGAACCGGTTGGAGGGGACGGTGAACCTGGTGGGCGAGGGCGGGACGGTGTTCGGAGCGGAGCAGGGAAGCCGGGTGCTGGCGGAGCGGGAACCGCGGCCGGACCTGGCTCCGGATAAGGATCTGCCTGCGGATACGAAGCTGTGGGCGGCGTTGCAGGATGCCAGCGGCGGGACGTGGGGTGGGGCGGTGTACGACGTGGAGAGGATTGTGAAATTGTTGGCGGCGGGACGGCGCGCGTTGGAGGGGTAGTTGGGAGGGATCAGCGTTTCGTTTGGAGCTCTCAGCGGTCAGCTCTCAGCATTCAGCTTTGGAGTTTGTCTATGGCCGATCGGCGGTTCGGGCTGATTGTTTGAAGCTGATGGCTGACCGCTGATGGCTGACAGCTTCCTGCTCGTTGCTAGTTCACTGTCGGCGGATTGTCGCCGTGGATGCGCAGATCGAGATCCATGAAGAGGCGGCCCCAGAGAATGGAATCCGCGCGACCGGCCTTGCTGCATAGCAGGTAGAGCCGGCCGACCAGATCGACCGCTTCTTCGGATTCGAGGCCGTGTAGAAACTCAGAACTGGGCCAGGGGTTGGCAGCACTGGCCGGGTTGGCGGCGTACATATCGTCGAGCAGGCTGGTTACCTGGAGGCGCGCTTCGCGTGCTTCCTCCTCCTGGCCGGTGACTTCGAGCGACGCTGAGACCTTGACCCAGGTGAGGACGCACAGGAACTGCAGGGCCCTTACGTCGTCGTCCTCAATGGCGGGGAAAGTGTCGACAACTTCGAAGGCGTGGCCAAAAGCACGATTGGCCCCATCGGTGTCGCCGCGCTGGAGGGCGACCTCGCCTTCCTGCCAGCAAGTCCGGATCTCTTCCGCGCATCGGCCCATCTCCTGCGTCATTGCGCCTCCGTCCCTTCGATTGGAGCCTTCAATATATGCTGAAGTCGTGCGTTTGTGAAGGCGCATCGTTAAAGAGGATTTTCCACCGTGACTCGTACCTGGACGAATTGGAGCGTCTGTCTGACCCTGACAGCCGCGATGGCAACCGCCGGAGAAGGCAAATGGACGCCGCAACAAGTGCTGCAACTGGATCCGCTGCAACTCAGGAAAGAGGGTCTGCAACTGCCGGTTTCGCGGTTGTGGGATCAGAAGCGCGGCACCGGATTGCTGGCCGCCGCCGTGAATATCGGCGGCTGCTCCGCCGGGTTCGTTTCCGCCACGGGCCTGATTCTGACGAATCATCACTGTCTCTTTGGCATCCTGCAGGAGCATTCGAGGCCCGGGCGTGATCTTATCACCGATGGCTTCCTCGCCAAGAGCCTGGAAGAGGAGCTGCCGGGCCGCACCACGCGCGTGAGCGTGCCGCGCAAGTTTACCGACGTCACGAAGGAGATCGAGGCGGCTGTGCCGGCGGGTGCCGGCGACCTGGCGCGGAATGCAGCTATCGAGGGGAAGCAGAAGGTGCTGGTGAGCGAGTGCGAGAAGACGCCCGGCGCTCGCTGCAAGGTGGCCGTGTTCGATGGCGGCCTTCAGTACGTGCTGATCGACAGTTTTGAACTCTCGGACATCCGGCTGGTGTACGCACCGCCGAGGGCGATTGGCGAGTATGGCGGGGAGATCGACAACTGGATGTGGCCGCGGCACACGGGCGACTTCGCGATGGCGCGCGCCTATAAGGACGGCAAGCCTTACAAGCCGGAGTTCTACTTCCCGCTCTCGACGACGGGCGTGAAGACGGGCGACTTTGTGATGGTGTTGGGATATCCGGGGCGCACGGTGCGATCGCTGACCGCCGCGGAGATGGCGGTACAGCGCGATCAGTGGTTCCGGCTGCGCGCCGAGGTATACGGCGAATGGCTGAACCTGCTGGAGACGACAACCAAGGGCAGTGAGGAAGGTACCATTGCCGTGGCCGCGACGCAAAAGTCGCTGGCCAATGTATCGAAGAACGCGCAAGGGCAGTTGGCCGGACTCAAGCGGGGCGGCATCATCGAGAAGCAGGCGAAGTCGGAAGACGCGGTGGAGGCGTGGATTGGTACGCATTCGCAATACGCCAAGGCCGCCGAGGCGAAACAGGAACTGGACCGGATGGCGGTGGAGAAACGCAAAACTGGGAACCGCGACTTCCTATTCAACGCCATTCAGATCAGCCCCCTGGCTCTGAAGTTCGCCGCGAATCTGGTGCGGCTGGCGGAGGAGCGGACAAAGCCCGACATGGAGCGCGACCCCGATTATATGGAGCGCGAGTGGACACGGCTGCGCGCCACGATGGAACGCGATCAGAAGAGTTTCTACCGGCCGGCCGACCAGGCCTTGTTTGCATCGCTGGTGGCCCACGCGATGAAGCTGGGGCCGCAGGAGCGCATCGAAGCATTTGACAAGATCTTCGGTGACGGCAAGGTGGACGAGACGCTCGGATTCCTCTATGGCCGGACGAAGGTGCTGGACCTGAAGGAACGCATGAAGATGTTCAACGAGTCGACCGAGGAGCTGAAGGCTCGCAAGGATCCGCTGCTCGGCCTGGCCTTCGCGCTGGAGCCGGAACTGCGGGCGTGGCGGACGAAGACCCATACGCTGGACGGGGCGGTGGCGCGGCTGCGGCCGGAATGGCGCAAGGCGGTGATTGCCCATGCCGGCAAGCCGGTGGCTCCGGATGCAAACTCAACGCTGCGCGTCAGCTTCGCGCACGTGAAGGGCTATGCACCGCGCGATGGGGTGATCTACACTCCGCAGACGACTCTCGCCGGGATGTTGGAAAAAGAGACAGGCGAGGAGCCGTTCAAGCTGCCGGAGAAGGCGATGGCCGCGGCGGCCAAGGTCGACGCGGCCAAGGTCCCGCTGGACTTTCTGGCCGATGCCGATACCACGGGTGGGAACTCCGGTAGCCCCACGGTGAACGGCAGAGGCGAACTGGTGGGCCTGAACTTCGACCGTGTGTGGGAGAACGTGGCCAACGACTTCGGCTACAACCCGGACGTGGCGCGCAACGTCAATGTGGACATCCGTTTCTTCCTCTGGCTGCTGAAGGACGTGGACCACGCCGATGGGATCCTGAAGGAGTTGGGCGTCGCGTCGAAGTGACGCCCGTTCAGCTCACGTCCGTTGCGGCCGGGTAGAAGTTCTCGAGGTTGTCGGCGTGCAGGACGACGTGATCGGTGTAGACGGCCGGCGTCACCTGCTCGCCGTCGACGATCGAGCAGGCCAGGCGGATCAGCTTGTCGCCGTAGCGTTCAGGGAAGAACGCGACGGAGGCAAGCAGGCAGTTGCCGCGGCGGCGGATGGCTCCACGGCCTTCGCTGGCTGCGTTGTGACCGACGATGACGACATCGCGGTCGCGGGCGGCTTCGCGGACGGCCTCCATGGCTCCGATGGCGCTGAGGTCGTTGAAGCCCGAGACCAGCAGGCGGGTGCCGGGTTTCAACTGGCGCAGCAGTTTGGCCATGAGCTGCTTGCTGGAGTCCTGGTGGGCATCGCCCTCCAAATGGATAACCGAGGATTCGGGGATGGAGCCGAGCACGTCCTGGAGTCCGACCAACACTCCGGCGAGGCGGGCCTGGACGTTGGTCTTCGTTTTGGGGCCCTCCACCAGAACGATGCGGTCGAAGCGGCCGCGCCACTTTTCCCGGGCGTAGTGGCCCAGGGCCTGACCGGCCAGTTTCCCGGCCTGGTAGTTGTTGGCGCCGAAATAGATGCCGCCCTGGATGGGCCGCTCTACCGTGATGAAGGGGATGCCGGCGCCGAAGAAGAGGTCGGCCACCATGTAGCCCAGGCGCTCCACTGGTTGGAATAGCATGGCCACATCGATGCGCGCATCGACCATCTCCTGCGCGTTTCTTAGGGCGGTGGCGCTGTCTTCCTCGTCGTTGTGGCGCAGCATGACGTAGCTGCCGGCGCGGGCGGCGGCCCGTTCGATCGATTCCTTCACATCCACACGAAACTGGTTGCCTTCCAGCGGAGCCAGGTAGCCCACCAATAACCTGCGGCGGCGCGTGGTGGAGCGGTAGCGTTTGTCCTGGGCGCGGTGGATATAGCCGCGCTCCTCCAGGGTCGTCAACAGGCGGTAGACGGCCAGCCGCTGCAGGCTCGTGATGGCGGCGATCTCCTGGATGGTGATGGGATGGTCGGCCTTCTCGACAGCCTCCAGTACGGTGAGGCCTTTGTCGAGCATGGTCGGGCCTGTAGGCTTCGTTACTTTTTTGCTCACCAATTCTCTTGACATCTTCATGAATCTGCCATAAAACTACAGTGCTTCAGATGCACGTCAGTGTTCGATATTTGAACATCCTCTGGTTGCTCGGGTCAAGCACCATAGCCTTGGCGGGCTCGTCGGACCGCGATTGGGCGTCACTCGTCGGCCAGCGATTCACCGCTCAGCGCGATGTGGTGTACCGGCGCATCGGCACCCGCGAACTGAAGCTCGACTTCTACATCCCTTACGACCGCAAGCCTGGGCCGACGGTCCTCTACATTCACGGCGGCGGTTGGGAGAACGGCAGCAAGGAACAGTATGTGCTGTGGTATCTGCCGTACCTGCAACTGGGGCTGCGTGTGGTGGCGGTGCAGTACCGGCTGTCTGGCGAGGCCGCCGCTCCTGCGGGCGTCGAAGACTGCCGCTGTGCGTTCCGATGGGTGACGCAGAATGGGGCGAAGTACGGTGTGGACCCCGACCGCATCGTGGTGAGCGGCGGTTCGGCCGGCGGGCATCTCGCGCTGTTGACCGCGATGAGATCGGGCGGCATTGAGTGTCCGGAGCACAGCGGTCCCGAGCCGCACGCTGCAGCTGTGATCAACTACTACGGCGCGACCGACCTGAACGCGCTGCTGAACAGCAGCCTGGCCTCCGTCCGCCGCTGGCTGCGCGATGCCCCCGATGTACCGGCGCTGGCCCGCCAGTTGTCGCCCATGACGTGGGTGAAGCCCGGCTTGCCGCCCATTCTCAGCATCCACGGCGATGCGGACAAGACGATTCCCCACCAGCAATCCGCGGATCTTCACCACGCCCTGGACGCCGCTCAAGTGCCCAACGAACTGATTACGATTCATGGCGGCGCCCACGGACGCCACACGTGGACCGACGCCGACACCCTGCGAGTGCAGCGCGCGATTGAGCGCTTTCTGCGCCGAAACAAGCTTCTTGGCGTGGCGCGCCGATGACGCGCGGCCCGAACTGAAACCAACCGTTCCCTGGAAAGGATCAGCAATGTATTCCCGACTCAGACGACCTGCAGCCGCGCTCCTGCTGCTAGTCGCAAGCGCCCTCCTGTGCATGGCGCAGACCATCACTGGTTCGATCGTCGGCTCCGTAGTCGACCCCAGTGGCTTGTCTGTCGTCGATGCTGACGTAACCGTGGTTCACGTCGCGACCGGCGTGATCCGACAACTGAAATCCGACGAACGCGGCGACTTCGTGTTCGGCAGCCTGCAGCCGGGGCAATACACGCTCACGGTGACGGCGGCCGGCTTCAAGAGCCTGGTGAAACAGCAGATCATGCTGTCGGCGTCCGAAACCCTGCCCGTGGGCCGCCTGGCGCTGGAGGTTGGCGCCATCGCCGACAAAGTCACCGTGACCGCCGAAGGCGTGGCTGTGCAGGTGGCGAGTTCCGAGCGTGCGTCCGTCATCGCCAATACACAGCTCGAAGGCCTGATGACCAAGAGCCGCAACGCCATGAGCCTGCTGTCCCTCATGCCCGGCGTGGTGGACGGCGGCAGCATCGGCGACAACGAACGCATGGACCGCAACTTCGACATCTATGTCCAAGGCAATCGCCGCAGCACCAATACCGTGACGATGGACGGCATGGTGACGAATCCGATGGGCAACAACTTCAACTCATCGGTGACGCTCGGCCAGGACGCCATCGCCGAGGTGAAGGTGCTGTTGACCAACTATCCGGCCGAGTATGGCCGCAGTTCCGGCGCGACCATCAATTTGATCACGAAGTCCGGCGCGAAGGACTTCCATGGCCTGGGCTCGTACTTCAAACGCCACGAGCAGTTCAACGCCAATAACTTCTTCAACAACCGGCTGGGTACACCCAAGCAGCGGTACCGCTACAACACATGGAACTACAACATCGGCGGACCGGTGGTGCTGCCTGGCGGGTTCAACAAGAAGAGGGACAAGCTGTTCTTCTTCTGGTCGCAGGAGTTCTGGCCGTTGAAGGTGAGCCAGGCGGTGCGGCAGCTCACGGTGCCGACGGCGCTGGAACGCACCGGCGACTTCTCGCAGTCAGTGGATCTGAACAACAAACAGATCAATGTCATTGACCCCAACACCAAGGCGCAGTTTCCGAATAATGTAATCCCATTGAACCGCGTCGACACCAGCGGCCTGGCGCTGATGAAGGTCTTTCCGCTGCCGAACTTCAGCGATCGGGGTGTCTCGGCCGGCCGCTACAACTACGTCGAGCAGAGCGTGAACGACACACCGCTGCGCATGGAGAATCTGCGCATGGACTACAGCATCACGCCGAAACATACTTTGGCGGTCACGTTCGCGTCGTTTCTCGATCGGCAGACCGGCGGCTACGGTGTTCTGACGAATACCGGCGCGAACTGGTCGCAGATGGTGAAGACTTATCAGTTGCGCGGCCAAGGCTACGTGCTGCGCTACACGGGCATCCTCAGCCCCACTTTGATCAACGAGATGAGCCTCGGCTTCACGCGCCGTCCGGAAGGCAACAGCGCCACGGAGGGCGAGATCCAGCGCAACACTCGCGCAGCGGCGGGCTATACTGCGGCGCAGTTCAGCCCCTCGGCCAATCCGCTGGGTTTCATTCCCAACGCCACGTTTGGCGGGGTCACCGGTGCGGCTTCCCTATTCATGGAAGGCCGCTTCCCGTTCCAGCAGTCGCTACAGGCCTTCAATCTCACGAACAATCTCACCAAGACACTGGGTGCGCATACACTGAAGGCCGGCATCATGATCGAGCGCAACTACCAGGGCTCCAACGGTGACGGCAACTTCGCCGGCGCATTCAGTTTCGCGAACGACACCAACAACCCCCTGAACACGGGCTATGCCTACGCAAATGCCGCACTGGGCGTCTTCAGCACATATACTGAGCCGTCGAGCCGCGTATACCTGCATTTCCGGCAACATGCCGTGGAGTGGTTCGCGCAGGACTCCTGGCGCGCCACCCGCCGCTTGACCCTGGAATTGGGCGTGCGCTTCCACTATCTAGTGCCCATCTACATGTCCAACGACAGGCTGTCGTCGTTCTCCGCGTCGCTCTACGATCCGGCCAAGGCGGTACAACTCATCCAGCCCACGCGTGTGAACGGTGCTCGTGTCGGCATTCATCCGGTTACCGGTGTCACGTACCCGGCGGCGATGATCGGCGCCATCGCACCGGGCACCGGCGACGCCGCGGACGGCATGGCCGTTTCCGCGCAGAATGGCTACCCGCGATCGCTCATCGATACTTACGGCCTGCGCGTGGGTCCGCGATTTGGCTTCGCCTACGACGTCTTCGGCAACGCGAAGACCGCGGTCCGCGGCGGCATCGGCCTGTTCTACAATCGGCCCAACATGTCGGACAACTATGTTCTGTTCTCGTCCCAGTTGCCCATCGTCAGCAATCCGACCGTGTACTACTCCACCATGGCCTCGCTGCTCTCGTCGTCTGGCGCTACGTTCCCGCAGGCGGTGAACGGGCTGGATCGCAGCGACAGCCTGCCCAAGGTGATGAACTACAGCTTCAGCGTGCAGCAGGACATCGGGTTCAAGACGGTTCTGGATGTCGGCTACATCGGTTCGTTGGGCCGCAACCTTCTTTGGCGGCGCAATCTGAATCCCATCCCGCTGGGCGCCAACTTCCAGGCCTCCAATGCGGACCCGTCGAATCCCACTACGCCTCTCGCATCGGCGTTCCTGCGTCCCTTGAAGGGTTACAACGACATCCTGCTGAGCGAGCCGGGCGGTTCGTCGAACTACCATTCCATGCAGGTGACAGCGCGCCGGCGATTCACAAACAGCGTACAGTTCGGTCTGTCTTGGACTTGGTCCAAGGCGATGGACTACGCCGACTTCGACACCACAGGGGTCAGTGTTCAGGTACCGGTGCGCGTGTGGAACTACGGCCTGGCCAGCTTCGATCGAACTCACATCGTCAAACTCGATTGGGTGTGGAATCTGCCGAAGCTGCCCGTGCAGTCGCGCATCGCCCGCTACGCCCTGCACGACTGGCAACTCTCCGGCATCACCAGTTTCGCCAGCGGATCGCCGCTGGGCATTGGCTATTCCACCACGAATTCATTGGATATCACTGGCTCCGCCACTCAGGGCGCACGCGTCGTCGTCCTGGGCAATCCGGTGCTGCCGAAGAGCGAGCGTACCTTCTATCGGAACCTCAAGACCGAGATGTTCGCGCGGCCGGCGGTCGGCACGGTGGGCAACGCCGCCACAACACAGATCCGCGGACCGGGCGTGAACAACTTCGACATGTCGTTGTTCAAGGACTTCCCCATTCGCGAGTCGATGAAACTGCAGTTCCGCGCCGAAGCCTACAACGCCTTCAACCACACACAATTCAGCGGCGTGGATACGACCGCCCGCTTCGACGCTTCCGGCAACCAGGTCAACACCAACTTCGGAGCCTTCACGGCGGCGCGTGGACCGCGCATCATGCAGTTTGCCCTGAGGTTCTACTTCTGAAACCCATGACCCAATCGCGAGCCTGGCTGCTGTGCGGGCTCCTCTTCTGCGCGACGGCGCTGAGCTTCCTGGATCGCCAGGTGCTCAGCGTCCTGGCGCCGAATCTCATGGCGGACTTCCACATGTCGAATACGGCGTATTCGCGCGTGGTCTTCGCCTTTGTTCTGAGCTACACCGTGATGTTCTCCCTGGGTGGCCGTCTGATGGACCGGCTCGGAACGAAACTTGGGCTCGCACTCTCGGTGGGCCTGTGGTCCCTGGCCAGTGCGGCCCACGCGCTGGCCACCGGCGTCTGGACCTTGGGTGCGTCGCGGTTCTTTCTGGGAGTCGGCGAGGGCGCCTGCTTCCCTGCCGTCACCAAGGGTGCTGTGGAATGGACTCCACCGGAACAACGCGCTCTCGCCGTGGGGTTCGCCAATGGTGGATCGGCCTTCGGTGCCGTCATCGCGCCACCGCTTACCGCGTGGGCGGCCGGCTCGCTCGGCTGGCGTGGGGCCTTCCTCGGCACGGCCCTCATCGGCCTGCTTTGGCTGGCGGCCTGGCTCTTCGCCTTTCGCGGTGTCGAGCTGCCGTCCGCAGGACGTTCGGCCGAGAGAGTCGGCTTCGGTTCACTACTGGCGCGGCCCGAAGTCCGCCGTTTGCTGCTGGCCCGTTTCTTCTTTGATCCGGTTTTCTACTTCTACATGTTTTGGATTCCGCAGTACCTGTCCCGCGAACGCGGCCTATCGCTCGCGGAGATCGGCTCACTCACGTGGATCCCCTTCTTCGCGCTTGGTATTACGAACATCGCCGCCGGCCGTGTCTCCGACATGCTGGTGACACGCGGCTGGACGCCGCGCCGCGCTCGCATGACGATGATGCTCATCGCGGCGTTGTTGACCCCGGCCTCCTGGCTGGCCTCCTCCGCACCCACGGCGCCTATCGCCATCGGGCTGATGTCGCTGCTCATGATGGCCCATGGCGTCTGGATCGCGAACTTCATCACGCTCATCGGCGATACGGTCGCGCCCCGCGAAGTGGGTACGGCCGTCGGATTGACAGGCACGTGCGGTGGCATCGCCGCGATGCTGTCCAATCTCGTTACCGGTCCCGTCATCGACCACTACTCGTTCGCCCCCGTCTTCCTGGTGTCCGCCATCTTGTACCCCCTCGCTTGGGTCGTTCTGGCCGCTCGACACCGCCCCCGGCCCCTGGCCGCATTAGGAGAAACCGCATGAGAGTCCCTCGCCGCAAACCGCGCACCGCGCGGGTCGGCCTCTTCGGAGTTGGCTACCACGTCTACTGGAATCAGTTTCCCGGCCTGTTGGATGAGCTCCAGTCGAAGCTGAAGGTCCTGGACGGCAAGATTCGCACGAATGGCGTGGAAGTCATCAACTTCGGCATTGTCGACAAAGCGCAGGACGCCTACGCCCTGGCCACCCGCCTGAAAGCCGCGGACCTCGACCTGGTGTTCTGCGACATGCTCACCTATGCGACCTCGGCGACGTTCGGCATCATCGTGCGCAGCCTCGACGTGCCCATCGTGCTGGTGGCTCTGCAGCCGCTGGCCGCGCTCGACTACGCCAACGCCACCACCTACATGCAACTCGTCAACGACGACTTTTGCTCGGTGCCCGAGTTCACCGGCGTCGCCATCCGCATGGGCAAGCCCGCACCGGAGGTGATTCTCGGCACGCTGGAGAACGACCCCGAGGCCGATGGCGAGATCGCCGACTGGTGCGACGTGGCCATGGCCCTCCACTCCGTCCGCCGCGCACGCATCGGCCACTTCGGTCATCCCATTGAGCACATGCTGGACATGCAGACCGACCAGACCGCGCTTACCGCGGCCTTCGGCTGCCATGTCGTGCAGACCGAAGCCGACGACCTGCTGCGTCTGCAGCGTGATGTCACCACGGAAGAGATCGACCGCAAGAAGCAGGAGATCCTGTCGCTCTTCGACACGCCGGATCCGGGCTCCGACCCGCTTACCCGCCGCCTGACCGAGGAGCACCTGGACACCGCTGCCCGTGTCGCCGTCACTCTCGACAAGTTCGTCGAGCACCACGAGCTCGACGGTCTTGCCTATTACTACGAGGGCGAGCCCGGCAGCGAACTCCGCTCCATCGTTACCAATCTGATCGTCGGCAACTCGCTGCTCACGGCGGCCGGCTTTCCCATGTGCGGCGAGTCCGATCTGAAGACGTGCCTGGCCATGCTGCTGATGGACCGCATCGACATCGGCGGCAGCTTCGCCGAGTTCCATCCCATCGACTTCCGGGAAGGCTTCGTCCTGGTAGGTCACGACGGCCCGCATCACATCAACATCGCCGACGGTAAACCGGTGCTGCGCAGTCTGACGAAGTATCACGGCAAACCCGGCAACGGAGCCAGTGTGGAGTTCCGGATCAAGGACGGGCCCATCACCATGCTCAGCATTGGCTTGAATGCGCAGGGGCGGTTCAAGTTTGTGCTGGCCGAGGGCCAGAGCGTCCACGGACCCATACCCGCCACCGGTAATACAAATACGCGCGGCTTTTTCGAGCCGGATGTCCGCACCTTCCTCAAGCGCTGGGTGGCCGCCGGACCCACACACCACTTCGCACTCGGCATTGGGCATCGCGCCCGGACGATGGCGCGCATCGCTTCGGCATTGGGTATCGAGCACGTCACGGTGTAGCCGCCATGCTCTTCGTCGCTAACAGCAGTTCCCGGGAGAACCACGTATGAAATCTCCGATCCTCGTATTGAGTGCCCTTTCCGCCGCGGCGATGTGGGCGCAGACGCAGCCGGCTCCGTCTCTGGAGCAGGGCTTCCGCAACCCGCCCCGCATGGCCCGGCCCGACGTCTACTGGCTCTGGATGAACGGGTTCGTCGATCCACCTTCCGCGCAGAAAGACCTGCAGGCCATGAAGGACATGGGCTTCGGCGGTCTGCTCCTGTTTGACATGGGCGCGGGCGGTGACAAGAATGCGCGGCCTCCGGCGGGCCCGGCATTCCTGAGTCCCGAATGGATGGCGCAGATGAAAACGTCGGTGGACCAGGCGCGCTCTCTGGGCCTGCCGGTTGACTTCTCTGTGATCAGCAGTTGGGACCTGGGTGGTCATTGGATCGAGCCGCGCCACGCCAGCATGGGGCTCTACCCGACCGAGACCACTGTGGAAGGTGGCAAGGCCGTCGATGTGTTGCTGCCGTTCCCCATGGCAACTCCGGCCGCGCCAAAGGGGCCGGACGGCAAGCCCGCCTTCTGGCGTGACGTCGCCGTCATGGCTGTGAAGGATGCCAAGCGCAGCCCCGGCCATGAACTCGTCCTCCGTCTGGAGCCGAATCGCATCCACAATCTGAAAGAGGCGATCCTCGACAACGGCGACGCCAAGGCTCCGCCAGACCTGGCCGCCACCATGACCCCGACGCGCGAATTCAGCCTGGCCGTCTCCACCACCGGCTCGCGTGAGGAGGATTTTCACGAGGTTCTGCGCGGCACGCTCGAGCCTGGTCCGGGCCCGAAGAAGTTTGTGCTGCCATCCGGCACGCGGGGGCAGTACATCCGCCTACGCCTGCTTAGCGGGCACGAAGCCGCGAAGCCGCGCTGGACGCTGGGCGAGTTCTCGCTCTACAACGACGACGGCGTGAATGTGGCGGCAGCTCGAGCCGGCAATCGCTACAGCAACGGCGCGCTGGTGGTGCACGGCCCCACGCCCCTCGGCTACGACGGCGCATGGAATGTCGACAACATCAACGATGCCAGCACGACGGGTCCGGGTGGGGTGTTCTCCTCGGCCGGTCTGCCTCCTTTTGTCTTTCAGGCTGCCTCTGAACTTATCGATGTTTCGCGATATGTCGATGCACAGGGCCGCCTCCATTGGACCGCGCCGCCCGGCCATTGGACCATCCTTCGGTTCGTTTGCATGAATACGGGGGAACGTCTGAAGGTGCCCAGCCCCAACTCCGATGGCTGGGCGACCGACCATCTCAGCGCCGAAGCCACGCGCGCCCACATGGACTACGTCATCGCCCGTCTGAAGGAGACGTTCGGCGACCTCGGCAAGAGCGGCATCGGCAACCTGTACCTGGCCAGCTACGAGGTTCGCGGACCCGTCTGGTCGCCCACCTTCACGCAGGAATTCCAGCGCCGCCGCGGCTACGCCATGGAACCGTATCTGCCCGCCGTCTTCGGCGCCCGTGTCGGTACGGAGGATCAGACCGAGCGTTTTCTCTTCGACTACCGGAAGACGCTCAGCGAGGTCCTGATCGATGCCTACTACGTCGCCGCCCGCGATGCCGCCCACAAGGCTGGTCTCACTATCAAGTCGGAGGCCGGCGGGCCCGGGCCGCCCATCCACAACGTGCCGGTCGATGCCTTGTCAGCCAACAATGCTGTCGATGACATCCAGGGCGAATTCTGGCCCTGGTGGCCGGATGTCAGTGGTCTCTGGGTGGTCAAGGAAACCGCGTCCGCCGGCCATCTCTACAACAAACCGCGCGTCAACCTGGAGTCGTTCACGTCGTTCGAAGAGTGGCGCGAAGGCCCGCAGGACATCAAATGGAGCGCCGACCGCGTCTTCGTCGAAGGCGGCAACCACTTCGTCTGGCACACCTGGGCGCACAACGCTCCGCAGGCCGGCCAACCCGGCTGGGCCTATGTCGCCGGCACGCACGTCAATCGCAACGTCACCTGGTGGCCAAAGGTGAAGCCCTTTATCGACTACCTGTCGCGCTCCTCCTACCTGCTGCAGAGCGGCGAGTTCGTCGCCGATATCCTCTACTACTACGGCGACGGCGGCTACAAGTTCATCCCGCCGCGCCATCTCGATCCGGCGGGATATGACTATGACGTCACCAACTCCGACGTCATTGTGAACCGCCTCACAGTGAAGGACGGCCGGCTCAGTGTGCCGAACGGCCCCAGTTATGCCGTGCTCGTCCTGCCTGACCTGCCCGAGGCCAACCCGGCGGTCCTCGCCAAGATTGAACAGTTAACCGCCGCCGGAGCGATCGTGGTTGGACCCAAGCCGAGCCACGCCGTCGGCCTCGAAGGCTACCCGGCCAGCGACGCCAAAGTCCGCATGCTGGCTGATCAGCTTTGGGGGCCGGGTACTCCGGCGCCCAGTGGAGACCGGGCCCACGGCAAGGGCCGCGTCATCTGGGGCAAGCCGCTGAAAGACATCCTGGCGTCGATGAGGATCGCGCCGGACTTCAGCGCACCCGACACGTTGGACTTCATCCACCGCCGCGCTGGCGACGCCGATATCTACTTCGTTCGAAATACAACGACGAAGCCGGTCACCGCTGCCGCGAAGTTCCGCGTGCCCCAACGCGTACCGGAGCTGTGGGACGCTGTCAGCGCGGAAATGTCCGACGCACGCGACTACACTGCCTCCGCGCAGTCCGTCGAAGTGCCGCTCCAACTCGATCGCAATGGCTCGACCTTTGTGATCTTCCGCCGTCCGGCCAGAGCCGGCCGAGTCACCTCCACGCCGCCCGCACAGCGCGAACTCCTGACGCTGACTGGTCCCTGGACCGTCGACTTCGACAAGGACCTCGGCGCGCCCCCGTCCATCCAGTTGACGAAGCTAGACTCGTGGACCGAGAACACCAATACGGGCGTGAAATACTTTGCCGGCTCCGCCCGCTACCACCAGGTCTTTCAACTGCCCGCGGGCACGGCAGGCAGATCAGGCAAGGTCCTCCTCGATCTTGGCGACCTGTGGACCATCGGCCAAGCCTGGCTCAACGGCAAACCACTGGGCATTCTGTGGACGGCGCCCTTCCGCGTCGATTGCACCTCGGCGTTGAAAGACGGCGCGAACGAGCTGGTCGTGGAGGTCACTAACACCTGGTACAACCGCCTGGTGGGCGACTCGCATCTGCCCGCGGCGCAGCGCATCACGCGTACGAACATCACGACGTCGGGCCAGAGGCCCTGGTCGGAGTTGACGCCGCTCCGCTCGGGTCTCTTCGGGCCTGTGCGGCTGGTCGCCCAGGATCATTGATCCAGCAGTTCCACCTTCACCGTCGCCGTGCAGGTGGCCGACTCTCCAGGGTTGCGATACATCGCATCGGCGGTGATGGTGAAGTTGCCAGTCGTAGCCCTGGGCGCGTCGACCGAGTAGGAGCTTGACCCGTAGCCGTTCGCGCCGGCTCGCTGCGTGCCCGCATATAGACCGGTCGGGAAGAAACAGTGGGTATCGCCCGAGTTCTGCACGTTGATGCGGATCCGCTGCGTTCCGCGCCGGTTCTCCGGGTTCTCGAAGAACACGGTCAACTGCGCCGATGCCTGGTGGGGACTCTGGCCGCCGCCAGGATTCGGGATCGAGACCATGCTGGCCGTGATCGTACCGTCCCACGTGCCGGGTCCGCTCTTGTGGAAGTCGATCGACGCGCTGGCCAGCCCATCCGTGGCCGACCTCACATAGGGCGCACCCACCCGCGCCATCGGCGTCATGCCCTGATTCGAGTGCGTCGCGAAGGGCTCCACAATGGCGTTCCCGATGAAGACGTCCGCGGTCTTGGTCCCCACGTCCACTGACAGGTCGTCGGAATAGACCGGGCCCGTCGTCGGCTCCTCCGCGCCGCGCGGAATGTTGATGCCCGCCCGGAACGGGCACGATGACTTCAGCAGGCTGCCCTTCGCCATCTCCGCATCCTCGTGGAATACGAAGTTCAGAACATAGGGTGCGATGCACAGCGTCTCCGGACCTGGCTTAATGCCCATCAGATAATAGTCGTCCTGGCCGAACGGCTGAGATGTGGCGAACTGCAGGCGACTGCGGCCGGGCACCACGCCGCTGTTTGGATTCGAGGCCGTGCCCGGACCGTTGAGCTTGGGGAACACCAATTGCAAGTCGCACTGACCCACCTGAACCGAGTCGAAGGGCTGAAAGTTGCCGGCCGCTTCGGCGGCCTTGGCGATTTGCACATCCATGTCGTGGTTCTCCAACTTCAGGAAGGCCTGGATGTACTTCTGAGCCGTCGCCGTGGGGACACCCTTGATTTTGAACTGGTTGGCTAAGGACTTGGCTTCCTGTTTCTCCAGATAGTCGGCGACCGCATCCGCCGAGGTCTCCTGCGACATCATCGCCTTGATCGCGACTTTCGTCGCCTCGCTTTCCGTCCGCGCGTGGGGGATCAATTTCGGCGACGCGTCAAACCGGTCCAGCCGGATGGGCGCCACCAGGCACGTTGCCTCCAGCACGTTCAGCCACGACTGAATCTTCTTCAGCGCCGCGCCCAGGGCCTTCTTCGCTAGCTGCTTCTTCACCCAAGCCTGGATCTGCGCGTCGGTCCCTTCCGGAGCACCCTTCGAAGTGAGGAAGTCGGACAGCATTTCGGTGGCGGCCGCTTCCGTCTTCTTCTTGATCGAGACCGTCTTGCAGAGCGGAACCAGCGGCCGCGTAAGGCGGATACAGGTGCCGGCGTCGCGTTCAGAATCCGCGCCCCGCGTCAGGCTGTTCACCTTCACGACGCCCGGCGTCGTGCCGAGCTGCAGCAACGATTGAGCCGCGTTGAACTGCAGGGCTGCCAACTCGACAAAGTCCTGCCGGGTCACGGTGACGCTGGTTGAACCGGAGTTGTCCGCCGTGTCGGCGCCCCAGTACAACGTGCCCGTGCCACCGGCGGCCACATCGTTGGCGGCCTTCCGAAGCAAGGCTTCCTGCGCGGACATGAAGGTTGTAATCGAATCGACGAAGCCACCCTGGCCATTGGCGCGGAGAGCCGCATAGGACTCCTGCACTGTCGCCGACAACGAGTCCAGAGATCTTCGGAACTCGGCCACCGCGTCACCGCTGTACTGCAGCGGAGTGATTGTCAGGGGTACGCTGCCGGTGGAAGTGCCGTCCGTCAACAGCGCACTGAGCTGGAACGTACCGGTGCGGTAGCCGCTGTCCAAATCCACGTCCAGCCAGTAAGGCGCCAAGGCGTAGATCGTGCCGTCCGAGTTCGAATTGTAGACCTGTACGGCTCGCTTCTCGCCGTCGGCGGCGGTCAGCACCAGGAAGTCGACCCGCGACGGGTCTGCCAGATTGTCGAACTTCGCTGCTAATAGCTGGCCGGGGCTCAGCGACGATGGGCCTACCGATGAACCCCTTCCGGCCGCCACCAGCATCGGCTGGCCCACGGCGATCTGAATGGACTCCGACTGCGGGCCGCACGCATTCGTCGCCATCAGCGTCAGTGCCTGGCTATTCACGAGATCGAGCGTCAGACTGCCACTGGCCGGCAATCCTTTGTCACCGCCGGAGAGCGTGATCGACGCCGCTCCTTCCACGTCCCAGTTCAAGCTGACCTTGCCTGCGAAGGGTAGAGTCCTGGTGGAAGCAGTGAAGCTTTGAATGATTGGTACCGCACACACGGAGGATTGTCCGGACGCAGCCCGCCCCGGCGTCTGAGCCTCCGCTGGAATTCCACTAAATGAGTAGACACAAAACAGCCATCCCATCGCCCAGCGCATAGGGCATTTTAGTCGTGGCCGGGCGAATTCACCAAGAGGTTTTTGTGCCGCTTTGGTACTGGGGTCTCCATGCTCCGCTGGCCGGAGACCCCAATAGCAGCGTCGTCGTGCGGCCTATTGTTTTGCGAACGACGGGTCCTGCTCGGCCCCTGGTCTGGGCTTCCACTCCAGGCTGTAATACTCGCCCGGATCCCGTCCCCAGGGGTCGAACACATTCACGACGTTGGCCAACTCAGGCGCCAGTTCGGGTACCGTGCGTAGCAGTACGCGTTTGAATGGCGACACTGGCGCCTTGTGCCCATTCGGCTCGCCCTTCTCCATCACTTCGTCGCCTGGGCCATTGTGGTTCACCCAATCGACACCCAGCTTGGTATAGAACTCGGGCCGGAATGACGAAGTGAAGAAGCGGTCGCTGAACAACCGCCGCGACGCATTCAGGATGAATACGACGAATTGTGTCTCGGAAATCGCAAAACCATGCGGACGGGTGTACTCGGCCAGCCACCCCACCACGGTGTCCACGTCCTCGATGTTGTCGACCGTCGTGCCGTTCGGCTTGCCCAGGCAATCGTTGATCGGCGTCCCGTCCTCGTTCTTTTGGGCACCCGTAATCACCTTGGAAGCGTCGCACACGTGCTGCCCGTAGACTTCGCGCAGCAGCGCGGTCATCTTCATCTGCTCCGCGTGCTCCGGTGAATCCTTCGCCAGATGCGGATCCGCGAAATCGTCGAAGCTGGTGAGCTGCCGCAGGCCGTATTGCCGCCGGAACTCATTGAAGCGTGGCACGCCGTGCTCGCGGTCGCGGATCAGATCCAGCGCCGTGATATCGAGCTTCTTCGTGGGACTGTCCAGCCGGCTCAACTCGATGTTCTGTAGGAATTGCGGCGAGTTCTGCAGCGTCAGCAGCCCCAGACGCTGTCGCCCCAGGCTCAGACCCCAGTTCGCCGCCCCGCGTTCGTCCATCATGGGCGTCGCTTTGGCTTCGAACGTGTCGATGATGGGAATCTTGCTGACGATCTTGTTCGGATCCTTGCCCACTTCGCGGTACTCGATCAGGTCCGGCAGCAGCGGATGCAGCCGGTAGACCGTCACAAACTCCTCGGGGAAATTGAACGGCGATCCGAAGTGATTCACGCCGCCGTTGACATATTCCGGCTTCGTGATGTCATAGCCCTTGGCCTTGCTGCCCAGGCCGAAGATGCCTGGGCCGCTCGCAAAGACCGAATACCACGAGGTGGCCTTCTTGACGTTGTCCGATTTCCCGAAGTTCTTCGTTACGATCTCGTTCAGAACCTTGGCAACCTGTCCGCCTCCGCCGCCCAACAGGCCACTCCAGTTCGCGTTCATGGCTTCGTGTAGAGGCTCGTCGTAGAGCAGTTGTGGAGTCCATTCGATGGTGTGGATCTTGGCGATCTCGGCCGCCACCACCAGCCGCGCGCACTCGAACAGCTCTTCCGGCGTGACGTCCTTATAGGCGATCTTCTTCTTCGGATCGGCCGGATTGCGCAGACCGGAATCGTCGTTCGGCTTCTGCGCCGCCATCTTCCGGAACTCATCGACAAACGCGTTGTGCTCGCGCGTGAAGACGGTGTGGAGGAAGCTCATGCCGATGGTCCAGTTGTCCGGAAACGCGGCTGTCTCCTGGCCGGTCCATTGGGGGCTGATGGGATCTGAGGCGTCGAAGACGGGCAGATACCCGGGCTTCCCTCCGGCACTCACCAGCAGCAGTTTGGCCGGATCCTTGGGATCCCGCTTTACCCGCTTGAGCGACCGCTCGTCGTAGCCGTAGATCTGCGACGCGTCCCACCAGGCCGTACTGTTGTTGGCCATCGTCTTCGGCGCGCGCGCCAAATACTGCTTGCCGCCGCTGGAGAACTTCTCGGGCGGTCCGTCGTTGGACACGTAGCCCTTATCCACCTGGTCGTCCGGACGGCAGCCCAGCTTGCGGGCGTCGTCCTCGCTGAGTGGCGTCTCCACGCCATTCACTTTTTGCGACGCGCAGCCCACCTTCATGTACTCCGGCGCATTGTGGCCCTCGTCCATGTGCGAAAACCAGTCGTGGGTCATGAACTGGATCCAATAGGCCGCCAGCACATTGAAGAATGGCGCCTTCTTGTAATCACAGTTCGAATCCACCGAGGCTCCTGGAAGGCCGTGACCCTCACGGCAGGCGTCCGGATTGCTCTGCGGCCGAGTGAACAGCTTGCGGCTGATCACCTGCGGATCCGGCTTCAGCAGGCCCAGGCGGTCTCCGTGGCGGTTCCGAGCCAGTTGATCCTCGCTCAGATCCGGGAACGTCGCTTCAAACTCGACATTTCGGGCGAACAGTTGGCCGGACGATCCCATCGCCGGGTTCAGGATGTCGTTGCAGATGCCCGTCAGTGTGCGGGCGCGAATCAGGTTGTCTTTGCACACCTGCTGGCCGTCGCCGCCCACGGCCGCGTAGAACGGGCTTGACGGCGGCAGACGCATCGAGCTCCAACGCTTTAGGGCGGGTCCACCCACCCCGTCGTGACCCGTGATGTAGTCCTTGTAGCTGCCGCTGTTGTCGAACAGGTTGAACTTGATCAGCTCAATACGCTGGTACTCCAGATCCAGCAGCGCCCCGCGCACCCCTCGTTTGCCTGGCGCATCCTTGAAGATCAGGCCGGGCAGCCGACTGGACATGTCCCCCGCACCCCAGTAGTTTGTCCAGTCCACCCAAGGCGTATTGCGGAATAGCAAGGCCTTCTGGCCGCCCCGACAAAGCGCGGTGTCCTCCTGGACTTTGGCCTGGAACCGGACGTCCCGCGTGTCGGCGACCTTCCTCAAACCGGAGAGCACCATTTGCGCGCAGGCTTTCAGGGCTTCTTTCTCCGCCTGCTTTTCCTTCTCCGAAGCAGCCTGAATGGGGCTGGCAGTGCTCAGCAGACCCAGGCAGGTGAATGTGTACAGCCATCGTTTCATGGAAGTCTTTCTCTCTCTACCGATCCAGTATCAAGTAGATGAGATTATGCTTCCTCAATCAGCCGTTTTCAAGTCTGAACGCAACAAAGCTGTCGCTAGTATGTGATCTGTCCGCATGAGTTCACACGTGATCTGTCCGTTCGAGCAGAGCGGCGGGCGAGTCTTGGAAGGTGGAAGCCCCCAAGGATTGCCCGGCCGCGGAAGTGGAGCGGATGATGAAGCTACAAGAAGTGCTGCTGAAGGCCATGGCGAAGAAGATCACATGGTGGAGCGCGGCGGAGATCATCGGAGTGAGCGACCGAACGATGCGACGCTGGCGGGAGAGGCTGGAAGAGCACGGCTATTCGGGCTTGGCCGACCGGCGGAAAGGCAGGCCGAGTGACAAGAGGGTGCCCTTGGCGATGGCGGAGGAGGTGTTGCGGCTGTACCAGGAAACCTACTATGACCTGAACATGCGGCACTTTCACGAGAAGCTGCGCGAGCAACACGGCATCCAGCTGAGCTACACGTGGGTGCAGAAGGCGCTGCAGGGTGCGGGCTTGGTGGCCAAGCGGGGTAGGCGGGCCAAGCATCGGCGGAGACGGGAGCCTCGACCGCTGCCGGGGATGCTGCTGCACATCGACGGGAGCAAGCACCAGTGGTTCAGCGATGAGCGATGGTATGACCTGATCGTGATCCTGGATGATGCGACGAAGGAGATCTACTACGCACAGTTGGTGGAGGAGGAATCGACGCGGACGGTGATGGCGGGCCTGCGGCATGTGATTGAGTCGAAGGGTCTGTTCTGTGCGTTGTACAGCGACCGGGGCAGCCACTTTTTCGTGACGCCGAAAGCGGGCGGGAAGGTTGATAAGGGCCGTCTGACGCAGGTTGGGCGAGCGATGAAGGAGTTGGGCGTGCAGATGATCGCGGCCTACTCGCCACAAGCGCGAGGCCGGTCAGAGCGGAGCTTCGGGACCTGGCAGGGCCGACTGCCACAGGAGTTGCGGCTGGCGGGGATCACCACCGCGGAAAGGGCCAATGAGTTCTTGGCCGAACGTTACATTGGCGAGTTCAACGAGAAGTTCACGGTTGAGGCGAAGGAGACAGGGACGGCGTTTCGGAAGACGACGCGCGCCGATCTGAACTGGGTGTTCACGGTGCAGACTGAGCGCGTGGTAGATCGGGATAACACGGTGGCGATCGGCGACCAGAGCTGGCAACTGGAGAAGAGCCGTTTCCGCCACTCCCTGGCGAAGAGCACAGTGACCATTCACGAGCACCTGGATGGAACGGTGTCGATCCGATTTGGACCGCATGTGGTAGGCCGCTACACAGCCGAGGGCGCACGATTGCGGGACACTCGACAATCACGAAAGGAAGACTGTGGAAAAGGCGGGCCCGAGGAAGCCGAGGAAAACCGCGAGGCGGTTTCCCACGGCTCCCACCGTCCCTTGGAAATCCCGCCGAGCCGGGATTCCCACTTTCCCACCGCCCCGACGACGACGAGAAAGGTACGTCCGAAGACCCGGAAGCCGCCTTCGGCGAGCAGAAAAGGATCATCGGGTGCGGTCAACTGATGCGGACAGATCGTGTGTGAATAAAAGCGGACAGATTGACTTACTACCGACAGTCTGAACGCAACAAAGCCCGGCGCTGTATCGCCGGGCTTTGTCTCAATTGGGATTTCTGTCACTGGATGTCAGGGCGTTCGCGCTCCCGCAGCCCGGTGTTCTCGGCCAGCCATTCCATCATCTTCCGGCCGTCCAGCTTCATCTGAATGATCGTGCCTTCCTCGTGCTCGCTGGTGGCGACAACCATCTCGCACGACGAACTGGACAGGCGGATGTACGCCGTTACCGCTTCCCCCTTGCGCTTCGACCGGACCTCGACCATCGGCTTCCAATTGGAGCCCAACTCCGCTTTGACGGCGTCCTGAAACGCCTCGGACCGCACCCCACGCAGCCCGCTATCCTCGTCGAAGATCGCGATCTTCATGGAGCCCGCTCCGGCCGGCCGCTTTACGGCCACCACCGTATTCACCAGAAACCCCATGCCCGGGATTCTGGTTCGGTGGATGCCCAGGCGCGACTCCACCCGGCTGACGAAGCTGTCGAAATTCTGAGCGCGGACCGCCGGGACGGCGAGAGTCATTGAGCAGAGTACGACCGCCACCAGACTTGGTATCCGGCTCATGACCTACTCCTCCTCGTCCTTCTCGCCCTTCTTCCCACCCTTGCCCGCCGGTGCTGTCACCTTCGGGATACCGAACTGTCCGCCCAGGCTCGTCAGGTCGCTGGGGTCGATGTGCCCCATGATGTTGACGATGGTCAGTTCCTTGGGCTCGGCCGCGATGATCAGCAGGCCGCCGTCGCGGTGCAGGTAGATTTCCGAGATCTCCCGGTCGCGCCGGCTGTGGGTGCTGACGATGACAGACCACTCGGGGCCCTTCAACTGCGCACGAATGTCATCGATGTCCTTCTGCGAGTATTCGCCCTCTTTATCGAATTCGTACCCGCGGACGTAGATGCCTTTCAGCTTCTGCGCGATCCGTTTCACGTCCGCCTCATCCTTCTTGTCGGAGAGGAACCTTGTGGCGAAGGCCAGCGTCTGCGGGTCGAGCGTCACATTCACCACTTCCGCCGCTTTGTCCGCCAGCTTGTCGAACGCGGCTGGAAACTTGATCTGCTGCGCGGGCAACAGGCCCGCCGCCATCACCATGACCAATACAGACCGAAACATCATTGCGATTCTCCCGTAATTCATTGCCCACCCCACTTACTGCGCGCTTTCCTCGTGTTCCAGCGCCTGCACCCGCACTTGCGCCATGCGCAGCTTCTCACCCGTCATCCGCAGCGCCAGCATCAGCTTCGCCTTGGCCTGCTCACCTTGCACACGCTCCCGCCGGACTTGCTCCCACCGCACTCCGCCAAAGACGACCGCCAGAGTGGCTACTGCCGCCGCCCAGCGCATCCATCCGGCCGGATGCCCCCAACCCGCAAACCACACCCTGCGCGGCTTCACCCCTTCAGCCTTCACCCGGGCCATTACTCCCGCGGCGAACCACTCCGGCGCATCCTTCCGTTCCAACGCCTGCCGTAGATCATTCTCAATAGGATCAAAGGGTTCCATCACCGCTCCTTTTCCATCCGGCCCTGTCCCAACCGCCGGGCCGCCTTCTCCTGCAACACGCCGATCGCCCGCCGCAGGTGGCTCCATACCGTCCGTTCCGGCATCTGAAGAGTGGCCGCAATCTCATGCACGTCCAGGTCCTCCTGGTAGCGGAGGATCACGACGGCCCGCTGCGTCTCGGGCAACGAAGCCACCAGACGCTGCAGATGTTCGGACATCATCGTGTCCTTCACCTGAGGCAGCGACGCCGGCTCGGCCAGCCCTTCCATCGAGATCTCCTGCCGGTTCGACTTCTTGCGATAGTTGTCGATGCACCGATGAGTGGCCGTTTGACGCAACCAGCTCTCCATGTGTTCCGGCGAGTCAATGGAGTCCAGGTTCCGGTACAACTGCAGGAATACGTCCTGTCCGATCTCCTCGGCGATCGCCCGGTTCCGGAAGAAGTGCCAGCAGATGCTATACACCATGCGCTGGTGCGTCCGGACGATGGCCGCAAAGCCCGCATCTTCACGAGCTTCCGACCGCCATGCATGTCCGGGTATTGCTGCCACTGCCTGCCCGACTCCCATTCTGCCCTGTCCTTCACACTCGAATACGAGGCAGGGTGTTGGGATTGTGCACTTTGTGGGGAAAAAGCTCTCAGCCATCAGCTCTCAGCGGTCAGCGCGCGCCGGCCAAGGCGGAGCCTACGGCCGGATGTAGATGCTATAGGCGTTCGTAAATCATACAAACTAAAGAGCTGAAAGCTGATAGCTGACGGCTGACCGCTACTCTTCCAACATCTTCATCGCCTTCGACAGACTCCGCGTCAGCCTGTTGAACGAATCGGCCAGGACTGCGATCTCATCCTTGCCTTTCACCGGCACTTCCACGATCTCCAGATTGCCCTTGCTGATGGCATCGGCCGCGGCGGCCATGCGGCTTACCGGCTGGATCACCGTCACGATCAGCGCCAGGTTCAGCAGAATCAGGCTGATGACGGAGATAGCGGCCAACCACAACATGAGATCCGCAAAGGCCCGGTCGGCGATCTGCGTCGGAACCGACATCGGCACCGTGACAATCTGCGCGGCGATGATCTCATCCACCTTCCAGCCGAACCCGTTGTTCGACCCGTAGCTGCGGATCATGGCCGGTGGCGCCGCCGCCGGGGTGCTGTGGCACTCCAGGCAGGGCGGTGTGGCCTTCATCGGCTTCGCGAGAAAGAGCGTGCGGCCTGTAGGCGTGTCGCGTTCACCGATAATCTCCTGCCGCTTCCGGTCGTTGCGGAACGACTCCACCACATCGGTCTCCCAATCGGTTGCCCGATTGACCAGATTGGTGGGATTCAAGGTGGCTTCCTTGTACGTATAGTCGGGGAACTTGCTATGCAGATAGCCGAAGATCTGGCCGGCCGAGTAAGCGGGCACGGTCTGAGGGAAGAAGGTGTTCTCCTGCTTCTCGCGCGGCGTCAGCAGCGGTTTGATCTGCTTGGCCGTGTAGGTGCGCGTCGACGCCGTGGTCTCCATCATCAGCCGCGCCTCCTGCAGAACCCGTTCACGCGCGTTGTTGCGCAGGAACTGGCGCGCGGCGTAGCCGGTGGCGATCAGCCCCAGTCCGAAGACCAGCACGAACATAAGATTGAACTTCAGCAGTAGTTTCATGGCGAATTAGTCTGCCCGGTGCCGTGCCTGGAACCGGGATCGCTCCTCGGGCGATGAGATTTCGGCGGCTAGCGCCGACAACAGATCCTGCGGGCTGCGGGCCTTCTTCGCGGCCCGGTCGACGATGACACGGGCCATCGGGCCGATCTGCACGGCGAGATCCTTCTTCAGCCGGTCGAGCCACGCCGTGTCCCACGACGCCGTCGGCACCGGAGTCGGTGTCGCCGGTGTCTGTGCGGGCCTGGCCGCTTCCACCGTCCGTGTTTCCGCGCCAAACTCCGTCCTACAGGCATTGAGAAAGGCCGCGCGGTCCGATTCATTGGCGATGTGCATGGAAACGGCGCGGCACAGCACGTCGAGATCCGGCGCCTCGCGGCTCTCCTTCAATACCAGATGCTTGGCGATGGGGCCCACATACTGAGCCAGGTTCCGGTGCAGGACGGCCAGCGCGGCGGAATGGAAGCGCGACGACGACGGGATCTTCTCCACCGGCAGCATGGTGGCGACGCGCTCCTGGACGCCTGTTTCCAAATGCGACACGGCCAGCTGTGGCCAGGCCGAACTGCTTGTGGGTAGGTAGGGGCTCAGCGCCTGGCGGAACTCATCGGCGGTCTGGAATCGCTGCGCGGGCTGCTTGGCGAGCGATTTCAGAATGGTGGCTGAGAGTTCCTCGCCGATGGCGGGATTGAGCTGCGCGGGCGGCACCAGCACCTGGTGCACATGGGCGTTCATCATGTCGTACTCGTTGGCTCCGTCGATGGCCCGCTTGCCCGTCAGCGCCTGATACAACGTAATGCCCACCGAGTACAGGTCGCTGCGCGCGTCGGACTGCTGCCCCGTCAACTGCTCCGGAGCCATGTACGCCAGCGAGCCCAGCACCATTCCGGTCTGCGTCATGCGCGGATTGAACTCCGCCAGCGCGATGCCAAAGTCGATCAGTTTCACCGCCCCACCTCGGGTCAGCACGATGTTCGTGGGTTTGACGTCGCGATGGATCACGCCCTGCCTGTGGGCGTAGCCCAATGCCGACAGCACTTGGGCGATGATTCCGATGGACAGTTCCACCGGTAGTGGCGCATGCGCCAGCAGCGACTCCAGCGTCGGCCCTTCCACCAGTTCCATCACCATCAGGAGTTGGTCGTCCAACTGAAAGGCGGTATAGAGTTCGGCGATGTTGGGATGGCGCAGACTGGCATGAACCTGGATCTCGCGTTCAAACCGGCCGGTGATCTCGGTCGAGGAGGAACGGACGCTGGGCAGCAGCACCTTCATGGCATCCACGCGGTGCGAAATCCGGTTGCGCACCTTGTAAAGCGCACCCATACCGCCGCGCCCCAGCACGCCTTCCACCTGGTAGTCCCCAACGGTCTGGCCAACCTGGAAGCTCATCGGTTTAGAGGGTGAATCCGTCCGGAAGAGTACAAAATGACATCCAAGTATAGCGCCCCACCTCGCCTTCCGGCAGGACCCCGAACGGCGTCCACGACATGTCCAGCCGCACACCTGTTTCCTCTTTGGGCCACCCAGCAAAAAGGGGAGAGACCAACCAGCCGCGTCCCCGCGACTCGCCGGTCTCTCCCCAATGTCAGCAATCCGGTAAGCGGTTGTGGCCGCTAGGTTTTTCTACGGCGGCTGATCAGCGCGATGGCCCCCAGGCCGAGCCCGAGAAGCGCGGCCGTGGCCGGCTCGGGCACTGCCGCCAACGCGGTGTAGCTCACATTGCCGGCAATGGTGGAACCGATCGCTGATGCTCCAGTGTTCGACATCGCCACGAGCAAAATCTGACTGCCCACTGGTGCGTTGATGCTGAAGATCGAAGCAATGTCAGAACTCCCCTGGTCACCCAGATACCCGGTACCCAGAAGTGCGGTCGAGAACGATGGGTCGTACAGCACCAGGAAGGAGTTTGTGTTCTCGATGGAAGGTGTAACGGTGATTACGCTGCCCGGGGCAGCCTCAAAGCCCCAGGTGAAGAAATAGGTAGGGTTGTTAGCGAGTACGCCGGGAAACGCCTTGGCTGTTCCCGCCACGCTGGGAAATCCATCGCGAAACACCCGGACCACACCGCTGGCTTCGGTTCCATCCCAAGTGTGCGAGAAGGTCAGTGTCGCTGCCGGTAGCGACACGCAGAAACCCAGCATTGCGGTCAAACACAGCAGTGAGTTTTTCTTTTTCAACGATATCTCCTCCTAATCCAGTCGGGAAACGCCCATGCTCCGATACTCCGATGCCTGGGGCGGAGAGCTTGCCTTGTGAATATAGAGGAACTCAGGCGTGGATTCAAGTGCCAAGTACCCTATCATCAGCAAGTTAGTACGCCTGGTACGCCCAGGCCTGCGACTGCCAGCGGGCAATCCCGGTCCAGCCATTCACGGTCTCGCTGTGGGGATACCCGGCTGGTGCCGCTCTTCCGCGCCTGATAGGATTTGGGAGGAAAAGATCCGAATGAAGAAGCTATCCGTCCTCCTGGTTCTCTCCGTCGCGACGCTCTCCGCCGCCCTCTCGCCGGCCCGGTTGGAGTGCGAGGCGCGCGTGAATCCCATCGGCATCGACACCGCCAAGCCCCGCCTGGGTTGGACGCTGAAATCCGGCGAAAACGGAGCCAGCCAGACCGCCTATCAGCTCCTGGTCGCCAGCAGCGCCGCCGCCTTGAAGCCCGGCTCGGCCGACCTGTGGGATTCGGGCCGCGTCGCCTCAGCCCGCCAGACCTGGGTGGAGTATGCAGGAAAACCCCTGCGTCCGTTCCAGCGCTACTACTGGGCCGTCCAGGTGTGGGACGCCTCCGGACGCGCCTCCGGCTTCAGCGCCCCGGCGCAATGGACCACGGCTCTGCTGCAGTCCTCCGACGCGCGCGGCAACTGGATCGCTCATCCCGACCACAGCCTGCGCTCCGGCCCGCTGCCCATCTTCCGCAAGGAGTTCCGGCTGGAGAAGCCCGTGCGCAGCGCCATCGCGCTCGTCTCCGGTGCCGGCTTCCACGAGCTGCGGATCAATGGGAAGAAGATCGGCGACCACGTGCTCGCCCCGGCCTGGACCAACTTCCGGTCGACCATGCTCTACGAGAGTTTCGACGTCACTTCGGAACTGCGGCCGGGTGCCAACGCCTTGGGCGTGCTGGTGGGCAATGGCTTCTACAACGTGGCCGGCGGCCGCTATGTGAAGTACTCGGGTTCGTTCGGACATCCCCGCCTGTGGCTGCAACTGCATCTCGAATTCGAAGATGGTTCGACGCAGGATGTCGTCACGGACGGCTCGTGGAAGACGGCTGACGGCCCCATCACGTTCTCGTGCATCTACGGCGGCGAGGATTACGACGCCCGCCGCGAACAGCCTGGCTGGGATGCCGCTGGTTTTGACGATTCCGCCTGGCGCCGTGCCGGCGGCGTGGAAGCGCCGGGCGGCGCATTGCGGGCGCAGTCGAGCCCGCCCATCCGAGTTCAGCACACCTACTCCTTCGTTCGTGCCACCGAACCCAAGCCGGGCGTCTTCGTCTACGACCTCGGCCAGAACTTCTCGGGCTGGCCGCGCGTCACCGCCAGCGGCCCAGCCGGCGCAACCGTCAAAATGATCCCCGGAGAGTTGCTAGACAAGGATGGGTTCGTGACGCAGCGCTCCTCCGGCGGGCCCAACTCGTTCAGCTACACCTTGAAGGGCCAGGGCAGGGAAGTGTGGTCGCCCCGCTTTAGCTACTACGGCTTCCGTTACGTCCAGGTGGAGGGTCTGAAGCCCGCCAACGTCGAAGGCCAGTTTGTCCACCTCGATGCGCCGCGCTCCGGCCAGTTCGAGTGCTCCAACACCACCTTCAATCGCATCCACGCATTGATCGACGCCGCCGTGCGCAGCAACCTGCAGCACGTACTCAGCGACTGCCCGCACCGCGAAAAGCTCGGCTGGCTGGAACAGACCTACCTCATGGGTCCGTCCATCCTCTACAACTGGGACCTCCGCTCGTTCCTGCCGAAGATGGAGCGCGACATGCGCGAGGCCCAGGTGATCGACGGCCTCGTCCCGGACATCGCGCCGGAATACGTGACGTTCGGCCACGGCTTCCGCGACTCCCCGGAATGGGGCAGCGCCGCCGTGCTCGTCCCCTGGATGGCGTGGCAATGGTACGGCGACAAACGTATTCTCGAGGACGCCTACCCGATGATGCAGCGCTACAGCGACTATCTGGAGTCACAGAAAAAGGGCGGACTCCTGTCCTATGGCCTGGGCGACTGGTACGACATCGGACCCAAGGCGCCCGGCTACTCGCAGCTCACGCCCCAGGGCGTGACGGCCACCGCCACCTATCTGGAAGATCTGAAGGCCATGCGCGCCACAGCCACTCTGCTGGGCAAGCCGCGGGACGCCCAACTGTACGCAGCCCGCTACAACACCCTGCTGGCCGCCTTCCAGAAAGCCTTCTATCAGCCCGCCGGCCCCTCCTACGCCACCGCCAGCCAGACCTCGCTGGCCGTTCCTCTCGCCATGGGCCTCGCTCCGGCCGCCGCCCGGCCCAACCTGGTGGAAAAGCTCGTGGCCGACATCCGCGCCAAGGGCAACCACACCTCGGCCGGCGACATCGGCTACCACTATGTCCTGGCCGCTCTCCTGCAAGCGGGCCGCAGTGATGTCATCTTCGACATGGCGAACGAGAAGACCGCGCCTAGCTACGCCGCTCAACTCGCTGCCGGCTCCACGGCCCTGACCGAAGCCTGGGACTCCAACCCCAACAGCTCCCAGAATCACTTCATGCTCGGCCACATTGAGGAGTGGTTCTACGCCGGCCTGGCCGGTCTACGTCCCGACCCTGCTACCCCGGGTCTGAGTCATCTGATTCTCAAGCCCGAGCCTGTAGGCGACGTGACCTGGGTCAAAGCGTCGTGGGATTCGCCGCGCGGCCTCATCGCCGTGGAGTGGCGCATCGCGGGCGGTAAGTTCCACTACACCGTCGACCTGCCGCCAGGAGTCTCGGCCGAAGTCCGCCTGCCCGCCGGAGCACCCAAGGCGATCGGATCGGGCCACCACACGCTGGAATCAGCCTTTCAAGCCAAGTGAGGGCGTGCCGCTCCTCAAAAACGCCTCGACCTTCGCCTTCACCGTGCGGCGGTCGAGGCCCATGCGCCGCGCCGCCTCTTCATAACTGCCGGTCAACTGATAGACCTGCGCCGCATAGCGCGCCAACAACTCCTCGGCCGTCATCGCGCCCGTGCGAAAGCTCGTCAGGAACTCACCGTCCTGCGGCGCCGCGCTCTTCAGCGGCCGGTACGACCGCCGAATGATCACGTTCCGCACGCACTGCTCCAACTCACGATAGTTGCCAGGCCAGGCGTAATCCTTCGGCAGGTTCTCGCCAATCCACGACTCCACCTCTGGCAGGCAGCGCGCCGCCTCGTCGCCCACCGTACGCCGCGTCATGTAGAGCAGCAACTCATGCAGGACTTCGGGCGAGTCCGCGAGCTGCTCCGCCAGCGACGGCGTCTGGACCAGATCCGCGCACAGACGGTAATACAGGTCTTCCCGAAACCGGCCGGCCCGGATCTCGCGCGGCAGGTCCCTGTTGGTGGCCGCGATCAGCTTGCCGTGAAATGCCCGCACCGCCGTATCGCCGACGGCCGAGAACCGCCGCGTCTCGATCACGCGCAGCAGCTTCACCTGGATGGAATGCTCCATTTCGCCCAACTCGTCCAGAAAGACCGAGCCTGCCTCCGGGCACGACTCCAGCCAGCCGCGCCGGTCGCCAATGGCGCCGGTAAACGAGCCCCGTCTGTGTCCGAACAGCTCCGACTCAATCAACGTCGGCGATAGAGCGGCCAGGTTCATCGGCAGGAACGACTCCTCCGAGGGTTCCAGAAATTCCAGACGGTCGGCATCGAACGGTACGTACCGCGACCCCGCGATGGCGCGCGCAATCAGTTCCTTCCCCGTGCCCGAAGGCCCCGTAATCAGCGTCGGGAACTCGCCCATCTTGCGGTACAGCGCCCGGCGGTAGCGCCGCATGTCGTGGGTGAAGATCGATTGCCAGATGCTGGCCCGCAGCCGCGCGGCCGGCATCGAGTTGCCGATGATGCGGTCGTGGATGCCATGAAACGCACGCTGGATCTGGCGGAAGCAGGCGAACAGATGCGACGGCTCCAGCGGGTACTCGAAACGCTTGCCCGGCACCTGGCAGAGGCGGTTCCAATCAGCCAGAAAGTCTCGATAGAGGTACTGCTTGCCCGCCCCGGCGAAGCGCGGATAGTAGCGGTGGTAAAGCAGATAGTGGACGGTTTCGGCATAGCAGGCCAATTCGTCCGGCTGGACATCGGAGGCATCCACCAGGCACTGCTGCAGGCGGCCGATGGCTGCCTCCACCTTCCGGGTGATGGGCGGGACGTTGGGCCGGGTGGCGTCCGGATCGGAGACCGAAGCGCTCCAAACCGGGCCTCCCGACTGGAATTCGCGCCCAAGCACGGCGCGCTCCAGTTCGACCCGTTCCGGCAAAAACGGATTGCAGTAGCCCAGGCCGGCCACGGACTCAAGCAGATGCCGGTCGGATTCATCGAACGCGCTCATACATACAATGTACAGTGATGTGCATTTGATGAAATATGCTGTTTTCGTCAGCTTTTCTCGTCAGTCTCTAATTGATTGAATACAATAGGAATTCCCTAGTTCTCGATTGGTCCTGGACGTGCCATAGTCATAACATGCCGACTGACTCAGCTCCGACCGGTTACCTTCCGCTGCTGCGCGACCGGAGCTTTCACTCCTTCCTCTGGACTCAGTTCCTGGGTGCTTTCAACGACAACGTCTACAAGATGATCGTCTCCGTCGGCGCCGTGGAACTGGCCGCCGACCAGTTGCTGGGGGCCCGCTATCTCGCCCTCGCCGGAGCGGTCTTTGTCATTCCGTTTCTGCTCTTTGCGGGCTACGCGGGCCAGTTGGCCGACCGCTTCAGCAAGTCGAACGTGTTGAAGATCACCAAGTCGTTCGAGATCGTCATCATGATCATCGGCGCCGCGGCCCTCACCATGGGCAGCATCCCTATGCTGCTGGTCGTCCTCTTCCTGCTGGCCGCCCAGGCCAACTTCTTCAGCCCGGCCAAGTACGGCATTCTGCCCGAGATGTTGCCGCCGTCTCAACTCACCAAGGCGAACGGCCTGCTGGAGCTCTCCACCTTCGCCGCTATCGTCCTGGGTTCGAGCGTCGGTTCGTTCCTGTTCGCGCACTGGAAGGGTGAATCCCTGAAGCTCGGTGGCGTGCTGCTGGGTATTGCCGTCATCGGTTCGCTCACCAGTCTGTTGATCCGGAGCGTCCCGGCGGCGGGTTCCAAGGAGCCGTTCCATACGAATCCCTTCGCCGAAGTCTGGCTCGGAGCCAAGGTCCTTTACGCGGATGCCGGCCTTTGGTGGAGCGTGATGGGCATCTCTTACTTCTGGTTCCTCGGCGGGCTGTTGCAGATGGCCGTGATCCTGTTGGGCAGCGAATCCCTACACCTGTCTGAAACCCACACCGGCCTGCTGGTCACCGCCCTGGCGCTGGGCATCGGCCTGGGCAGCATCGCCGCCGGTTGGCTGTCACGAGACCGCATCGAACTGGGCCTCGTCCCGGTGGGCGCCGCGTTCATGGGCCTTTCCGGCATCTTTCTCGGCCTCACGCATACCTTCAATGGGACGCTCGTGTGGCTGGCGGTGATCGGGTTCTCCGGCGGCCTGTTCATCGTGCCGCTGAACGCTTACTTGCAGGAACGCGCCGCGCCCGAGCAGAAAGGCCGAGCCCTGGCGACCAACAACTTCCTCAACATGCTGGGCGTCATCCTGGCCTCCGGCGTGTTGTACATTCTGCACGACACTCTGCACTGGACCCCGAACAGCATGATGGGTGTCCTGGGCTGTACCACACTGCTCTCGGCCCTCGGCATCGTGAAGTTCGCCCCGTCCACCCTGGACAGCATGGTCGCCTGGTATCGGAACCGCGCGACCGTGCCCGCTGGTTCTGCCGCGCTGCCGCCGGCCGAGTAAGGCCCCGCCGCGCTTTCTGAAGTCGGGAAAGGCAGGCAATTCCTTGAAAATGGATCTCGAACCTTCCCTGGAACGCTGGGTCGCAGCGAACCTCGTGAGTGAACAACAAGCGGCGTCGATCCGCGAATGGGAGGCGGCCCGCTCGCCGCAATCCAAGGGCCGGCTGCCCATCATCCTCGGCCTGACGTTCGGTGGCCTGATGCTGGCCACCGGTATCCTGCTCTTCGTCAGTGCCCACTGGGACGAACTGTCGCCGTTCGCGCGCATGACGATGCTCATCGCGATGGTCACCGGCCTGCACGGTGCCGCCGCCTATTTCTCTGAACGGCTGCCGGCCATGGCTCGGACGCTGCACGCCGTCGGCACCGTCTCCTTGGGCGCCGCCATCTTCCTCGCCGGTCAGATCTTCAACATGGAGGAGCACTGGCCGGCGGGTGTCCTGATGTGGGCGATCGGCGCCGTGGCCGGCTGGCTGCTCCTGCGCGACTGGCCGCAGATGGCGCTGGCCGCGTTGTTGGTGCCGTTCTGGCTCATCGGCGAGTGGATCGAAGCGGCCCGCCCGGCCGTGGCCGCCTGGCAGGTGTCGGAAGTCGCGGTCCTGCTGCTCGCGCTCTGCTACCTGAGCCTCCGCCATCCCAGGAGCCCGTCGGATGACACGGTTCGCGCCCTCGGCTGGATTGGCGGCCTGGCCCTGATTCCAGCCGTTGTCACTATGGCGCTTGACGGTCACTACCGTTACGCAGAGCGTCCCACCACCGAGTTTGAACTCGTGGGCTGGGCCGGAGCCGTCATCCTGCCCCTTGCCCTTTCTTACTGGTATCGCCGCGCCGATGTCTGGATGAACGCCGTCGCCGCAGCGTGGGTCGTGGGCTTGAGCTGGATCACCCAGGACACTCAGGGCCCCTTGCTCTACGCCTGGTGTGCTCTCGGCGCCGCCGGCCTCATCGCCTGGGGCATCCGTGAACTACGGCCCGAGCGCATCAACCTCGGTATGGCCGGCTTCGCCATCACGCTCATCTGCTTCTACTTCTCGAACGTGATGGACCGCCTGGGCCGCTCGTTCAGCCTCATCGTGCTCGGCATCGTCTTTCTGGCCGGTGGCTGGTATGGCGAGAAGTTGCGCCGTGGATTCATCGCCCGCATCAACGAAGGAGCCGCGCAATGAAACCCCTATACAAAGGACTCATTCTGGCTGCCCTCCAGTGCGCCATCGTGCTGAGCCTCGGCGGCAAATTGCTCTACGACCGTGCCACCTGCCCTCGCGTCTGGGTGAAGACGATCCCCTGGGATCCCTCTCTGCCCATCCGTGGCCGCTATCTGGCGCTGCGCCTCTCGTCCCAGCCCGGCGATCCGCACTTCGTCGAGACGAACGACAAGCGCGTTCTGTTCTTCGTGCCGGAGTACAGCACGTCGATCGAGCAGCGGCGCAATGCCGAGATCTGGGCCGAAGTCACCATTCCCCACAAAGGTCCGCCGAGGCCCATCCGCCTGGGCGTGAAGCAGGACGGACAGATCGTGCCCGTCGACATCAACTGATAGAGGTTCCCATGAAGACCGGCGTCGAAACCCTGGCGCTCACGCGCCCCGCGACTCGTGTGCAAAACCAGGCGGGCCTTCTGGCCGTGGGCTGCCTGCTGGCTATCACCATCACGGGACTGCTTTGGCTGCCGCCACTCCAACAGGATCCCGGCTACCATCAGTTCGCCGACCACCGGACGATCCTCGGCATCCCGAACTTCTGGAACGTCCTCTCGAATCTCCCGTTCCTGGCTGTGGCGGCCCTGGGCGCCTGGGTCCTGCGGCGCAAACCGGTCTTCACGGAGACCTGGGAACGAACCGCCCATTGGTTGGTGGTCACCGGAGCAGCCGCCATTGCCCTGGGCTCGGGCTACTACCACTGGGCTCCGGACTCCGCGACGCTCTTCTGGGATCGTCTGCCCATGACCCTGGTCTTCATGTCGATCCTAGCCATCACTCTGGGCGAACGCGTCAGCCTTCCGTCGGGCAGCCGGGCGCTCGCGCCCCTCATCGCCCTGGGCGTCTTTTCGGTCCTCAACTGGCGCTGGACTGGCGACCTGCGGCTCTATGGCGCGGTGCAGTTCTTTCCCATGGTGGCGCTGCCGCTGCTCCTCATGCTCTGCCCGCCGCGCTACTCGAGGCAGTCCGGAATCTGGTGGATGATCGCGCTCTACGTCGTCGCCAAACTGCTGGAGTTCAACGATAGGGCCTTGGCACCCTATCTGCTTGGCGGCGGGCACCCCTGGAAGCATCTGGCCGCGGCTTTGGCGCTGATGGCTTACTTCGTCTCGGTGGCCCGCCGCGCCGCGGCTACGCCAACCGCTTAGCCGCGGTCTTGGGCTCGGGTTTCTCCATCACGTCCACATGCGCCGCGTCCAGGAAGAGCTTCAGACGGGTCGCCCAGCCGTCGTCCAGGTCCCGCAGCTTGCGGTACTCCGCGACGGCCCCGTCGCGGTCGCCGCCCAGCAGCAATGAGAAGCCCAGGTAGTAATGCGCTGGAGGGAACAGCGGATCCAGTTCCACCGCCTTCTTGTAGCACGCCAGTTTGGCCTTCCCGTGCCCGTTCTTGCCCTGCGCGAAGCCCAGGTGATACCAGGCCCGGGCGTTCTGCGGGTCCTGGTCCACGGCCTTCTGGAAGTAGAACAGCGCGCCGTCGAAGTCCTCCATCCACAGATAGCCCATGGCGCGCTGGTAGGACTCCTCCTTGGGCAGGTCGTGGCTCCGATTCCACTCTGGCACCGACATCCGGGCCGTCTGCGAAATCGCATCAAAACGGGCCAAAGGCACGGCAAACGCCGTGTTCCGGCCATCCACCATCCGCGTGGCATGCCATCCGGAGAGCAACCCGTGCTCGTCATATAGCGGTTCACTGTCCGGATCCTGGGGGCCGCCGCAGTCCAGCCGCGAAATGATGCCGAACCCTCCGGCTTCCTTCGTGTTTTCGATGTTCGCTTCGTGGTGCCGCATTCTCACGTGCCGCGACATCGTCGTGGCCGGATCCGGTCCGTTGGGCGCCTGCGCACCCACGAACACCTCCAGCACTCCGGCATCGGCGTCGTCGGCCGTTACCCAGAGCACCGGATGCATCCGCCCGCCTTCGTCCAGAATGTGGGCGCTGGCCGCCCCAAAAAGAGCTTGCCGAGGTACGAGGGCAAATCCGCCTCGGCGCATCACCGCCGGTGCCTGTTTTAGGAAGTTGCCGGTTGCGTCATGTGTCAGGAGCACTGTCTCAGCCTGCAG
The DNA here is from genome assembly GCF_963665245.1 of uncultured Paludibaculum sp. Classification (NCBI taxonomy): domain Bacteria; kingdom Pseudomonadati; phylum Acidobacteriota; class Terriglobia; order Bryobacterales; family Bryobacteraceae; genus Paludibaculum; species uncultured Paludibaculum sp. The sequence goes on from NZ_OY762269.1 coordinate 2,329,212, forward strand.
GCCGGCCATCGCCCCGCAGAGGAGCGCCCCAAGTGTCAGCCAATGAGACCGTTTCATCGTCAGTTCCAGACGCGCCGCTATGGCGGCCCGTTGCAGTCATTTTCCACCATCATCGGGGCAGCCACAATGCATGCACCCCATCTTGTATGAGATTGTGGGAGTCTGATTTCTATGGAACGCTGGTGGCCCTTTGCCCTGACCATCCTCATTCTGGTACTGGACCGGGCCAGTAAGCACCTCATCGAGACCAACGTCCAGGCCTGGGATACGGTGGCCGTCATCCCCGGTCTCTTTCAGATCATCCACACCCGCAATACGGGCATCGCCTTCAGTCTCTTCGCTGATTCCTCCAGCGGGCGCGGCAACCCTTTGCTCGTCGTCTTCTCGGTGGCTGTCATGATCCTCGTCACGAGCCTGCTCTGGACCGCATGCAAGCCCGCGTCCAAGGAGCACTGGACGCTGCGCGCCGCGCTCTCTCTCGTACTCGGTGGAGCCGTGGGGAATCTCTACGATCGGGTCGCGTTCGGCAGCGTGACCGACTTCCTGGACTTCTATTGGAACGGCCACCACTTCCCCATCTTCAATGTCGCCGACAGCGCCATCACCGTAGGCGCGGCTCTGCTGTTGTTGAATCTGTGGATGGTCCGGCGGCCGGCGGCGCCGCAGCCGCACTGAGGTCGGGCCTACAGTACCGAACGGGACTCGGCGCAGTCGGCGCAAACCCCGTACAGAACCAGTTCATGCGCCCTGACGGTAAACCCCGGCGCGGCCAACGCTTCGATGGCCGGCACACAGCCATGCAACTCAAACACCCGGCTGCACCGGTCGCACCGGAAGTGATGATGGTGGTCTTTGCCGGCGATCTCATAGCGTGGCGGTTCACCAGGTAACTCCACCGCCATCAGCCACTGTTCGTCCACCAGCGATTTGATATTTCGATAGACGGTGGCGATGCCCACTCCGTCCACCTTCGTCTGCGCGATGGCCAGCACTTCATCGGTGGAAAGCGGCCGCCCGGAGTGCTCAAACGCCTCGCGAATGGCCGCTTTCTGCCGCGTGTTGCGTGTCACCATTCCACCCTCATCATAGCCGCGCGCGAGGGCGTGCGTCCGCTGCTCCAACTCGCATAGAATATCGATCATGAAACTCCGCACCGTTCTGTTGGCGAGCCTGGTCCTCGCTCTGCCCCTGTGCGCTGGGGACAAACCCGGCAAATGGATCAAAATGTTCAATGGTAAGACCCTCGACGGTTGGAAGGCGAACGAGCATCCCGACAGCTGGACGGTGGTCAAGGAAGACGGCAAGATGTGCATCAAGGGTCACGACGCCGCCAGTCATCTGTTCTGGATGACCAAGGAATGCACCAATTGCGAGTTCAAGGCCGAGTTCAAGATCATGGAGGGCTCCAACAGCGGCATGTACTTCCGTACCGCCTTCGGGCCTGGTTTCCCCAAGGGCTATGAAGCTCAGGTGAACGCCACGCACCGCGACCCGGTCAAGACCGGCAGTCTGTACAACTTCCACAAGAATCTCGAAAGTCCCACGAAGCCCGGCGAATGGGGCGTGCAGCACATCATCGCTGACGGCAATCACATCATCATCAAGGTGAACGACAAGGTCATCACCGACTTCGTGGACGAGAAGAATACCTTCATGAAGGGCTACATCGCCCTGCAGCAGCACGACCCGAAGAGCACGGTTTTCTACAAGAACCTGATGTTCCGCGAGATCCCGCCCGCCGCCGAAGCGAAGAAATAGTTCGTTCGTTACATCTATCTCGAACATATCGAGCAGAAGGCCGTCTTTACCGGGTGGAGGTTACGCGATGACTATTCGCACCATCTCCGCCCTAGGGGCGGCCTTTCTTCTTGCGACGGCACTGGCGCCGGCACAGGAAAAGAAACTTACCTGTGAAGACCGCGGGAACGACAGCCGTCACCGCATCTGTGATATGCGGGAGATGAAGATGGCGTACACGGGACGCCTGGACGTCGACGCCGCGCCCAATGGCGGTATCCGCATCACTGCGTGGGATCGTAACGAGATCCTTGTCCGAGCCAAGGTCGAAGCCTGGGGCGACAGCGACTCCGAGTCCAGGGACAGGCTGAACCAAGTCCATGTCATAACCAGTGGTTCGACCGTGAAGGCCGACGGGCCCAAGTCCACTACCTTCGGCATCAAGACCGGCGACCAGAAGTGGAGCGTCAGCTACGAGGCCTTTGTGCCCCGCAAGATCGATCTGAAGCTCGACTCCGTCAACGGCGGCATCAACGTGGCTGACGTCCGCGGCAACCTGCGGTTCCAGACCGTCAACGGCGGCATCACCCTTATTGGCGTGAACGGCACGGTGAAGGGTGAAACCGTGAACGGCGGCGTGCATGTCGACATCGCCGGGACTTATTGGGAAGGGGAAGGCCTGGAAGTGGAGACCGTGAACGGCGGCGTCGTTCTCAGCGTGCCCTCCACCTTCGCCGCCAATGTTCACGCGGAAACCGTGAACGGCGGGATGAGTACTAACTTCGACGGTGCGGTAGTCGAAGGCAAATGGGGTCCCAAGAAGATGGACCTACGCATCGGCGCCGGTGGTCCGAAGGTCAGTGTATCGACCGTCAACGGCGGCGTTCAAATCAAGAAGAAAGCCTAACTTCCAAATTGAAGCAACTAGAGGCCGGTTTCGCGGCCGGCCTCACTTTTACACTCTGAACTTGAACACCGCGTCCTTGACGGGTACGCCCACCACTTCAATCCTCGACAGGTCGCGCGTCCCCACTCCATGCATCTCCGCCAGCTTCAGCGAGCTGTCGCAGCGCTCGAACGGCGGTGTCCCGCGCTCGGCCATGGGGTCGAAACCCATCACAGCCGTACCCACCGAATCCGTACAGACGGCATTCGTTCCCGCAATCAGAATCCCCGGACGCACCGCCCGCAACCGCCCCTGGTTCCATGGACCCTCACCGCCGGTCATCGTGTAGATGCCGTCGATGATGGACAGGTGGATGGGGCGCGCCGCCGCGATATCGGCCACGATGCGCGGCATGCGGTATTTGTCGAAACGCGGCGACTTCGGGTCGTTCTCCGGATCGGCAATGGCGGCCGGTTGGCGCGCTCCGGCGTGCATGATGGTGCCGCGTCCGCCGCGCGCCGTGCTCTCGTCCGGGCCGTCTTTCGCTGCCTGATCGCCATAGATGGTCAACGGCGTGCCGCCGAACATATTCTTCATCGCGAGTGTGACGCCGCAGGTCGCGTGTTCTTTCAGCTTCGCCAGCGATACCAGCACGTCGCACTCCTCATAGGAGTGGTTCAGGGTGATCGACGGGAAGATATGCCCGCCGTTGGGCGTCTTGAACCGCGAGTACTTGCGGCCCTTGCCCAGCGTGTTGGTGTTCTCCATGTCGACATTGTGCGCGGCATTCAGCAGGGGGGACGGATCCCAGCCCGCTTCGATTAGGAACTCTTCCATGGGGTCGTCGCAGCCGAAGCAGCCTTCCAGAATACGGATGCGACGCGCTCCGGCTTCGCCCATCAAGCGGACCACCGAGCCGACCACGGCCGGATGTGTGTACTGCGCCAGTTCGCATGGCGTGTTGCCCAGACGTTGCCGGGGCGAGCCCGTCATGTTGATTTTGATGGCGACGGTTTTGCCGCTTACCAGCCGGCTCAGCCCGCCCAACTGATCGAACATGGTTTTCAGCGTTGGCGTGAGCGCCGTGCCGTAGTCCGGGCAGCGGCCGATGCTTACGGGCGCCGCCGGCGCGGCTGGAGCCCCGAGCAGTGGAAGGGCCGTCGCGGAGGCCGCGGCAAGAAAATGGCGGCGTGAGATCCCAGAGTCCATGTGTCTATGCATGGTTTGTTAGCTCCAATTCTACGGCACAGTAGACGGAAAAGCTCGGCAAATACACTTCCTGCTGGCCCGGATCGCGATGAATTTCCAGATCCACCGGTGCCTGCTTCTCGGGGTTGTACACCCTTGCCGATTTGATCGCCTGCCACGTCTGCAGGCTCACCTGGTGCGCCGCCATGCGCCCTGCGTAGTTCATCAGGTGCGCGAGCCACTTGCGGCCGTCGGCCGATTGCGTCTGGTAGCAGGTGATGGAACCACCGTTAAACAGCCGGATTGCGTCGTGCCGCCGGCTCATCAGCAGATGCGTGTCCTGGGCCAGTACATACTGGTCTTCCCACTCCGCCTTGCTCACGGCCACGCGTCCCTTACCGCAGTCAAACAGCGTGAAACGCGGATGCTGTTCGCGCGACGGCCGCACGCCCTTGATGGCCGCCGCCGGTTCCTTCATCGACAACAGCAACCCGCCCGTTTCCACGAACTTCTGGACCAACGCGACCACGGGCGCGGGCATCGGCCCGGCATCGACATACAGCACCGCGCGCCGGCTCTTCAGGTCGGCCGCCGTGATCTTCGCCTTCTCCACAGGCACGAACGCCAGATTCCTTCGTGCCGAGAGGTTCAATACTTCGCTGGCGTTGTACTCGTTTGCGCCGGAGAAGTCCGACACCACGGCCAGCCGCGCCAGGGTCGACCATGCGTCCCATGCCCTGTGCTCTTCCAGCCAGCGCATCGTCTGCATCAGCCTCCGCCAATCGGCCAGCGCGGACGCATTGGCCTGTGCCAACCCGTCGGCCCACTGCGGAGCCAGCCACACCGGCCGGCGCGCGCCGTAGGCCGCAGCCTCGCAGGCCGCCAGCAAATAGGTGGAGAAACTCATCGTCGCCGGATTCTCCGGTGCCGGTGCCTTGATCCACACTGGCCGGCCCGCTGCCCGGCAGCGCGCCAACTGCAGCGCCCAGCCATTGGCATCCAGCCACGGAGCGCCCGTCGGCCCGCCGGACACGTCGCCCGCCGAATTCGATTGCGACTTCAGCGCCAGGTCCGGCCAGACTCCATCGCTGATGGCGACAAGGCCGGCGCCGGAGCGCCAGTCTACCTCCTTCAGCGCGCACCAGGCGACCGGCGCCGGGCACTCGAGCTTTCGACTCCCGGCCGCGGCTCGGATTTCGGGGACAGCGCCCGCGGGCAAGAGCAAGGTATTGATGGGGCCGTCATCCAGCAGTTTCAGCAGAGCTGGATCCCGCCAGGACGCCGGCCACTCAAGCGGTATGGAAGAGGATAAGGACATCTGGTACCGCAACAATTGTATTGCGAGACCAGCCGCGCTGCATGCGGTGTCTTTGTTACTTCTTTTCGAAGCCCGGCGCGATCGAAAGCGCCAGGTAGTTCATCACCGGGCTCTCATTCCGGCAGGCGTCGAGATACGCGTTGCGCAGCAACTGTTCCTTGCGGGTCCGCAGCGTTTCGCGAATATTCTGCTGCACGCGCGGATCGTCCAGTTCGCGCTGGCCCGCGGGTTCCCGCGCCACCAGCTTCAGAATGTGATACCCGCCGGCCGCGCGGATGGGCGTGGAGACCTGCCCGGGCAGCAGGGTCATGATGGCCTTGCGCGTATCGGGATCGGCCTGGGTCACACTCGACTCCTGCACATAGCCGACGTCGCCGCCGTTGGCCGCGCTTTGCGGATCTTCACTGAAGGCCTGCGCCAGGGTGGCGAAATCCTCGCCCTGCTTCAGCCGCGCTTCAATCATAAGGATCTTCTTGCGCGCCTGATCTTCGTTCTGCGCCTTGTTGCCCGAGAGGTTCCTTACGTTCGGATCCGGCCCCGGAGTCACCACAATGCGCGCCACGTGATACATGGTCTCGGGGAACCGGAAACTCGCCTTGTTGGAGTTATAGAAGTCGGTCACGTCCTTGTCCGAGATGTTGATCTGGTTTCCGATCTCGCGGTTCACCAGCTTCTCGATGGTCAGACGCCGACGGATCTGCGACTTCAGTTCCTCCAGGTTCATGCCCTGGGCGTCGAGCTGCTTCTGGAACTCTTCCTGCGTGTACGGAGCCTTCAACTGGCTCAGCCGCGAATCCACCTCGTCGTCCTTCGCCAGCAGCGACAGTTTCTCGGCGCGCTGGAGGAAGATCTCCTCATCGATCATGGTGCGCAGCAGTTCGAGCTTCTGGAATTGCACCTGGTCGGGCGACGCGCCTTCCGGCTGTTGTGGAAACTGCCGTTTGAACTGGCGGTCGAGGTCGGCGTACGTGATAGCTCGCCCGTTGACGGTCGCCGCCACGTTGGGCGGGACTCTCGTCTTACAGGCCGCCCCCGCGATCCCAAGTACAAGCAGGAGCAAAGACGCGTTTCTTCTCTTATTCATGAACTGTCTCATTGTAGCCGAGCCGGTGTCAGACGTTTGAGCCTCAAATCGCGGAACTCGATCCGGTAGCCTTCGCATGCCAGCACGCCGTCGCGGCGCAGCTTCCATTGGGACGCTTCCGCGCTGGGGGCGGGCGCAATCGCCAGACGGGTCCACCCCTGCAACTGAGGGCCGGGCGTGATGTCCACCCAGCCCTGGGGTTCGCGCTCCAGCGCGCTCTGCTCCTGTGCGGGCAGGAGAAGCGCGCTGAAGGCGAAGACCAAGAATTTATGCGAGAAGCTCACAGACTTTCTCCAGGTCGGCCGGGTCGCCGAACTTGGCCGTCTTGATGCCGGGCTCAATCTGCCGCAGCAGACCGCATAGCACCGCGCCGGCGCCCACCTCGACCGCCCGCTGCACACCCGATGCCGCCAGTTGGTGCATCGCGTCCGTCCAGCGCACCGCGCCCGGCACCTGCAGATACAGCCCCTGCCGTGCGTCGGCGCCGGTCGAGATTTCACGCGCTTCGACGTTGTTGATGAGCGGGACGCTCAGATCAGAGAACTCACAGACGTCCAGGTCCACCTTCAGGCGTGCCTGCGCCGGGTGCATCAGGGAGCAATGGAATGGTGCGCTCACGGGGAGCGGCACAGTCCGTTTCGCGCCCGCGGCCTTCAGGGCCTCGCAGGCTCGCGCCACAGCTCCGGCATGGCCGGCGATCACCAGTTGGTCCGGCGAATTGAAGTTCGCGGCCGAAACGACCTCGCCCTGCGACGCCTCGGCGAGAATCGACTCCAGCTTGTCGAGCGGCGGCTTGAGAATGGCGGCCATGGCGCCCACCCCGGCCGGAACCGCTTCCTGCATGTACTGGCCGCGCAGACGGACGAGCCGAACCGCGTCAGCGAACTTCAGCGAGCCGGCGGCCACCAGGGCGGAGTATTCGCCCAGGCTGTGGCCGGCCACGATGGCCGGGGCAAAGCCCTTCTCCCGGAGCACAGCGAGCGCCGCGATGGACACCGTCAGCAGCGCCGGTTGCGTGTTCTGCGTCAATCTGAGCTGGTCGTCGGGCCCTTCGAAACAGAGCTTGGAGATGGGGAACTGCAGCGCGTCATCGGCTTCCTGAAACACTGCCATGGCGGAAGGATAGGCGTCGGCCAGCGCCTTGCCCATGCCAGTGGCCTGCGATCCCTGGCCCGGGAAGAGGAATGCGATTTTGGACATACAAACCTTTTATTTTAACCGATGGAGTACAGGGGCAGCAGACCGATTGAAGGCCGCGGGGTTCGCCGGGCTGCGCGGGTCTGGGTCGGGTGGACGCCAAACGGTATTCACCTCCTTTGACGGCCTACCTGGGACGAGCTTCGTGGCGGGATCCGCCTCGGCCACGTCACGGACGCCCACACTGGTGTCCCGACGCGCCCGGTGAGCAGGGAGGTTCTTTTGTTCGTTGGACTTGGGGGCATTCGGCCGGGCTGCCGCGATTTGCGCGATTGGGTTTGTCTCCGCAGCCAGAGTGGATTGCCGTGCCGGTGGAGGAACTGAAGCGGTGGCAGGATGGGTCCCGCGAGGCGACGGATTCCCGGCGACGTTCGCGGTCTGGCCGATTGGGTTTGTTGCCGCGTCAGGAGTGGTTTGGGCGGACTTTGCCGCGCGTGCTTTCGCCTGGATGGCGCGAATGCTGAGGCCGGGGACGCTTGGCGGACGCGGGGGCTTTACGGCCCCGGGCGCGGGGACCGGACGGACCATGGACGATTTACCTTGCGATCGCAGGAGCAGTGACAGGCCCGAGTCGGCCCGACCCTGGATGGACAGCGCGCCGGCCGGAGGCTCGTCCTCGGATGCCGGTGCGATGGTCAGTTCGATGGGCCGGGAAGAGCCGGCGGCGGCTACGAGGATGGTCCCGGCGATGGCCGGGAGAGCACGTTGGGGCGCCGGCACCTCATGATCGATGAGGTAAGGGAGGATCTCCTTCTGAATGGCCCGGATGCGGACGCAGATCCAGGCGTGGTAGCGGCCGAGGGCCTGCAGCACGGTGGTTTGGGTCTCGCGGATCCAAAGTGAGGCTTGCGGCACGGCTCCGCCGCTGACCCTGAGGGCTTCGGCCCAGAGTTTGCCTTCGAGTTGGACGAGCCGGCGTTCATGGCCACGCAGCATGAGCCGGTGGACGAAGAGGGCACGGAAGCGGGGCTCGGCGATGCCGGCGGTCTGTTCGAGGGCCTGGCGGTAGAGGCGCGGTCCGATGTCGCCGGGCAGGCCGTGGAGGGGGGCATAGAGGTTGTGGCGGCAGGCGTTCCGGGCGACGCGGCGTTTGCCCTCGGCCGTGCGGGGCCCGGTGGATTTCCTGGCGTTGGCGCGGTTGGCGACGAGGCGGCGTTCCGAGACGGGCCGTTTTGCGGTGGCGGTGGCCGCGCCGCCCTGGGGCCGGGGCGGAGCGGGTTCGGTGCTTGGTTGGTTGGCCATGGCAGTGTCGTGGTCACCGAGGGGTCAGCGGGCCTTGCTCCTGAGCGCTGAAAGCACGGAGATGTCGGAGCGACTGCGGCGCCAGGCGCGGGCCTCGTAGTCCTGTGTGGCGCGGAGCGAGGCGATATCACGAGGGCCCATGTCACGGAAGGCGGCGTAGGTGCGGTAGGCGGGATCGGCGTTGGGGCACTCCTTTTTGACAGCGTCCCAATCGCGTTCGATGGAGGCGGAGAGGGCGGTGCACTCGACCATGGAGTAGCGCGATTTGCGCCAGAGTTCTTCGGCGATGGAGTCGGCCATGTGCTGTTCGAAGCGGGTGTTGGGGCTGAAGTGCTCGTGGACGGAGTCGCGGAGATTGGAGAAGAGCGTGCGGTCCTCGACGCAGGAGATGAGGCTGGCGGAGTCTTCGCCGAGGATGAGCTCATTTTCGGCGTCGGTGGTTTTCAGGTAGCGGTGCGAGTGTTCCAACTCGTCCGATTGTTGTTTGAAGATGTTCATAAGTTGCTCCTTGGCCGGAAGAGTAGAGGGGCGAAAGAAGCGATTTGGGGGAATCGGGTCGTAAGGTATTGAAATGAAAGCGAAGATAAATTTCGAAGTCGCGTGACCGCATAAGTTCTCATCGGCGGGACGGGGCAGAAACGCGGTGGTGGGGGCGGACCTTGCCCCGTCCCGGTGATGAGAACGTTCGATGAACTCAAACCGCGGGGCTCAGTCCTTGGGGCTATGGGTTTTGCTTGGTTCGACGGTTGGTCTAGCGGATTGGCAGGGGTGCGCTGGCTCACCGAGGATGGCTCTGGGGCGTCTTCGAGCGGCTTGGGTTGGCGGCAATGAGGGCTGAAGGACTCCTGTTTCTTGTGGTTGGGCGGCTCCGGACACACTGCGGGTTCCGGCCCGATGTCGGGTCGTTTCTGGACCAACAGGCGGACTGAGCAGGCTCATGAGGAATTCATCTCCCGGAAGCGGTACAGGCGAGGCAGCAGGACTTCCACCCTCTGCATCTGGCCGGTCCCACAGGCCGGACAGCGCAGGTACGGAGCCATGAGGTCCGGTCCGCTCGACGCCTGGGTTGGCGGGGCAAGCGGCTCTTCTGGTGGCTGTGCCCCGGTCAGCAGTTGGCGGCAACGGGCCAGGTTGGCCTGTTTCTGCCGGCTCGCCAGCAGACCATAGTGACGGATGCGCGGAAAGCCCGGCGGAATGGTATGCAGCAGGAAACGACGGATGAATTCCCCTGCCTCCAGCGTCATCGTGCGGTGCCGGTCTTTGTGTTGAGCCCGGTAGTTCTTGTAGCGGAACTTCACCTGTTCGCCGTCCATGCCGAGGAGCCGGTTGTTGGAGAGGGCCACGCGGTGGGTGTAGCGGCCGAGGTAGTCGAGCACCTGGGCGGGACCGCCAAAGGGCGGCTTGGCATAAACGACCCATTCGCGTTTTGACAGTTGGGCCAGTAGTGGACACAGATCGCCGGCTTCCTGCAGTTGGCCTTTGTCGAAGGCGCGCCGGAGGGCCTCAAGAAACAGCCGCCGGAAGAGGCGCGACAGCACACGGACGCTGAGAAAGAAGCCCGGGCGGCAGCCGATCCAGCGTTGCCCGTCCGGACTCAAGCCGCCGCCGGGCACGACGCAATGCACATGCGGGTGCAGTAGCAGGTTCTGACCCCAGGTGTGGAGGATGGAGAAGAAACCGATGCGGGCGCCGAGATGGCGCGGATCGCCTGCGATGGTCAGCAGAGTTTGCGCACTGGCCTGAAACAGGATGCCGTAGACGACGGCCTTGTTGCGCAAGGCCAGCGCGTTGAGTTGGTCCGGAATGGTGAAGACGGCGTGGAAGTAGGGGACCGGCAACAGTTCGGCCTGCCTGCGTTCCAGCCACCGGTTGCGTTCCAGATTCTGGCACTTCGGGCAGTGGCGGTTGCGGCAGGAGTTGTAACTGATGCGTTGATGGGGGCAGTGGCTGCAGCGCTCCACGTGGCCGCCGAGAGTGGCGGTCCGGCACGACTCGATGGCCCCCATCAGGCGCAGTTGCTGCAGGGGCAAACGATGCCGGGCTCGAAAGGCGGGGCCGTGTCGGCGGAAGATGTCAGCCACTTCCAGAAGTGGCCGGGGCAAGGCTTCAGCCTTGAGGCTCCGGCGCAGGGTGCTTGCGTGGGCGGCCGCGTTTGCGTTTGGGCGGCGCTGCTTCGGGTAACTGATCGAGAGGGCTGCTCAGGCGGGACACGGTTTGCGGCGAGACAGCGGTGTAGCGAGCCGTGGTATCAATGCGCTGGTGGCCCAGCAGGACCTGGATGGCGCGTGTGTCGGTGCCGTTTTCCAGTAGATGGGTGGCGAAGCTGTGGCGCAACAGGTGCGGCGTAACCCGCTTGGTGATGCCTGCCATCTGTGCTGCCTGGTGGCAGACCTCGCGCACGGTGGCCGGCTGCAGGTGTGTGCCTGCCTTGGTGCCGGGGAAGAGGTAGTCGACGGGCCGCTGCAATTTCCAGTAGGCACGCAGCAGAGTGAGCAGGCGGGCGCTGAGCACGGTGTAGCGGTCCTTGGCGCCTTTGCCGTGCTCGACACGGACGAGCATGCGGTGGGAGTCGATGTGGGCGGCCTGGAGTGCGACGGCCTCCGAGATGCGGAGCCCGGAGCCGTAGCAGAGCATGAGCACGGCGCGGTGTTTGAGGATGTGGATGTGGCTGAACAGGGCGGCGACTTCGTCGAGACTGAGCACCTCGGGCAATTTCTGGGGCACCTTCATGCGGGGGAACTGGGCACTGCTCCAGGGCATGTCGAGGGTGACGGTGTAGAGAAACTGGACGGCGGACAGGAAACAGTTGATGGACTCGGGCGACAGTTGGCGCTGCTGGACGAGGAAAAGCTGGTAGTTGCGGATGTCGTCGAGCCCCAGTCTTTCGGGGCTGCGGCCGAAATGATTTGCATAATTGGCGACGTAGTGGATATAACTACGCTGGGTCTCGGCGGAGAGGTTCCGCAGGCGCATGTCTTCGAGCATGCGTTGGCGCAATGGGGTCAAGAGGGACTCCTTCACTTGGTCGATTGGGTTGTCTGGAACAACCTAGTCGAGTGTGATCCCATCGCCCGATCCGCCGGACCCGGAGAATCTGCGAGCAAGCTGTACTCCCGGCTGAGATACCGCGTCAGCGGTTTAGTTCACCCTCTTGCAGAACTCAGCCGAAATCGCCTTGACTTTCTTGACCGGATTGTGATGACGGAAGTTTTCGTCCAATCCTACCTCGCCGACGCCATCTCGGCCCCTTCCCGCGCGCTCTTGCCCCATGCCTCCGGCTGACCGCCCCCAGCAGCCTCTCGTTTTTGCCTTCTTCTTTTGCGGAGTTTCGGATCTGTTAGCCGGACAGCCTCATCCACTGATCCACCGTCAGTGCCAATACCCCAAACATCAGGTGCGCCATCACCTTCACCGCCCCTCTCACCCGGATCTGGCTCGCCCCGAATTCATCCTTCAACCTCGCGTTCACCCGCTCCACCATCGTCCGCTCTTTGAATCGGTCCTTCTTCGCCCAACATAGTTCCGGCGTAGGTTTGTCCGGGAACACCTTCGGCATCTTCGACGGCTTCTTTGTCCCGCGCCGCCCATGCGGCGCGATGATTGGCACCCGCCCGTTCTGCCGTACGTGCTCGTGGATGGCGTCGGCATCGTAGGCTGAATCCATCAACTCGTACAGATGCGTCACTCGCTCCGACGTCATCGTCATCAGCGGGATCGCTAGCTGGGAATCATGCACACTAGCACTGGTGAGAATCGCAGAGATTGGCACTTGCCCGTCGGCGACATCCAGATGCAACTTGTACCCGGTCCAATAGCGCTCATTGCCGTGACTGTCTTTCTTCGCGCCAATACCGCATTCCGTCGGGATTCCAGTCAACATATCACCAAGCGACTGGTGTCTTTGCCGCTGGATCCGTGTGCCGCGCTCACTCGCCTTGGCCCGTGCGTGAGCCCCCTTTGCTCGCTTGGGCCGGGCTGGCTTTGTCTTGCTCGTCTTCTTCTGCTGTTTCGTCTTCTGCCGCTTCTCCTCCTCCTCCTTGGCCTCCTTCTTCCGAGCCTTCTGGGCCTGCGTTTCGGGGAACCGCTCACGAGCCGGAATGGCGGTTGAGTCACGCGCAATGTGACCGATCAACCGCTGCCCCTGTGTGGCCTCCACGACGGCCTGGTGCAGTTGCTGTGGCAACTGGGTGGCCGCAAACAGGGCGAAGGCGCGCGAGAACTTTGACTCATGCGGCAGGGCCTGCGGGCTCATCCAGCCGCAGATTTCGCGGAGTGCCCGGTCCACTCGAAGGCGCTGGATGAGATCTCGCGTGTGAGGCAGGTTGAGCACCGCTTTGGCGATGAAGGCCAGAGCCATGGCGGCGCGGTCCTTGGGCCGGCGGCCGGTGTGGGCGCGGCGCGCACACAAGAGTTGTTCCAGCGGGATCAGGGCGGCCACGGCAATCAGCAGTTTCAATTGTGGGCAGAGGGGGCCGAGTTCTTCTTCGAGAACGGGAAACAAGGTCTGCTGGGTGACATGTCCAAATTGCAGCAGGACTTGGCGAGGGGTAAGATCCATAAGGGGTTTGTTGGCGGTCGATCGTTAGTTTGGCGACAACAGTTTACCGCGGCCAGACCCCTTTCCCCAATTTCCCGAG